>JAODBK010000008.1 GCA_025463925.1 Acidimicrobiales bacterium | reverse complement strand
GCGCTGGCCGGGCTGCGGGTCGCGCAGGGCACCGAGTGGCGCCGGGCCGGCGACTCCTCCCCAGCGCAGCACCTGGCCCGGGTGACCGGCACCTCGGTGGCGGCGGCCAGCGCGACGCTGCTGACCGCCGAGCGCATGCGCGACCAGCCGCGGGTGCGGGCGGCCGCGCTGGCCGGGGCGCTGTCGCCGGCCCAGGCGGGCGCGGTGGCCTCGGCGGTGGCGGTGGACCCGGCGGCCGAGGCCCGCCTGGTCACCAAGGCGGTCTCGCGGGTGGGCTCGTTGGGTGACCTGGTCACCGACTGCGCCCGCACCCGGGCCGCGGCCAGCGCGGCTGACGCCGAGGCCCGTCGGGCGCGGATCCACGCCCAGCGGTCACTGCGCGAGTTCACCGACGTCGAGGGCGGCTGGAACCTGGTGGTGCGCGACAACCCCGAGGTCGGTGCGGCGATCATGGCCCGCCTGGGCTCGATTGCCGACCGGCTCTTCGCCGAGGCGCGGCGGGCGGGCCGTCACGAGCCCCGCCCGGCCCATCTGGCCGACGCCCTGGCCGAGCTGGCCGCCGACTCGGGGGCCCCGGGGGTGGCCGCCACCAACAAGGTGCTGGTGCGGGTCGACCTGCCGACGCTGCTGCGCGAGCATCCGGCGCCCGGCGAGACCTGTGAGATCGTCGGCTACGGCCCGGTGGCGGTGTCGGCAGTGCGCGACATGATCGCGTCGGGCAACCCGGTGCTGGCGGCCATCGCGACGGCCGGTGAGCGGGTGCTCGGGGTGGCCCACGTCCGGCGCCGGCCCAGCGCCAAGCAGGTCTCGGCGCTCGAGTGGCTGTACCCGACGTGTGCCGCCGAGGGCTGCCACCGGGTGGCGTGGTTGGAGTTCGACCACCGCCAGGACTGGGCCGACACCCACGTCACCCTCGTCGAGCTGATGGACCGGCTCTGTCGCCCGATGCACGACCGCAAGACTCGGGAGGGCTGGGCCCTGGTCGAGGGCAGCGGCAAGCGACCGTTCGTGGCGCCCGACGACCCGAGACACCCGAGGCACACCGCCAAGGCCAACAGCCCGCCGCGGGTGGCGTGATGGGGGAGATCGTGCTTGGCCGATCGGTATGGTCAGCGCATGACGCCGCGGCTGGTGACGGGATCGACGACATGAGGGTGTGCGTCGTCGGTGGCGGGGGGCGAGAGCACGCGTTGGCCCACACGTTCTCGCGGCAGGGGCACGACGTCGTGGTCACGCCGGGCAACGCCGGCATCCCGTGGTCGGTCACCGATCCGGTCGAGTCGATCGATGCCGACCTGTTCGTCGTCGGCCCGGAGCAGCCGCTGGTGGAGGGGCTGGCCGACCAGTTGCGGTCGCGGGGCCGGCGGGTGTTCGGCCCCGGCGCCGACGGAGCCCGGCTCGAAGGTTCGAAGGCGTGGATGAAGGAGATGCTGGCGCGGGCCGGCGTGCCGACGGCACGGCACGCGTCGTTCGCGCCCGGTGACGAGGACCGTGCGATCGCGTTCCTGTCGACGCTGCCGGGGCTGTACGTGGTGAAGACCGACGGATTGGCCGCCGGCAAGGGGGTGCTGGTCACCGAATCGTTGGCCGAGGCGAGTGAGGATGCGCGTGCCAAGCTGGCGCGCGGGGGCGTCGTGATCGAGGAGGGTCTGACGGGTCCCGAGCTCTCGGTGCTGTGCGTGTGCGACGGCGAGCGGGCGGTGCCCCTGGCGCCGGCGCAGGACTTCAAGCGGGCCAACGACGGCGATGCCGGTCCCAACACCGGTGGCATGGGCGCGTACTCACCGGTGCCGGCGGCCGGCGCCGACACCGTCGACCTGGTGCTGACGAAGGCGGTGGAGCCGACGCTGGCCGCGCTGCGCGCCGACGGCATCGACTACCGCGGCGTGCTCTATGCCGGGCTCATGCTCACGCCCGAGGGACCCAAGATGCTCGAGTACAACGTGCGGTTCGGTGACCCCGAGACGCAGGTCGTCCTGCCGCGGATGCGGAGCGACCTGGCCGAGCTGCTGTCGGCGGCGGCGAGCGGCCGGCTGACGGGCGCCGACCCGGCGTTCGTCGACGATGCCGCGGTCACCGTCGTGCTGGCCAGCGAGGGCTACCCGGCGGCGCCGCGCACCGGCGACGTCATCACCGGGCTGGACGAGGCCTGCGACGAGCCGGGAGTGACGGTGTTCTGCGCGGGCGTCGCGGCCGACGCCGGCGGGCGGTTGGTCACCGCCGGCGGCCGGGTGCTCGACGTCACCGCGCTCGCGTCGACGATCGCCGCGGCGCGGGCGCGGGCCTACGCTGCCGTTGCCCGGATCCATTGGCCGGGCCTGCACCATCGTCACGACATCGCCGAGGAGGCCAGCCGAGCGTGAAGGTCGCCATCCTGATGGGTTCGCCCAACGACGCGCCGAAGATGAAGGCCGCGGTCGAGACCCTCGAGGAGTTCGGGGTCGAAGTCGACGAGCGGGTGATGTCGGCGCACCGCACGCCGGACAAGGTCGCCAAGTTCGCGAAGGCGGCGCGCAAGGACGGCTTCGCCGCGATCATCTGCGCCGCCGGCCTGGCCGCCCACCTGGGTGGCGCGGTCGCCGCCAACACCACCTTGCCGGTGGTGGGGGTACCGCTTTCGGGCGGCGCGCTGAACGGCGTGGACGCGCTCTATTCCACGGTGCAGATGCCGAAGGGGATCCCGGTCGCCACGGTGGCGATCGACGGCGCGATGAATGCCGCGTTGCTCGTGGTGGAGATGCTCGCGATCACCGACGAGAAGTTGGCGGACGCGCTCGACGCGCGCCGCAAGGCCGGGCGCTAGCTAGTGGAGGTGGCTGACCGCCGGCAGGACGTAGATCGCCGCGGCCGTGGTCAACGTCGCCGCGATGCCGATCTTGACCCGACCCGACATTCCGGCCACGCGGGGCTGGCGGGCGGCGCTGCGCCGGACGCCGCCGGCGGCCAGCGCGCAGCCGATGCAGAGCGGCGGACGCTTGGGGCCGTGCGACCAGACCAGGCACTCCTCGCAGAAGCCGGTATGGCACATCCGGCACTGCCCAGCTGCCATTTCGAAGATGTGCTTGGCACAGTTCTCTTGCATTGGTCCGCTTCTTCCTGGCGTTCGTACCACCTGGGCTCAGCCACGGTAAGACGGGGCCGCCGCCGCACACATGAGGCTTACGGATCAATTGATCGGCACTCCGGGGTCAGGACTTGACGTGATCCCTCGCTACACGCTTCCCGAAATCGGCCATTTGTTCACCGATGTCGCCCGCTTCGCCACCTGGCTCGAGGTCGAGGTCCTGGCGGTGGAGGGATGGGCGGCCATCGGGGTGGTCGCGTCGGACGTGGCCCGCGAGGTACGAGCCAGGTCACCTGTTGTCGACGAATTGTTCGTCGCCGCGGTCGACGAGCGTGAGCAGGTGACCGACCACGACGTCGCCGCTTTCGTGGACGTGGTGCAGGCGGCGATCGGGCCGCCGGCCGGGCCGTGGGTCCACTACGGCCTGACGTCGTCCGACGTCGTCGATACTGCCCTGTCGGTGACGTTGGCCCGCGCCGCCGACGTCCTGATCGCGGCGTCCGACCGGCTGGTCGCGGCATTGAAGGCGAGGGCATTGGAGTTCCGCGACACGCCGATGGTCGGCCGCACCCACGGTGTCCACGCCGAGCCGACGACGTTCGGCGCCAAGCTGGCGCTCTGGTGCCTCGCCGCCGATCGTGACCGCACCCGCCTGCGCCGGGCGCGCGACGCCATCGCCGTCGGGAAGCTCTCGGGCGCGGTCGGCACCTATTCGAACATCGACCCGCGGGTCGAGTCGTACGTCTGCCGCGAGTTGGGGCTCACGCCGGTGCCGGCGACCCAGGTCGTGGCGCGCGACCGGCACGCCGAGTATCTGTACGCGTGCGCGTCGGTTGGGGCCGACGTCGAGCTGATGGCCACCGAGATCCGTCACCTCCAGCGCACCGAGGTGCGCGAGGCCGAGGAGCCGTTCCGGGCCGGGCAGAAGGGCAGCTCGGCCATGCCGCACAAGCGCAACCCGATCACCGCCGAGCGGCTCGCCGGCCTGGCCCGGGTGCTGCGCGGCAATTTGACCGCCGGGCTGGAAGACGTGGCGTTGTGGCACGAGCGCGACATCAGCCACAGCTCGGTCGAGCGCATCGTCCTGCCCGACTCGTCGGCGCTGGCCCACTACGTGCTGGTGCGCATGACCGGGCTCATCGAGGGGCTCACCGTCAATGCCGACCGCATGCGCGAGAACCTCGACCGCTCGTTCGGCCTGGTGTTCAGCCAGCCGGTGTTGCTGGCGTTGGTGGCCGGCGGCCTGTCGCGTGACGACGCCTACCGGATCGTCCAGGAGCACGCGATGACCGCATGGGAAGAGGGCAAGCCGTTCCGTGCCCTGCTCGAGGCCGACGGGCGGGTCACGTTGTCGCCCGACGCGCTGGACGAGGCGTTCTCGCTCGAGCGCTCGCTGGCCAACGTCGGTCGGGTGCTCGACGCCCTCGACGCCGTCGACTGATGCGGCTGCCCGACGCCCGCCAGGTCACCGTCGTACGGATCGCGATCGGGCTGATGAGTGTCGCCGCGCCGGGGGTCGCGGTGCGCGCTGCGGGCGTGCCGCGCGCCGACAGCAATCGGAGCGTGCGGACGTTCGCGGCGTTGTTCGGCGTCCGCGAGATCGCGATCGGCGCCGCGACGTTGGCCGCGCTCGACGCCGGGGTCGAGCATCGGACCGTCTGCTTCGCCAATGCCGCGGTCGACGGCGCCGACGCCGTCGCCATGGTCCGCTCGATCCGGCGCGACGGACCGTCGCGCCTGACGGCTGTCCCGTTGCCGCTCACGCTGGCGACGGTCGCCAACTGGATCCGGCTGGCGATGGTCGGGGGCTAGCGGCTCGCGGATTCGCGCCGCGATCGTGACGTCGCGGTCGCCGAGAACACCGTCTTCGGCAGTGGCAGGTCGGCCGGCCTGGCCAGATGGAATCCCTGGCCGTAGGTGACGCCGAGTCCGCGGAGGACCGCGAGCTCGGCGGGCGTCTCGATGCCCTCGGCGATGATGACCGCGCCGAGGTCGCGCGCGAACGCGACCAGCGCGGCGGCCAGTGACCGGCGGATGGGATCGAGGTCGAGGCCCCGCGTGATCATCGAGTCGAGCTTGATGACGTCGGGGCGCAGGCAGAGGATGTGCTCGAGGCTGGCGAAGCCGGTGCCGGTGTCGTCGACCGCCAGCCGCATGCCGGCAGCCCGGAGCGGACCGAGCGCCTCGGCCAGCGCGGCGTAGTCGGGCACACGCTCGTGCTCGGTGAGCTCGAGGACGAGTCGCTCCGCTGGCAGTGCCGACAGCAGCTCGGTCAGCTCTGGCGATCGCGCGGTGAACGGCGACGTGTTGAGTGAGATGTACACCGTCCGGTCGATGTCGCCGAGGCGGCGGGTGGCGGCGTCGATCGCGGCCAGCTCGAGGCGGGTGCCGAGACCGGCCGCGATCGCGTCACGGAACCAGAGGTCGGGTGAGCGGTACGGCTCGGAGCTGAAGCGGGCGAGCGCCTCGGCGCCGACGACGCGGCCGGTCTCGAGGTCGGCGATCGGTTGGTACACCATCGTCGGCCCGCCGTCGGCGAGCACCGCGCTGACACTCCGGTGACGCGCCTCGTGCTCGGCTGCCGCCCGCGCCTCGTGCTCGGCCTGCTCGCGGAGCTGCGATTCGAGGGTGCGGTTGTGCCGCTGCAGTCCGACGTGCAGCTCGCGCGTCTCCAGCAGGTTGCCGATGCGCAGCAGCACCTCCGTCCGCTCGAACGGCTTGACGATGAAGTCCTTGGCACCGGCCGACAGTGCCAGTTCCTTGGCGTTCGAGGTCGCGTCGGCCGTCAGCACCAGGATCGGGACGTATGCGTCGGGCGCCAGCTGCTCGCGCAGCTGCCCCATGACCGTGATCCCGTCGTGGTGGGGCATGTGCAGGTCGAGCAAGACCAGGTCGGGCTCGAGCCGGGCGAACATCGCCGCCGCCTCGCGGGCGTCGTTCGTCGAGTGGACGTCGCCGAACCCGGCACCGGCGAGGATGCGCTCCAGGAGGCGCACGTTCACCGGCTCGTCGTCGATGATCAGGATGCGGCCGGTGCTCATCGTTGTCTCGCCGCCAACACGTCGTCGAGCAGCTCGAGTAGCCGGGCCAGATCGAACGGCTTGGTCATGTAGTCGGTCGCGCCGGCTGTCCGCAGCCGTTCGATCTGGCCCGGCGTGGCGTCGGCGCTCACGATGACGACCGGGACCTCGGCGGTCACCGGGTCGGCGCGCAACTGGCGGAGCACCTCGGTGCCGTCCATGTCGGGCAGGTGCAGGTCGAGCAGGACGATGTCGGGCCGGTGCCGCCGCGCCAGCGCCAGCGCGGGCGCGCCCTCGGTGCTCGTGAGAAGCCTGATCCCGCCGCGCTGCGCCAGCAGCCGCTCGAGCAGTCGCAGGTTCGTCGGGTTGTCCTCGATGTAGAGCACGCCGCCCGTCGTGGCCTCGGTCGTGACGGCCGGTGCGAGGACCGGCATGTCGTCGAAGCGCGCCGGCGGCGCCTCGGCCACCGGCAACTCCACCGTGAAGGTCGCGCCCTGGTCGGGCGCGCTCGTGGCCTCGAGCCGCCCGCCCATCGCTTCGGCCAGACGGCGAGAAAGGGCGAGGCCGATCCCGGTCCCTTCGACGTCGGTCTGCTCCGCACCGAGGCGGTCGAACGGCACGAACAGCCGCGCCAGTTGCTCGGGCGTCAGCCCGGGGCCGTCGTCCGTCACTTCGATGCACAGACGACCGGCGGCGCCCGGACGGGCCGAGAACCGGACGGTGCCGTTCTCGTGGTTGTACTTGACGGCGTTCGAGGCCAAGTTCAACAGGACCTGCTTGAGGCGTTGGCGATCGGCGCGGACGGTGCGGACCCCGGCCATCGAGGCGTCGACCTCCACCCGGATGCGGCGCTCGTTGGCGAGCGACCGGATGAGCGCCATCGTCTCGTCGAGGATCTCGAGGACGTCCACCGGTTCGGCCGAAAGCGCCAGGCTCCCGGTCTCGATGCGCGAGATGTCGAGCACCTCGTTGATGAGCGAGAGCAGGTGACGACCGCCGCGCAGGATCTGCTCGACGCTCTCCTCTTGATCCCCTTCGAGGTCGTCGATCTCGAGCAGTTGGGCGAACCCCAGGATGGCGTTGAGCGGGGTCCGCAGCTCATGGCTCATGCGCGACAGGAACTCGCTCTTCGCCCGATTGGCGCGCTCGGCGTCCTCCTTGGCGCCGGCGATGGCCACGTTGGCGGCGTGCCGCTCGGTCACGTCCTGTGAGATCCCGAGCAGATAGCGGGCCCGCCCGTCGGCATCGAACAGCGGGATCTTCTTGGTGTGGAGGATGCGGCGCTCGCCGCTGCTGGTGTCGATCGGCTCCTCGGCGATGTCCACCACACCGGCGGCCGACAGCACCTCGCGGTCCTTGGCCACGAATCGTTCGGCCTGGTCGCGCGGGAAGAGGTCGAAGTCGCTCTTGCCGAGCAGGTCGGCGCGCCCGTGGCCGAGCAGGTCCTCCGCGGCCCGGTTGAGTCGGACGAAGCGCAGGTCGTCGGCGTCCTTCACGAACACCATGTCGGGGATGTGCTCGATCACCGAGTCCAGGAACGCCTCGGAATCGTGGCGGCGGGCCTCGGCGCGGTCGCGTCGGCGCAACGTCGCGAGGAGCAGCAGCACGCCGCCGAGCAGGACGAGACCGAGCACGCCGGCGATGGCCTCGACCGTCCGCCGGAGCTTGCTGGCGCTGGCGTACGCGATGGACGCCGGCACCTCGGCCCGCACCGTCCAGCCGATTCCCGGGACCGGAGCGTAGGCGCTGAGCAGCCGGTGGTCGCCGGCGCCGATCTTCGTGGTCCCCGAGCGCCCGGCGAGCGCGGCCATGACCGCGGGGTTCGCCCGCTCGGACTTGAGCTCGGTGGTGCCGCTGCCGGTGCCGGCGCCGGGGGCCGCGACGACCACGCCGCGCTGGTCGGTGACCGTGAGCCGGATCGAGTCGGTGGTGGTGAAGTCGTCGACGAACGCTTGCACCGCGCTCAGGTCGTAGGCGGCGACGAGCACACCCAAGACCGGTCCCGGACTCCCGCCGACGCTCGGTCCGCGGATCTGCGCGGCCGCCCCGACCACGCGGGCGTGGCCGGTGGCCGCGGTCTGGTACGCCTCGGAGACGTAGGGCTTCCCGGTCCTCGTCACTCCCTTGAACCAGTCCCGGTAACTGAAGTCCTGGCCGACGATGGTCGGCGTGGCCGGCAGGATGTCGATCAGGTGCCCGGTGCGATCGGCGAGGAACGCGACCGCGATCCCCTGGTGGCTGGCCCGCAGCGCGGACAGCGTGGCCGTCACCCACGGCTGGTTGATGTGGGCCGGGTCGCCGTCGCCCAATGCCGAGGCGACGAACGGATGGCCGGCGTAGGACTCGACGAGGCCGGTGAGGTCGTTCATCTGGGCCTGCACCAGCGCGGCGGCCGCGGCCGAGCCCTCGCTGACGCGGGCCTCGACGTGCGTCCGGACGGCCTGTTCGCCGAGCCGCACGCTCGAGTAGGTCAGGAACCCGAGCGAGAGGAAGGCGAGTGAGGCGAACAGCGCCACGAGTCGGACCGAGCGCCCGCGGGCGCGGTCACGGGTCAACCGTGGGGATGTCACACCCCCGGCTATCGGCAGGTGCGCATCAGAGTTGATGGTGACCACTAGTTTGCGTTGTTGTGGCGACAACCCCCCAGCCGATCTACTCGGGCAAGGTCCGCGACATCTACGACGCCGGCGACGACAACCTCCTTTTCGTCGCCTCTGACCGCATATCGGCCTTCGACGTGGTGATGGCCGAGCCCATCCCCGACAAGGGCCGGGTGCTCACCGCGATCACCGCGTTCTGGCTCGGCGTCACCGCCGACCTGGTGCCCAATCACCTCGTCTCGCTCGACCCGCCGGACATGCCGGCCGATTGGGTCGGGCGCACGATGCTGGTGCGGCGGGCCGAGATGCTGCCGATCGAGTGCATCGTCCGGGGCTACCTGTCGGGCTCGGCGTGGAAGGAGTATCGAGCTTCGGGCACGATGCACGGCCGGGCGTTGCCGTCCGGCCTGCGTGAGAGCGAGCGGCTGCCCGAGCCGGTGTTCACCCCGTCGACCAAGTTCACCCCGGCCGAGGGCGAGGTCGGGCACGACGAGAACATCAGCTTCGAGCAGGCAGTGTCGTTGGTCGGTCGCGAGGTCGCCGAGCGGGCCCGCGACATCTCCTTGGCGGTGTACCAGCGGGGCGCCGAGCTGGCGGCGGCCCGCGGCATCGTCATCGCCGACACCAAGTTCGAGCTCGGCGTCATCGACGGCGAGCTGGCGCTGTGCGACGAGGTGCTCACGCCGGACTCGTCGCGCTTCTGGGACGCGGCCGCGTACGCGCCCGGCACCACGCCGCCCTCGTACGACAAGCAGCCGGTGCGCGACTGGCTGGAGGCCACCGGCTGGGACAAGGCGCCGCCGCCGCCCGCGCTGCCGCAGGACGTGGTCGACGCGTCGCGCGAGCGGTACGCGACGGCGTACGAGCGGCTGTCCGGCCGGTCGTTCGCCGACTGGCCCGGGGTGGGCCGCGGGTCGTGAGCGCATTCTCCGTCTTGGTCGAGGTGACGTTGCGGCCCGGCATCGCCGACCCACAGGGCGCGACGATCGAGCGGGCGCTGCCGGCGCTGGGGTTCGCCGGCGTGCGCGGCGTCACCGTCGGCAAGGCGATCCGGTTGACGATCGACGCCGATTCGGCGGACGCCGCCCGGGCCCAGGCCGACGAGCTGTGCCGACGGTTCCTCACCAACCCGGTGATCGAGGACGCGGTGATCACCGTTGGCTGACCGGGTCGGCGTGGTGCTGTTCCCCGGTTCGAACTGCGAGCACGACGTGATCGAGTCGGTGTCGCTGCTCGGCGGGCAGGCCGACGTGGTGTGGCACGGCGACACCGATCTGTCGGCGTACGACGCCGTCGTCGTGCCGGGCGGGTTCGCCCACGGCGACTACCTGCGGCCCGGGGCCATCGCCCGGTTCTCCCCCGTGATGTCGGCGGTGGCCGCGTTCGCCGCGGGCGGCGGCCCGGTCGTCGGCATCTGCAACGGCTTCCAGGTCCTCACCGAGGCCGGGCTGCTGCCGGGCGCGCTGCAGAAGAACGCCGGCCTGAAGTTCCTGTGCACCACCGTCGAGTGCGAGGTGGTCTCGACCCGGTCGGTGCTCACCGCCGGCGCCTCGGTCGGCCAGGTCCTGCGCCTGCCGATCAACCACTTCGAGGGCAACTTCACCTGCTCGCCCTCGACGTTGGCCGAGCTCGAAGCCGAGGAACGCGTCGTCCTCCGCTACCGCGACAACCCCAACGGCTCGACCGCGTCGATCGCCGGCGTCTGCTCGGCCGCCGGCAACGTCGTCGGCCTCATGCCGCACCCCGAGCGGGCCTGCAACGCGCTGCTCGGCTCGGCCGACGGCCAGGTCCTCCTCCGATCGGTCCTGTCGGCCGCCCGCACCCCCCGCGTCCCCGCCTGAGGAGGGAAACCGGAGAGCGTTGCCACCGGAAAATAGGTCCGGTTTTCCTCCGCGGGAGCCGGGAAATCAGGCGCCGCGGCTGATGCCGGCCTTGCGGAGGACGGCTGCGTCGACGCCGGCCTCCCGCCAGACGGCGTAGCTGATGCCCTTGCGGGCGCCGTAGGGCTTGGCGGCGACGACGAAATCGGCCTCGAGCGCGGTGAGGTCGACCGCCGGCTGGCCGGCGTCGAGCCGGGCCTGCAGATCGCGGCGCTTCTGGCGCAGTTGCAGCCGGGTGAGCGGGTCGGCCGATTCGAGCTTTGCCTCGATGTCGGCCAGCTGCCTCTTGATGGATTCCGGGGTCTGCTTGCGACCCCGCTTCGGCTTGTGCAGGTCGAGTGCTTCGAGATAACGGCGCACGGCTCGTCCCTGATCACGACCCTCGGCCAAAGCGGCCTTGTGGGCGTCGGACATCGGCGCTTTGTTCGACTTCGATTGGGCTGCCATTTGCTGCATTCTTGCCACGGGTATTCAGGGCTATCAAGCCGTCCACTACCTTGGGCGACGTGGCCGACGACGAGCCGATGCACCGGGCCCTCGGCCTCACCGACACCGAGGCGGCCGACATCGAGCGCATCCTCGACCGGCCGCCGAACCATCTCGAGCTCGCCATGTTCGCGGTCATGTGGTCGGAGCACTGCTCGTACAAGTCGAGCCGCCTCCACCTCAAGCGGTTGCCGACCGAGGCGCCGTGGGTGCTCGTCGGCCCGGGTGAGAACGCCGGGGTCGTCGATGCCGGTGACGGCGTCGCGGTCGCGCTGCGCATCGAGAGCCACAACCACCCCTCGGCGGTGGAGCCGTACCAGGGCGCGGCCACCGGCGTCGGCGGCATCCTGCGCGACATCTTCACCATGGGCGCCCGCCCGATCGCGACGATGGACCCGCTGCGCTTCGGCCCCCTCGACGACGCCCGCAGCCGCTGGATCGCCGAGGGCGTGGTGAGCGGGATCTCCGGCTACGGCAACTCGGTCGGCGTCCCCACCGTCGGCGGCGAGCTGGTCTTCGACGAGACCTACGCCGACAACCCGCTCGTCAACGTGCTGTGCCTCGGCGTCATGCCGATCGACCGGCTGGTGCTCGGTCGGGCCAGCGGCAGCGGCAACCTGGCGGTCCTGCTCGGCTCGTCCACGGGCCGCGATGGCATCGGTGGCGTGAGCGTGCTGGCCTCCGCGGGATTCGGCGACGCCGAGGCCGAGCAGGCCAAGCGGCCGAGCGTGCAGGTCGGCGATCCGTTCGAGGAGAAGCGCCTCATCGAAGCCTGCCTGGCGTTGTACGACGCCGGCCTGGTCGTCGGCATCCAGGACCTCGGCGGTGCCGGCCTCACCTGCGCGACCAGCGAGACGGCGTCGCGCGGGGGCGTCGGCATGGACGTGTTCGTCGACGCGGTGCCGCAGCGCGAGCCCGGCATGGCGCCGTTCGAGGTGATGACGAGCGAGAGCCAGGAGCGCATGCTCGCCATCGTCACGCCGGCCGACCTCGACGCGGTGCTGGCGCTGTGCGATCGGTGGGAGGTGCGGGCGTCGGTTGTCGGCCGGGTCACCGACGACGCCACCCACGAGCGAGGACGGCTGCGCATCTTCGACCGCGAAGGTGGCGTGCTGCTCGCCGATGTGCCGGCGGCATCGCTGCACGAGGACGCGCCGCTGTACGACCGGCCGATGTCGCCGCCGGAGGATCTGGCGGCCCGCCACGCCGACGCGCCGGACGCGTTGCCGCGTGGTGATGTCGACGCCGCGCTGCTCGGGATGCTCGCCGACACCTCGTGGGCCTCCAGCCAGTACGACCACCAGTTGTTCCTCAACACCGTCGTCGGACCAGGCGGCGACGCCGCGGTGCTGCGACTGGGCGGCCCCGGCTTGCCGCGGTCGCAGCGCGGCCTGGCGCTGTCGACCGACGGCAACGCCCGGTGGTGCGCGGTCGACCCGCGCGCCGGCACCGCGATGGTCGTCGCCGAGTCCACGTTGAACGTCGCCTGCGCCGGTGCGCGGCCGGTCGCGCTGGTCAACTGCCTCAACTTCGGCAACCCGGAGCACCCCGAGGTGATGTGGCAGCTGTCGGAGGCGATCGACGGCATGAGCGAGGTGTGCCGGGCACTCGGCGTGCCGGTCATCGGCGGCAACGTCAGCCTCTACAACGAGTCGCGCGGCCGCGACATCGACCCGACGCCGGTGGTCGGCGTGCTCGGCCTCATCGACTCGTTGGTGCGCCGGCCGCCGCCGGCGGCGCTCCTCGACGGTGCCGAGATCGTGCTGCTCGGCCGGCCGGGGGCCCTCGGTCTCGGTGGATCGCGTTGGGCCGCCGACGTGCACGACCATCGCGGCGGCACGTTGCCCGCGCTCGACCTCGACGCGCATGCCAAGCTGCTCGCGGTGGTGCAGGAGCTGGTCGCCGACGGCGCGGTGTCGGGCATCCACGACGTGGCCGAGGGCGGCCTCGCGGCGTGCCTGGCGGAGATGGCGGTCAAGGGCGCGGTGGGATTCACCACCATCGCCGGCGCGATCGCCGATCACGACGCCCTCTTCAGCGAGGCGCCGTCGCGGGTCGTGGTCGGCGTCGACCCCAGCGAGACCGCCGGGCTGGTGGTCCGGGTGACGGCGGCCGGTGTGCCGGCGACCGTGATCGGCCGCGCCGGTGGCGATCGGCTCGTCGTCGACGGCCTGCTCGACGTGACCCTGGAGGATGCGACCCGGACGTGGCGCGAGTTCCTGCCTCGAGCGCTGAGCTCCGCGGGCTAGTCGACCGTCGGGCGCTGGTCTTCGCGACCGCGGCCGTCCTGCTGGCAGTCGCGGTGCGGGTCGGGTTCGTCCTGGCCACGCCGCACTACCACCTCGTCAGCGATCCGGCCGACTACCAGCGCATCGCCGCCTCCGTCGCACACGGGCACGGCTTCGGTGACTCGAAGGTGGCGCCCGGCGGCGGTCCGTCGGCATTCCGCCCACCGCTCTACCCGATCTCGCTCGGCGTCTTCTACGCGGTCGTGGGCGTCCACGTGCGAGCGGCCCGGCTGGCCGAGGCACTGCTCGGCGGGTTGACGGTCGGCCTGGTCGGCCTGCTGGCGTTGCAGCTCGGGCTCGGTCGACGGGTGGCCGCGGTCGCGATGGCGATCGCCGCGATCTACCCGCCGTTGGTCATCACCGGCAGCGCCCTCCTGTCCGAGACGCTGGCGGTGCCGCTCGAACTGGCCGCGGTGTCGACCGCGCTCGCCGGCCGCTCGTCGCCGCACCGGCTGCGATGGGCCGCCGTCACCGGATTGCTCGCCGGGCTCGGCATCCTCGATCGCCCCAACACCGCGCTGTTGCTCATCCCCCTGGTGCTGCTGCTCGGTGTGTCGTGGCGGGTCGCGGCCCTCACCGTCGGCGTGGCGATCGCGACCCTCCTGCCGTGGCTGGCGCGCGACGCCCACGTGTTCCACGAGCCGGTGCCGTTGACGACGCAAGGCGGGCTGGTGATGTCGGGCACGTACAACTCGGTGTCCGACCACGACCACAGGTACCCGGCGGCGTTCCGGCCGGCCACCCTGGTGCCCGAGTACGCCGCCATCATCCGCGCCCACCCGCGCATGGGCGAATACGAGGCCGAGCGGCGGTTCCGGGCGGCGTCGTTGCGGTACGTGCGCCACCATCCGCTCTACCCGGCGAAGGTCGCGTTCTGGAACACGGTGCGGCTGTTCGACCTCACCGGCCGGGGCTTCGCCGGCAACGCGGCGCGGCAGATCGGCTATACGACGCGCGTTGCCGACATCGGGTTGGTGACCTACGTCGTGGTGCTGCTGCTCGCGGCCGCCGGTGCGGCGACGACCGCGGCGCGCCGCGTCCCGAAGGTCGTGTGGTTGGTGCCGCTCGCGGTGGTGGTGTCGACGGTGTTCCTGCAGGGCGAGACGAGGATGCGGGCCGGCGTCGAGCCGTTCCTGGTGCTGCTGGCTGCCATCGCGCTGGTGACGTTCACGGGCGCCACCCGTCGCGGTACCAGCTCTTCATGAAGCTCTCGGCCAGCTTGTCGCGCGGGCTGTAGGTCGAGCGTCCGGGGTCGGCGATGTTCCATTCCCACCACACCACACCGAGCCACCACGACTTGCCCTCGAACGTCGACAGCAAGGCTTGGTACGCGTTGCGTTGCACGTCTTCGCCGGGGCCGGCGTAGAAGCTGTTGTCGAACGGCTCGCGCGCCGCGTAGGTGCTCGACACATAACCCGCCTCGCCGAACAACACCGGTTTCTTCGACGTCCACGACAGCGCCGCGATCCGATCGACCCAGCGGAACCCACGGAACTTCGCGGTTTGCGACGACTGCCACGACGCCTTCAGGTCGGCGACCGACGGCCGGGCGGCATCGGAGAGCGGGAAGTACGCCGACACCGACGCCAGGTCGACCTCGCTCCAGAACTGCACCGGCGCCGCGAATCCGGCGAGCGTGCTCCAGTCGATGTTGTACGCGATCCGGCCGTGGTAGACGCCGCGCACGGCGTGCGCGGTCTGGCGCCACTGACCGGTGTTGCCCTGCAGGCTGTTCATCTCGGTGCCGATCATGAACAGCGAGACGTGGTACTGCTGCGCGAGCCGCGCATACTGCACGACGAAGGCGCGGTACTCCGTGAAGAACTGGTTGATGTCCTTCGGTTGCAGCTTGCCGCGCCACGTGCGCGAGCACGACGGGCACCACACCTTCGGCGTGAGGATGGTGCTGTGGCCCGCTTGCTGCGCCGCCTTGATCGTCTGCACGAGCACCGCGTCGGGCACCGTCCGCGAGCCCGGCGTGACGTGGGACTGGGTCGCGCCGTCGACGTCGTAGAACTGGTCGATGCTGACGGTGTTCATCCCATCGGCCCGGATGCGCCCCAGGTCGGTGTTGGTCAACGCTTGCGGCTGGCCCGACGGCATGATCCCCATCCCGGCGATCCGGCCGGCGGTGCCGTCGGCCACGCGGGCTGCCCGGGCGGTTGGCAACACCGCCAGCACGGCGAGCGCCGCGAGTGCGACGACGAGCGTGCGGGCGCGCCGAACCATGGGAGAGGATTCGTGTCCCGTTCGGTCGATCCCTCCAAAGCTGTGAGAATCGCCGGCCGTGCCCGACGACTACCGCCCGGCGGAGTACTGGGACGAGCGGCTGGCCACCGACGGCCTCCGGGCCACCGGTCACCACAGCTACCGCGAGTCGTACAACCGCTGGCTCTACCGGGCCAAGGGCCGCGGCCTCCGATGGGCGATGCGGGACATCGCCCGGGGGACGGCGGCGCTCGACGTGGGCAGCGGAAACGGGTGGGTTGTGTCGCAATTGCTCGCAATGGGCATGACGGTCGAGGCGTGTGACATCGCGCCCGTGGCGGTCGAGCGGCTGGGGAGACGATGGCCGGGACTCCGAATCGAACAGGTGGCGCTCGGCGCCGACCCGCTGCCCTGGCCCGACGGCCGGTTCGGGCTGGTCACGGCGCTCGACGTGACCTACCACGTGGTCGACGACGCCCTGTGGCTGGCCGGGTTGGCCGAAATGTCGCGAGTGCTGGCGCCGGGCGGCCGCCTGGTCGTCACCGATGGGTTCGGCCCGTCGGACCGAGCGCCGCAGCCCCACGTGCGGTTCCGGTCGGCGGCGTCGTGGGCCGACGCGGCTGCCGGAGCAGGTTTCCGGGTCGTGGGGTCGAAACCGCTCTACCAATGGTTGTCACGCGATCGCGATTCGAGCCGGATGGGCCGGTTGCCCGACGGCGTCCGGGGCGCGGTCGAGTACTGCCTCGACCGGATGTCGCAGCCGCGGCCCCACCTGCGTATTACCGTGCTGGCAGCCGAGTGACGGGAAGGGCGGGTCACGTCGACCATGAGTGATGCAGCAGTCGCGCTCGACGCGCCCGCGATCCGTGAAGCCGGGCCCGCCGCCGCCCCGGCCGACGCCGCGGCCCACGCCGCGGCCCACGCCACGCCGGCGTGGTTCTCGATCCTCGAGGTGATCCACGGCGGCACCGGGTGGGCGGCCGCGGTGGCCGACCTGCTCGTCGTCGCCATCGCCGCGTTGTTTGCCGGCACCGCGCCGCTCACGGGGATCCTGCTCGCCGCGCTGGTCGTCGTCGGGTTCGGCGTCGGCGGTGTGTACGCGCCGCGCAGCCCGCTCGAGACGCAGGGTGTGCTCTGGTACCTGTCGCGCGTGGCGGCGCCGTTCGCGGTGACGTGTGCCGGCGTGCTCCTCGTCGTCGGCGAAGCCCGTCACTCGCACCGGCTCCTCGCCGCGCTCGTCACGATCGGCGTCACCCTCGTCGTGTTGCGCGTCGCGACGTGGACCGCGGTGGCGCGGGCCCGGCGCGCTGGCGTCGGCCTCCGGCGCACCGTCGTTGTCGGCACCGGCTCGGCGGTGCGCGCCGTGGTCGAGGGGCTGCGACGGAACCCGGAGGCCGGCCTGTTGCCGGTCGCGCAGCTCGAGGCCAAGGCGCGCGACGGGATCGCGTCATTGCCGGCCGACCTGCCCGAGCAGCTCGAGCGGTGGGCGGCGCGCGATCTGGTGCTGGTCGCCGACGGCGAGCACGACGTCGACCTCGCCGGGTGCGTGGCGCTGTGCCACGGCCTGCCGGTGGACCTCGCGGTGTGGCCGCCGCTCGGGCAGATGCTGCTGCGCCCGGGCTTCGTGTCGCAGGTCGCCGGGCGGCCGCTCGTCACGATCGGCAATCTCAGCGGCTCGCGGCCGTTCCTCGTCGGCAAGCGGTTGTTCGACATCCTGGCCGCGACCGCGATGCTCCTCCTGCTGACGCCGCTGCTGCTGCTCACCGCGCTGGCGATCAAGCTCGGCGACCGAGGCACGGTGCTGTTCCGCCAGAAGCGGGTCGGCTATCGCGGCACCGAGTTCACGATGTTCAAGTTCCGCACGATGGTGCCGGGCGCCGAGCAGCTCGTCGTGAGCTTGCGTGACCGGAACGCGGCCGACGGCCTGCTGTTCAAGATCGAGTCCGACCCGCGCATCACTCGCGCCGGCCGGTTGCTCCGGCGGTTCTCGATCGACGAGCTGCCCCAGCTCTGGAACGTGCTGCGGGGCGACATGAGCCTCGTCGGCCCGCGGCCGCTGCCGGTCCGGCCCGACGACTTCGGTCCCATCGACAGCCAGCGCCACAACGTGCCGCCGGGCATCACCGGCTACTGGCAGGTGACGCCGGGCGACGGGCTGACGTACCGCGACATGGTGCGGCTCGACCTGGCCTACGTCCAAGGCTGGTCGCTGTGGCTCGACCTGGTGCTGCTGGCGCGCACGCTGCCGTCAATCGTGCGCCGCAGTCGCGGGCCCATCTACTAGCTCCTGCCACACCGCCTCGATTGCATCGGCGGCCCGGCCCCACGTGAAGTCCGTGGCGACGCGCGCCCGGCCGCCGCGGCCCAGGGCGCGCGCCTCGTCGTCGTGATCGAGGAGGTGGGCCACGGCAGTGGCGAGATCGTCGTCGGTCTCGGCGACGACGATGCCGTCCCCCTCGCCGATACCGAGCACCGCGGTCGGCGTCGCCACGACCGGCAACCCGGCAGCCATCGCCTCGAGCACCTTGTTGCGGATGCCGCGGCCCTGGTCGATCGGCGCGACATACACGGTGACGCCGGCCAGCGCCGCCGGGATGTCGTCGACTGCGCCCGTGACCGTGACGTGATCGCCGGCGAGGGCGCGCACGCGCGGCAATGGATCGCGACCGATGAGCACCGCGGTCGCGCCGGGCATCCGCCGCCGCACGCGCGGCAACACCTGGCGCGCCAGGCGGATCGCGGCGTCGGCGTTCGCGGGCGTCGACAGCGCGCCGTGGAAGCCGAGCACCGCCGCGGCGCGGTCGGCCGGTGGCTCGGGACCGAGCTCGACGCCGTTCGGCACCGCCACGAACCGGCCGCCGGGGATCGTTCGCTGCAAGAGCGCGGCGTCGGCGTCGGACACCACGACCACCCGGTCGCATTGGAGGTAGTGGACGCGCTCGTGGCGGTTGACGAGCTGCGGCTGGCCGGATTCGAGCGTCCGCCGCCAGCGCGGCACGTGCGAGTGGACCCAGAGCCCGGAGCCCCACGGGTCGATGGCGACGTGCACGGTCGGCGCGCCGCCGGCCCGGCGGGCCAGCTGCGCGGTGCCCCAGCCGTGCAGGTGCACGACGTCCGGCCGACGGGCCAGCTCGCGCGCGAACGCGTCGAGCAACGCCGCCGACTCGACGCGGTGGACGTCGGCCGGCTCGCCGGACCGCCACGACCGGATCCGCCGGCGCACGTACGCCGCCGGACCGGTCTTCGCGGCGAAGTCGCGGCGAATCACCGGCAACAGTTCCCGGTCTCGCGCCGCGGCGGGCGCGTCCGGCCGGTCACCGGCCGCCAGTAGGGTCACCTCGTGCCGGGGGGCGAGGTGGCGCAGGTGGTGGTGCAGGACGAGGCGGGCGCCGTCGTCCAACGGCCACGGCGGCCAGGCCGACACCACGAGCACCCGCATTGACCGAGGATCGCACGTCGGGGCCGGCGGTGACCGTCGTCATCGCCTGCCGTGATCGCGCCCACCTGCTCTCGGGCGCACTCGACGCGGTGCACGCCGCGCTGCGGCCGGGCGACGACATGGTGGTCGCGGACTCGGCGTCGCGCGACGCCGCGGTCGCGGACGCTGCCCGCCGTGCCGGTGCGGCGGTCGTCCGCTGTGACGTGGCCGGCGCGTCGCGGGCCCGCAACGCCGCCGCCGCGGTGGCGCGGGGCGCGGTGCTGGCCTTCACCGACGACGACTGCCGGCCGGCGCCCGGTTGGGTCGCCTCCTTGGCGGCGGCGTTCGACGATCCCGCGACCGGCTTCGTCGTCGGCCCGGTGTCGGGTGGAGGCCCGTCGACGCGGCCGCCTGGTCCGGCCCGCCGCTTCCGCGCGCCGGTCGACCCGATCGACATCGGCCACGGCGCCAACCTGGCCTGCCGCCGGGACGCGTTCGTCGCGGTGAGGGGCTTCGACGAGCGGCTCGGCCCCGGCACCCGCTGGCCGGCGGCCGAGGACCACGACCTGCTGTGGCGGCTGCTCGCCGCGGGGTGGGAGGGCGCGTTCGCACCGGGCGCGGCCGTCGCCCATCACGACTGGCGGGGCCTTCGCGCGACCACCGCGGTCGAGTTCCGGTACGGCGTCGGCGCGGCCGCGTTTGTGGCCAAGGTCGCCGAGACCGACCGGGATGCCGCCCACCACCTCATGCATCGACGCCGCCAGGCGGCCGGCGCGCGCCGGGTCCTGGCCGACATCCGGCGCGGTTGGCACCGAGCGGCGTTGGTCGACGCGGCGCGCGGCGCCGGCTTGGCGGTCGGCCGGGCGCGGTCGCGAGCCGGATTGACGCCGTCGCGACCGCGACGCCACGCTGACTGATCGTGGCTCGCCGTCGCTCTCGCGCAGTCGAGCGGGTCGCGGCGGCCGCCGTGGTGCTCGCGGCATTGGTCGCGGTGATCCCCACGCTGACGCTGTCCGGCGCGTCGACCGCGACCGGCGAGCCGACGTCGACCGACGGCCTGCCGACGTCGTCCGACGGCCTGCCGACGTCGAGCGCGCTTCCCGCGACCACCGAGCCGAACACCACGCTGCCGCCGCCGTTGTTCACCACCGCGCCGCCGACGACCGCCGCGCCGAAGCCGTCGACGACCACCCGCGCCACCGTTCGCACGACCGCGACGACCCGTCGCTCGTCGACCACGACGACGACGTCCGCCGCGCCGCTGCCCGGCGTGGGCCCGCCGACGCCGGCGGCGCAGAAGCTGCTCGGGCCCGGCGGTGGGAAGGTCGCGGGGTCCGGGATCACGCCGCCCGGGATGAAGGCCGACGACGTGCTGGCCGACCTGCCCGACATGCGGGCCCACGGGCTCAACACCGCATCGGTCGACGTGTTCTGGGTGGCCGACGCGGTGAACGCCAACTCGGTGCACCCGGGCCCGATGACGCCGTCCGATGCCGAGCTTGAGCGCATCATCACCACAGCACGCCGGGCCGGCATGCGCGTCTCGCTGACGCCCAAGGTCACGTGCCCGACGTGCAAGCGCACCGCGTGGCGCGGCATCCTGACCCCGAAGGACAAGGCGAAGTTCTTCGACTCCTACGGCCAGATGATCGACCGGTACGCCGCGTTGGCGCAGCGCAATCAGGTGTGGCTGTTCTTCATCGGCAGCGAGTTCAACCGCATCCAGGACCAGGCCAACCGGTGGCGCGCGATCGCGAGCCGGGCGCGGCAGTCGTTCAGCGGGCCGATCGCGTACGAGGTGAACTGGGACGTCTGGAACCAGGTGACGTTCTGGGACGCGGTCGATGTCGTCGGCGTGTCGGCGTACTTCCCGTTGAGCGAATCGATGCACCCATCGGTGCGTGAGCTGATGATCGGGTGGCGCTCGTCGACGGCGTCGAAGTTCAAGGCGCAGACGTGGCTCGCCGACTTGCGGCAGTTGGCGCGCGACACCGGCCGACCGATCCTGTTCGGCGAGCTCGGCTATCCGGCCTACACCCACACCGCGCGCGAGCCGTTCGAGCCGCACCCGAAGAACGAGACGCCCTACGACGAGGGCCAGGCGGCGGCGTTCCAAGCGGCGTTGGCGACGTTCGAGCCCGAGTCCTGGTGGGTCGGCGCCATGTGGTGGGAGTGGATCGACACCAGCTCGTACACGTTCCGCAACAAGCCGGCCGCCGCGGTGCTGCAGCGTTGGTACGTCGACGGCGTGCGCCCGCAGGGCGAGGCGCCGATCAACCTCGACCCGCCGCCGAAGCCGTACACGCCGCCGCCGCTCGCCGCTGGCGTCAGCGGGAAGTTCCGCGTGCTGTCGGCCTTCGCGATGCTGTTGGCACTCCTGGCGTGGAGCGGCTGGCTGTTCGTCACGACCGCCCTGGTGCAGGAGCGCAAGCGAGTTCGCCGGCGGTTGCTCGCCGGCGCGGCGCGCTATCAGGCAGCGATGGACGTCGCCGCCGGTGGCTCGACACCCGGTGAGCCGCGCCACAGCCCGACCCGCTGAAGCGCGACGAGCACGCAGAACGAGGGGTTCGCGAACAGGTATCGCCGCCACAGGCGGCGGGGCTCGGCGGCCAGCCGCCACAACCATTGCAAGCCGACGCGCTGGACGAGCGCGGGCGGCGTGCGCAGCCGCCCGGCGTGGTAGTCGAACGCCGCGCCCACCGCGATGAGCGGCATGTCGAGCCGGGCCCGCATGGCGTGGCAGAAGACTTCCTGGCGCGGGCAGCCGAGACCGACGAACACGAGCCGCGCGCCGGAGCCGCGGATCGCGGCCGCGATCTCGTCGAGCTCGGCGGCACCGGCGGCGCGGAAGCGCGACGGCGCCCTTCCGGCGATCGTCACCCCAGGGTGGCGCCGGCGCACGTGGTCGGCCAGGGCGTCGAGCACTGCGGGGGTGCTGCCGTACAGGAACACCGGCAGATCGCGCGCCGCGGCTGCGTCCAGCGTCCGCGTCATGAGCTCGGGCCCGTAGACCCGGTCGGCCAGCCGATCGCGATGGAGCAGTCGCAACGCCCAGCGCACCGGCTGTCCATCGGCGGTCACGAGGTCGAGGTCGTTGACGCGGCCGCGGATGCCGGGATCGGCGACCGCGCACATCACGCCGTGGACGGCGAGTGCGGCTCCGGCGAACGGCTGACGCGCCGCGGCCGCGTCGACGATGCGGGCCACCGCGCCGTCGTACTCCACCGAGTCGACCAGCACGCCGAGCACGTCGCGTTTCGTCACCAGCGTTCGCAGAGCTCGGCGACGATCGCCGGGATGTCGCGCTCGACGCGCCATCCCGGATAGTGCGACCGGAAGCGCGTGGTGTCGCTGATCCACCAGATGTGGTCGCCGGCGCGCGCCTGCTCGACGTGCGACCACGACAGCGTGCGTCCGCTGATCTTCTCCACGATCGCGATGGCCTCGAGGACCGACACGTTGGCGTCGCGCCCGCCGCCGAGGTTGTAGACCTCGCCGATGCCCGGCGCCGCGCAGAACGCCGCGATGGCGCGGGTGACGTCGGCGGCGTGCAGCACGTCGCGCACCTGCTTGCCGTGATACCCGATGACGTCGTAATGCCGACCGGTCATCGCGCACTGCACGAGGTACGCGAGGAAGCCGTGGAGCACGACGGCCTGGTGGCGCGGGCCGGTGAGGGTGCCGGCCCGGAAGCACGCGGTGGCCAGGCCGAAGCACCGCCCGTACTCCTGCACGAGCACGTCAGCGGCCAGCTTCGACGCGCCGAAGATGCTGTGGCGGCTCTGGTCCACGGTCATGTCCTCGGCGATCCCGGCGGTGGAGGCGTGGCCTTCCGCCAACTCGTACCGCGTCGCCAACTCGACGAGTGGCAGGCGGTTGGGCGAGTCGCCGTAGACCTTGTTGGTGGAGAGGAACGCGAACGCCGCCTCCGGCGCGGCGCGTACGGTGGCCTCCAGGAGGTTGAGGGTGCCGGTGGCGTTGATGTCGAAATCGGTGGCGGGTTCGCGGGCGGCCCAGTCGTGCGACGGTTGACCGGCAGCGTGCACCACGTACGCGATCGCCGAGCCGTAACCGGACAGGAGCGCGGCGACACCGTCGCGGTCGCGCACGTCGAGGTCGTGATGCCGGTAGCTCGACCCGAGCGTCTTCTCGAGCTCGCGCCGGTTGGCCACTGTCGAGGCCTCCGGGCCGAAGAACCGGGCCCGCATGTCGTTGTCGATGCCGACCACGTCGAAGCCCTCGCCGCCGAAGTGCCGGGCCACCTCGGCGCCGACGAGCCCGGCCGATCCCGTCACCACGACCACGCTCATGCGCGACTCACCGCGTGACCGGCAAGCGCCTGCTGCTGGTGGCCGACACCCTCGACGGCGGGTTGGGCGCCGCGGTGCGGGCGCAGGCGACGTGGTTCGAGCGCGACGGGTGGGCGGTGCAGGTGTTCGACCACGTGCCGGAGCGGGCGCGTGACGGCCTCGCGATGGTGCGCGCCGCGGCGGCGTTGCGGCACGTGGCGCGGCGCTTCGACGCCGGCGTGACGCACTGCCATGGCCTGCGGTCGTTCGTCGTCGCTCGTCTCGTCACCTCGCCGGCGCCCTTCGTGACGCTCCACGGATCGGGTCCGGTGCCGAGCGACCCGCCGTTGAACGACGCGACCCGGCGAGCCGGGCGACGTATCGTGCCACGCCTCGCGGCGGGCGCGTTCACGGCGACCCCCGACGGCCAGCGCGCATGGCGCTTTCTGCCCCACGCCAGCCCCCGGCTCGCCGGGCTGCGCGAAGTCCCGATCCCCGACGGGCCGCCGACGTTCCTCTGGCTCGGACGGCTCGCAGAGCCCAAGCGGCCCGACGTCTTCGTGCGGGCGATGGCCGCGATCGCCGACACCGGCGCGCGCGGGCTGGTGGTCGGCGACGGCCCGTTGCGCGCCGAGGTCGAGGCGCTGGTGCGGTCGCTGGGCGCACCGGTGGACATGCTCGGCGAGCGCGACGACGTGGCCGGTCTCATCGCCGGATCGTGGGCCGTCGGGCTGTTCTCCACCCACGAAGCGCTGAGCTTCGCCGTGCAGGAGGCGATGTGGTCGGGGCGGGCCGCGGTGGTGTCCGACCGGCCCGGCCTGCGCTGGCTCGCCGGTCGCGACGGCTTCGTCGTGCCCGACGCCGACGCCGCCGCGCCGGCGTTCCGCACGCTGACGGATCCCGAGGTGGCCCGGGCGCGGGGCGCGGCGTCGGCCCGATCACTGCGCGCCATCCTGCGCCCCGACGACCCCTGGCCCGCCGTCGCGTCCGAGTACGAGCGGCGGTCCCACCGATGACCGACCGGGCTTTTGACCGGAACAGCGGGGTGCTGCTGGTGCACGGGCGCTACCGGGCCTACGGCGGCGAGGACGCAACGGTCGAGGCCGAGGCGGCGCTGCTCAGGACGCGGGGTCACGAGGTCCGCCGGGTCGTGCTCGACGCCGACGTGCCCGACGGGATCGTCGGCAAGGTCGCGCTGGCGGCCCGCGCCGCGTGGTCGACGAGCGGGCGCGTCGCGATCGAGCGCGAGATCGCGGGGTCGCGCCCGGCGGTGCTGCACGCCCACAACACCTTCCCGCAGCCGTCGCCGTCGATCTACCGCGCCGCCCGGCGCGCCGGCGTCGCCGTCGTCCAGAGCCTCCACAACTACCGTCTGGTCTGCCCGGCGCAGACACTCTTCCGCGACGGGCGGCCGTGCCGCGACTGCGTGGGCCGTGCGATCGCGTGGCCCGGCGTCCTGCACGCGTGCCGCGGCGACCGGGCCGAGACCGCGGCGGTTGCCGCCGTCATCGGCGGTCATCGCATGGCCGGCACGTGGCGGCGCGACGTCGACCTCTACCTCGCGCCGAGCCCGTTCCTACGCGACGTCCTGATCGACGGCGGCCTGGATGCCGGGCAGATCGTGGTGGTGCCGCCGGTTGTCGACGTGCTCGTCGGGCCCGACGAGCGCCGCCACGCGGCGAAGCCCTACGCGCTGTTCGCCGGCCGCCTCGTGCGCGAGAAGGGGACGGAGGCACTGGCCCTCGCCGCGGCGCGGCTGGCCGGGTTGGTGGACGTGGTCGTCGTCGGCGACGGGCCCGAGCGGGCGCCGCTCGAGCGGGCCGGTGCGACCGTGCTGGGTCACCGGCCCCGCGTCGAGGTGCAGCGGCTGATGTCGGCGGCCGAGGTGGTCGTGATGCCGTCGGTCTGGGACGAGCCGTTCGGCATGGTCGCGGCCGAGGCGATGGGCTGCGGGGTGCCGGTGATCGCCACGCGCGTCGGCGGGCTCGAGTCGCTGGTCGACCACGGCGTCACCGGGTGGTTGGTGGATCGCGGCGACGCCCGCGCGCTGGTCGACCGACTGCGCTGGTGCGCCGAGCATCCGGCCGAGGTGACGGCCGCGGGTGACGCCGCACGCGCGGTGTTCGCGCGCGACCACGCTCCCGACGTGAGCTACGCCCGCTTGGTCGACGCGTTCGCATTGGCCGTCGACCGCAGCCGGGCCATCAGCGACTGAGCGGCTTCGGCCAGCCATCCGCCGGCGCGGGCGATGTCGCAGCCGGCGTGCATCGCGACCGGCGGCCGCCACGGCCCCTCGCGGGCCCGCCGCCCGAGCTGCTCGGTGAGGGCGGCGACGGCGCGGCCGCTGCCGGCCAGCGGGCGGGTGGCCAGCGCGTCGCGGTCGAGCCGCCAATCGGAGCGGCCCTGGGCCCAGGCCCGGCGGAGCAAGTAGGCGACCCTCAGCCGCTCGGGCGGCAGCTCGTGCACCACCACCGCCTCCGGGGCGAGGTGCACGCGGCCGCCGGCGGCGACGAACCTTCGCAGCAGCACGACGTCGTCGTTCACGAGCGGTGTGCCGCGTCGCGGGCCGAGCCGGTCGTCGAACGGATCGGCGTCGCGCAACCGTCCGCTGAGGAACGCCGCGTTCGCCGTCACCAGCCACTCGCCGGGCCGCAGCGGCCGTTCCTCGTCGCCGGGTTGGTACTTGGTGAGGTACCCGCCGATCGCATCCTCGTCGAGCCACCCCGGCCGCGCGACATCGGGATCGAGCAGCACCGTGCCGGCGGTCCCGTCGGCCCGCCCGGCGAGGATGGGCTCGATCAGGCGCGCCAGCCAGTCGGGCCGGGGCACCACGTCGTCGTCGAGGAACGCCACGACGTCGCCGGACGCCTCGGCCAATCCGCGCCGCCGCGCCGCGGTCGCGCCCGGCGCCGGCTCGACGACCACGCGCACTCGGCC
>JAODBK010000111.1 GCA_025463925.1 Acidimicrobiales bacterium | reverse complement strand
AAGAGGAATAGCGCTGTTAACTTTGAGGCCCGGTTCCAGTACTGTGTTTTGCGGTTGAGATAACCGGACACCTGGGTTTGATACCGATGCGCGGCATCAGCTATACGGATAACTAAGGCGCTATCGCTGTGCTTGGCCGTAGCCGCTCTCTTTCTGAATAATTTCATGGCTGATTGCTTTTAACCTGTTCATCATTATTTTGCAGTATTTCCCAACCCTGTATCAGAAAGCCATGCGGGTTATTATCCGTTTCGGTTTTCAGGTCGCTGACCTTTCCCTGCGTAACCAACTTACGGGTTACAGTACTGGTGGCCCTGATTAGCTTTTCGGTGGCATAACAGGTAAAGCCATAGGGATAAGCATCCAGGTCTAACCGGATACTGTCCACCTGCACCTGCTGGTTGATATTCCCTGAAACCAGGTTATTATAGTAACCCGCTTCGCGCAAATTGTCATAAGCAGTCTTGGCGCTGCCGTCGGCTAAATACAGGGCTTTCGTAACAGTGGCATCGATCTGTTTGTCATCGGGCACCAGCGTAAAAAAGTCTTCGTGAAAGGTCTTGATATGATCCCGCAATTCTACCGGTAGGTTCGTTTTCCGGTCTGTCGCGATGGCTTCTAATACCTTGCCGTTATACAGGATGTGTACCCGGTTCTGCGCCTGGTTTACAATGTCAAAGCTTTTATAGATGCAAAAGCACATCGTTGCAATGTTGGCTATTATAAGCAAATAGCTGAATAGCTTAATATGCTTAAATGCCGTGTCTATATTTTTGAAGTGTTGAAACATTACTTGCCCTCCAATTTGTTTTTTTGATGATTAGTACCCGCGCCCCGGTAGCCCTCCATAAAGTCGGCAGGCGCGTTCAGGATATTGCTGCGTGCCTGTTCTGACCGTTCGCCCAAAGCGGCGGCTCCGGTTGTCGCGGCACTTACAGTTGTACTAACTGCGGACGTTGCAACGCTGGTAACTTTATTTAACAGGCCATTACCCCCATGCGCGTGTATCACATAATTGGCTACACTTGGCACCGAGAAATAGCCTACGATACCAATACAGAGAAAAATCAGATAGCAGGTATCACTTGGGCTAAAAAACGTATCACCGGCGCTTTGTATCTGCGATATATCCAGCTTGATCATTTGCTGCTGCACCTGCCCGATTATGCTCCCGAAGATGTTGGCAATAGGCAGCCATAGAAAAATATTGATGTACCTCGCTACCCATTGCGGTAAGGAATGCTGTAAGCCGTCAAAGACGGCAAATCCAAATACCAATGGGCCTAAGATGGCTAATACGATCAGGTAAAAGGTTCGCAGGGTATTGATGCAAAGAATAGCCGCCGCATAAACTACCTGCAAAATCTCACTCATCCACTGCTTGATATTGTTCTTAAAATTGTACATATTCTTATCCATCCAAAATTTCACATCATTCCCTAAAGAGGAAAATGTGCCCTCGTTCTGATCGTTCGGGTCGTCGGGATGCGTGTATTTATACCACTGGCTGCGGTCACCGTTACCGTCATCGCCCACGTACATCTGATAGCTTGAACTATTTTTGATCGCGTCCTCTTTCTGTTTGAGCAATAAGGCAATCGAATTATCCGAATTAGTAACCATCGCGCCGGTGGCCGACACGATAGGCTGCATAATGCCATTCATTAGCGCAATAACCATCGGGAACAGCATAATCGCCATACCCAATGCGAACGGGCGCAAAAGCGGATAGAAGTCGAGCGGCTCTGCCTGCGCAATCTGCCGCCAAACCCGTGAAGCGATGTACCAAAGTGCCGCAAACCCCGCTATGCCCCGCGCCGCGTCAATCAGGTTGCTGCACATAGGGATCATTTGGTTATACACGTTGTCCAACACCGGCTGCATCCCTTTTAGACTGGTGGTAATATCCTGTGCCTGCGTAGTACTCGCACTCAACAGCAGCATAGCCATTCCTGTAAATAAAATTTTCGTTTTCATGGGTATAAGGTTTTTAAGTTATTGACCTCGTTTTCTTCCTTTTGTCGTTGTAATGCCAAAACAGCCACCTTATTGTTAAAATCCCGGAGAAATACCAGCTTGTTTTGTGTATCCGAATAGATGCCATCAATGGCTTGCAAACGTTCGGCGTCGCTCATGCGCAAATTACCGGCAGTAATTACATTGGCTAAATTGGTCAGGTTGTCCAGGCTTTGGTTGAGCAGAGAGGTAAACACACCGTTCATGTATAATAACTCCTGCGCGTTAAAGTGGCCGCTGGCATTGGCTTGTTTCCAAGCCCATTTATATTCGGATACGATACTGGCCTGGTTCGCGATAATATCAGCTATCCGGCCATACTTTCTTACTTCGGGGCTAACCGCCATCAGGCTATTTAGAAAAGCCGAATGCAGGTTAAAGTTGCCTTGCGAAATATCCTTGACCGTGCCATAGCCCTGCGTTAAAATCGTATAGCCGGATTGCATATCCGAAAGGATCGCTTTAAATTGGGTTAACTTTTCAATATCCAGCAACAATTGCTGCATATCCTGGCCTGTAGAAACTTGCGCATCTGCATTTTGAGGCAAAAAGCTGAAAGTAAGAAGCATACCGCCAACTAAGCCAATACCTATTTTCTTAATTAATTCCATATAGCTGATTTAAGGTTTGAATACTTTGGTGATCCTGGTTACGCTGAATGGTCAATAGCCGGATTTGCACGCAAAATGAACAGGTAAAGAGATACTTGTCTTTGATAGCTGCGGTTAGCTGATTAATTCGCTTGATCCGTTCATCATCGGTCATTACTAACTCACCAGATGATAGTACCGCTTGCAGATCGTTCAGGTCTTTGGCACATTGGTTAAACACATTTTGCTGTACCAGCCTGATATAAGTTTGCTCGGAAGCAGACAGGCCGGATAAATGCTGCACCGAATTAAACTGGCTGATGATGCTTTGCTGTTCTGCCTGAATAGTTGGCAGATCTGTACTGCTTTTAACCAATGGGTTAACCTGTCTTAATGAACTATAATAATCCTGATGCAAGCCAAACTCGCCGTTCTTAAAATTGCCGATTGCCGACCATTCACTATGCAGCATATTATAGCCTTGTTTGAGCGACGTTTCGCAGGCATTCAAAGCAGCGATTTGTTGAGTCAGGTATTTGATCTGCGTTTTCTTTTGGCTAAACCACTCCGCAAATGTTTGAGCCTTTGCAAACTGAAAGCTAAAAGCGAAAAGCAAAAAGCAGCAGAACGGCTTAAATGGCTTAATCAATTCCATAATATTTTTTCAGGGTTAGTATTTCATTTTCATCACTGGCCCGTTGCAGGCTCAATAACTTGTTCTGGTTATTGAATTGCTGCAAATCGTTATAATTGGTATCCATGTGATCAGCGGCCTTATTGACTATTTCCATCCGTTTGGCATCCGGCATTTGTGTTTTATTAGCGTTAATAACCAACAGGATCTGATCGAGGTCGTTGACACTTGCTTGTAATATCCCCGAGTAAACATTGCTCATATAAGCCAGTTCATCGGCGTTAAAATGTTTATCCTCTTTAAGCAGGTTCCATGCCTGGTTATAGGAATTAACTAATGCTACCTGCTTCTGCGTTAATTCACTTATTTTGGAATAGTAGGCGATTGCCGTTTTAATGTTCCATAGTTCCTGATAATAGGAACCGAACAGGTCTTTTTGCTTTTGCGACCAGCCCGATATTTCGTCCAGTTTGAGTTTGGATAATTGGTTTTCTAACGCTTTCTGTGCGTTTTGAAGCCATATTGTTTGGTTCTGCATCCGCTGTACTTCCAGGTCGATTGCCCGGATTACCCTGCCGACGGTCGACGAAATGACCGACCCGACAACGACTTGCGCATCCGCGCCTTTCGGTATGGACACAAATATGCTTACCGCTGATAGGGGTAAAATGACCATATACTTTTTCATAATATTTTTGATTTTTGACACAATAGCCTCCTTTTACACCGCTATCGCGGTATAGTAATGGTTACTTGGTGAATAATTCTGTTAGTTGAGTTTGTGGTAAACCGCTTGATTTATCAGCAGCAATTTTTTATCCGCATCAAAACGAAATACCCTGCCGGTAATCAGCTCATCCAGTTCCTGTTTGCCACTATCCCAAACGGCATT
>JAODBK010000095.1 GCA_025463925.1 Acidimicrobiales bacterium | reverse complement strand
AGACCGGCCCGGTCCCCGCCAGCTGGGCGAGGTCGGACCGGGTCTTCGAGTGCTCGACGGCGGTGGTGGCCATGACGGCGCCTCCCAAGGGAGATCGAAACAACCGGGTCACATCTAAGGCGTAGATGCCCGTTGACGTGCCGCTTCAATCGCCCCGGGGAGGCGTCCAGAGATATCCGAAGGTTCGGCGGAACCCCGACCTACAGGGAGACCCCGGTCTTGATCTCGCGCCGGCCCCAGCCGTCCTGTGCCGGCTTGGCCGCGGCCGCCCGTTCCAGCAGGTCGGTGATCTCGTCGCCGACGAGCTCGTTGCGCTCCAGCAGCGAACCGACCAGGGCCTCGACGAGGTGGCGGTGCTCCGACAGCAGCCGGCGAGCGGTCTCCTTGGCCTCGAGGAGGAGGACCTCGACCCGCTTGCGGCCGTCGTCGTTGGACAGCACCTTGGCCACCAGACCGGCCGACATCGGCCCCGACTCGATGGCATCGAACGAGATGAGCGTGCCACCCATGCCGTAGGAGCCGACCATCTGCGCCGCCAGCTGCGTGGCGTAGGCCAGGTCGCCGGCCGGGCCGGTGGACGCCGCCCCGAAGGCCAGCTCCTCGGCCACCATGCCGCCGAAGGCGATGGCCAGGAGGCCCTTCAGCTCTTCTTCGGTCCGGGTGAAGCGCTCCTCGGCGTCGGAGTGGGCCAGGAGCCCGAGGGCGCCCCGGCGCTTGATGATCGACAGGACCTCGAGGTTGCGATCGCTGACCAGGTGGGCGACGACGGCGTGGCCGCCTTCGTGGGTGGCGATGCGGCGCTTCTCGCCCTCGGTGTACTCCACCGGCTGCTTGAGCCCGATCTCCTCGGTGAACTTGGCCTGCTGGAGGTCGGACCAGGTCATGGCCTCCCGCCCGTCCCGCAGCGCCCACACCAGGCCCTCGTCGAAGAGGTGCTCGATCATCACCGGCGAGTAGGCGAACGTCATCGCTGCCAGCTGGTCGCGCCGGGCCGGCTCGTCGAGCTCGGGGACGTGGGCCTTCCTGGCGAGGTAGTAGTCGATGATCTCGCGGCGGCCACTGCGGCTCGGCAGGTCGAAGTAGATCGATCGGTCGAAGCGGCCCGGGCGCAGCAACGCCGGGTCGAGGTCGGCGGCTCGGTTGGTGGCACCGATGACGAGGATGTTGGCCGGCACCGCCCGCGGCCGGCGCAGGCCCCGCGCGCTCGGCAACCAGCGGTTCAACCGGTCGACCATCCACCCGACCAGGCGCTGCCCCGCGGTCGGGGTGTCGAACGACTGCAACTGCACGAGCAGCTCGTTGACCACGCCGGAGATGCCTTCGCGCGTCGTCGAGCTGCCCATGCCGTTGCGCGACGCGCCGATGGCGTCGATCTCCTCGATGAAGCCGATGGCGCCGCCCTCGCGCCGGGCGGCGGTGCGGAGCGCCTTGAAGTACGAACGGATCTTGCGGTTGGTCTGCCCGTAGTACATCGACTGGAACGCCGACGACGACACGAACAGGAACGGCACGCCGGCCTCGTGGGCCATCGCCTTGGCCATGTAGGTCTTGCCGGTGCCCGGTGGCCCCTCGAACAGGATCGCCCGCCGCGCGGTGCCGCCCATCTGCTCGCGGAAGGTCTTGAACGCGAGGAACAGGTTGAGCGTGCGCACGACCTCGTCGACGACGACGCCCGCGCCCTTCACGTCGGCGAGCGACACGTCGATCTCGGCGGCGCGGTACAGCACGTGCGGCGACCGGCCGGCGGCGAGCATCGGGAGCAGGACGACCGACCCGAGGACGCCGATCAGCAGGATCGCCGGCAGCAGGTCACGCACCCCCGGCGGCAGCGACGGGACGCCGAGCCCGAGCGGGTGGCCGGTCAGGACGCGGAACCAGAGGTAGCCGGTGGCCAGGGCGAGCAACCCGGCGAGGCGGCGGAGCCGACCCCGCCGCGACCGCTCGCGCAGGACGCTGACGTCGGCGTGGGCCAGCACACCGCCCTGTCCGAGGAGCCCTGGAGTCGCCTGGCTGTCCATCTCTCTCCGTAGTCGATTCTCTACGGAGAGTACCGGCACCTGTCCCGGGTCACTAGGTGCGGAGGGCGAAGATCGGGCGGCGGTCGGGCGGGATGTCCCGAACGCGAGGATTGGCCTGGTCGCGCGGCGACACCACGGCGTCGGCCACGCCCCAGTCGATGCCCAGGTCGGGGTCGTCCCAGGCGACGCCGTTCTCGTCGGCCGGGTTGTAGTACTGGTCGACCAGGTAGGTGATCGTGAGGTCGGTCAGCGCCGCGAACCCGTGGCCGACGCCGGGCGGGATGAACGCGCCGACCTCGGCGGCATCACCCATGTCGAAGGTGTCGATTGCGCCCTCCGTCGGCGACCCAGTCCGCAGGTCGACCAGGACGACGCGCGCCCGCCCGCGCGGCACGAACCAGTAGTCCGCCTGGTGCAGATGGAAGTGGATGCCGACGACCGCGCCGGCCTCCTTCTCCGACACGTTGGCCTGCACCATCTCGCGGCCGATCGGGAACCACGAGCGGCGGTAGGTCTCGGCGAACCGGCCGCGGTCGTCGCCGTGGAACTGCGGGTGGGTGACGACGACACCGTCGATGCTGGCCACCCGCCGCCTCGCCTACGCGTCGAAGCGGCCGTAGCCGCCGCGGAAGAACAGGAGCGGCCTGCCCTCCTCCTCGAGGCCGAGGTCGTGGACCCGCCCGACGACGATGACGTGGTCGCCGGCGTCGTGCTCGGCGTCGATGGTGCAGTCGACCCATGCCAGCGCGCCGTCGAGGACGGGCGAGCCGTTGATCGACGCCGTCCAGCCCACGCCGCCGAACTTGTCGGCGCCCTTGGTGGCCATCACGCGGCAGAGCTCCTCCTGCGACTCGCCGAGGATGTTGACGCAGAACTTGCGGGCCCGCTCGATGCGCGGCCACGTGCTGCTCGAGTACGCGGCGCAGAACGCGACGAGCGGAGGATCGAGCGAGACCGACGTGAACGAGTTGGCGGCCAGGCCCACCGGCTCGTCACCGTCGGGGTCGATCGCGGTGATCACGGTGACACCGGTGGCGAAGTGGCCGAGCACCGAGCGGTACCGCGCCGCGTCGACCGTCGGGTACTCGGCGTCGGGTTCGGGACCGAGCGGGTCCTCGTAGTCGGCGGGCACGGCCCGGCAGGTTACCGGTCGAACGAGACCGTGATGCCCTCCGCAGCCGCGAACACTTCGTCGACACCCATCTTCGCCGCGGTCCGGCGCGCGCCCTCGAGCAGCCGGTCGACGTCGTCGTCGCCGTGCGCCGGGTCGTGATGGAACAGCGCCAGGCTGCGGGCGCCCGCCTCGCGCGCGACGAGCACCGCGTAGTCGACGGTGCAATGACCCCAGTGCGCCTTCTGCTCCCACTCGGCGGGGGTGTACTGCGCGTCGTGGATCAGCAGGTCGACGCCGTCGCAGAGCTCGAGCACCGCGTCGGGCACGGTGTCGAGACCCGGCGGCGCCTGGTGGTCGGAGATGTAGGCGACACTGACGCCGTTCCAGTCGACGCGGTACCCGTTCGTCGGGCCGACGTGCGGCACCGGTCGCACCTTGACCTTGGCGGTGCCGATCGACAGGTCGTCGTCGTTGACGTCGTGGAAGCGCATGTCACCGCGCAGGTCGCTGGCCCGCACCGGGAAGTACGGCGGCTTCATCAGGTCGTGGAAGACGTCGCCCCACGGCCCTTCGTCCGGCGTCGGGCCGTAGATGTCGAGCCGTGCGCCCGGCCGGTCGATCGGGACGAAGAACGGCAGACCCTGCACATGGTCCCAGTGCATGTGCGTCACCAACGCGGTGCCGCGGAACGACCCGTCCTGCGGGAGCGTCTGGCCCCAGAACCGGAGACCGGTGCCGATGTCGAGGACGATGGGGTCGTCACCCGGGGCTTCGAGCGCGACGCACGCCGTGTTGCCGCCGTATCGCATGTTCTGCGGGCACGGGCAAGGCGTCGAACCCCGGACCCCGTAAAAAGTGACGTTGAGCACGGTCCCCCCGTGTCGGTGTTCCACCACGTTAGGCACCACCTGCCCGGCTTCCTTCCGTGACAAACGTCACACGCGGGCCCCAGGTAGCGTTCGGTCGATGGACCAGTGTCGCATCGGCGCCAACGGTGTCGACTTCGCCGCCTTCGCCGACGGCCCGGACCGCGGCCCACTCGCCCTGTGCCTGCACGGCTTCCCCGACACCGCGTGGGGCTGGCGGCACCTGCTCCCCGAGCTGGCGTCGGCCGGCTACCGCGCGGTGGCGCCGTTCCTCCGCGGGTACGCGCCCACGTCGGTCCCGGCCGATGGGCGCTACCAGGTCGGCGCGCTGGCGGCGGACGCGATCGCGCTGCACGACGCGCTCGGCGGCGACGAGCGGGCCGTGATCATCGGCCACGACTGGGGCGCGATGGCGACCTACGCGGCCGCGGCCCACGCCCCCGACCGCTGGCGCCGTGTCGTCACCGCCGCGGTCCCACCGCTCGGCGCCATGGGCAACGCGTTCTTCGACTACGACCAGATTCGCCGGTCGTTCTACATGTTCTTCTTCCAGACGGCGTTCGCCGAGCCGGCGGTCGCGATGAACGACATGGCGTTCATCGCAGGTCTGTGGCGCGACTGGTCACCCGGCTACGACGGAACCTTCGACGTCGCCAAGGTCAAGGAGTCGCTGCGCGAGCCGGCCAACCTCGCCGCCGCCGTCGGGTACTACCGCGCCATGTTCGACCCGTCGTTGCACGATCCCGCGCTGGCCGACATCCAAGCGGCGTCGGCGGCGGTCCCGCCGCAGCCCACGCTCTACTTGCACGGCGACGAGGACGGCTGCCTCGACGTGGCGCTGGCCGGTGACGTCGAGTCGATGCTGGCGCCCGGATCCCGGTTCGAGAAGGTCAAGGGCGCCGGGCACTTCTTGCAGGTGGAGCAGCCGGACACCGTGAACCGCCACATCCTGGAGTTCCTCGCTGGCTGAGCGCGTCACGCTCGCCGACGGTCTGGTCGCCATCGTCAAGCGCGGCTGCCCGACGTGCGTCGTGGTCGCGCCGGTGCTCGAGCAACTGGCCGACGCCGCCGGGTCGCTCACCATCTACTCGCAGGACGACCCCACCTTTCCCGACGGGATGAAGGTCGAGGACGACACCGACCTCGCGGTCTCGTGGTCGCTCGACCTCGTCACCGTGCCGACGCTGCTGCGGGTGCACGACGGCGCGGTCGTCGAGCGGACCGAGGGCTGGCACCGGCCGTCGTGGGAAGCGCTCACCGGGATGGACGGACTGGGGCCGGGCCTGCCGGAGCTGCGACCGGGTTGCGGCTCGCGCACGCTCGACCCCGACGTCGCCGACGACCTGGCGGTCCGGTTCGGTGGCGCCCGGCTGCGCGCTCGGCGAGTGGAGCTGGCCGCGCTCGAGGACGAGGCCGAGGCGATGTTCGACCGCGGCTGGACCGACGGGTTGCCGGTCGTGCCGCCGACCGAGGCGCGCGTGCTGCGGATGCTCGCCGGGACGACGCGCCCGCCCGACGAGGTGGTCGCGGTCGTCCCGCCCGATCTCGTGGAGTGCTCGGTCGAGAAGGTCGCCGTCAACGCGGTGATGGCCGGTTGCCGGCCCGAGTACCTGCCGGTCGTGCTGGCCGCGGTCGAGGGCTTCTGCACCGACACGTTCAACGGACACGGACTGCTGGCGACGACGTACTTCGCCGGACCGGTCGTGATCGTCAACGGCCCGGCGGCGACCCGCATCGGCATGAACTCCGGCGGCAACGTGCTCGGCCAGGGCAACCGGGCCAACGCCACCATCGGTCGGGCGCTGCAGCTCGTCGTGCGCAACGTCGGCGGCGGCCGGCCCGGGGGGGTCGACCGCGCCACCCTCGGCAACCCGGGCAAGTACACGTTCTGCTTCGCCGAGGACGAGGCCGGCTCGCCGTGGGAGCCGCTCTCGGTCGAACGGGGCTTCGACGTCGGCGCGTCGACGGTGACGCTGTTCGCCGGCGAGGGGCCACGCGGGATCGTCGACCAGCTGTCGCGCACACCGGAGTCGCTGGCGGCGTCGTTGGCCGCGGCCGCGCTCGGCGTGGCCCACCCGAAGATGGCCCTCGGCTTCGACGCCGTGCTGGTGGTGTCGCCCGAGCACGCGCGGGTGTTCCGCGAGGCGGGCTGGTCGAAGGCGCGCGTGCGCGACGAGATCCTGTCGCGGACCGTGCGGCGCGGGGCCGAGCTGGTGCGGGGCGCCGGCGGGATCGCCGACGGCCTGCCGCTCGGACTCGAGGATCTCGACATCGCCAAGTTCGGCCCCGCGGGCTTGCTGATCGTGCACGCCGGCGGCGGCGCCGGGCTGTTCTCGGCGATCATCGGCGGGTGGATCAACGGCCCGGGCGGCAGCCAGCCGGTGACGATGGAGGTGGGAACGTGACGTCGACGACGCGTGTCGTGCTCGACCCGACGAGCGAGCAGGCGCCGGCCCGCCGCGAGCGGGTCGCCCGCCCGGCGTCGCTGGCCGGCAAGACGGTCGGGCTGCTCGACATCTCCAAGCCGCGCGGTGACGTGTTCCTCGACCGGCTCGGCGAGCTGCTGTCGGCGCGCGGCCTCCGGGTCGAGCGCTACCGCAAGCCGACGTTCGCCAAGGTCGCACCGGTCGACCTGCGGCACGAGATCGCGGCGACGTGCGACGTCGTGATCGAGGCGCTGGCCGATTGAGGCAGCTGCACGTCGTGCAGTGTGCACGACATCGCCGATCTCGAAGGGCGAGGGCGTCCCGGCGTGTTCGTGGCGTCGACCGAGTTCGTCGAGGCGGCCGACGCGCAGACCACCGCGCTCGGCTTCGACGCGGCGCGCGTCTTCGTCGCCCACCCGATCCAGGACCGCACCGACGACGAGATGCGGGCGCTGGCCGACGCCGCCATCGACGCCGTCGTCGCCGCCCTGACCGATCGATGAGTGTTCCGGCCAGGAGCCGGTACGGCGCTCATCGGGGAAGTTCGAGATCCCCGTCGGGCCCGGCGACGGCCAGGCCGTCGGCGACGAGCGTCTGCGCGACCCGCTCGGCCCGTTCCCGCTCGCCGGGCCAGCCCGCGGTCGCGGCGAGATCCGCTCGCGTCACCGGGCCGGCGCGGAGAGCGTCCACCAGCCGGCCGCGGCCCTGGCGATCCGACCCGGCGAACGTCGACTGGCGCGGGCCGCGTCGCCAGGGATCGGGCTCGGCCAGCCCGCCGGCCAACCACGCGCAGTGCGGCGAGAGCGGGCAGCCATCGCACCGGGGTCGCGGGCGGCACACCGTCGCGCCCACGTCGAGCACCGCTTGGTTCCACGCCCATCCCCGGCTCGGCGGCACCAGCGCGTCGGCGTCGGGCTGGGCCACCGGTCGACCGATGAGGCGCGAGAGGACGCGCTGGCCGTTGACGTCGAGCACGCCGACGTCGGCGGCGAACGCGAACGCCAGCACGGCGCGGGCGGTGTACGGCCCGACACCCGGCAGCGCCAGCAGCGCGTCGAGGTCGCCCGGCAGCGCGCCGCCATGGCGCGCGACCGCGACGACTGCGGCTCCGTGCAGGTTGACCGCCCGGCGGTTGTAGCCCAGCCCGGCCCACGCCCGGACCACATCGGCGACCGGCGCGGCCGCGCAGGCCGCCGGCGTCGGGAACCGCTTCATGAACGCCCGATAGCGCGGCACGACTCGCGCGACCTGCGTCTGCTGGAGCATCGCCTCGCTGACGAGGACGGCCCACGGATCGCGCGTGCCGCGCCAGGGCAGGTCACGGCCGCGCTCGGCGGCCCAGCTCAGGAGCGCTTCGTGCACCAGAACAGGTCGGTGCGCGTCGGCATCGGGAAGCGGGCACGACCGGCGGTGGCCGGGTCGGTGTCGAGCAGCGCGCGGATCGCGGCGAGCAGGTCGGCGCGCCGCTCGTCGGGCAGCGCGGCGACGTAGCTCACCGACGCGAAGCGGTTCAGCACGGTGTCGACGTCGACCTCCCAATCGGAGACGACATGATGCTCGGCGAGCTCGCCGAACGCCGTCGCACCGGAGAACACCGCGCGCCACGCGCCGGTGTCGTACTGCGGCGCGCCGTCATCGTTGGCGGCGTGCACGATGGTGAGCACCCGGTCGATCCACGGCGCCAGCCCGCGCTGCGCGTTCCACACCAGCGCCAGCGTCCCGCCCGGCCGCAGCACCCGGGCGATCTCGGCCAGCGCCGCCGGGCCGGCGAACCAGTGGAAGGCTTGGCCGACGGTGACCGCGTCGGACCACCCGTCCGGAAGCGGGATCGACTCGGCGGCGCCGTCGAGCACGTCGACGCCCGGGCAGGCGACGCGCAGCGCGTCCCGCATCGCCGCGACCGGCTCGATCGCGACAACCCGCGCGCCGCTGGGGATCAGCATGCGGGTGAGCCGGCCGGTGCCGGCGGCCAGGTCGACGACGTGGGCGCCGGGCCCGATGCGACCGACGTCGATCAGCCGGTCGACGACCGCCGCCGGGTACGGCGGCCGCCCGCGCTCGTACGCGTCGGCGGCGCCGGTGGCCGAGAAACCGGCCGACGCCGTCTCGTGGATCACGACCAGGGGTCTGAGTACGGCCGCCGCCGAGCCGGCGCGTGGTCGCGCTTCCACACCATCAGCTTGCGGCGGAAGTAGCAGACCTCCTCGCCCCGCTGGTTGAAGCCCTTGGTCTCGACGGTGACGACGCCGCGGTCGTCCTTCGACTTCGACGCGACCTTGTCGAGCACGCGGGTCTCGGCGTAGATGGTGTCGCCGTGAAAGGTCGGCCGCTGGTGGGTCAGCGACTCGACCTCGAGGTTGGCGATGCACGAGCCACTGACGTCCGGGACGCTCATGCCGAGGACGAGCGAGTACACGAGGTTGCCGACGACGACGTTCCTCCCCTGCGGCGTCTCGTGCTCGGCGAACCACGCGTTGGTGTGCAGCGGGTGGTGGTTCATCGTGATCATGCAGAAGAGGTGGTCGTCGGCCTCGGTGATGGTCTTGCCCGGCCAGTGCTTGTACACGTCGCCGGGCTCGAAGTCCTCGAAGTAGCGGCCGAAGGGGCGGTCGTACTCGGTCATGGGCGCAACCGTACGCGCCGGACTGCCACAAATGTCTAGTCCCGTTGTGCCCCCAAAATGGCCCGTTCGGGGCATCGACGCCGCTTCGTCCCAACTGCACCATAAGGACACATGGGAGCGGGAACACGGAGGTCGTGATGAGCCTGGGGCTGCTGCTGTTCGGATGGGTCGCCGGATCGGTGCCGATCGGAGTGCTGATCGGCCGGGCGATGGCCGGCGACCGGCAGCCCCGGCGGCAGCCGCTTCCCGTCCGGAGCCACGACAACGTCGTCGTCCTCCGGCCGGCCGCCGAGCGGGTCGCCATCGCGCGGGCCCGTCGCATGCATCCCTCGTGCTGGTCAGAGGCCGACGACGAACGACCTGCGTTCCGCCTTCACTCGCTGCCTCGCTGAACTCCTGCCGCCCCCGGCAGGTCGTTCCTCTCGGCCTCTGACCGCACGTCCCTAGACTCCCGCCCCGTGCAGGGACGGGACGCGTGATCGAGCTCGGCCTGCGCAACGACGTGTACCGGCGTCCGCTGGCCACTGCGCTCGACCGCCTCGGACTGCGCGAGGGCTGGCGTTGCGTCGACGTCGGCGCGGGTGGCGGCGACGTCACGGTCGCGCTCGCCGAGGTCGTCGGCCGCGACGGCCGCGTGTACGCGGTCGACGCCGACCCGCGGGCGCGCGACGAGGTCGCCAAGGCGGCGGCCGCCAGCGGCCAGGCCCAGGTCGTCGCCATCACCCAGGCGGCCGAGGAGCTGCTGCTGCCGGAACCGGTCGACCTCGCCTTCTGCCGCTTCGTGCTGATGCACGTGCTCGACCCGGTCGTCGTGCTCCGGCGGATGGGCGCGTGCGTGCGTGCGAACGGGTGGGTCGTCGCGCAGGAGCCGGTGACGTCCGCCGGGCGGGTCGGCGGCCGGCCATTGTCGATGCCCGGCGCCCGCCACCCCGACGTCGGCGCGCGGCTGCCGGCGCTCGTCGCCGAGGCGGGGCTCGAGGTGGTCGACGCGTGGGCCGAGAGCCAGGCCGGCGCCGGTCCGGGGCCGGTCCGCGACTACCTCGCCAACCTCACCGAGGTCGACCCCGGCGACGAGCCGGTGGTGCTGCCGCCGCTCGTCACCGTCGTGGCCCGGCGCCCGGCCTGACGCGGCGTCGACGTGAGAACGCCGGATGGTGGTCGGTAGGGTTCGGCCCATGGCTGCACCCGATCTCGTCGCCGCCGAGTCCGCGGTCGACGTCGCCGAGGGCGTCGTGGCCAATGCCATCCGCCTGCTCGCCGGCCGGAACATCGACGACCACCAAGTCGTGGCGTATGACGTGGCCCACGCCGCGGCCGCGCTCGACTCGGCCCGCACGATGCTCGACTACGGCGGCCTCGGTGACATCGAGGCCCGCTTGGCGACGGCGTTCGTCGCCGACGCGGTCGCCGACCTCATCAGCAAGGTCGCGGGCCGCGAGGAGGACTGGGACGCCAAGCCCGACGCGTTCGAGTCGACGTTGCCGTTCGTGCGCGACCACCGCGCGCCGGCCTTCCTGGCCGCGCTGGCGGCCGACGGGCGCGAGGGCGGGCCGCGGCACCTCGACGCCGACTTCGAGCTCGTGCAGGACACCTTCCGGCGCTTCGCCGAGGAGCAGGTGAAGCCGTTCACCGAGCACGTCCATCGCACCAATGCCGACGTCCCCGAGACCGTCATCTCGGGCCTGGCCGAGCTCGGTGGCTTCGGCCTCTCGGTGCCGGAGGCGTACGGCGGCTGGGCCACCGGCGGCGAGCGCGACTACCTCGGCATGGTGGTCGCCACCGAGGAGCTGTCGCGCGGCTCGCTCGGCATCGGCGGGTCGCTGATCACCCGGCCGGAGATCCTCACCCGCGCGCTGGTGACCGGCGGGACCGAGGAGCAGAAGCACGAGTGGCTGCCACGCATCGCCGCCGGCGAGGTGATGTGCGCGGTCGCGGTCACCGAGCCCGACTTCGGATCGGACGTGGCCGGGATCAAGGTGACGGCCACTCCGGACGGCGACGGCTGGCGCGTCAACGGCGTGAAGACGTGGTGCACCTTCGCCGGCCGCGCCGACGTCCTCATGCTGCTGGCCCGCACGGACCCCGACCGGGGCAAGACCCACCGCGGCCTGTCGCTGTTCGTCGTGCCGAAGGCGCGCGCCGAGGGTCACGGGTTCGAGCTGACACAGGACGAGGGTGGCCGGATGGGGGGCCGCGCCATCGACACCATCGGGTACCGCGGCATGCACTCCTACGAGGTCGCCTTCGACAACTGGTACGTCCCGGGCACGATGCTGATCGGGGGCGAGGCCGGCCTCGGCCGCGGCTTCTACCTCCAGATGGAAGGGTTCGAGAACGGTCGGCTGCAGACCGCGGCGCGCGCCGTCGGCGTCATGCAGGCGGCGTTCGAAGCGGCGCGCGACTACGCCGAGCAGCGCACGGTGTTCGGCCATCCCATCGCCGACTACCAGCTCACGCAGGTGAAGCTGGCCCGCATGGCGTTCCTCATCCAAGCGGCCCGGCAGAGCATGTACCGCGTCGGCCGCCTCATGGCCGGCGGCGAGGGCGCGCTGGAAGCGTCGATGGTGAAGGCGTACGTGTGCAAGGCCGCCGAGTGGGTGACGCGCGAGGCGATGCAGGTGCATGGCGGCATGGGGTACGCCGAGGAGTTCCCCGTCAGCCGCTACTTCGTCGACGCGCGCGTGCTGTCGATCTTCGAGGGCGCCGACGAGACGCTGGCGCTGAAGGTCATCGTCCGGCGGCTGGTGGAGCGGCTCGCCGGCTGACGGCCAGCGCGGCGACGAAGCCCGGTCGCGGCGGCGTCAACCGCTCGACCGACCACCCGTCAACGCCGAGCTCGTCACCGCGCCACGTCACGACGACGTCGGTCGCCGGGCACTGGAACCCCGTGCCGGCCGCCTTCAGGCACGCCTCCTTCACGGTCCAGAAGACGAAGAGCGATTCGGGACCGGTGACCGCGGCCGACTCGTCCTCGGTGAGCACCCGGCCGGCCAGCTCGGCGGTCGTGACGTCGGACCGCATCCGCTCGACGTCCACGCCGACCTGCACCATCGCGTCGTCGGCGAGCGCGACGACGGCCAACCCGTCGGAGTGGGCCGTGCTGAACGCGAGCTCGCCTCCGGCCAGCACCGGGCGCCCGTGCGCCGCGACCATCAGCTCGACGTCGGCCGGCGCCACGCCGAGCCGCGTCGACAGCACGCCGCGCAGGAACGCCCGGCGGCCCACGAACCGGGCGGCGTCGGATGCGAACGTGAACGCCGCGGCGCGGTCGCGTTCGGCAACGGAGAGCGTCGATGGATCGGGCGTGGTGACCTCGTCGACCGACGCCCAGCAGACGTCGACGCCGATCACGACGTGACCGCCGCCTGGGCCTTGGTCAACACGTCGGCCAACTCGGCCACGAGCACGCCATTGTGTGGCTCGCGCATGAGGGTCAGGTGATCGCCCGCCACGTCGATGACCTCGAGCCGCGGCACCAGCGGCCGCCATCCCTTGGCGGCGTCGCGGCGCCAACGCTTGGACGGCGGGCAACGGAACAGCACGACGAGGCCGTCGTACGGCCGGGGCCGGTACTTCAGGACGGCGATGTCGGCCACGACGCCGGCGGCCCGCACCGCCCGGTCCGGTCGGGCCCCGCCGGCCATGCGCGCCCCTGGTCCCGGTCGACCGCGCGCGGCGCGCCCACCGAGCCGGCGGCCGATGTCGAGCAGGTTCATCGCGGCGCGCGCGTTCTCGGACGCGGTCCGATCGGCGATCCGCGCGACGAGGCTGCGGATGGATCCGCGCTCGCCTTCGATCGGCGCGGTGTCGAACAGCGCCACCAGCGCGACCGGCTCGCCGGCGGCGGTGAGTTGGCCGGCGGCCTCGTAAGCCAGCAGGCCACCGGCCGACTGCCCACCGAGGAAGTAGGGCCCCGCCGGCTGCACCGCCTTGATCTCGTCGATCACCGGGCGCGCCATGTCCTCGATCGTGGTGCCCGGCTTGAAGTCGGCCACGGCCCGATCGGCCTGCACGTAGTACAGCGGCTGGTCGGCGCCGAGGCCCGGCGCGAGCCGCCGGTAGGCGTTGCCGGCGCCGGGCCACGCGTGCATGCAGAACAGCGGCGGCCGCGTTCCGGAGACGTGGACACCGAGCGTCGCCGGCGCGACGGCGTCGCCCGATCGGACCAACGCGGCCAGCCCGTCGATCGTCGGGTGCTCGAAGAGCACGCCGAGCGGCAACGCGACGCCGAACGCCCGCTCGACCTCGGCGAGCATCCGGACCGCGAGCAGCGAATGACCGCCGAGATCGAAGAAGTCGTCGTGCCGGCGCGGCATCCGCGCGATGCCGAGCACGTCCTGCCAGATCCAGCTCAGCGAGCGCGCGATGGGGTCGGCGTGCCGCTCGGGCACGCCCGCGGGAGCCGTCGGCGGGTCGGGCAGCGCCGCCCGATCGGTCTTGCCGTTCGGCGTGCGAGGCACCGACTCGATCGGCACGAACGCCGACGGCACACAGGCGCGCGGGAGCCGCTCGGCGACGTGGGCGCGGAGCTCGGCCGGCGACGGGCCGTCGGCGCCGGTCGGGACGATCCATGCGACCAGCCGGCGGTCTCCGGCCCGGAGCTCGCGCACGCCGGCCACCGCCTGCGCCACCGCCGGATGTCCGGCGAGGCACGTCTCGATCTCCCCCAACTCGATGCGGTGGCCGCGCAGCTTGACCTGATCGTCCTCACGGCCGAGGTACTCGAGCTCGCGGCTCGGCAGCCAGCGGCCGCGGTCACCGGTGCGGTAGAGGCGACCACTCGGGCCCGGTGCCCGCGGGTGCGGCACGAAACGCTCGGCCGTCAGCTCGGGCCGACCGAGGTAGCCGCGGGCCACCCCCGGCCCGCCGAGATGGATCTCGCCGGGGATGCCCACCGGGCAGAGTTCGCCGTGCCGGTCGAGCACCAGGGCCACGCCGCCGGCGACGGGGTGCCCGATGGTCGGCGGCCCGCCGTCGTCCCGGTCGACGAGCAGACCGGTGGAGTAGATGGTGTCCTCCGTCGGGCCGTAGAGGTTCCAGACACGCGTGACACCGTCGGCGGCGTACGTGTCGTGCGCGACGGTCGCCGGGAGGGCCTCGCCCGCGAGGCATACCGTCCGCACCGTCGCCGGGAGCGGGCCGGCCGACAGCACCTCGGCCATGACCGACGGCACGGTGTTGACGAGCGTGATGCCCGCGGCATCGCCGAGGCGCGACAGCGCGCTCGCATCGGCCACGACGTGGACCGCGCCACCGGTGGCGAGGGGCATGAACAGCTCGAAGGCCGAGATGTCGAACGAGATCGACGTCGACGCCAGCGTCACCGCGAGCTCGTCGGGGGCGAACGTCCGCGCACCCCACTCGATGACTGCGACGACGCCGGCGTGCTCCACCAGCACGCCCTTCGGCGCGCCCGTGGAACCCGAGGTGTAGAGGACGTAGGCCAGGCGACGCGGATCGGACGCGATGTCGGGTGCGACGCGACCGGCATCGCCGGGATCGGTCACCGGCACGACCGCCAGCCCGGCGGGCACCGCACCCTGCGACCACTCGTCGGCGACCGCGACCGCGGGCCGAGCGTCGTCGGCCATGAGCCGCAGCCGGTCGCGGGGGTAAGCGGGGTCGAGCGGGAGGTAGGCACCGCCGGCGCGAAGGATGCCGAGCAGGCCGACCACCATCTCGGCCGACCGCCGGCACGCCAACGCGACGATCGTGCCGGGCGCGACGCCGGCGTCGACCAGCCGGGCGGCCAGCCCGCCGGAACGGGCCGCGAGATCGCGATAGGTGAGGGTGGACGAGCCGTCGACGACCGCCACCGCGTCGGGCGTCCGGGCGACCTGATCCATGACGAGATCGGGCACCGTGCGACCGGGCGTCGACGGCGCCGGCCCGACCGCAGCCGCGGCCGCGGTCGCGGTCGCGGTCGACCAGGCCAGCAGCCGCTCGCGCTCGGTGTCCGGGAGCAGCGCGAGCCGGCCGATCGGCACGTCGGGCCGCGCCGCGGCATCGCTCATCAACGTGAGCATCCGATCGGCGATGGCGTCGATCGTCGAACGGTCGAACACGTCCGTCCCGTACGCGAAGACGAGCTCCTGCCCGTCGCCGTCGTCGTGCACCTCGAGCTCGAAGTGGTTGCGCGCGGTGCCGGCGCCCAGGAGCACCGGGACGGCGAGCGCGCCACCGAGCTCGAACGGCTCGTTGGCGACATCGCGGAGCTGGAACATCGTCTGGATGATCGGCGGGTACCGCCGGTCGCGTGGCGGGTTGAGCGCCTCGACCAGTCGGGAGAACGGCAACGCCGCATGCCGGTACGCCTCGAGGCAGAAGGCACGCACGCGGCCGACCAGGTCGGCGAAGGTCGGGTCGCCGGAGCAGTCGATGCGGATGGCGAGCGTGTTGGTGAAGACGCCGATCAGCGGCTCCACCTTGGTGCTGGTGCGGCCCGCGATGGGGCAACCGACGACGACCTCGTCCTGGCCGGTGTGGCGATGCAGCAGCGCGGCGTACGCCGCCAGCAGCGTCATGAACGGCGTCGCGCCGAGCGCCCGGCCGGTGGCCGCCAACCGCTCGCCGACGCCCTCGGGTACGCGGCGGCGGAGCTGGTCCCCGTCGAAGCCCTGCACCGGTGGGAGCGGGCGGTCGGTCGGGAGGTCGAGCGCCGGCGGCAACGACGCGAACTGCGCCGTCCACCACGCCAGGTCGTCGTCAGGCGGGTGGCGCGTGTCGCGCGCGTGATCGGCGTACCGGATCGGCAACGGCTCGAGCGCGGCGCCGCTCGCCAACGCGCCGAGGTCGGCCAGCAGCACGCGCCGCGACCAGGCATCGCTCACGAGGTGATGCAGCGCCAGCACGAGCAGGTGGCGGTCGGGCGCCAGTCGCAGCAGCGCGGCGCGGAACAGCGGGCCTTGGCGAACGTCGAACGGTTGGCGGATGAACGCCGCCGCGAGCTGGCGCCCGTCGCCGTCGGCTCCGGTGTCGCCGTCGGCGACGGTCAGCGCGACCGGTGCCGGCGGCCCGACCATCGCGACCGGCCGGCCGTCGATCTCGGGGAACACGGTGCGCAACGTCTCGTGGCGCGCCGCGAGGCCGTCGAGCGCGGTCCGCACCGCGTCGACGTCGAGCGGGCCCGACAGTTGGATGCCGACCGATCCGTTGAACGACGGGTTGTCCGGCTCCAGCCGCGACAGGAACCAGAAGCCCTCCTGGGCCAGCGACAGCGGGCTCGTCGCCGACGGATCCCGCGCCGGCTCGACGACCGGTGGCCGCGGCCGGGCCCTGATGGACTCGATCTCGGCCGCCATCGACTCGACGGTGGCGAAGTCGAGGAGCCGGGCCGGGTCGCAGTCGACGCCCAGCGCGTCGGCCACCTGGGCCACGAGCTGCATGGCCCGCAGCGAGTCGCCGCCGAGCAGGAAGAAGTCCTCGTCCACGCCGACGCGGTCGACGCCCAGCACGCCGGCCCACAACCCGGCCAGCGCGGCCTCGACCGGCGTGGCCGGCACCCGCCCGTGCGACGTCGGGGCACGTTCGCCGAGCCCGAGCTGCTCGGCCAGCCCGATGCGCTGGAGCTTCCCGGTCGGACCCTTCGGCAGCTCATCGACGACGAGCACGCGGCGGGGTCGCTTGAACGGCGCCAGCCGCGCCGCCGCCCACGCGGTGAGGTCGGCCTCGGTCGCCGTGGCGCCCGGCCGGAGCACCGCCGCGGCCGCGACCTCCTCGCCGAGCGTCGGGTGCGGAACCGCGAACGCGACCGCTTCCGCGACCGCGTGGTGGTCGAGCAGGATCTCGTCGATCTCGCGCGGCGCCACCTTCTCGCCGCCGCGGTTGATGAGCTCCTTCAACCGGCCGGTCAGCGTCAGCACGCCGTCGTCGTCGAGCACGCCCTCGTCGCCGGTGCGGAACCAGCCGTCGAAGAAGGCGGCGGCGTTGACGTCGGGCTCGGCTTCGTATGCCGTGATCACGTTGTCGCCGCGGATGACGACCTCACCGCGCGCCCCCGCCGGCACCGGCTCCCCGTGCTCGTCGACGACCTTCACCTTGGGGCCGGCGGCCCGGCCCACGGTGCCCGGCCGGCGGTCGGCGGCGCGGTTGCTCGTGATCTGGTGGGCCGCCTCGGTCATGCCGTAGTTCTCGAGCACCGGCACGCCGAAGGTGTCCTCCAGCTCGGCCAACCGCGTCGGGGCCAGCGACGCCGACCCCGACCGCAGGAAGCGGAGCCGCTCGGATGCCGCCCGCGCCGCGCCGGCGTCCGCCGCCGCCGACGCCAGCAGCGCGGCGTGCATCGTCGGCACCGCGGTGACCCACGTGGCGCCGGTCTCGGCCATCCAATGGAGCACGCGCGCCGGGTCGAACGCCGGCGCGCACGCGATCACCCCGCCGGACGACAGCGGCGCCAGCACCGCGGCCACCAGCCCGTGGATGTGGAACAGCGGCATCACCTCGAGCACGACGTCGCGGTCCGTCAGCTCGAGCGTCGCCGCGATGTTCGCGGCCGACGCCAGCAGGTTGGCGTGGGTCAGCGGCACGACCTTCGGCGGCCCGGTGGTGCCCGACGTCCCCAGCACGAGGGCCACGTCCCCCCGACCCGCGGTGAGAAACCGGGAATTGTTCCCGGTTTCGCGCCGCGGAATGGCGAGATCGCAGGTGCCGGCCGGGCCGTCGGGGTCGGCGACCAGGTCGATCACCGGCAGACCGAGGCGCGTCGCCGCGGCGCGGGCCGCCGACTCGCCCGGCAGCGTCACCAGCGAGCCCGCGCCGAAGCGCGACAGGCCGTCGGCCGACTCGTGCTCGCCGAGCGTGGGGTTGAGCGGCACCGCGCCGCCGGCCGATGCCGCGGCGAGAAACGCGACCGCGGACTCCGGGCCGTTCGGGAGTACCAGGCCGACGCGGCCGCGGCCGGTCAGTTGGTCGGACAATGTCGACACCAGCCGGTCGAGCGCGGCGTACGAGAGATCGTCGCGGCCCGGTGCCCGCAGCGCCGGGGCATCGCCGCGACGGGTCGCCTGACCGGTGATGAGGTCGGCCAGCTTCACCGCTCGACGGTGAGCCCGCGCAGGTAGAACCAGTACGTCCGCCAGCGCACCGCGCCCCGGAGCGGGATGCCGGCGAGCTTCCAGAACATCCGCCACGTCTCGCGCACGCCCTTCCGGCGGCCGAGCTTGTCGCGCTTGGTGCGATGGGTGACGCCGGGCATGACGCGCGCGGTCGTCGGCAGCCGCGCCTCGGCGATGACCTCGTTGATGCGCACCTCGATGGTGTAGCCGTCGCGCTTGGCAGGAGGAACGGCGTCCCAGACCCAGCGCGGGATGATCCGCTCGCCGGTGGTGGGCGCGAACCGCAGCACCAGCGGGTTCCAGAGGCCGTAGTCGAACCACCCGAGCGACATCACGGCGCGGCCGTCGACGAACGGCCGGCAGATGTCGTCGAGGTGCGACGCGGTGAGGCCCAGGCAGTCGGCGTCGACGAACAGGATCGCGTCGGCGTCGGTGGCGTCGACACCGGCTTCCATGGCATGGGCCTTCGACCCGCCCTCACCGTCGCGGCGGACCACGGCGGCGCCGGCAGCCGATGCCGCGTCGCCGGTGCCGTCGGTCGAGCCGTCGTCGACGACGACGACGCGCCGCACGTAGGCGCAGTGCCGGCACGCCTCGACGACGCCGCCGACCGTCGGCTCCTCGTTCCGGGCCGGGACGACGGCGTCGATCACCACCGCGCTACGACTTGCTGCGGCTCAGGCCGGCGCGCTCGCCGCGGCTCACGACCTTCACCGCGACCTTCCGCGACGCCTCGTCGATCATCTCGTCGCCGAACATCACCGCGCCCTTGCGGTCGCCCTCGGTCGTCGCCTTCTCGTACGCCTCGAGGATGTCCCAAGCCCGGTCGAACTGCTCCTGGTTCGGGCCGAACATCTCGTTGAGGATCGTCACCTGGTCGGGGTGCAGCGCCCACTTGCCGTCGAACCCGAGGATCTGCGTGCGGCGGCAGTAGTCGCGGAAACCCTCCGAGTCGCGGACCTTCACATACGGCCCGTCGATCACCTGGAGCCCGTTGGCCCGGCCGGCCATCAGGATCTTCATGAAGACGTAGTGGAAGTAGTCGCCCGGGTAGTCCGGGATCTGCAGCCCGCCCGCCAACGACGGCATCTCCATCGACGCCGAGAAGTCGACCGGGCCGAGGATCACCGTCTCGAGCCGCGGCGACGCCGCGCAGATCTCCTCGACGTTGATGAGGCCCCGCGCGGTCTCGATCTGGGCCTCGATGCCGATGTGCCCGACCGGGAGGCCCGCCTTCTTCTCGACCTGCGTCAGCAGGAGGTCGAGGGCCTGCACGTCACCGGCGTTCTGGACCTTGGGCAGCATGATCTCCTCGAGGCGCGGGCCGGCGCGGCCCACGACCTCGATCACGTCGAACGCGGTCCACTCGGTGTCCCACGCGTTCACCCGGACGCACAAGACCTTGTCGCCCCAGTCCTGGTTCTTGATGGCGTCGACGACCTTGGCCCGCGACGCCTCCTTCTCGAGCGGTGCGACCGCGTCCTCCAGGTCGAGGAACACCATGTCGGCGGGCAACCCGGGCGCCTTCGCCAGCATCTTCTCGCTCGAGCCGGGAACGGAGAGGCACGAGCGCCGCGGCAGGGTCCTGGTGCGTTCGGACATGAGCCAGAGCCTACGAAAGCGACGCCGGCTAGCCCAACTTGGCCCGCAGGAACTCCAAGGTGCGAACCCACGCCTCACGCGCCGACCGCTCGTCGTAGGCGTCGGCGCGGTCCTCGTTGGCGAACCCGTGCCCACCCTCGGGGTAGTAGTAGAACTCGACGTCCTTGCCGAGGTCGCGCAGCTGCTGCTCGAGCCGCCGCACCTCGTCGACCGGGAAGAAGTCGTCCTTCTCGCCGAAGTGCCCGAGCAGTGGGCTGGCGAGCCTGGCCCAGTCGGGCTGCGCCTTGTCGCCCCACGGGATGACGCCGTAATACGCCACCGCGGCCTTCACGTCGTCGGGTTGCCGACAGGCGAGCAGGAAGGTGAGGCCGCCGCCCATGCAGAAGCCGACGACCCCCACGCCCTCGCCCCGCACCGCGTCGTGGCGCCCCAGATAGTCGATGGCGGATGCCATGTCGCGACTCACCTGATCGAGTTGGAGCTGCATCATCAGCGCGCCGGCCTTGTCCGGCTCGGTGTGGGTGACCTGCTCGCCGTGGTACAGGTCGGGCGCCAGCGCGGTGAACCCCTCGGCCGCCAGCCGGTCGCACACCGCCCTGATCTGCGGCACCAGCCCCCACCACTCCTGGACGACGATCACCGCGGGGCCGGCCCCGGTGGCCGGATGCGCGAGGTAACCGGACGCGGTACCGCCGTTGCTCGGGAATTCGACCGTCTCACCCATGCCGGCGACGTTACCGCCGGCACGGGTGAGACCGGATCAGGTCAGGCCGGTGACGCCGCGTGCGACGGCGCGTGCGCCATCTCCGGGCGGAGCAGTGCCACCGACGTGCCGAGCACCCAGACCATCGACAGGGCGAACGGGACGAAGGCGAACCAACCCTCGAGCGAGAACCCGCCGGTCTTGGAGAGCACCATGAAGATGCTGGCCAGGGACGCGACGCCCCACGCTTCGGCCATCCACGCGGTCCAGCGCGGCAGCGCCTTGGTGGCCATGACCACCGCCGCGAACGCGAACGCGCCGACCGCCCAGACCGCACCGGCCAAGGTGAACATCGCACCCGACATGTCGAACACCATCCGCGCCGTGCCTTCGTTGGTGCCCGGAAGCGCCTTGTAGACGAGCCCGATGGTCAGTGCACCAGCGACGAGCATCACCGCGATGCTGATGAGCGCGGCACCGTAGAACACGTCCACCATGTGCATCTCGCCGCCGGCCCGGTGCAACACACCGCGCACGACTGCGACGAACCACGCGAACAGGCCCAAACCGATCGCAATCATCACCGCTTGCGCGAGATACGCCCCGCGCTTGTCGACCAGGTAGGCCTTCACCGCGGCATCACCGTCGCTGGGCTTCGGCGGCGAACCGGTCAAGAACACCGCGACGATGACCACGACGACGAGCACGAGCCCGAGAACGGCACCGAGCCGCTCCCAACGACGTTCGTCCATGGAGATTCCCCCTCCTACGAGACTGACGAACTCAGCGTCCGCCTGTCGGGTCAGGGAATCAAGCACCGCCCATGTTCAGCTTGGCGTGGTCCCACGACACGACCCGCTCGACGTGCACCGCGATGCCGACGCGCTTGTGCAGCATGATCTCGACGAACGGCTTCATCTCCTCGGTGTACGCGCCCTGGTACCGCTCGAACACGCTGACACCGATCTGCCAGAGCCGGTCGGCGTCCTCGACGATCTCGGCCGTTCCGACGAGCTCCACCCCCTTCAACTCCTCGTACTTGTCGCCGGTCTCGACCATGCAGGTGATGCGAGGATCGCGACGGAGGTTCTGCACCTTTTGGCTCTTCGCCTTGGTCTCGAACGCGATCATGCCCTCGAGGAACCCGTACCACATGGCGACGACGTGAATGGTGTCGTCGTGGTTGTGACTGGCCAACGCGACGCTGTTGCGCTCGTGCAAGAACGCGTCGATCTCTTCGTCGCTCATCTTGATCTTCGACCGCTCGTTGACGCCCATGGCGTTAGCGCACCTCTCTCAGGAGTTCGGGGACGGGCGGACAGCCCGGATCGATGAGCGCCCGGGCGACGCCGACCGGGCCCGCCGGGCCGACGACGGCGTCGATCAGGTCGATGGGCACCAGCTCCTCGTCGCCGTCCCACTCGGCCGGTCCGAGCCGGCGGGCCAGGGCGTCCCAAAGCGGGCCGGGCAGCACCCGGCCGACGCCGGCGACGAGCCACACCGGGCGGCCGGCCTGTCGCGCGACCGCGGCCGCGGCCCGGCTGCCGCTGATGGCGACGAATCCGGTCGGGCCGAGCGCGGCCGCTTCGAGCAGGACGAGGTCGGCCGCAGCCGCGGCCGCGCCCAACCCGGATTCGGGGACGAGCTCGGCGTCGTTGCCGGCGCGGGCGAGCCGCCGGGCCAACCCGTGGCCCTCGCCGAGCGCGTCGACGACCAGGACCGGCAGGTCGCCCCGCCGGACGAGTGCCTCCTCGGCCAGCTCCGGCCGGCCGAGGACGCACACCGTCAGGTCGTCGGGCAGGTGGGCCGCGAGGGCCGCCGGTGTGACGTCGTCCGACAGGTCCTCGGCGGCGCGCCACGCTTCGCCCGTCGGGTCGTCGGCCGCCAGCACCCGGGCCGCCAGCCACCAGATCGGACCCGACGTGGGCTGGCGGTCGACCAGGCGGCGGCACGCGGTGACCAGCCCGGCCGGGTCACCCGCGAACGCGGCCAGCGCGCCGGCGGCCTCTTGCGCGAGCAGGGCCGGACCTTCGCCGGCGGCCCGCGCCACCATCCGCAGCCGCTCGATCGGGTGCATGACGCGGTGAGGCTACCGCCGCGCCGTCACCTAGATCCCCGGCTTCCAGACCATGAGGACGACGATCGCGACCAGCGCGAGGTTGAGGATCATGCCGTTGATGCCGGCCCGCTGGCCGCACGCGCCGAGCTCGGTGACCTGCGGCGGTGGCCCTGTCGGCACGGCGCCGGCCGGCGGCGGGCCTATCGCGACCAGCTCGGCCATGAGCGCCCGCATGCGCTTGAGGTTCGGCACGTGCACCGCGTGCACGAACCCGAGCGCGCCGATGTACAGCAGCAGCGAGACCCACACCCATGTCTGGCTGAACTTCCAGACCTTGCCGCTGGCGAGCACCAGCAGGATGCCCCACACGGGAACCGTGTAGACGATCCGTTCCGCGACCTTGAGGGCCACGTGCTCGTACGCGTCGAACACCGCCAGCCCTTCGGCACCCGGCCGCTTCTTCGACTCCAGTCCGAACAGCCCGCCCAACGTCAGCACACCGAACCCGGCGATCGCCGCCAGGATGTGGATCACGAACAGCAGCTTGTACAGGCCACTGTTCACCGTCGCCAGCACCATCGACCACCCCTCCGTCGTCATGTCGCCGCTCCGAAGGTACTGCGGCTACCTTCTGCCGCCGTGGCAATCGACCCGTCCCCGGACCTTCCGTTGACGCCGCTCGGCCGACGGTCACGCCCGTTGCGGGACTGGTTGACCATGTTCCACCTGGTGCTGGTCGCGCTCGACCCGTTCGAAGAACCGAGCGCGTGGTTGGTCGACACCGCGGGCCGGATCCTCACGAACTACAACCAGGCCGACTGCCACGTCGCGTTCCTCGTCGGCGGCACCGAGGACGAGGCGCGCCAGTTCCTCGGCCACTGGGCGACCGATGTGTTGACGTTCGCCGATCCCGATCTCGTCGCGATCAAAGGCCTCGGGCTCAACTCCCTCCCCGCGTGGGTCCACCTGGCGATGGACGGCACGGTGATGAGCAGTTGCGAGGGATGGGACCCGCCGTGCTGGCGGGAGGCGGCCGACACCCTCGCCAAGGTGGTGGCGTGGAGTGAGCCGGTGATCCCGCTCCCCGCCGATCCGGCGCCGTTCGCCGGCACACCGCTGACCGCACCCGCGTAGTCCGCGGCGCGCGGCGGCGCGCGAGGCGCTTTCTAGATGATCCCGCCTCTGGTCATCGCCTCGACGTCGAGGGCGCGGTCGACGTCCTCCTCGCTCATGAGCTTGCGCTCGAGCACGACCTCGCGCAGCGTCTTGCCTTCCGCCAGCGACTGCTTGATGACCTTGCCGGCCTCCTCGTAGCCGATGTACGGGTTGAGCGCGGTGCCGATCGACGGGCTCGACAGCGCGTGCCGGCGGCACTGCTCCTCGTTGGCCTCGATGCCGGCGATGCACTTGGTGGCGAACACGCGCGACACCGACGACAGGATGCGCACCGACTCGAGCAGGTTGCGGGCGATCACCGGCAGCATCACGTTGAGCTCGAGGTTGCCGGCGGCACCGCCGAACGCGACGGCGGCGTCGTTGCCGATCACCTGCGCCGACACCTGGCACACCGCCTCGGGCACCACGGGGTTCACCTTGCCGGGCATGATCGAGCTGCCCGGCTGCAGGTCCGGGATGAAGATCTCGCCGAGGCCGGTGCGCGGGCCGCTGCCCATCCACCGCAGGTCGTTGGCGATCTTGGTGAGTGAGACCGCGATCACCCGCAGCACACCGCTGGCCTCGACCAGCGCGTCTCGCGACCCCTGGGCCTCGAAGTGGTCACGCGCCTCGCTCAGCGGCAGGCCGGTCTGCTCGACGAGGCGCTTGATGACGCCCTTGGCGAAGCCCTTGGGCGCGTTGATGCCGGTGCCGACGGCGGTGCCGCCGAGCGGCAGCTCACCGACGCGGGGCAGCGCCGCGTGGATCCGTTCGATCCCGTGCTCGACCGCGGCCGCGTAGCCGCCGAACTCCTGGCCCAGCGTCACCGGTGTGGCGTCCATCAGATGGGTGCGGCCCGACTTCACCACCGACTTGAACTGCCGGCTCTTCTTGCGGAGCGCCGCGGCCAGCACCTCGAGGGCGGGGACGAGGTCGTCGACCAGGCCCCTGGTCGCGGCCACGTGGATGGCCGAGGGGAAGACGTCGTTGGAGCTCTGCGACGCGTTGACGTCGTCGTTGGCATGGACCTTCCGGCCCAGCTTCTCGGACGCCAGGGATGCCAGCACCTCGTTCATGTTCATGTTCGACGAGGTGCCGGACCCGGTCTGGTAGACGTCGATCGGGAACTGCTCGTCCCACTGCCCGTCGGCGACCTCGGCGGCCGCTTCGGCGACGGCGTCGGCCACGTTCTTGTCGATGATCTTGAGCCGGGCGTTCTCCTTGGCGGCCGCGCCCTTGATCGTCGCCAGCGCGGCGATGAGGCTGCGCTCGATCCGAAGGCCGGAGATCGGGAAGTTCTCGACGGCCCGTTGCGTCTGGGCGGCCCAGCGGGCATCGGCCGGCACCTTGACCTCACCCATGGAGTCGTGCTCGATGCGGTAATCACCAGCCATACGCCGGAAGGTAGCCCTGCCCGCGGGAAGGGAGCGAGTTGCCGCCCGTCGAACCCTCTGACTACCCTCACGGCGTCCCAGCGCTCCGGTCCACCCTTCTCACGCGCCCGGGACCGAGAATGCCCCTGATGACCCCTCGTCTCCACCGGCGCCTCGGCGTGATCCTCGTGATCGCCGCATCGTTGGCACCGCTGGCCGCGATGGGCGCCGCCGGCGCCTCGCCGGTCGACGACAAGCGGGCCCAGGCCAGCAAGCTGGAGTCGCAGATCCAGGCCCTGGGCGACCGGCTCAGCGTGCTCGACGAGCAGTACAACCAGGCGATCCTCCGCTCGCAGACGGCCGACGTCGCCGCCGCCCAGGCGAAGGCCGACCTGGCCAAATCGGACCAACGGTTCGCCGCCGCCCGGGCCCGGATGGCCGAGCAGGCGGTCACCGCCTACATCAACGGCGGCCAGGTGTCGGTCCTCGCCCAGCTGGCCAACAGCGACGGGCGCGACCTCACGGTGCGGGCCCAGTACCTGAGCGCCGCCGCCCAGACGGAGCGGGCGGCCAGCGACGAGCTCCGCCAGGCCGGCCAGGACCTTCAGCTGCTCCAGGACCGGTTGGCCGCCGCCCAGAAGGCGTCGAAGTCGGCCGTCGGCGCCGCCTCGGCGGCCCGCCGCCAGGCGCTGGCCGCCGAGGCGGCGTTGCAGTCGACCCTCGGCAAGGTGAAGGGCGACCTGGCGTCGCTGGTCGCCGCCGAGGACGCCCGCCGGGCC
>JAODBK010000091.1 GCA_025463925.1 Acidimicrobiales bacterium | reverse complement strand
GCCGACGCCCCGGGCCCGGCCGGCGAGGTCGAAGCGGCCCCCGCGGCCGCGGCGCCGGCGGTTCCCGAACCCGTCGCCGCCCCGCCGGCACCCCCGCTGCCCGAGACGAGAACGGGTATCCCGCGGTGGATGATGCCGGTGCTGGTGGTGCTCCCGTTCTGGGCGCTGATCTACGTCGGCGCCTTCGGCACGACCAAGAAGCCGGCGGCGCCGACGTCCGGCCCGGCGCTGGGCGCGCTGCTGTACCACGGCAAGGCCGGGTGCGCGGGGTGCCATGGCGCCAAGGGCGAGGGCGGCGTCGGGCCGGCGCTGGCCAACGGCGACGCCAAGCTCACGTTCCCGGACGAGGCGGACCACATCAGCTGGGTGTCCACCGGATCGGCGCCGTTCCGCGGCAAGAAGTACGGGGCGACCCAGCACGGGCCGGCGACCGGTGGCATGCCCGCCTTCAAGGGCGTGCTGACCGACGCGGAGATCATCGCCGTCGTCGAGTACGAACGCACGCAGCTGTAGCGCCATGGCCGACCACGACGTCATCGTCGTCGGGGCCGGACCGTCGGGATCGGCCTGCGCCTACTGGCTGGCGGAAGCCGGTCACGACGTCCTGCTCGTCGAGAAGAAGCACTTCCCGCGCGAGAAGACCTGCGGCGACGGCCTGACCCCGCGGGCGGTGAAGCAGCTCGACGACATGGGGCTGGCCGACCAGCTGTCGCACCACCACCGGTTCCACGGCCTGCGGTCGATCGCGTTCGGGCGCACCCTCGAGCTGGAGTGGCCGGCCACGCCGGGCTTCCCGACCCACGGGTACGTCGTCACCCGGCACGATCTCGACGCCATGGTCGCCGAGCGGGCCGAGAAGGCGGGCGCGGTGCTGTGGCAGGACACCGAGGCCGTCGCGCCGATCGTCGACCGCGGCCTGGTGCGCGGCGCGGTGCTGCAGCGGAAGTCCGGTGGCGCGCCCGAGGAGGTGCGGGCTCGCTACCTCGTGGTGGCCGACGGCGCCAACTCCCGGTTCGGCCGCTCGCTCGGCACCAGCCGCGACCGGTCCTACCCGCAGGGCATGGCGATCCGGGGCTACTTCACCTCGCCCCGCCACGACGAGCCGTGGATCGAGTCGCATCTCGACGTGCGCGACGCCAACGGCAACGTGCTGCCGGGGTACGGCTGGATCTTCCCGGTGGGCGACGGCCGGGTGAACGTCGGCGTCGGCCTGCTGTCGACGTTCAACCAGTGGAAGCAGGTCAACACCACCAAGCTGATGGACGCCTTCGTCGACTGGGCGCCGGCGTCGTGGGGCATCTCGCCGGCGACGTCGTGCGGCCCGGCCACCGGTGGCCGCCTGCCGATGGGTCTGTCGGTCGGGCCCCACGCCGGCCCGACCTACCTCGTGGTCGGCGACGCCGCCGGTGCGATCAACCCGTTCAACGGCGAAGGCATCGCGTACGCGTACGAGACCGGGCGCTTCGCGGCCGAGGCGGTCGCGCTGGCACTGACCACCGACGACGGGCTCGCCCTCACGACCTACGACGAGCGGCTGAAGGCCGAGTACGACCTGTACTACAAGGTCGCACGGGCATTCGTCCGCATCATCGGGCGGCCCGAGCTGATGCGCGTCCTGGTCGGCACCGGCATGCACTCGCGCACCCTGATGGAGTGGGTGCTGCGGATCATGGCCAATCTGCTGCGGCCCGACGAGCTCGGCCCCGCGGAGGCGGCGTACCGAGCGGTCGCGGCACTGGCCCGCGTGGCGTAGCCGTCAGCAGGGCGCGCTCGGCAGCTTGGTGACGTCCACCAGGTACGAGCGTCCGGCCCGGGTGACGGCGTCCTTCGGGAGGCCCGCCATCACCCGGCCCGTCTCGAGCGCGTCGTACTGGCGGATCCGGTCGACCACGCCGGTGTGCACCACGATCCATCGCACGCCGATGGCGCGGGCCTCGTCGATGGCGCACGGTTCCGGGAAGCGGTTGAGCGCGGTCAGCTTCTCGTAGTAGTCGGGCGTCACGAAGCCCGAGTACCCGTTGACGCGGGGATGCCAGTCGAGCGTCGAGTACACCTGCCGCGGCGCCTCGACGTCAGACCACGTGCTGCCGTCGACGAACGACGCCATCGGCAGCTCGGCGACCGGCCCCGGCGCGCGCGTGGCCAGCTCGCGGTACACCGCCAACGTCGCCGGGTCGGTGTCGAGGTGACGCCAGCGAACCGGCATGGCCAGCTCCAGCAGCAGCACCGTGACGGCGGCCCAGCCGACGGTGCGCGCCAGTTGCGGCCGCGGCAATCGCGCCGCCAACCACGCGAGACCCGACGCCGCCAGCAGCGCGACCGCGAGGATCGTGACGATCGTGAAGCGCGTCGCCACGCGGAGCCCGGCGAAGCCGGGCACGTCGTCGTGCAGCAGACGGTACGGGCTCACCGGCCCGAGGATGTCGGGGCCCATCGCGGTGAGCAGGCACACCGCGCCGGCGATGGCGACGAGCACGAGCTCGTGCTCGCGCCCGGTGCGGCGCCGCCGGGTGAGGACGAGCGCGCCCAGCCCCACCGTGCCGAGCGCCAGCGCGGTGAGGCCGGGGAACGCCTCGTGCTCGACGCCCCGGCGCGTCGCCGGCAGCTGGAGCGCGGCGAGTGGGCCCTGACGCGTGCGGGTGGGGCTGACCAGGTCGCGCCATCGGAACGAGGCGAGCGGCTCGAGCGGCCGGGTGAAGTTCGGATCGCGTTGCAGGTTGGTGTAGGGGAGGGCCGCCGGCACGACCAGCGCCGCCGAGACCAGCGCGGCAATCGCCAGCGCCTTCCAGACCTCGCGTCCCAGCCGGAACCGCCGGATGATCACGTGCGCCGCGACCGCGGCAACTGCCGCCACCGCCCAAGCGAGCGCGATCGACGCCGTCGTCATCGCCATCGCGCCCTGCACCAGCCCGAGGAGCAGGCCGTCGGACCATCGGCCGCGCTCCAGCAGTCGGAACAGGAGCAGGAAGCCGAGCGGGAGGAAACCCAGCGCCTGCATCTGGATGTGACCCCACTGGGCCAGCGCGAAGTCCGACAGCGCGAACGCGAGGGCTGCCAGCGCAGCGGCGTCGGCCCGGCCGGTGAGGCGCTTGGCCAGCGCGTAGGTCGCGGCCAGGTTGGCCACGACCATCGCGAGGGCCACCATCCCGGTCGCGACCGTCCAGTTGCCGCTGATCCAGTGCCCGACGCCCCACAGCGCGCCCAGCGGGAGCAGCGGGTCGGAGTAGGCCAGCGTGTTGTGGTGCGGGAAGAAGATCGGCGCGTCGAACAGCCGCCCCGGATGACCGAGGGAATGCGAGACCCACGCCATCGTGAAGGTGACGAAGGACGGGTCGCCGGTGTTGCGCGGCAGCCGGCTCGTCATCGCCCACGGCCGATGCACGTACGCGACCACCGCCGCGAACAATGCGACGACGGGCGCGCGGCGCCGCAACGCCGCGCGGTCTACGCGCAGGCCCGGGCCGCGGCCGCGGCGAGATCGGCGGTCCGCTCGAGCTCGTCCTTGGTGTGGGCCAGGCTCGGGAACATGGCCTCGAACTGCGACGGCGGCAGCGCCACGCCGCGGTCGAGCATCTCGTGGAAGAAGCGCGCGTAGAGCTTGGTGTCGGCACGCTTCGCGCTGGCGTAGTCCACCGGCGGGCCGTCGGCGAAGAACACCGTGAGCAACGGGCCGACGACGCTGACCTGCACTGGCAGGCCGGCCTCGGCGATGACGTCGGCGAGCCAGCCGCCAAGCTGCTCGGCCCGGCCGGCGAGTTGCACGAACGCGGCGTCGTCGAGCTGATCGAGCACGGCCAGCCCGGCGGCGGTCGCCAGCGGGTTCCCCGACAGCGTGCCCGCCTGGTAGACGGGCCCATCGGGCGCCAGCACCGACATGACGTCGACGCGGCCGCCGACCGCGGCCAGCGGCAACCCGCCGCCGATGACCTTGCCGAAGCACGACACGTCGGGCGTCACGCCGTACGCGCCCTGCGCGCCGCCGAGGCCCAGGCGGAAACCGGTGATGACCTCGTCGAAGATCAGCAGCGCGCCGGCGGCGTCGCACGCGGTCCGCAGCCCGCCGAGGAACCCGGGCACCGGCGCGACGACACCCATGTTGGCCGCGACCGGCTCGACGATCACCGCGGCGACGTCGTCACCGATGTCGGGCACCACGTTGTACGGCACGACGATGGTGTCGGCCACGCTGGCCTTCGTCACACCGGCCGAACCCGGCAGACCGAAGGTCGCGACGCCGCTCCCGGCCTCGGCCAGCAGAGCGTCGCTGTGCCCGTGGTAGCAGCCGGCGAACTTCACGATCCGCTCGCGGCCGGTGAACCCACGGGCGATCCGAAGCGCCGTCATCGTTGCCTCGGTGCCGCTCGACACCAACCGCACCCGCGCGCACGACGGCACCCGCGACCGGATGGCCTCGGCCAGCAGCACCTCGCGCTCGGTCGGCGCGCCGAACGACGTGCCGTCGGCGGCCGCGGCCTGCACCGCCTCGATCACCTTCGGGTGCGCGTGCCCGAGGATCGACGCGCCCCACGACTGCACGTAGTCGGTGTAGCGGTGACCCTCCACGTCCCAGACGTGCATGCCCTCACCGCGGGCGACGAAGTACGGGGTGCCGCCAACGGCGCCGAACGCCCGCACCGGCGAGTCGACACCGCCGGGGATCACCTCGTTGGCCCGCGCGAAGAGGCCGGCGTTATCCGCCAAGCAGGCCCTCGGCCAGCTCGCGCGCGAAGTAGGTGAGGATCACGTCAGCGCCGGCCCGCTTGATCGCGGTGACGTGCTCGACCGCGACCGCGGGCCCGTCGATCCAGCCGCGCTCGGCCGCCGCCTTCACCATCGCGTACTCGCCGGACACGTGGTACGCGGCAACCGGGACATCCACCGCGGCGCGGACGTCGGCGATGACGTCGAGGTACGCCAGCGCCGGCTTCACCATCACCATGTCGGCGCCCTCGGCGACGTCGAGCGCCACCTCGGCCAACGCTTCGCGCCGGTTGTGCCAGTCCTGCTGGTAGCCCTTGCGGTCGCCCCCGCCGGCAATGGTGACGTCCACCGCGTCGCGAAACGGGCCGTAGAGCGCGGACGCGTACTTCGCGGCGTACGCCAGGATCACGGTGTCGTCGAAACCGTGCCCGTCGAGCGCGGCGCGGATGGCGGCGACCTGGCCGTCCATCATCCCGCTCGGAGCGACGACGTCGGCACCGGCGGCCGCCTGCGCGAGCGCGGCGCGGGCGTAGAGCGCGATCGTCGCGTCGTTGTCGACGTCGCCGTCCGGTCGCAGCACACCGCAATGGCCGTGGTCGGTGTACTCGTCGAGGCAGAGGTCGGCCATCAGCACCATCGAATCGCCGACCTCACCGCGCAGGTCGCCCAGCGCGAGCTGCACGATGCCGTCGGGCGCCCACGCCTGCGATCCCTCGGCATCCTTGGTCGCCGGCACGCCGAAGAGGATCACCGCCGGCACACCGACACCGGCCAAATGGGCGACCTCCTTGCGCAGCGACTCGCGCGTGTGTTGCACGACGCCCGGCAGCGACGAGATCGGCTGCGCCTCGGTGATGCCCTCGCGGACGAACAGCGGCGCGACCAGGTCGTCGACCGACAGCCGGGCCTCGGCGACCAGGCGCCGGAAGGCCGGCGTCCGCCGAAGTCGGCGCATGCGGCGAGCCGGAAACGTCACGTCGCGATGGTACGCGTCGCGTCGCGGGTCAGGCGCCGAGGGCGCGGCAGACCGCGTCGACGAGGCCGTCGATCGTGTGGGCGTCGGCCACCACGTCGACCGGCAGGCCCGCGGCCCGGGCGGTGTCGGCGGTGATCGGGCCGATGCAGACGACCACCGGGGGCAACCGCTCGGCGCCGGCGACCGCGAGGAAGTTCTTCACCGTGGACGACGAGGTGAAGGTGATGGCGTCGGCGGTCGCGGCAGCGTCGAGCGCGGCGGGCGACGGCGACCCGGTGACCGTCCGGTAGGCCTCGACGACGTCCACCGTCCAGCCCTTCGCCGCCAGCCCGCGGGGCAGGACGTCGCGCGCCACCGCGGCCTGCGGCAGCAGCACCCGGCCCGGCCCGCCCGGAAGGGCGTCGAGCAACGCCTCGGCGACGGACTCCTCGGGCACCAGATCGGCGGCCACACCGAAGCGAGCCAGCGCGGCCGTGGTGCCCGGCCCGATCGCGGCGACGCCCGTCGCGCCGAGCGCCCGGGCGTCGCGCAGGCGCGGCATGAGCCGCTCGACCGTGTTCGCCGACGTGAAGACCACCCAGTCGTAGGTGGCGGCGGCGACCGCGGTCGCGGCGTCGGCGAGAGCGGCGCCGCCGTCCGCGGGATCGGCGATCTCGATGGCCGGCAGCTCGATGGTCTCGGCGCCGAGGCCGCGGAGCCGGTCGACCAGCGCGCTCGCCTGCTGGCGCGCCCGGGTGACGACGATGCGCCGGCCGAACAACGGCCGTCGCTCGAACCACGCGAGATCGAGCCCCGCGACCGGGCCGACGACGATGGTCGCCGGCGCCTCCAGCGCGGCGTCGCCCAGCGCGGCCAGCGTCGTCCGCACCGTCTCCTGCTCGGCGCGCGTCCCCCAGCGGACGGCGGCCACGGGCGTGGCCGGCGCCAGCCCGCCGCGCACGAGTCGCTCGGCGATGGCACCGCGGGTCGCCACGCCCATCAACACGACGATGGTGCCGCCGCTGGCGCCGAGCCGCGCCACCGCGTCCCAATCGGTCTCGCTCGCGGCCCACGGGTCCTCGTGGCCGGTCACCACCGTGAAGCTGGTGGCGAGCCCGCGATGGGTCACGGGCACGCCGGCGTAGGCCGGCACCGCCACCGCCGACGTGATCCCCGGCACCACCTCGAACGGCACGCCGGCGGCGGCCAGGGCCGCCGCTTCTTCACCGCCGCGCGCGAACACGAACGGGTCGCCGCCCTTGAGCCGCACCACGGTCTCGTCCGTCCGGCCGCGCGCCACGAGCAACGCGTTGATGTCGGCTTGCGCCATCGAGGCATGGCCCGGCGACTTGCCGACGCTGATGCGCTCGGCGCCGGCTGGCGCGAGGTCGAGCAACGACGCCACCGACAGCCGGTCGTAGACGACGAGGTCGGCGCGCGCCAGCACCTCGGCACCCCGCACCGTGATCAGCCCCGGATCGCCGGGCCCGGCACCGACGAGGAACACCGTCACGGCGCGTCCGCCTCCGTCCTCGTCATCGGGAGGAGGTCGTCGAGGAGGGCGCGGCCGCCGGCCCCGTCGAGCAGGTGGCGGGCCACCCGCGCACCCAGCTCGGCCGGGTCGCCGCCCTCGTCGGCATGGCGCAGGAGGACGCGCCCGTCGAGGCTGGCCATGACGGCGCGCAGCAGCAGCGAGCCGTCCCGCTGTTCAGTGGCGTAGGCGCCGACCGGCAGGTCGCAGCCACCGCCGATGGCCGCGAGGTACGCCCGCTCGCAGTCGACCGCCCGCCGCGACGGGGCATGCTCGATCCGCCCGACCACGCGGCGCGTCTCGACGTCGTCGGCCCGGCACTCGATCGCCAGCGCGCCCTGGCCGACCTGTGGCAGCACCAGGTCGACGTCGAGCAGCTCGGCGATCACGTCGGATCGGCCGACGCGATCGAGCGCGGCCGCGGCCACGACGATGGCGTCGACGCCGGCCGCCTTGGCCAGCCGGGTGTCGATGTTGCCGCGCAGGCCGGTGAACGTGAGGTCGGGGCGGAGCCAGCTGAGCTGCGCCCGGCGGCGCACCGACCCGGTGGCCACCATCGCCGCCACCGCAAGGCCCTCGAGCGTGCCGCCCACCAGCGCGTCGCGGACGTCGCCGCGCTCCGGCACCGCCGCCATCACCAGGCCGTCCGGCGTGATCGACGGCAGGTCCTTGGCCGAGTGCACCGCCACGTCGGCCCGCCCGTCGAGGACCGCGGCCTGCACCTCCTTGACGAACACCCCCTGGCCGCCCATCGCGTGGATCGGCACGTCCTGGTCGCGATCGCCGACCGTCGAGATGACCACCGGCTCGACCTCGACGTCGAGCATGTCGGCGACGATCTCGGTCTGCCGCCGCGCGAGCGCGCTTCCGCGCGTCGCGGCGCGGAGTGTCACGCGTCTACAACCCGAAGAGATCGCAGAGTGCTTCGGCCAGCCGCTCGCCCTTGGGGCCGCCGGCGGCGTCCTTCAAGCGGACCGTCGGCTCGTGCAGCAGCTTGGCGACGATGCCGCGCGTCAGGGCCTCGACCGCGTCGCGCTGGCGGTCGTCGAGGCCGGCGAGCCGGGCCCGGTACCGCTCCAGCTCGGCGACCCGCACTGCGTCCGCCCGATCGCGCAACGCGCTGACCGCCGGCGCGACCTGCCGCTCCGTTGCCCGGTCGGCGTACCGCGAGACCTCGTCGCCGATGATCGACCGCACCGCCGCGACCTCGCGCCGCCGCTCGTCCAGCCCCGCCTCGGCGAAGCGCTTCAGGTCCTCGAGGTCGAGCAGCGTCACACCGTCGAGCCCCGCGACCGATTCGTCCACGTCGCGCGGCATCGCCACGTCCACGATGAGCAGCGGTCGATCGGCGCGCCCGCCGAGTACCGGCGCCACGTCCTCGGCGTCGACGACCGGTGTCGTCGCGCCGGTAGAGGTCAACAGCACGTCGGCGGCCGCCAGCGCGTCGGGAAGCTCGAACAGGCTGACGGCGCGGCCGCCGACTCGCTTGGCAACGGCCCGGGCGCGCGGCGCGCTGCGGTTGGCGACGAGGATCTCGGCGACGCCGGCTCCCGCCAGCGCGACGGCGAGTGCCTCGCCCATCTCGCCGGCACCGAGCACGAGCACACGCGTCCCGGCGAGCGAGCCGAGCCGTTCGGTCGCCATCGCGACCGCAGCCTGCGGGACCGACGTGATGTGGCGGGCGATGCCGGTCTCGGTGCGGGCCCGCTTGCCGGCCTCGAGCGCGTGACGGAACACCGCCGACAGCGTGGCGCCGCACGTCTGCTCCTCGCGGGCCGCCTCCCACGCCGACTTCACCTGGCCGAGGATCTCGCTCTCGCCGAGCACCACGGAGTCGAGGCCGGCCGCGACACCGAACAGATGGGCCACCGCGGCCTCGTCGTAGTACGTGTACAGGTGGTCGCTGAACTCCTCGGGCGGGGCGAAGGCCAGCTCTCCGAGGAAGTTGCGGATGTCGGACACTGCGCCGTGGAACTTCTCGGCCACCGCGTAGACCTCGGTGCGGTGGCACGTCGAGAGCACGACCGCCTCGGCGATGTGGTCGCGACCGGACAAGTCGGCCAAGGCCTTCGGCACGCGGGCCGGCGGCACCGTCATCCGCTCGAGCAGGCCGAGCGGGACAGTCCGGTGGTTCAGTCCGACGACGACGACAGACACGCCTTCAGGCGCTCCCTTGCTGCGGCCACCTGGCCGTTCCGGATGAGTTCGAGCATGTCGGAATCGAGCGCCCTCTGCCAGTCGACCGTGTCGGTCGGCCGGCCGGCCGCCTGCAACGATCCTCGCGCGTCGGCCAACAGGTCGAGCAGCAGCTCGTATTCCGGACCGATCTCCTCGGCCAACCGGTCGCGGAGCCAGCGGGCCAGCGCCGGGCTCCGGCCCGACGTCCCGACGGTGAGGACCAGGTCGCCGCGGCGCAGCACCGAGGGCAGGGTGAACGAGCAGTGGGCCGGGTCGTCGGCGCCGTTGACCCAGACCCCGGCCGCCTCGGCGTCGAGGTAGACGGCCCGGTTGACGTCGGGATCGTCGGTGGCGGTGACGACCAGGCGGTACCCGTCGGCGTCGCCGTGCCGGTAGGGCCGCTCTTCGACGGTGACCGGCAGCGCCCGGATCTCCTCGCCGGGCTCGGTGGCGATCACGTGCACGACCGCGCCGGACGCCAGCAGCGACTCCGCCTTGCGGGCCGCGACCCGCCCGCCGCCGACCACCAGGCACCGGCGGCCCTCCAGGATCAGGTGGACCGGGTACGGCGGAACGGTCATCGCGTCAGGAAGCGACGACTCCGGCGCGGCGCTGTTGGTAGAAGGAGAGGATCTGCAGCTCGATCGAGAGATCGACCTTGCGCAGCGACACGCCCTCCGGGACGGTGATGAGGGCGGGCGCGAAGTTGAGGATCGACGACACGCCGGCGTGGACGAGGCGGTCGGCCACGTCCTGGGCGGCGCCGGCGGGCGTGGCGATGACCCCGATGGCCACGGACTCCTCGGCCGCGATGGCCGGCAGGTCCTCCAGGTGCCTCACCCTGAGCTCGCCGATCTGCTCGCCGACCTTCGACCCGTCGGCGTCGACGAGGGCGACCACGCGGAAGCCGCGGGCACCGAACCCGCGGTAGTTCGCCAGCGCGTGCCCGAGGTTGCCGATGCCGACGATGACGACGGGCCAGTCCTGGGTGAGGCCGAGCTCGCGGCTGATCTGGAACAGGAGGTACTCGACGTCGTACCCGACACCGCGCGTCCCGTACGAGCCAAGGTAGCTCAGGTCCTTGCGGACCTTGGCGGCGTTGACGCCCGCCATCTCGGCCAGCCGTTCGGACGAGATCGTCACCGTCTTCGACTCGGCCACCTCGAGCAGGCACCGGAGGTACAGCGGCAGCCGGGCGACGGTCGCTTCGGGGATGCGGCGATGCCCGCGGCCGGGCGGTCCTTCGGCCGATCCGGTGCCCCCCTCGTCCACGCGGCCGAGCGTACCGCCCCTCGTGCACCGGTTCACAAATGGTCGGCGCCTGCGTACGCTCCGATGACGATGTCCCAGCAGACCGCGCTCGCCGCCGCCGCCGGGCTGGTGGCGCTGGCGTTCGGGCTGACGCTGCTCGACCGGTGGGAGCTGCGCCGCCGGCCCCACGAGCTGGCGTGGGCGGTGGCGCTGTTCCTCTTCTCGGCCGGGGCGTTCGCGCTGTGGGCCGGCGCGGCCACCGGCTGGAACCCGACGGCGTTCCGGCTCTTCTACCTGTTCGGGGCCATCGTCAACGTGCCGTTCCTCGCCCTCGGCACGATCTACCTGCTGGCCGGCCGGAAGGCGGGCGACCGCGCCGCCGCGGCCATCTCGTTGCTCGGCGCCTTCGCCGCGGGTGTTGTGTTGGCGGCGCCGATGCACGGTCGCATCCGGCCGGACGTGCTGCCGCGCGGCTCGGAGGTCTTCGGCGCGCTGCCGCGCGTCCTCGCCGCGGTCGCGTCGGCCGGCGGTGCGATCGTCGTGTTCGGCGGGGCCGCGTGGAGCGCGTGGCGTTTCCGTCGGGGTCGCATGGTGTGGGCCAACGTGCTGATCGCCACCGGCACGCTCATCCTGTCGGCCGGCGGGCTCTTCAACTCGGTGTTCGACGCGATGACCGCGTTCGCCGTGACGCTGGTGGCGGGGATCGCCGTGATCTACGCCGGGTTCCTCATCGCGAGCGCGCCTACGGGCGCAGCGCCCGCCGCAAGACCTTCCCGACGAGCCCTTGCGGGAGCTGGTCGACGAACGTGATCGTCGTCGGGCACTTGTAGCGGGCGAGTCGCGCCGCCGCGAACTCGATCAGCTCGTCCTCCTCGACGTGCGCGCCGGCGACCGGCACGACGCAGGCCGTCACCGTCTCGCCCGAGTACGGATGCTCCACGCCGACGACCGCGGCCTCGGCGACGTGCTCGTGCTCGAGCAGCACCTCCTCGACCTCGGCCGGGTACACGTTGAAGCCCGACACGATGATCAGGTCCTTGGCCCGGTCGACGATGAAGAGATAGCCGTCGTCGTCCACGACGGCGATGTCGCCGGTGCGCAACCAGCCGTCGGGCGTGATCACGGCGGCGGTCGCGTCGGCGTCCTCCCAGTACCCGGAGAAGACGTTGGGACCCCGGACCCAGATCTCGCCGGGGTCGCCGGCGAGCGCGTCCTCGCCGTCGACGTCGACCAGCCGCACGTCGACGCCGGGCAGCGGGACACCGATCGATCCGGCCTTCGGAACACCGCCGACCGATGACGAGGTGACGGTGGGCGAGGCCTCCGTCAGCCCGTAGCCCTGCCACACCGGCAGCCCGAAACGCGACTGGAAGGCCGACGCCACCTCGGGCGACAGCGGTGCGCCGCCCGAGCCGGCGAGCCGCACGCCTTCGAACGCGGTCGGCGCCGCGCCCGACAAGGCGGCCCACGCGGCGAACATCGGCGGCGCGCCCGCGATCATCGTCACGCCGTGCTCGCGGATCAGCCCGAGCGCGCCGGCCGGATCGAACCGCTCGGCCAGCACCACCGCGGCGCCGGCGAAGAGCGCCTGGTTCAACACGACGTTGAGGCCGTAGATGTGGAACAGCGGGAGGACCCCGAGGGCGACGTCAGTTGCCGTCGCGGTGAGGCCGGGGTGGGCCTGCATCTGCTCGATGTTGGCCCGCAGGCTCCCGTGCGAGAGCCGGGCCGCCTTTGCCGGTCCGGCCGTTCCGGCGGTGAACATCAGCAGCGCGTCGTCGTCGTCGGCCCGCTCGACCACCTGGACCGGCTCGTGGCCGAACAGCTGCTGCAGCGGCTCGCTGCCCGGCAGCTTGACGCCCTCGGGCACGAGCACGTGCTCGAGCGGGATGTCGGCTCGGTCGATGCCGGCGAACCCGTCACGCCCGCTCGGCCCGACCACCGCGACGAGCGCGCCGATCGCGGCCAGCTCGCGCTCGAGCTCGCGTGACGCGCTGGCCGGGTTCAGCGGCACGACCACCGCGCCGGCCCCGAGCGCCGCCAGGTAGAAGACGACGAAGAACCAGTTGTTGGCCGCGAGCACCGCGACGCGATCGCCGGGTCGCACGCCCAACGCGATCAGCCCGGCCCGGAGCGCGCCCACCTGCCGGCGGAGCTCGCCGTAGGTCGTCGGCCGGCCGCGGCTGATGACCGCGACGGCATCGTCCGGATGCCGCTCGATGATCGTCGCCAGGTTCATCGGCACACGGTACTGACCACGCTCGGTGACCCGGACGGGCCATCCGCGACTGGCCCGAAAGAATCACTCAAGGCCAGTCCTTCGGAGCCCGATACCTCATTCGTACCTCGACAACGGCAACCCCGGGGAAACCCGGGCGACGCAAAGCCACGGACCTAACGGAAGCGCAGCTTCCCAAGGTGGCCGGGCCGCCGAAAGGAACGAAATGCGCAAGATCTGCGGGCTCTTGCTGAGTGTGACGGTGACCTTGACCGCATTCTCGGCCCTGGCATCACCGGCCGGCGCCAGCGCCGCCACCGACGCCTCCCGGTTCGTCGCCCTCACCAACCAGACGCGTGCCCAGCACGGCCTCCCGGCGCTGACCGTGAACGGGACCCTGGTCGGCATCGCCCAGGGCTGGTCCGACCACATGGCCGCGGCCGGCACCATCTCGCACAACCCCAACCTCGCGGCCCAGGCGCCGAGCAACTGGCAGAACCTGGGTGAGAACGTCGGCATGGGCGGTTCGGTCGACGCCATCGAGCAGGCGTTCCTGAACTCGGCGCACCACTACGCCAACATCGTGAGCCCGGACTTCCGTGAGGTCGGCATCGCCGTCACCTACTCGGGCAGCACCCTGTTCGTCACCGTCGACTTCATGCGGACCTTCCAGGACACCGCCGCCGCCCCGGCCCCGGCGCCCGCGCCCCGGCCGGCAGCTGCGCCGCGGCCCATGTACCCGGTGGCCGCCCAGCCGGTCGCGGCCAGGTCGGCAGCCGTGCCTGCGACCGTTCCCGTCGCCAACGGCCCCGCGGTCACCAGCCCGCCGGCCGTGGTCGCTGCCGTCTCGACACCGGCGCCCGCAGCCGCAGCCGCGCCGGTCCCCTCTCGCCAGTTGGCAATCGTCATGAGCCAGCTGCGCGCGCTCGACCAGCAGTCCAGCTGATCCGCGGGTCCCGCCGAGCGCGGCCCGGCCGGGCACACTGGTCGGAATGACCGGTCCGGCGATCTCGACCTCGGGCCTGACGCGATCGTTCAAGGATCGCATCGCGGTCGACGAGCTCACCTTCGACGTCGCCGCCGGCGAGGTCGTCGCGCTGCTCGGACCGAACGGCGCCGGCAAGACGACCACCGTGCGCATGCTGAACGGCGTGCTCGCTCCGGACCGGGGCAGCAGCTCCGTCCTGGGCCTCGATCCGGTGACGCAGGGGGACGACGTGCGCCGCCTGACCGGCGTGCTCACCGAGTCGGCCGGCCTCGACGACCGGCTCACCGCGATGGAGAACCTCGTCGCCGTCGCGCAGATCCGCGGGATGACCAACAGCGAGGGACGGCGCCGCGGCCTCGCCCTGCTCGACCGCTTCGGGATGGCGGAGTACGCCGACCGGCGGTGCCAGGGCTTCTCGACCGGCCAACGCAAGCGCGTCGCGCTGGCCCGCGCGCTCCTCCACGACCCCGAGGTCCTCTTCCTCGACGAGCCGACGTCGGGCCTCGACCCGGAAGCGACGCGCGACGTCGTCGACCTCATCGCAAGCCTCGCCCGCGAGCGCGGTCGCACGGTCATCCTCTGCACGCACTTCCTCGCCGAGGCCAACCGCATCGCCGATCGCATGGCGGTCCTGCAGCACGGCCGCCTCCGCGCGTTCGGCCGGCCCGACGATCTGGCGGCCGAGCTCTGGCAAGGGCTCGCGGTCGACCTCGACTTCGGCGTGACGGCCGACGAGCGCGCCATCGCCGCGATCCTGACGGTGCAGGGCGTGCTCTCGGCCGAGCACGCCGCCGACGGCGCGCTGGTGCGCGTCGGCACGCGAGAGGACGTGCCCGCGCTGGTGGCGGCCGTCGTCGAGCTCGGGTTGCCGGTGTTCGGTGCCGCGCCGCACCCGGCCACCGTCGAGGACGTGTACTTCGCGATCCAGGGGCTGGCGTGACGAACACACGCGTGCACGCCATGCGCGCCATCATGCGCAAGGACATGACGGCGGTCCGCCGGTCCAAGGGCGTGATCCTGCCGATGCTGCTCGTGCCCACGCTGCTGCTGCTCGTCCTGCCGCTGCTCATCTCACTGGCCGCGGTGTCGCAGCAGTCGGTCGACATCGGCTCGATGCTGAAGGCGCTCCCGGATGCCGCGACCCGCGACATCCTCTCCCACCCCAAGCGCGAGCACCTCGTGCTGCTGGTGGACGGCTACTTGCTCGCGCCGCTCTTCCTGATCGTGCCGCTGATGCTCGCCAGCGTGCTGGCGGCCGACGCGTTCGCCGGCGAGAAGGAGCGCAAGACGCTCGAGACGCTGCTCCACGTGCCGATGCCCGAGCGGGATCTCTTCTACGCCAAGGTGCTGTCGGCCTTCCTGCCGGCGCTGGCGGTGTCGTGGATCGGGTTCTCCGTCTTCGCAGTCGTGGTCAACATCACCGCGTGGCCGGTGATGCACCGGATCTTCGTGCCGACCAAGCTCTGGGCGGTGGTGATCTTCTGGGTCGCCCCGGCGGTCGCGACCCTCGGCCTCGGCGTGATGGTGCGGGTCTCGGCGCGGGTCGGCACCACCCAGGAGGCCAACCAGCTCGGCGGCGCCGTCATCCTCCCGCTGATCTTCCTGGCGGTCATCCAGACCGTCAGCCTGCTCATCGCCACCCTCCCGATCGCCTTGGCGGTGGGCGCCGGGGTCTGGGTGCTGGCCATCTGGCTCACCGTTCGGGGCGCCCGCCGGTTCACCCGTGACCGCATGGCGGCCACGGTCTGAGGGTGCCGGGCGCTACCCTTCACTTCCGATGCCGGCCCCCATCAAGGTGATGGTCGTCGACGACACCGATCACGTCCGCAACATGCTCACGTCGATGCTCACGCTGGACGGCTTCGAAGTGGTGGGTGCGGCCTCCGGTGGCGCCGAGGCGATCGACACGTTGGACGCGGCCGACCCCGATGTCGTCGTGATCGACTACAAGATGCCGGGGATGGACGGGCTCACCACCGCCCGCACGATCCGCGAGAAGCGGCCGAGCCAGCTGATGATCATGTACACCGCCTTCATCGACCCCGAGCTGGAGCGCCAGGCGGTCGACGCCGGCATCGCCGTGTGCCTCGGCAAGGTCGAGGGCCTGGCCTCGCTCGAGCGCGAGATCAGCCGCCTCTGCACCGCGCTGTTCTGACGCCGGCTACTTGCCGAGGATCACGAACTGGACGAACGCGCTGGCGAAGATGGCCAGCAGCAGCAGGCCGAGGACGATCGTGGTCCCCGGCCTCATCGCTCACCACCGGCCGCCGGCGTGAGGGTGACGGCGTCGCCGGCGTGGAGCTTCAGCTCGTCGGACGCCGAGCCCCGGGCCAGCGCCACCGAGAGCAGGCCGTAGGAGTCGACGACGAGGCCGATGCGCCCCGGGCCGAGGTCGTCGTAGGTGCCGACCCGGTGCGCGGTGCGCGCCTTGTCGGACCAGCGCAGCGTGAGCACGTCACCCATCGTGGCCACCTCCTCGGGGTCGACGTTGAGCTGCGCGTTGCCGAAGCGGTCGACCCACAGCACCTCGCCCACCAGATCGTCGCCGTCCACTCGGGTGAGCGGGACGATGCCGGGCAGCAGCGTGATCGGGTCGATGGCCGGACCGAGGTCGCCGAGGTCGACGCCGGCGCACAGATGAGCGGCCGCCGGGCCGAACACGTCGCGACCGGCGAACGTCGGTCCCGGCGACGGCAGCTGGTACGCGGCGTCGGTGAGTTGCACGGCGCGGTCGGCGCCGCCCGACATCGCGACCGCGGGCGCCAACAGTCCGTTGTCCGGCCCGACCAGCACGCCGGACCCGCCGCCGACTTCCACCGCGACGGCCCGCCGCTCCGTACCGACGCCGGGGTCGACGACCGCCAGCACGACGCCCGGCGGCACGTACTGCACGCTCCGGGCGAGCGCGAGCGCGCCGGCGCGGACGTCGTGGGGGGCGATCTCGTGGGTGAGGTCGATCACGGTGACGTGCGGCGCGATGGTGCGGATGACGCCCTTCACCACCCCGACGAACTCATCGGCCAGCCCGTAGTCGGACAGGAAGCTGATCGTGTCGTAGGTCGGGCTCACGCGTGATCAGGCTTACCCGTCGTCGGCGCGCGACGGCAAAGCGACCGGCGCCGCGGGCCGGGTTCTCCCGGCCCGAGAACTCAGCCCGCTTCGGTGTAGCGCGCCGCGAGGTACGCGTCGACGTCGTCTTCGCGCACGCGGTAGGACTTGCCGACCCGGACGGACGCCAGCTCGCCCGCCTTGATCAGCCGGTACACCGTCATGGTGGAGACGCGCAGCAACGCCGCGACCTCGGCCACCGTCAGGAAGCGTGCCCCGGTATGTGCCCCGGTATGTGACTGCGCCACTGTGGAATCACCCCTTCCGCCCTGTCGGCAATGTACGCCCATGTTGCTCCTGGGGAAAGAGGCGGCGTTTCCGGTCACGAACGCGGGCCGGGCCCACCCTTGTGACCGGAAAAAGCCCGGGAGCGTCAGGGCTGGCCGAGTTGTCGGGATCGTTCCGTGGCCGCCGCGACCGCCTCGAGGAACGCCGACCGGACCGCTCGGTCCTCGAGGGCCCGCAGCCCGGCGGCGGTCGTGCCGCCCGGCGAGGTGACCGCGGCCCGCAGCGCCTCCGGCCCGTCGCCGCTCTCGGCCAGCAACCGGGCCGATCCGAGCAGGGTCTGGGTGACGAGGGCGACGCTCGTCGGCCGGGGCAGGCCGTTGAGCACGCCGGCCTCGATGAGCGCCTCGGCGACGAGGAAGACGTACGCCGGCCCCGACCCCGACAGGCCCGTGACCGCGTCGAGCAACGGCTCGGGCACCCGCTCGACGATGCCGACCGCCGACAGCACCGATTCCGCCCAACGCATGTCGGCGTCATCGGCCGTCGAACCGGCGGCGATCGCGGCCGCGCCGGCGCCGACGAGTGCCGGGGTGTTCGGCATGGCGCGGACCACTGGTGTTCCCGCGGGGAGCCATCCTTCGAGCGCCGATGTCGGAACACCGGCCGCGATCGACAGCACGCGCCTGACACCGGCGTCGCCCACGGCTCGGCACGCGGGTTCGACGTCGCCCGGCTTCACCGCGATCACCGCGCCCTCGGTCGCGGGCGGGTCGGCGCCGACGGCGACGCCCGGATGGGCCTTGGTGAGCTGTCGCCGTCGCGCCGCGATCGGTTCCACGACGGCAAAGTCGCCGGGCTCGGCCCACGTCGCCGCGAGCAGGCCGGCGAGCAGGGCTTCACCCATCTTCCCGCCGCCGACGATGGTGAGCTTCGTCAGGGGAGATAGTTGCGCGGGTTCTGCGGCGAGCCGTTCACGCGCGTCTCGAAGTGGAGGTGCGGGCCGGTGGAGTGGCCCGTCGACCCGACGTATCCGATGACCTGGCCCTGGCTGACCGACGCGCCGTCGGAGACGCCGAGTTGGCTCTGGTGCGCGTACAGCGTGGAGAAGCCGCCGCCGTGATCGATGATGATGACATTGCCGTAGCCGCTCATCTGCCCGGCGAAGATCACGACTCCCGCCTTGGCCGCCCGGATCGGCGTGCCGTAGCTCGCACCGATGTCGATCCCCTGGTGCATGCGACCCCAGCGCATGCCGAAGCCCGACGTCACCGGGCCGTTCACCGGCCAGATGAGGCCGGCGCCGGAGATGCGCCCGTCACCCGTGCTCCCGCCGCCGCGCGAGGCTCGGGCGGCCGCCTCCTTGGCGACGATCAGCGACTGGATGCTGCTCTCGCTCTTCGAGAGCGCGTCCGCCTCGGCCTGGTAGTCGGCGATCCGCGCGTTCAACGCGCTGTGCAGTCGGGACTGCGCGTTGCGACTGGTCGCCAGCTCGCGCAGCCGGTCGGTCTGCGCCTGGAGCCGGGTACGCGCGAGGTCGCGCGCCTTGGCCAGCGCCGCCTTCTCGGCGTCGAGGTCCTTCTTGAGGCCGCGCAACTGGTCGAGCAGGTCGGAGTCAGACGCCATGACCTCGTCGAGCAGCGCCTGCCGGCGGCTGGCCTCACCGAGGTCCTTCGAGTGCATCATCTGCAGCCAGAGGTCGCCGCCCGGCTGCATGTACGCGCCGATCGCCCGTTCCGAGAGTTGGGAGTGCAGCCCGGCGAGCCTGGCTTCCGTCGCATTGAGCTGCGACTCCGCCGCGCTGAGCTGCGTCTGCGCCGCGATCGCGGCCTGGGACGCTGCCTCGGCGCGCGACGACTGGCTGGCAACAGCCCCGTTGAGGTCGTCCAGCGCGGTGGCCAGCTGCGCGTCCGACGCCTTCAACGAATCGAGCTTCGAGGCGAGCGCGGCCCGCTTGTTGCGCGTGGCATCACGCTTGGCGCGCAGCTGCGAGACCGAATCGGCCCCCGCAGGAGCTGCCATTGCGACCACCAAGGTGGCCACCAGCGCGAGAAGTGCGAGCCTTGTCTTCAATGGGTGTGCCGGGCCCCCACCGTTGCGGCCCCGGAGAAGAAGGTCAGCGGCGAACCGTAAACGAGTCTCACCGATCCCCGCAATTGGGCGGGGGACCCCGAGCCCCGAGGATCGCGGCGCGGGATCGCAGTGCAGGTTCGACAGGCGGGCCCGAGGAACCTTGCCGGGCAGTCGCACTTCCCCGAACGACTGACCGGCTCCGCTCCTCGGGCCCGGCGGCCACCCTATCCGCGCCCGGCGGTGGCGATCAACAGGGAATACAACGAAAGTGCTTGAGATGTCAGCCGTGGGGTGATGAGCGGGTTGACGAACCCAATCATTCGTGCGACGGTGGGTTCGTGAAACTCACGCTGGCAGAACTCAGGAAGCGGGTCGGGGACGACGAGGAAGCGGCTTACGAGCTGCTGGAAGAACTCCGTTGGCCCACCGGCCCCATCTGCTCGCATTGCGGGCACGACAAGGCGTACTTCCTCACGCCGAAGGACCCCGCTGGCCGCGTGAGCGGGCCGCACGGGAAGCGGTCCGTCCGCCGCGTCTGGAAGTGCGCCAAGTGCCGCAAGCAGTTCTCGGTGCTCACCGACACGATCTTTCAGGGAACGAAGATCAAGCTCACCGACTGGCTCACTGTCATGGTGCTGGTCTCGTCGGCCAAGAACGGGATCAGCGGCCGTGAGGTCGAGCGGCTGATCGGCGTGACACCGGAAACGGCGTGGTTCATGCTTCACCGGCTTCGCGAGGCCATGCGGCGTGAATCGGTGCTGGCACCGTTGTCGGGCGTCGTAGTGGCCGACGAGACCTACATCGGTGGCGTGGAGCGCAACAAGCACAAGGGCGACCGACCAGCCCCGGTCAGCAGCAGCGGTGCCGGGCCGGTTCGCGTCATCCCCGGCCAGCGCGAGAAGCAGAACCGTGGACCCAAGGGCAACAAGTCCATCGTCTTGTCCCTCATCAGTACCGAGACGGGCGAAGCCCGCTCGCGCGTGGTTCCCGACGTGACCGGCGCAACGCTCCGCAAGGCCATCGCCGAGCAGGTGGACATGCCGAACACGACGCTTCACACCGACGAGTGGAAGGGCTACAACGCCGTCGCCCAAGAGCTTGCGGGCCACAAGACGGTGAACCACTCCGAGGACGAGTACGTCCGCGTGGAGAAGGTCCGTGGCGAGGACGGTCAGGTCTCTCGGAACGTCATCACCAGCAACCAGGCCGAGAACTACTTCAGCCAACTGAAGCGGTCGATCGACGGCACCCACCACCACGTCAGCAAGGAACACCTTCAGCGGTACTTGGACGAGTTCGATTTCCGCTACTCCACCCGCAAGCTGTCCGACACCGCCCGCCTTCAGCGGATGGTCGATCAGGTCGACGGGCGACGGCTGACGTACCGGCCACTGACCGACCACGGATCGGTAGGCTGAGGCCCGTGGTGCGCAAGTACACGCCGACGCCCGAGCAACGCGACGAGCGGGTGAACACTGAGGAACCAGCCGAGAAGCTGATCCGCAAGGTGCTGAAAGCTGGGCCGCACCCGAAAGATCGAAAGCCGGAGGATGAAGAGACTCAGGAAGGCACATCGTCCTCCTGATGGATTAGCTCGATCAGATACCCGTGCTGGAAAGACCGAGGCGCGAAGGTGTAGTTGCCCTCCATCGCGACCCGGACGAGGAGCGTGTTTTCCTCATACGCGTGTGCAAAGAGTGTGAGCTTGAGCCACTGAGGGTCGGTCTTATGTACCCGCTGGTATCTAAGGTCCGCGGCGGTTTCTGAGGTTGCGTACAGGAGAAAGAAATACGCGCCAACTCGGTCCTTGTGAACTTCGACAGGACGTAGCAACACGATGTCATCCTTCGCGCGTGCCGTCTCATGCGGGGTATACACGCCTACGCGGTCGGCATCGGTGAAGAAGTACGTCCCAGACGGCACCTCGTGCCAAGGAAGTCCGACCTCTACTGGCACCAGAGCGCGCAGTCCCCATTCAGCGCGTAGGTGCTCCCGTATCGCCTCGTCCGCCCGCCGCGCCTCTAGCTTGCGCTCTTGTTCCAGCTCGTTCGGCGTCTTGAACCCCGGCATCGGGCGCGGTGTCAGCGCCACGGGAGCAACTGGCGTAGTCATCTCCCGACTGCGATTCCACAAGAAAACGGCGACGGGAGTGACGGCGATAACCAAGCCCCAAATGACGACGATGCCGACATCCCGAACGTGCTGGCTCTTGACCAGCTTGTGAATCGAAGAAGTTGCGAATGATCCGACTATCGCCTGACCAGCGGCCACGATCACGAACATCGCGACCACTCGGCCAAGCGCTTTCCATCGCATCCCATGAGTGTAATTCCCCTCATGGGTTCGTCAACCCGCTCGTCGTCAGCCGTGGAAGCGGGAGCCGAAGCCGAGGCGCATGGCCGGGCGGAACCAGCGCTCGATGGCGGCGTAGGTCGAACCGACGATGCGGTCGAGCTCGTCCTCGGTCAGCGCGCCGAGCGGCAGGTGGCCGACGAGATAGACCGCGTCCTCGCCGCCGATGGCGAAGCCCATCGCGTACAGGCCGTGGGTGGCGCGGAGCAACAGCTCGTACACCTCGGCGACCCGCTCCTCGGGCGCCGGCATGAGATACGTCTCGTACCCGAGCGTGTACTCGCCGAGGGTCAGCCAGATGGCGACGAAGTCGCGCGCCTCGCCCCGGAGCCGGATGTACCAGCGGCGCCGCGACTGGTCGCGGTCGACCGCGGCCAGCGCCGGGTTGTCGTCGCGCTGCCGCGCGACCCACGCCTCGATGGTTGCGGTGTGCCGGACGAGCTCCTCGGGGGTCGCCGGGGGGATGTCGCCGGCGCGGGCCGCGTCTAGCGGCACTCGACGAGCGACCGCGCCGCCAGATCGGCGTACAGCCGGCGCAGCCGGGCGGCGGTGATCGACCAGCGGTAGCGACCGGACCGGGCGGCGGCGCTGATCGACATCTCCGCCGCGAGCACCGGGTTGCCGACGATCTCGCCCGCGTACGCGGCGTACGCGCTCGGGTCGCGGCCATCGACGAGGAAGCCGGTGTGACCGTGATCCACCAACGTCCGCAAGCCGCCGACCGCGGCGGCCACGACCGGCGTGCCGCACGCCGCCGCCTCGAGGGCGACGAGCCCGAAGGATTCCGACCGACTCGGCACGAGACACACGTCCGCGGCGCGGTACCACACCGCGAGTCGACCGTGCGGTTGCGGCGCCACGAATCGCACGCGATCGGCGAGACCGAGCTCGTCGACGAGGCCGCGCACGCGCGCCAGCTCGGTGGCGCCGTCAGGGCCGCTGGGGCCGCCGACCACCGCGAGCCGGGCGTCCGGCCGGCCGAGCGCGTGCAACGCCCGCACCGCGACGTCGAGGCCCTTCAACGGTTGGATCCGCCCGACGAACAGCAGCAGCGGCCCGTGGGTGTCGAGCCCGAGCACGGCGCGCGCGGCGCCACGACCTCCGGGCGCGAACAGGTCGTGGTCGACGCCCGGCGGCACGAGCTCGATGCGCTCCGGGGCCGCGCCGTACAAGCGGACCAGCTGGGCCTGCTCCTCGGCGCTCGACGCGAGGATCACGTCCGAGCAACCGATGACCTCGGCCTCGGTGCGGGCCCGCCGGTCGGGCTCGTGCTCGGCCGCCTCGTCGGCTTTCACGCGGGCGAGGGTGTGGAACGTCGACACCAGCGGCAGCTCGAGCTCGTGCTTCAGGCTGTGGCCGGCGGCGCCGGAGAGCCAGTAGTTGGCGTGGATCAGCTCGGCGTCGTACCCGTCGAGGATCCGGGTGAGGACGCCCTTGGTGAAGTCGCCGACCACGTCCGGGAGATCGTGCTTGTCGAGCGGGCCCGGCGGCCCGGCGGCGACGTGGTGCACCCGGACGCCGGGCTCCACGTCGACGACGTCCGGCAGCCCGGGGTGCCACGCGCGCGTGTAGACGTCGCAGGCGACGCCCGCGCCGGCGAGCGCCGATGACAGCTCGCGCACGTAGACGTTCATGCCGCCGCCATCGCCGGCACCGGGCTGGGCGAGGGGCGAGGTGTGCAGAGAAAGGATCGCCAGGCTGCGCACGACGGCCGAAACCCTACCCGTCGACCGGGTGAGGCTCGCCCGCGACCGGCGGCGCCAGCGTGCCCTCGTTCTCGTGGCAGAACGCCTCGTAGATCGAGATCAGCGTCTGCTTCTGCGCTTCGGTCACCTTGGTGTCGCGAAGGATCTCGCCGATGAGATCCTGCTCGCCTTCGCGCTGCTCGAGGATCCCGGCTCGCACGTAGAGCGTCTCGGCCGAGATCCGGAGGGCCTTGGCGATCTGCTGGAGGATCTCGGCCGACGGCTTCCGGAGGCCGCGCTCGATCTGGCTCAGGTACGGGTTGGAGATGCCGGCCTGCTCGGAGAGCTTTCGCAACGACAGCCGGGCGACCCGTCGTTGCTCGCGGATGAACTCACCCAGGTCGCGCATCCGCTCTTCGAGACCCTGCATGGGAAGGAGGCTACCGCTCGCGGAAATGCGCCAACTACGCCGTGACAGGCAGCAGCCGCTCGCACAGCGGCACGAACACCTCGGCGACCTCCGGGTCGAACTGCGTGCCGGCCATGCGGGCGATCTCCTCGGCGGCGTAGTCGATCGGCAGCGCGGCCCGGTACGGCCGGTCGGTCGTCATCGCGTCGAACGCGTCGACGATGCTGAAGACCCGGGCCGGGAGCGGGATGTCGGCGGCCTTGAGCCCCTCCGGATAGCCGGAGCCATCGAACATCTCGTGGTGGTAGCGCACGACCTCGCCGGCCGACTTGAGGAACGGGATGCCGGCGACCATCTGGTGGCCGATGAGCGGGTGGGTGCGCATCACCCGCCACTCGGCCGCGGTCAACGGGCCGGGCTTGCCGAGGATCCGCTCCGGGATGCCGACCTTGCCCGCGTCGTGCAGCAGGAATCCGTACTCCGCGTCGGGGTACTCCTCGGCGGCACCGATCGCCTGGAGCAGCGCCACGCCGTAGACGCGGCAGCGCTCGAGGTGCTGGCCGGTGTACGCGTCCTTGGCCTCGACGACGAACGCCAAGGTGCGCACCGTCTCCAAGTAGGCCGTCTTGAGGGTGGCGAGCGCCTGCTCGAGCTCCTCGGCCCGGCCCTTCTCCCGCCGGTAGATCTGGCCGATGTCGCGCGCGAACACGATCAGCTGGCGCTGCATCGCGTCCGGATCGCCGGCGAGCGTCGGCAGATCCGGCGGCGCCGTCGGCTGGTCGGCCAAGGTCATGTCGCCGCGCTCGCCGGTTGGCCGTGGACGAGCCGCTCGACGTGATCCAGCAACTCGACCGAGCTGAACGGCTTGGCAAGGAAGTCGGCGGCGCCGGCGGCCCGGCTCGCGGCTTCGGTGGCGGCGTCGTCGCGCGCCGTCAGCATCAGCACCTTGACGTCGGGCGGCAGGCTGCGCAACACCTCGATGCCGTCCATGCCCGGCATCATCACGTCGAGCACCATCAGCGGCGGGTGCTCGGACGCGACCGACGCCAACGCGTCCGGACCGTTGGCCGCTTCGACCACTTCGAAGTCGTCGGCTTCGAGGACCATGCGCACCACCTTGCGCACGACCTCGTCGTCGTCGACCACCAGCACGAGCCGCCGGATCTGAGTGTCACTCACCGTTGATAGAGCGACTCCACGGTCGCTTCCCCCGTTTTGTACCGCCGCGTCAGCTCGGACTGGAGCGCGTCGATGTTCTCGTGCAGCGCCCGGCGTTGGGCCGACACCTCGTGCTCGAGCCCGGTGAGCCGGTCCATCAACGCCCGCACCTCGTCGTCGGACAGCTCGGGCAGCGCGCTCAGCGCCGCGGTGTCGACGATCTCGTCGAGTTGCGCGCTGACCTCGGCGAGGTCGCCGGGGTCGAAGTACGTCGGCAGCCGGCCGTTGCCCGGTGAGGTGACGTGCTCCGACAGGATCGACGGCAGCCGCTCGACCAGCGTGGCCATGTCGGTGGGCGGTGACCCGTCGGTCCGCCGGCGCAGTTCGTCGGCGACGATGTCGAGCCGGCCCTGGGCCAGGCGGCGGAGGTAGGACAGGCCGACCTCGACCTGCTGGCACTCGGCGCGCATCGAGCGGATCTCCTCGATCTGGCGCGCCGGAAGGTCACCGAGAAACTCGGGATCGAGCAGACGGTCGAGGGCCACACTTGCCATGTGACAACGAGATTAACGGGCGACCCTCACGGATGAGAAGGGGCGATCGTGAAACTGGTGGTGCAATCGACCGCAAATGGGTCTACAGGCCCATCGACTTGGCGATCGCGTCGAGCATCACCTCGTCGGCACCGGCGCCGATGCGCGCCAGCCGGCTGTCGCGCCAGGCGCGCTGCACGGGCATCTCCATCATGTAGCCCATGCCGCCGTGAAGTTGCAGGCAGGTGTCGGCGACCTGGAAATGGGTCCGCGTCGCCAGCAGCTTGGCCTCGGTGATGGCCTGCACCGGGTACTCCCCGAGCTGCACCCGCCAGGCCGTCTCGTAGGTCAGGGCTCGGGCGGCGTCGATCGCCGTCTGGCATTCGGCCAGGTGGTGGCGCACCGCCTGGAAGTCGGCGATCCGCTGCCCGAACGCCCGGCGACCCTTCACGAACTCGGCGGTGGCGTCGACGGTGATCTGGGCGCCGGCGCACGCGCCGGCCGCGGCCGAGAGCCGCTCGCCCTGCAGCTCCCACATGACGTGATGAAAGCCCTTGCCCTCCTCGCCGAGGAGGTTCTCCGCCGGAATGCGCATGTCGGTGAAGGCCAGCTCGGCGGTGTCGCTCGGCCACATGCCGACCTTGTCGAGCCGCCGGGTCACCGCGAAGCCCGGCGTGTCGGTGTCGACGAGGAAGAGCGAGATGCCCGCATGCCGCTGTGTCGCGTCGGTCTTGGCGACGAGCAGGAGGAAATCGGCCCGGCACCCGTTGGTGATGAACGTCTTGGCGCCGTTGACGACGTACCCGTCGCCGTCGCGCTCGGCCCGCGTGGTGATGCCCGCGACGTCGCTGCCGGCGCCCGGCTCCGTGATGCCGAGCGCGCCGATCCGCCGGCCCTCGATCGCCGGGCGGAGCCAGCGCGCCTTCTGCTCCGCGGTGCCGAACTTGGCGATGGGCGGCGTCACGTACTCGCACTGCACACTGATCGCCATGCTCACGCCGCCGCTGCCACACCGCGCCATCTCCTCGGCCAGCACCAGCATCGTGAGGTAGTCGCCGCCCGAGCCACCGTCGTCGACCGCGAAATGCAGCCCGAGGAAGCCGAGCTCACCCATGCGGCGGAACACCGAGTCGGGAAAGTCCTTGGCCGCTTCCCACTCGTCGGCATGGGGCCGCAGCTCCTTCTCGACGTACGCCCGGATCGATCGCCGGAGCTCCTCGTGCTCCGGGGTGAAGATCGGGTGGGCCATCACCGGAGTCTGCCGCGTCGATCCTGCGGCCAGTAGCGCCACCGCACGCGGCCGACGACCAGGTGGCGAGGCACCGACCCGAAGTGACGGCTGTCGGTGCTGGCGTCCGGGTTGTCACCGGCCACCGCGACCGCGCCGGTCGTGCCCTCCACGGCGACGACGCGCTTCACCATCACGCGGTCGGGCTCGCGGGGATCGCGCAGCGCCGCCAGGTCACCGGCTCGCACCTTGCGGCCGACCACCAACAGCCGGTCACCGGGAAGGATCGTCGGGAACATGCTGTTGCCAGAGACAATGACTCGGCGAATCATTGCGCCACCGGTCGGGTAGGCAAGGTGCATTCGCGATCCAAAAGGAGCCGGACATGTTCTCGCGCGTTCTCGACGCCATCGACCGCCGATTCCCACCGCTGACCGCCTACGCGCACTGCGACCTGCCGTGCGGCGTGTACGACCCGGCGCAGGCCCGCATCGAGGCGGAGTCCGTGCTGGCGTGCATCGAGAAGTACAACGAGTCGGACGACCCGGTGTTCAAGGAGCGGGCGCTGTTCATCAAGGAGCAACGGGCCGACCTCGTCAAGCACCATCTGTGGGTGCTGTGGACGGACTACTTCAAGCCCGAGCATCTCGCCGATCATCCTGACCTCCACGCGCTGTTCTGGGAGGCGACCAAGCTGGCCGGCGAGACCAAGCAGGCCGTCGATGCCAAGGTGGCCCAGCGCCTCCTCGACCGCATCGGCGACATCGACAAGGTGTTCTGGGAGACCAAGAAGGCTTGATGCGGGAGGAGGCCCCTCCTTCCTGCTACGTTCCGCGCACCAGTGGCGTGATCGGGAGTGTGGAAGATGCTCTTGGCAGCGGGAGTGGGCTTTGCTCGTGCGCTCCTCATCGTTCTTTCGAGATGGGGACACATCCTGGCGGGCATCACATGGATCGGCCTCCTGTACTTCTTCAACTTCGTGCAGGTGCCGGCGTATGCCGAGTTCGAAGCGGGTGCGCGCACCGAAGCCATTCGCAAACTGACCAGCCGGGCGTTGTGGTGGTTCCGTTGGGCGGCCGCGCTCACGTTCGCCACCGGACTGCTGATCTTCGTGTTCCAGCAGGACTACAAGAGCGACTACATGAAGTCACTGCCGTGGCTGTCGATCTTCACCGGCATGCTGTACGGCACGATCATGTTCGCCAACGTGTGGCTCGTCATCTGGCCGAACCAGAAGATCGTCATCGCGAATGCCGAGGGTTTGGCCGCCGGCCGCGAGGCCGACCCCAATGCCGCCGCCGCGGGACGCAAGGCACTGCTCGCATCGCGCACCAACACGTTGTTCTCGATCCCGATGGTCTTCTTCATGGCGGCGACGAGTCACTTCTTCGCCGTTGCGCCACATCTCGACTACCTGCCGGGCGCCGGCAAGCGGGTGGCCTGGTACCTGATCGCGCTGGTGGTCGCCGCGGTGATCGAGCTCAACGCGCTGGGCTACATCGGCGGCACCGGCCCGGGGCCGACCAAGAAGCCACTCGAGAAGCACCCGGACACGATCGTCGCCGGCTTCGTCGTGTGGGTTGCGCTGTTCGTCGTGATGCTCCTCATGTTCTACAAGAGCTGACGTGAGGCGCCTCCTTCTCGCCGTCGCCTTGACGGCCGGGCTGCTCCTGATCGGCGCGTGCGGCGGTGGTGGTTCGAAGGCACCGACGGCCACCAACGGCCCGACGGTGATCCTCAAGAATCTCAGCTTCCAACCGGACACCCTCCAGGTGAAGGTCGGCGACACCGTCACGTGGAAGTGGGGCGAGAGCGTGGCGCACAACGTCACGTTCCCCAGCTTCCACAGCAAGACGATGACCAGCGGGACGTACACCCACACGTTCACCGCCGCGGGCACCTTCGACTACAAGTGCACGATCCACCCGACGATGAACGGCAAGCTCGTCGTCGCGGCCTGACCGCGGCGAAACCTCAGCGGGCGATCAGCGCGGCCGCGCACCAGGCCCACAGTGGGCCGAGGACGAGCAGCGAGTCGAGCCGCCGCAAGGCCGGGGCCGGCGCCGCCGAGTCGCCGAGCAGGGCCGAGGCCGCCATGGGACCGAGAGGTGCGGCGATCGCGGCCAGCCCACCGAGCAGGAACGCGCTGGCACCACTGAACGGCGGCACCAGCGCGACGGCGACCACCATCGTGATCGGCACCGCGGTGACGATCCCCGCGACCGGACCTTCCCACCGCGACGATGCCCCGGTGCCGACGAGGTACGCGCCGGCGTCGTAGGCCGCGGCGTAGGCCAGCAGCACCAGCACCGGCGACAGCCCGATCCCGCGCAGCAGCACCGCCGACGCCGCCGCCAGCCCGACCGGGACCGCGGCGGCCAGCGTCAGCGCGGCGTCGAGCGTCGGGCGCGGCGTGCGCGCGACCAGCTGCCCGACCAGTACGACGACGATCGCCAGCGCCATCACCGCGGTCATCGCCGTCATGCCCGACGCCGCCGCCAGCACCAGCGCGGCCGCGGCCGCCGCCGCCAACGCAGGTGACGGCCGGTCGCCGCGGGCCCGGCCCACGCGGGCCGTGGTGGCCGCGGCCAGCCCGGCGTTGGCTGCGAACCACACCGCCAGCCAACCCTGCCCGCCCCACGCCGCACCAACGGTGGCCACGGCCCACAGCGCGCCCAGCCGGCCGTGCGGCGCCCGGACCTCGTTGACGACCGCGAGCGTCGGCGGCCGCAGCACCCGCCGGTACGGTTCCATCGCCGGCACGACCGGCGCGATCGCCGGCGCCGCGCTGCCGTCCACCACCGGTTCAACCGGGGCGCGGTCGTCGGCGCCGCCCGAGACCGGGGGCAGGACCGCGACCACGTCGGCGTCGCCGACGGGCTCGGCGGAGTCGGTGGGTTGGCCGTTCAGCCAGACGCGGGAATGGGCGAGGACGTCGCCGAAGTGGGCGCCGAACCGGGCGACGGCGACGGACAGCACCTCGCCGACCGTCGTGGCCTCGACCTCCACGGTCGACGCGCCGGCCGCCTCGCGTGCCGCGGCGAACAGCCGCAGGACAGCCACCCGTCAGGCCTCGATCTCGGCCCGCCCGTTGGCGATCACCTTGTCGCCGGCGCTCTGCGCCTCGAACGCGTAGATGCGCCGGCCGGTCGCGTCGTCGGTGCCGGCGTCGTGGATCGACACCACGACGTCGCTGCCCGGCAGGACGTTCTTGGCGAAGCGGACGGCGAGCCGCCGCAACCGCGCCGGGTCGCCCCCGGCGGCCGTCTTCACCACCGCCTGGCTGCACATCGCCATCGTGCAGAGCCCGTGGACGATGATCCCCGGCAGGCCGACGCTCTTGGCGAACGCATCGTCGACGTGGATCGGCATCTGGTCGCCGGATGCGTCGCGGTAGCGGTACGTCTGATCCTCGTCGACGTGGATGGTGAAGTCGGCGACCTCGTTGCCCCGCGCCTCCTCCGGGAACGTGTGGTCCGGTTTGTCGGGGCCGCCACTCTCGCCGTCGCTCATGCCGCGGATGAACGTCGTCGAGTAGATGTCCATCACGGGCCGGCCGTCGGCGTCGGTGCTCGCCAGCTTGGCGACCACGCGCGTGCCCGATGCACCGACGCGGATGCTGTGCAGCTCGGTCATCGTGCGCAGCGTCGTGCCCGGCACCAGCGGCTGATGGAAGTGCATGTCCTGTTCGCCGTGAACGATGAACGCGAACGCCTCGGGCGGGATGACGTCGGCGACCGCGGCGCCGATGGCCTCCCAGGTCGGCACCACACCGAACACCGGCGGCGCGTACTTGCCCGACGAGTACGCCTCGTTGTCGTCGTTGGTCGCAGCGGCATAGGCCTTGGCGCGATCACCGTCGATCGTCGCGGTGTGCGGTCCGGTGGTGCTGCCGATCTTGGTGACGTCGAGGGCCATGGCGTCCTTCCTCTGCTCGGCCACGCACGGTAGTGCGGCTACGTTCGGACCGTCATGGCCGGGCGCGCCCTCCTCCTCCGGCACGGCCAGTCGACGTGGAACGCCGACGGCCGCTGGCAGGGCTGGGCCGACCCCCCGCTGTCCGCCGCCGGTCGAGAGCAAGCCGCCGCGGCCGCGGTCCTGCTGGCTGCCGCCGGCGAGACCTTCCCCGGCGGCGTGGTGAGCAGCGACCTCGCCCGGGCTCGCGAGACCGCCGACATCATCGCGGCCGCGATGTCGCTCGGCGAAGTGGGCCTCGATCCGGCGCTGCGCGAGCGCGACGTCGGCGCGTGGAGCGGCCTCACCACCGCCGAGATCGAGCGTCGCTGGCCCGGCTGGCTCGACGCCTGGCGGCGCGGCGAGCTCCCGAGCCCGCCCGACGGTGAAGCCGACACGCAGTTCGTGACCCGCGCGCTTGCCGCGGTCGAGCACCACGCGGCCGACGCGACGGGCGACGTGCTGCTCGTCGCGCACGGCGGGCTGATCCGCGCGGTGGAGCGGGCACTGACTGCCGAACCGTCCCGGCCCGGAAATCTCTGCGGGCGCTGGCTCACGTGGGACGGATCCGCGCTCCACGCCGGCGCGGCGTGCAACCTGTCCGACGACCACTCCTCGACGACGCGACTCTGAACCCACGGACCATTCGATGAACGTTCCCGGACAACTGCGTTTCCCCGACCCCGAGCCCGAGCTCCCGCAACTCCCGGTGGAGGTCGTCCGGTCCACGCGCCGGCGGCGCACGATCTCCGCGCAGCAGGTCGGCGGCGTCCTCCGCATCTCGATGCCGGCGTCGACGACGAAGGCCGAGGAGGAGAAGTGGGTCGGCGAGATGCAGCGGCGGTTCCGCCGCAAGCGCGCCGCCGACATCGTCGACCTGCCGGAGCGAGCGGCGCGTCTCGCCGATCGCCATCGGCTCCCGCGCCCGGCATCGGTGCGATGGGTCGACAACCAGACCACGCGGTGGGGCTCGTGCACGCCGCAGGACGGGAGCATCCGGATCTCGAGCGCGCTGGCCGAGCTGCCGACCTGGGTTCTCGACTACGTGCTGGTGCACGAGCTGGCCCACCTGGCCGAGCCCGGTCACGACCGCCGGTTCTGGGCGCTGGTCGACCGCTATCCCCGCGCCGAGCGGGCTCGCGGCTACCTGATGGCGAAGTCGCTCGAGCCGGACGAGGGCTGAGGCCGGCTCCGCCGCCACTCCTCCTCCATCCGGCCCAACTCGGTGGTCGGCGGATCGCCCTGGCGGTACTCGGCGAGCATGGCGCGCCACCGGTTGGTGGCACGGATCCGGCCCAGCAGCGCGCTGACGCCCCACACGACACGGTCGAGGATCACGTACGAGCTCGGCATGTTGAGGTGCCGGATGACGTCGCCGTGCTCCCCCTTCAGGTCGAGCATCGTCGCGATCGTCTCGGCGACCCAGGGCCGGGTGTAGGTGAACTCGGGGACGGTGAATGGCTCCCACGGCCGGCTGACGTAGTGCCACACCGCCTCGGGATCGAGCCCGTGGTCGGCGGCGAGGAACTTCGCCGCGACCATCGCGTCGCAGGTTCCTTGCGCGTCGCGCTCGATCACGCGGTCGAGGATCCGCGAGAGCTCCTCGAGCTCGCCCGGGCTCCACCGCTTCACCAACCCGAAGTCGAGGAACGTCACCGAGCCGTCGGCGTGGAAGCGGTAGTTGCCCGGGTGGGGGTCGCCGTTGAACACGCCGTGCCGCCAGATCGAGCCCTCGGCGAAGCGGAACAGCACCTCGGCCGACTTCTGCTTGGTCTCAGGCGACGCCTGTTCGAGGAACTCGGTCCACGTCATCCCGTCCACCCATTCGCTGACGAGAACGCGCCGGGTGGACAGCTCGGGCACCACGTCGGGGATGTGCACGAACGGGTGGTCGCGGTACAACGCCGCGAACTCGCCCTGCAGCCGCGCCTCGAGGGTGTAGTCGAGCTCGTCGTACATGCGCGACCGGAGCTCGTCGACCATGCCCTTCACGTCCATGTTCTTGAGGGCGAAGCTGGCGAACATGCCGTAGAGCAACTCGGCGTTGTCGAGGTCGCTCTTGATCGCCTTGTCCACGCCCGGGTACTGGATCTTCACCGCGACGATGCGACCGTCGGGAAGGACCGCCTTGTGCACCTGGCCGATCGACGCCGCCGCGACCGGCACCGGGTTCCAGTCGAGGAAGACCCGTTCGGGGTCCTGCCCCAGCTCGGACCGCACGACGCCTTCCGCCAGGCTCGGCGCCATCGGCGGGACGTCGGCCTGCAACGTCGCCAGCGCCGCCTGCGCCTCGGGCGGGAGGCCGTCGGCGATGAACGACAGCATCTGCCCCGCCTTCATGATGGCGCCCTTCATGTTGCCGAGCAGCGCGGCGACATCCTCGGCGGTCTTCACCGCGAACTGCTCCTCGAGCCGGGCCCGTTGTTCCTGCGATGCCCGCGCGCCGCGCACCTTGATCGCGGCGAAGTGCACGCCGCGCTTGGCGGTGAGGCGCCACACGCGCGCCTGTCGTTGCAACCGGTGGCGCCGGTCTTGATCGGCGAGCGCGATCCCGACGGCCGCGCCGGCGCCCGCCAGACCGAGGAACGACTTGCGCACGCGCTACTCGGCCGGCCGGCGCACCTCGCGCTCGGCCTCGGCCTGATGCTCGAGGCACAGCCGTGTGGCCGGGAGCGCCTCGAGCCGCTCCTCCGGGATCGGCTTGCCGCAGACCTCGCAGGTGCCGTAGGTGCCGTCGTCGAGCCGGCGCAGCGCGTGCTCGACGTCGGCCAGCTCGGCCTCGACCCGCTCGAGGATGGCCAGGTCCTTCTCGCGCTCGAAGGTCTCGGTGCCGACGTCGGCCTGGTGTTGGTCGTACGCCGAGAGCTCGGACAGGTTCTCCTGCTCGGACTCCTCGTCGAGATGGTCTTCGGCCAGGCTGGCGCGGACCTCCTCGAGGCGCGCCCGCTCCTCGTCGAGCCGCCGGCGGGCCTCGTCGGTGTCCATGAGGCGGGAGCCTAGGGCAGCGCCGGACACCCGAAGCCCTTCTCTATGCTCCCCCGCGCGTGACCGCCGGACGGGCCCTGGAGACGATGCGTCGACCGCGGTGGTCGTGGCTCGTCCTCGGCATCGGTGCGGCATGGGCGCTGGTCGCATCGGTGCACGCGCTGCGCCCCGAACTCCCTGTCGATGACGCCTACATCTCCTTCGCGTACGCGAAGAATCTCGCGCATTGGCACGGCTTCGTGATGACACCGAACGCCGCCACGGTCGAGGGCTTCTCCAACTTTCTCTGGGTGGTTCTGCTGGCAGGTGCCGAGCGCGTCGGACTCACCGCTCCGACGGCTGCGCTGCTCGCCAGCGCGGCCGCGACCGCGCTCCTCGTTCCGGCGACGGCGTGGGCAACCCGGCAGATCCGCCCCGGCCTGCCGGTCGCGGCTGGCCTGGGCGCGGGTCTGCTCGTCGCGAGCCTGCCGGCCACCGCCTTCCACGCGACGAGTGGGCTCGAGACGTCGCTGACCGCCCTGCTCGTCGTGTCGGCAGTCGGGTTGTTCCTCGCCTCCCCCGACTCGGTCCGACGCACAGTGCTCGCGCCCGCGGTCGGGGTCGGCGTCGCGCTCGTCCGACCCGAGGGCGTGGTCATCGTCGCGGCCCTCCTCGTACTCCACCCGGCTCCCTGGCGGCAGCGGAAGGGCGACCTGCTCTGCGTCGGTGCGATCGCGGCCTTCGAGCTCTTTCGCGTGATCACCTTCGGCTCCCTCGTGCCGAACACCGTGCGGGCAAAGTCACTGCCGTCGGTGTGGGCAACGCTGCACGCCGGCTGGCACTACCTCGCGGTGTCTTCGCGTCCGTACCTTCCACTTCTGCCGTTGGCCGTGGCCGGGGCCGTCGTCGGTGGTCGGCGAGCCCGCGGCGCGATCAGCGTGATCGTGCTGACCACGGGCGTGGTCATCTTCAGTCCGGGAGAGGGCTACGCGTACGGTCGCTATCTGTTTCCCGCCATCGTGCTGACGATCGCGCTCGCCGCGGGTGGCGCGTCGTGGACGATCGAGCGGTTGAGGACGAGGCCACGGCTGACGACGGCCCTCGCGGCAACGTTGGCCGTCGTCCTCGTCGGATCATGCATCGACCGCGCGTTCGCGCCCGGGCAGACCATCGAGACCGATCGACTGTTCCGCAATCCGCTGGCTGGCGCATGGGGCCGCCTCGTTTCAACCGACCGGAACCCGCATCGCGGCGTGGCCGTCCCGCCCTACCACGAGATGACCGCGTGGCTGCGGCCTCGGGTCCGACCCGGCGAGGTCGTCGCCGCCCAGGAGGTCGGGATCATCAGCTACTACTCCGGGCTCGACGTCATCGACACCTTCGGCTTGGCCGACCGCCGGATCGCCGGCCGGCCAGGGCTGCCGAGCGGAAGGTACGACCCCGATTACGTCTTCGGTCGCCGCCCCGACTGGTGGGTCCTCCGGCTCAACAACGAGGCGTCTCGGCATCCCGGACTGCTCGCCGACGCCCAGTACGCCGGCGACGCGCGCTTCGCCGCCTCCTACGAGCTCGTCCACTTCTCGCCGAGTCCGTCCCTCGCCCTGGCCGCGGTGTTCCGTCGGCGCGCCGGGTTGACGTCGACCACCGAACTGTTCGGCGTGGCACCGCCGAGCGACCGCACTGCGGCCGCGGCCCCAGCATCGGTCCAGCGGCAGATGGAGGCGGCCGATCAGCCGTCGGCGGCCCTGGCGCGCGTGTTCTACCGCTCGTACCTTCAGGGGTGGTCCGCCGGGCCGGTCACCATCTCGGTCGACCTGCCCGCCGGTCGGCCCGTCATCGAGGTGCTGCCGGGTCCTGGCGCGCCGGCGGGGCGATTTCAGATCGACGTGCTCGCGCCGACTGCCCGTCCCGTCACGGTGGCCGACCTGACGCTCGAAGACACCGCCTGGCAACCACGCGAACTGGACGGCGACCTCGGTCGTTGGGCCGGCCAGACCGTCACGTTGCGCTTCACCTATTCAGGACAGGGCTCCGGCCTCGTCTGGGCCGAGCCCACGTTGCTCGAGTTCGGGCGCTGACGCGTGCGTCTGCGGAGACCGAATGTCGGAGTAGTCGTCGCCGCGGTTGCCATCGCTGTCGCGGTCGCCGACTTCTGGAAGGTCTTGATCGGCCGGATCCCCCTGCCGATGGATGTCGTCGAATCCTTTCCTGCCTGGGCCGGTGTTCCCGGACGGCTGACGGCGCGCCATCACGGCGAGATGGGCGACCTCGTCACGCAGAACTATCCATTCCGCGCGTTCACCGCGACCACGGTGCGGCACGGCCACCTCCCGCTCTGGCAGCCGCACCTGCTCGCCGGATATCCCTGGGTCGGCGCGCTCCAGTGGGGCGTCTTCTCACCGTCGAGCCTCCCGTACTACGTCCTTTCGACTCCCACCGCGTGGGCACTGTCGTACATCCTGCGGCTCTCGCTGGCCGCGGTGTTCATGACGTTGTTCTGCCGCCGGCTGGGCGCAGCAACCGCACCCGCGATCGTGGCCGGGTTGGCGTTCGGCGGGGGCGGATACGTCCTCGCATGGAGCGGGTGGCCCATCGCGGACATCGCGGTGTGGGTCCCCGCGGTCCTCCTCGGCATCGACGTCCTGCGCGAGCGGCCGAACCGGCGCCCGATCGTCCTCACCGCGCTCGCCGTCGCCGCGGTGATCCTCGGCGGACACCCGCAGACCGTCTTCTACGCCGGGCTGCTGGCCGGCGCGTTCGCGGTGCACCGCGCCATCGGCTGGGGCCTCGAGCCCGCGCGGCGGTCCGCCACCCGCGGGCGCTTCCTGATCGCGACGCTGAGCGCGGCCGCCCTCGGCGCGGGACTCAGCGCGCTGCAGGTGCTGCCCGGAATCGAGTGGCTGGGTCGCCTTCACCGGAACGCCAACCTGGTGTACCGCGACCGCCACCCGATCGGAGCCATTGCCGGGCTCGTGTCGCGCGACGTCTCGCACCAACCGAACGGTGCCGGGATCGCGTTGCCGAACGGCGCGCTCTACCTCGGCATGCTCGTCGTGGTGGGCAGTGCGCTGGCGCTGCTCTGGCGAAGCCGCGGCGACGTCGCATTCTTCGCCACGGTGACGATCGCAAGCGGGTGCGTCGCGTTCGGCGTGCCGCCGTTCTTCTCGATCGCCAATCACCTCCCGCTGGTCAAAGCCGTCCCGAACGGGCGCATGACGTTCTTCATGTGCGTCGGACTGCCGGTGCTCGCGTCGTTGGGCATCACCGCCGCGATGGATCGTGCCGGGCGGCGTTCCGGGCCGGCGCCACGCCGCGCCCAATGGGCCGCATGGGCCCTCGGTGTCGTCGGCACCACCATGCTCCTGGTCCTGCTCGTCCGTCGCAGCCGCGGCCCGGTCAGCAGCCTCGCCTCGGTGCTGCACGGCCCCGCCGCCAGCATCTGCTTCGCCGGGCTGGCCGCCCTGCTTCTCGCTCCGGCCGTCCTTCGACGCCTGCCACGCGCCGTCACCGCGTGCGCGATCGTGCTGCTCGCCGCGGTCGACCTCATCACCTTCGGCAACGCCGCGTTTCCCAGCGTGACGCGCGCCGAGATCTTCCGTCGGGCACCGATCCTCGACGCGTTGCGGTTGCGCACCGCGGACGGTGGACGCGTCGCCGTGGTCGATTCGGCGCTTCCTCCCAACATCGGGATGATGTACGGCTTCGACAGCGGCGACGGCTACGAAGAGATCTCTGCGGACCTCGGCCGGTTTCTCTCCGGGCTGGTCGCCGGCGGCCAACAGGTCTCGTTCACCAGTGCCGGCCTCGTCGCCCACCCCGACCGACGTCTCGACATGCTCGCCATTCGCTACATCGTGACCAGTGACTACAACGCCGGCCGCGACACCCTCGCGTCGCAACCCAGTCGCTTCCGCCAGGTCGCAGAGGCGGATCACACCCAGGTGTTCGAGAATCTGCACGCCCTCCCACGGGCGTGGTTGGTGCCGGCCGCGGGCGCGCGGGAAGTCGTCGGCATCGACGCCGCGGTTGCGGCCGTCCGTGCGCCGTCGTTCGACCCGGCCAGTGAGGTGGTGGTGGACGGCCATTTGCCGACCCTCGACGACCGCCACCCGACGGCCCTGCCGCCGGTGATCACGTCGGAGGGCAACGGCACGGTGCGCATGAAGATCCGAGTCGACGGCGCCGCGGTCGTCGTGGTCGGGCAGCAGTGGTTCCCTGGTTGGACCGCCCAGGTCGATGGGCGGCGTGCGCCGGTGCTCCGGGTCGACGGTGTCCTCCAAGGCGTCGCCCTCGGCACCGGCAGCCATGAGATCGTGCTGCGGTACCAGCCGTCGTCGTTCCGCCGGGGACTGGCGATCTCGATCATTGCGCTGGTCGCCGCGCTCATCCTGTTCTGGGCTCCTCGCCGCTGGCGTGGCGCATCGGCCGCCTTCCCTAAGATCGGGCCCGCGTGAATCCACGGAGCCCGATCGTCGCGATGTGGGGGACGTTCGACGTCGACAACTTCGGCGACCAGCTCTTCCCGCGCATCGCCCGCATGGAGCTCGCCCGCCGGGGCTGCCGCATCCGCACGTACGCCCCGATGGGATGGGCCCATCCCATCGCGATGGACGGCGGCGACCCATCGGAGCCGCTCGGAGCCTACGAGCCGGACCGACTCGACGCGTTGGCCGTGGCCACCGACGCCGTGCTGGTCGGCGGCGGCGAGATCATCCACACCAGCGACGAGCTCCTCGCCTCGCGTTACGGCATCGGCGTGGCGGAGGCCCGGGAGCTCCAGGCGAGCCGATTCTTCATCGACGGCCTGGGGCATCAGCGCGAGAAGGCCTGTCCGGTGCTGTGGAACGCCGTCGGAGTGCCCTTCGACGTCGACCCCGACGATGCCCCGCGCATCGCCGACTCCCTCGCCGGCCGGCCGTACGTCGCGGTGCGGGACGAGCTCAGCCGCCGGCGGCTCGAGGCAGCTCGGGTCGAGCACGAGATCGACGTCGTCGCCGACTCGGGCTTCCTCATCCCGCGGCTCCTCTCGAAGACCCTCCTCGAGAAGCGTCTCCGCTACCTTCGCGTCATGGGGTGGTATCCGGCCGACGGCCCGGTCGTCGTCGTGCAGGGGAACCGGCACCTCGTGGACTTCTCGGCTGCCATCGCGGATTCGCTCCTCGCGCTGACCGCGGAGCGACCGGACCTCACCATCGCACTGCTCGAGACGGGCCGTGGCCAAGGCGACCACGAGTTCGCCGAGGCGCTGTCGCACCACCTCGAGGGCAAGGTCGCGCGCATGCCGGGCGCGACGGGAATCGAGGACGTCGCCGCCGCGATCGCGGCCGCCGAGATGTTCGTCGGCATCTCGTTCCACGGCAACGTCACCGCGGCGGCCTACGACCGGCCGCACGTGATCCTGAACTTGAACTGCCAGTCCAAGCTCGCTGGCCTTGCCGACGCCGTCGAACGACCGGCGTGCCTCGTCGACGACGTCGCCGATCTGACGGACGCGATGCGTCGCACCATGGACCGGCCGCCGCGCTCGGACGTCATGCCCCGCCTGCAGGCCGGCATCGACAAGCACTTCGATCGCGTCGCGGCCATCGCCGACGCGTCAGCCGCGGCCCGGCGCGACCTGCACCGGCCGCGAGCCGCGACCACGGCCGAGGTGGTGGCGCTCCGGCGCGCCCACGAGCGCCTGTCGCAGCGGATCGTCGCCGAGCGCGTCGCCATGGCGGACCGGGTCGTCGATCTCGAACAGGAGTTGGCGGTGGCCGCCGACGAGACCGCCGCCGCCGCCGCCCGAGCATCGGACCTGGCCGATCTGCTCGAACTGACGCAGGCGGCCGTCGCGTTCCACGAGGCGCGTTGGGCCGGGGTCGACGCCGAGCTGCAGGCGCTGCACGACACCAAGACGCTCCGCTGGACCGCGCCGATCCGCCACATGTGGGCCGACTGGCTCCGCCGAGGGTGAGCCGCGTCGTCATCCCGGCGGTCGAGCACCCGGACATCTCGATCGTCATGGTCACGTACGGGCAGTGGCCCGTCGTGCGCCAGGCAATCGAGACACTGGTCGCCAACACCGACGCCCAGTACGAGCTGATCGTGGTCGACAACAGCTCACCCGACGGCACCGGCGACGAGTTGGCCCGTTGGGTCTCGGGCGCACGGCTCGTTCGCTTGCCGCGAAACGTGGGCTTCGGTCCGGGCGCCAACCTGGGGGCGTCGCATGCCGTCGGCCATTACCTCTGCTTCCTCAACAGCGATGCCTTCGTCCAGCCCGGCTGGCTGGACCCGCTGCTCACCGCACTCGACCTCCCCGCCACCGGCGCCGCCATCCCGATGGTGCTCGACCCCGACGGCACGCTGCAGGAGGCCGGCTCACTCCTCGGACGCGACGGGACGACGTTGCCGATCGGCCACGGCGAGAGCGCCGAGCAAGCGGCCTACGGCTTTCACCGGATCGTGGACTACGGATCCGCGGTCTGCTTGGTGATGCGACGGTCGACGTTCGTCGACGTCGGGGGCTTCGATCCGCGCTACGAGATCGCGTACTACGAGGATGTCGACCTCGCGCTGTCCCTGGCGGAGGTCGGTCAGAGCTGGCGGTTCGAGCCGGCCTCCGTCGTGCGTCATGTCAGACATGGCTCGAGCTCGCACGCGATCGCGACCGAGTTGATGCTCGCCAATCGGCGCCGGTTCGTCGAGCGGTGGGCCCATGTGCTCGACAACCGCCCGCCTCTCGACCGCATCGACATCTACCGTCACCGTCACATCGCGGCGCGAGACGCGCCGGCGCGCCACCGGATACTGCTGGTCGACGACCGGGTCCCCCATGTGGACCGAGGTTCCGGAGATCCGCGGGCGGCGCTGGTCGCCACCACGTTGGCCGGCCATTGGACGCACAGCCTGGTGACACTGCTGGCCGCCGACGAAGCGGGCGCGGCGCGCTACGCGCCGGCATTGCTGCAAGCCGGCGTCGAGGTCGTCTGGGGCGTCGATGTCGATCGGTGGCTGGCGGACCGACGGTTCCACTACGACGTGGTCATCTGCAGCCGTCCCTACAACCACGACCGCATGAGCCCGTCCCTCGACCGCGATCAGCCACAAGCCGCACGGGTGTACGACGCGGAAGCGCTCTACTTCCGTCGCATCGAGCGCCAGGCCGGCGTGGCTGCATCCGCCGAGGCCAGGGCCCAGCTGCTGGCCGACGCGGCCACGGTGAAGGAGTTGGAGGTCGCGGCGTTGCAGCGCTCTGATGTGGTGCTCTGCGTGTCGGACGACGAGGCCGCGGTCATCCGTTCGATCGTGCCGGAGACGCCGGTGTTCGTCGTCGCCCATTGCGTCGAGCCGTCGTCGTCGCCGAAGGGCTTCGACGAGCGGCGGGGTCTGCTGTTCTTCGGGGGATTCATGGCGGGGCCGGGCTCACCGAACGAGGACGGGGTCATCCTCGCGGCCACCGAGGTGCTGCCGCGCCTACAGCTCGACGATCCCGAGCTGCGGCTGGTCGTCGTGGGCGCCGACCCGACCGAGCGCGTCCTCGCGCTCGCCGGCGACCGCATCGACGTGATCGGCGGAGTTCCCGACCCGCGGCCTTGGTTGGAGCAGGCGCTCATGCACGTGGCACCGCACCGCTTCGGCTCCGGCATCAAGCTCAAGCTCGTGGACTCGATGGCCGCCGGGCTGCCGTTCGTCACCACACCGGTGGGGGCCGAAGGCCTGGGCCTCGACAAGGAGCTCGTCGAATGGCTCGTCGGCGATGAACCCGAGGATCTCGCCCGGCTCGCACGTTCGTTGATGCACGACACCGAGCGGTGGCAGGAGGCGCAGCGTCGCCTCTTGTCCCTGGCCCGCGAGCGGTTCGGACTCGGCCGCTTCGTCACGAGCCTGGCCGACGCCATGGCCGAGGTGGGCATCGCACCGCCGGCCAAGGAGCGGACCTCGGCGTGACGGCTCCGGGCCCCACGTCGCCCGTGGGATTCATCGACACTCCCGAGCCCGGCGACCACGTGGCCAGCGGGATGCTCACCACATGGGGTTGGCTCGTCGATCGCAACGGACCCGTCAGCCACGCCTTCGTGACCGCGAATGGTGATGTCGTCGGACGCGCCCACTTCGATTGGCCGCGCGACGACGTGGGTGCCGAGTTCCCCGACGTCCCCCACGCGAGTCGCAGCGGATGGTGGGCCGACATCGAGCTCCACGCCGCCGACCGTGCCCGCGCCCAGCTCGCCCTCGTCGCTCGGCTGTGCGACGGGACATGGTTCGAATTGCCCGGACCAGAGATCGTGGTCGGATCCCGGCCACGCGGTGGCCGCGGTCGCGCCGTCTTCACGATCGTGCAGAACGAGCCAATCTTCCTTCCCCTCTGGTTGCGGTACTACGGGCGCCACTTCAACGCCGACGACATCTACGTGCTCGACCACGACACGACCGACGGCTCGACGTCCGACCTCGGCTCTCGGTGCCACGTCGTGCCGGTGCACCGGTCGAAGAGCTTCGACCATTGGTGGCAGCGCGCGACGGTGAGCTCGTTCCAGCAGTTTCTCCTGCGCTCCTACGACACGGTCCTCTTCGCCGACTCCGACGAGTTCGTCCTCGCCGATCCCGAGGTGCATCGAGATCTCGGCTCCTACATCGACGTCATGGACGGGCCGGTGGCGCGGTGCAGCGGCTTCAACGTGGTGCATTGGCCCGATGAGGCTCCGCTGTCCGACGACCGTCCCGTGCTCGGCCAGCGTGGACGGTGGCACCCGTCGGTGCAGTACAGCAAGCCGGCGCTCGCCCGCGTTCCGGTGAAGTGGAGCCTTGGCTTCCACGATTCCCCCGATTGGTCTTCGCTGCCACCGGATCCACACCTGCTCCTCGTGCATCTGCACCGCGTCGACTACGAGCGGGCGCTGGCCCGCCACCGGTCGGCCGCGAGCCGTGACTGGAACGAGTCGGATCTGCAGTCGTCGCTCGGCCGCCAGAACCGGATCGTCGACGACGACGAGTTCCACGACTGGTTCTTCCACGGCGACGACCTCGAGGGCGATCCGGTTGTGATACCCGAGCGTTTCCGGACCGTGCTGTGAACACGCTCGTCGTCCCGACGAACCGGCCCGACGCCCTTGTTGGGTTTCTCGACGCGTGGTCGCCCTGGCCTTGGGATCGGCTGATCGTCGTGTGCGACGGGCCCGACGCCGTCGACGTGCCCCGCGACCGCTGGCCCCACGCCGACCGGCTCTCAGTGTTGAGTTGGCGTGACGTCGAGACGCTGCCCGACCCGTCGATCATCTCCCGGCGCGACAGTGCGATCCGCTCCTTCGGGTTCTGGGAGGCATGGCGGGGCGGCGCCGACGTCATCTTCACGTTGGACGACGACTGCTACCCGGCCGACCTGGCCGGCGACGCCTTCGTCGGCCGACACTTAGACAACCTCTTCCGGACCGCGAGATGGGAGAGCACCGTGCCCGGCCTCCGAGTCCGGGGGCTGCCCTATCGGAACCTCGGCGTCGCCGACGTGCTGGTGTCCGTCGGCCTCTGGGTCGGCACGCCCGACCTCGACGCCGTGCAGACGCTCGCCGGGGACGATGGCCGCGGCGGTCGCGCCGCGCTCGACCGGTCGCGATGGGTGATGCCGTCGTCCGGCTACTTCCCGATGTCGGGCATGAACCTCGCGTTCCGGAGGGAAGCGGCGTGCCTCATGTACTTCGCACCAATGGGCCTGGGCCAGCCGTACCGCCGGTTCGACGACATCTGGTGCGGCCTCGTCGTCCAACGGGTCTGCCGCCACCTCGAACAGGCGATCGTCTGCGGTCAGCCAGTCGTCGACCACCGCCGGGCCAGCGATCCGTTCGCCAATCTCGTCAAGGAGGCGCCGGGCATCCAGGCGAACGAATCGATGTGGGAACGCATCGACGAGCTCGAGCTGAAGCAGCCCGACGCCCTCGGCTGCATGCGAGAGGTCGGCGAGCAGCTGAGCCGGCGCCCGGAGCACGACGGGTACCTCGAACAGTGGGGTCGATCGATCCTCGGCTGGTGCGAGCTCTTCGAGGCCGACGGGTGAGCGACCGCGTCGTCATCACCGGTGGCAGCGGATTCGTGGGCCAGGTCCTGCAGGCCGGTCTCCGAGCGCAAGGCTTCGAGATCGACGTCTTCGATCGGCTGCGCGGACGGGTCGTGAACACACTGCGTCGACGGCACCTCGGCACCTCGCGATCGGCCACCGCGAGCGCGGCCGCCCGACGGATCCACACCGCCCAGCGCCGCATCGAGCCGGCACTGACCCGACTCGGGCTCCTCCGCCCCACGTGGGACGACATCCTCGACATCCGGTCCGCGCTGGCGGAACGGTTCCGGGGCAGTCACGCCGTCATCCATCTGGCCGGGATCGCCCACCCCCATGCGCCAGGTACCGCCCCGCAGGATTTCCAACGCATCAACTACGACGGCGCGGTCAATGTCTTCGAGGCGGCGCGCGACGCGGGCGTGGCGAAGTTCGTGTTCGCCTCGTCGGCGCAGGTCTACCGGATCAACGACCCGTTTCGAATCGACGAGTTTCCCATCCTCGAATCGAACTACTGCCCGACCGTCGAAGATGGCCAGACGGCGTACGGAGCGTTGAAGAAGGCCTTCGAGGAGTACATGACCACCGCCTCGCGCACGCAACCCGCCCGGACGCAGAGCATGGCGTTCCGCTTGGAGTATCCAGCCTTCCGCTCCAGTACGCCGAACAACCTGTACGTGAGCACGTCGATCGAGAACCTGCTCGACGGCTTCACTCGCGCCCTTCGGACGACCGCCGACTTCGACAGCGAGGTCTTCAACCTCTGTGACGCGCACGTCGACTCGGAGATCGTCGATGTCCAGCAGTACCTGGCGTCGTCGTGGCCCGACGTGCCCAACCACACGGCCGGCAACGAGAGCCTGGTCAGCGTCGCGAAGGCACGCGATCTGCTCGACTACCGACCCGTCACCGACGGGACGTACTTCGACTCGTCAGTCGTATGGTGAGGCGGTCGCCGAGTCTCAGACCTCGCAGTTCGGAGTCTTGAACTGCGGGTTGTAGTACGGGTCGGGCACGAAATCCCCGCCCCACAAGTCGAGAAATCCCTCGAGCTCGGCCACGCTGCCGGCGACGTCACCCCGCGTCGACGACTCGAAGTGGTACAGCTCGGCCGCCATGGCCATGACGATTCGATAGCCGCGCGTGAAGACCTTGTAGCAGTAGTCGATGTCGTCGTAGTTGGGCGTCAGCCGGGGGTTGAATCCTCCGACCTCCTCGAAGACATCCCGCCTCGTCATCATGCAGGCACCGGTGACCGCGGCGTACTCGCGGTTCAGATGGAGGTTGCCGAAGTAGCCACGGCCGTCGCAGGAACGAAGAACATGCGTCGGCCGGCCATCGATTGCCACCACGCCGGCGTGCTGAATCCGCCCGTCCTCGTAACGCAGCTTTGCGCCGACGGCACCGACATCCGGCTGCTGCGACTGCTCGAGCATCAACGTCATCCAATCGTCGGCCAACACTTCGGTGTCATCGTTCAACAGGACGACATGCGAGCCCGTCGCGTGAGCGACGCCCGTGTTCACCCGAGCCGAGAAGTTGAACGGTGGGGCCGCCGTGACGACCCTGACGCGGTCGTCGCCCAGGCGCAACACGCGAGACGCCGTCTCGTCGTCGCCCTGTTCCACGACACAGAGCACCTCGAAGTGGTCGTACCGCGTGCGGGACAGGACGCTGGTGAGGCAGTTGATGACGAGGTCGGTCATCTGGTCGCGCACAATCCGCTTCCAACCGGCGGTGGGCACGATGACGCTGATCATCGGGTCACCCAAGATCTCGCGCCGCACTCGGAACCAGCCGTCGACCTCGGTGGGCTCACCGTGCCCGGCGACACCCGTCCGAGCCAGATGGTCGTCGATCGCCCGGCGAGCGTTGTTCAGCGCGCCCGGTACGCGGGTCCATCCTGCGCCGGGCGTCGCCGCCGGCTGTCGACTGCAATACCGCACTCCGGGCACGTGGACGACCCGGTTCGTACGCTCCGTCACCCGAAGGGCCAGGTCCCACTCATGCGCGCCTTCGAGCTCGGATCGCAGGCCGCCCACCTCTTCGAGCGCGGCCCGCCGGTAGATGCAGAGGTGGCCCAGATACATGCATCCCCGGAGATACTCGGGCGACCATGACGGCTTGTAGAACGTGGCGCGGGTCAGGTCGTCGCCGCTTGTCCCGGCCTCGTCGGTGTACAGGAGGTCGACGTCCGGATTGGCTTCGATGACCTGCGCCGCCTCGAGCAGCGCGCCGGGTGCCAGCACGCCGTCGACGTCGACGAAGGCGACATAGTCGCCCACGGCCATGGCGATCCCGTCGTTCGCCGCCGCGGCCCGGCCGCCGTGCTCGACGCGGTGATGAACCCGGACCCGCGGATCGGCGGCCGCGCAACGGTCGAGGACGGACCGCACCGAGGGCCTGGGCGGGCCGTCGTGCACGAGACACAGCTCCCAGTCGGCCCCCTCCTGGGCAAGCACCGAATCCACACACCGCTGAAGGTCGGTCGGCGCCGGATCGGCGAGCGCTGCGACGACCGATATCACCGACCGCGCGCCACTCGCAGAACTTCGACGAAGCGGCGGTACGGCGTCGCGACGCGCCACAGCCTCGATGAATGGATCTCGTGCAAGAGACGCTCCGACTCTTCCAGCTGGCGAGCGTGCAACGCGTTCCGCGCCTCCGCGTCGCCGAGCGCGCCCCGGCTCGTCCGCGCGTCGGCCTCGGCGGCTTCGAGGGCGGCGCGGACGGCGCGGACGTCGTCCTCGGCTGCTTCGAGCGCGGCGCGGCTCGTGCGGGCGTCCTCCTCGGCTGCTCGGACCGCGGCCCGGGCTGCGCGTGCGTCCTCTTCCACTGCCGCGAGCCGGGCCCGCGCCCCGTTGGCCACTGAGCGCTGGAACTCGACCTCGGCGCTGAGGTCGGCGACATGGTCCTCGATGTCGAGGATCACCTGCGCCCGGCGGCCGGACTCCTCGGCGATGGCGTCGCGGTGGACCCGCACGTTCTCGTGCTCGTGCTGTGAGCGAACGAGGGCGTCACGCGCATCGAACAGGCGGAGCTGGAGTTCCTCGTTGGCAAGCGCCAGCTGTTCCGCCTGGCCGGCGAGGTCCCGAAGCTGCTCCGCCTCACCGTGGCTGCGCTCGAGCCCGGCGAGGCGACGGCTCAGCCGTTGCAACAAGCGGGGGATGGCGGCTGGTGGCGTGACCGCGACGAAGGCCACCGCGACGAACTGGGCGACCCGTGCGTCCGGGTCCTGCTCGAGCTCGGCCAAGAGCTCCGCCGGCACCGCGCCGGCGTCGAACGGCACGCCGGAGGCGGACAACGGGACGACGACGTCGTCGATGTGCGCCACGTCGAAGCCCGACTGCTCGAGCATGTCGACCAGCGAGCTGCGGGTGAAGAAATGGAGCTGCTGGCCGTCGTACCGATCCACGTCGCTGTACGGGAAGGAGCCCTGCAGCAGTGCCAGACGCACGCTGCCGTGAGCAACGTTCGGGGCGCAGACGACCATGTAGCCGTCCGGCGCGAGAAACCGCCGGAGCCCGGTCAGGACTTCGGCCGGATCGCGGAGGTGCTCGAGCACGCCGGCGGCCAGAATCACGTCGAACTGCCGGTCGCCGAGCTCGACACCGAGGTCGAGCTGCTCGATGTCGCCGACGATCACCGCATCGCAGGCTTCCGCGGCGAGCTTGGCCGCCTCAGGGTCGACCTCGATCCCGACGACCTCACATCCCCGTTCCCGCAGCACCTGCGACACCTGGCCGGTGGCGCAGCCCAACTCCAGGACGCGCCGCTTCCACCCCACCAGCTCGATCACGTTGACGCGGCTGCTGTGGCTGTCGGACATGTCGACCGCGTGGTCATGGCTCGGCATCGGCGGCCTGGGCATGCTCCTCCTCGGTGGTCGGCTCCAGCTTAAGAGTCTGCTGGACGGCGGTCGACGCTCCCGTTGCGCCGTCGGCGATCGCGCTCGTCTGGCCCTCAGCCTTCGGTGATCCTGGGGTGTCATTGTACGAACACCCCCTATGGCATCGTCGCTGGGCCGGTGATCGCGCTGTTGCCGACGAACACACCACTTCGCAGCGGTGACGGTGACCGATAGCTGTCGGCAGTAGCCCGCGGAGTGAGTGGGCTGCCGGTGACCGGCCGGTTCATCGCGATGTCCTTCCGAGTGATACAGGTCGGTGCCCTGGGTCGACGGGCGCTCGATGGAACGAGCGCAAAGCCGGCACCATGCGTGGCCGGCCATGCCGATGGTGCACCGGTGCCATCAGTCCCCTGGTGGTAGCACTACGCTTCCCGACCGGCTGACCTCCTTGGTCGCCGTCCGCGGGTCCGCCAGACTGCGAATGGGACTTGGCGCCATCGCGCGCCTTGGAGGTCGATGGTGACGTGAGGCCGCGAGTGGTGGGGGCATCGCCGTGAATCGCCATCTCCGTCACGTCGTCTGGTACCGGTTCAAGACCACATTCGGCCGCCGGTGGCGCGGCCATCTGGCGCTGGCCCTGCTCATCGGCCTGACCGGTGGCATCGCCATCGGCGCTCTGTCCGCCGCCCGGCGCACCCAGTCGTCCTTCTCCACCTATTTGACTAGCACCAACCCCTCGGACCTGAGCGTGTCGATCTTTGGCGGCTCCGGCAGCGGGGGCGGGAGCATCGACTACTCCCCGTCCGCGATGGAAGCCATCGCGCACTTGCCCGGCGTGAAACATGTCGAGCGCGCGATTCCCCTGACGGCCGCCCCGTTGCGCCCGGACGGAACTCCCCGCCTCGACACCGTCAACGAGGCCATCCCGGTCGCGAGCGACAACGGCCTCTTCTTTCACCAAGACCGTCTGGCGGTCACAAGGGGCCGGATGGCCATCCCCGATCGGTCCGACGAAATCGTGATGACGGCGGCGGCGGCACGCTTGCTCGGATTCCGTGTCGGTCAGGTCATCCCTTACGGCATCTTCACCACCGAGCAAACGAGGCTTCCGGGCATCGGCACGCCGAGCGTGGCACCCCACCGCCGCATCGAGACCAAGCTGGTCGGGCTGGTCGTGTTCAGCAGCCAGATCGTCCAGGACGACATCGACCGCCTCCCGGGGTTCGTCTTCTTCACCCCGGCACTGGGCCAAGCGGTGCTGGCCGACTCCGGGCAGGGCACTTCCGGCGCCATCACCTATGGGCTCCAGCTCGATCACGGCAACGGCGGGGTCGCCGCGGTGGAGCGCGAGTTCTCCGGCGTGGTGCCACCGGGCACGACCTACGCCTTCCACACCGCCTCGCCGGTAACGGCGAAGGTCAATCGGACGGTCGAGCCCCTGGCCGTCGCCCTCGGCGTGTTCGGAGCCATCGCCGCGCTTGCCGCGCTGCTGATCGGCGTCCAGATCATCTCCCGTCAACTGCGCGACGCCGATGAGGACATGAAGGTGCTGCGGGCCCTCGGTGCCAGCCCGATGACCATCGCCGCCGAGGGTCTGATCGGCATCCTGGCCGCCATCGGGGTCGGATCGGTGCTCGCCGCCGCCCTGGCTGCCGCGCTGTCGCCGCTGTCGCCGCTGGGCCCCGTTCGTCGGGTCTATCCAGGGTCGGGAATAGCCTTTGACTGGACGGTTCTCGGCATCGGGCTCCTGGTGCTCATCGCGGGTCTCGCTGCGATCGCAGTCGGTCTCGCGTATCGCGCGGCACCGCATCGGGTCGCTCGACGTTCCCAACTCGCTCCGCTGGGTCCCTCCAAGCCGGTGCAGGCGATCGCGTCGACGGGGCTGCCCGCGCCGGCCGTCGTCGGAGTGCGCTTCGCGCTCGACTCAGGCCGGGGCCGCGCCGCGGTGCCAGTGCGCTCGGCGTTGCTGGGCGCCGCCCTGGCGGTCATGACGGTGACCGCGACCCTCGCCTTCGGCAGCGGTCTGCAATCGCTGGTGTCGCATCCCGCGCTCTACGGGTGGAACTGGGACTACATGCTCAACCCCAGCAACAGCAACGTGCCCCCGCAAGCCCTCGCGCTGCTGGACCACAACCCCGACGTAGCCGGGTGGACCGGGTACGACTACAACGATGCCGAAATCGACGGCCAAACGGTCGCATTCTTGTTCGAGCACGTTCACCCCGAGATCGGCCCACCGATCCTGGCCGGTCACGCCCTGGCCAACAAGGACCAGATCGTCCTCGGCGCGGCCACACTCGCCCAACTGCACAAGCACATCGGCGACACCGTCGTGGTGACCTACGGCAAGCCACAAGACGCCCTCTATGTCACGCCGACCCGCCTCACCATCGTGGGAACGGCCACCATGCCCGCGGTCGGGTTCTCCAGCATCATCTCGGATCACACCTCCATGGGGACCGGCGCGTTGGTCTCCTTCGCTATCGTGTCCGCCGCGTTCCAACAGGCCCAGCTCAGTCCCGACCCCACCCTCAACGGCCCGAACCTGGTCTTCGTACGGCTTCGTCATGGCATAAGTCACGCAGCCGGGCTGGCCGTTATGCAGCGGATCGCCGATGTCGCCAACCGCGCCCTCGCGGCGGTCCCCAACGGGGGCGGCGTGGGCAGTACCGTCGCTGCGTTGGCGGTGCAGCGGCCTGCCGAGATCGTGAACTACCGCACCATGGGCGCGACACCGGCCCTTCTCGCCTCCGGGCTTGCCGCCGGCGCGATCCTCGCCCTCGGTCTCACCCTCACCGCCTCGGTGCGGCGACGCAGACACGATCTCGCGTTGCTCAAGACGCTCGGCTTCACAAAGCGACAACTCGCGGCCACCGTGGCCTGGCAAGCGTCGATCGCGGCCGTCATCGGGATCGTGGTTGGAGTCCCGCTCGGCATCGCCATCGGACGTCAACTATGGATTCTCTTCGCCCACAACATCGACGCCGTGCCCCAGCCGACCGTCCCCGTGACGCAGGTGGTCCTCGTCGCCCTCGGCGCGATCGTTCTCGCGAACTTGGTTGCCGCGCTGCCCGGTCGCAACGCGGCACGCACTCCAGCGGCGCAAGTCCTTCGAACGGGGTGAGTCGCTCCTGGCCACCCGATATGTGCCGCAGTCGGTCGGCCCGGGAACGGAGTCCAGACTGTCGGAACCGATCGGTTATCACCGGGTTCGTCGATACCGCCCGCCTCGCGGCCGGAACACGAGTCCGGGCTACCTCCCGACGGCGGCACCTTGCGATCGGTCCGCAAGGTGCGAACATCACAGCGTGGCGACCGACTCCGACGACGCTGACGTGGACCGCGCTCCGATTTGTCCTTACTGCGGTGTGACGGCGCTACCGGCCGAACCGTCCCACGTCATCGACACGCGGTTCATCTGCGAGAACCCGGATTGCGAAGCCTGCGGAGACTCCGTCTAGCGATCGCAAGCGATACATACAGGTCGGGCCGCAGCGCACCGTAGCGTGAGCGCATGGTCGCGCCGATCCTCGTCGTCACCGGACCGTCAGGGGCGGGCAAGACGACAGTGGGTCGGCTCGTCGCCGCCGCGTTTGACCCGAGCGTGCACATCCGAATGGATGACTTCACGCCATTCATCGTGAACGGCTGGATCGAGCCGTCACTGCCCGAGGCTGCACTCCAGAACCACGTGCTCGGCGGGGCGGTCGCGGCCGCCGCCATGAACTTCGCCCAAGGCGGATACACGGTGGTCATGGACGGCCACGTCTTTCCCGATGGGCTCAGCGCCTTGGCGCAGGCGTGCGCGAGCCGAGGTGTGCCGCTCCACTACGCCGTGCTCCGAACCGACCTCGCCACGTGCATTGCCCGGGTCACCCAGCGCCGCCCCGGTGACGCCAGCCCCGAGTCGCTTGGGCGTCAGCACGCCCGATTCGCGGATCTCGGTGATCACGAGGCCAACGTGATCGATGCGTCGGGCACTCCCGAATCAGTCGCCGCGGCAATGCTCTCGGCATTTACCGCCGGGCTGCTACCGGCCGCTGGCTCAGGACGTGGGTCCGCGAGCGCCGACGCCTAGTCCGATTTCGGATCGCACTCCTTCGGCACCGAACGCTCGGGCGAACTGGGCGGCTCAGCGACCACGACCGCCGCCATGCCTAACAAGTCCTGCTCGCCATCGGCGGGATCGAGGAGGCCATCTCGGACGAGCCTGTATTTGCGCCCGACGGCCCGCAGGACGACCGTGTAGCCGCGCTTCTCTAGGTCAGCACACGTCTTCGCGACCTCACGCCGCAGCCCCCAGCCGGAGCCAGGACCACAGCCCCACACGACGTGCGTATTGCCGTCATCGAGGTCGCGCACGCAGCGATTGTCGCGGATGCTGACCATCCGGTGTTGCCGGCTCGGCGTTCGTTCCATCGAGCGCCGGTCGACCAGGGCACAGACCGATGACACTCGGGATGGCATCCCGATCCGCATCGCCGAATCCGCTCGTTGGTCACGGACGTCCGCGACGGCCCTGCCCCGAAAGGTGTTCGTACGATGACCCCTAGGGTTGGTGGGCCGCGCGGGGCTCGAACCCGCAGCCTCGAACTTAAAAGGTTCTTGCTCTGCCAATTGAGCTAGCGGCCCGAGTCCACGCTACTTGGCCCACCGTGCGCGTTGAGTTCCCGCTCGCTGATGCGTACGCCGTCGATGGCAGTTCTCCGCGCGGTGCCACGTGCTCCGCACGTGTGTTCGATGCACCGGCAAAGCCGCTAACGCGGCGTGAAGAAACGTCCGCGGCGCGTTGCGATCGCGTTGAGGCCACTGTTGCCGCGATGACGTGAGTCGTACAACGGGAACATGACGCGTGAGCAGCAGCGAACATGGATCGCCCTGGGTCTCGCCGTCGCCTTGCCGGTGGCGGTTGCCGCGGCGCTGATCCCCGCCCGCGACCACACCGACAACACGAACATCGCGCTGGTGTTGGTGGTCGTCGTGGTCGTGGTCGCCATCCTGGGCCGGCGGTTGTCCGCGTCCGTCGCCGCGGTGTCGAGCGCGGCGTGGTTCGACTTCTTCCACACGCAGCCCCACTACCGGTTCACGATCCGGGCGCGCGGCGACGTCGTCACCGCCGTCCTCCTGCTGGTCGTCGGACTGGTCGTCGGCGAGCTCGCGGCCCGCAGCCGGCGCCACCAGGCAGTGGCCAGCCGGCACGCCGACGAGCTCACCCGGGTGCATGCGGTGGCCGAGCTCGTGGCGTCGGGCGAACCGCTGGAGTACGTGATCTTGGCGGTGGCCGACGAGCTGCGGGAACTCCTCATCCTGCGGGACATCCGGTTCGACATGTCGGCCCGCGACCCCGAGGAGCGACCGCTGCCGAAGGTCCAGCGCGACGGCGAGGTCGTCGTCGGTCAGCTGCGCTGGGGATCGGACTCGATGGGCCTGCCCGGCCGCACCGTCGAGCTGGAGGTCGACGGCGGCGGTCGACGGTGGGGCCGCTACCTGCTCGAGCCGACGCCCGGCCAGCCCGTCCCGTTCGTCCGCCGGATCGTGGCCGTCGCGATGGCCGATCTCGTCGGCGCCGCGCTGGCGGCGCGCGGCGCGGTCCATTGAGCACGAGAGGATCGAATGGCTGATCTCGTCGTGGTGGTGGCGCTCGCGGGGTTCTTCGCCCTCAGCGCCCTGTTCGTCAAGGCGTGCGACGCCGTCATCGGCGACCAGGACGTGACGCAACCGGTGCCGGCCGAACCGGAACGGCAGGCCGCGTGATCGCCACGATCAGAGGCGACAACATCGTCGGCTTGATCATCTCGGTGCTGATCACCGCGTACCTCGGGTACGCCCTCATCTTCCCCGAGAAGCTGTGACCGCGGCCGGTTGGGCGCAGTTCGCCGCCGTCATCGTCCTGATCCTCGTGTCGACGCCGGTCCTGGGCGCATACCTCGCCAAGGTCTACGGCGACCACCGCGCACCGGGCGACCGGGTGTTCCTGCCGGTCGAACGGCTCATCTACCGGGCGACCGGCGTCAACGAGACGGGCGAGCAGCGCTGGGACGTCTACGCGTTGTCGTTGCTGGCGTTCTCGTTCGTCTCCGTGCTCGTCCTCTACGCCCAGATCCGGCTGCAGGGCCACCTGCCCTTCAACCCGGACCACCTGAAGGGCGTCACGCCGGCGCTGTCGTTCAACACCGCCGTCAGCTTCCTCACCAACACCAACTGGCAGAACTACAGCGGTGAGTCGACGATGTCGCACCTCACCCAGATGACCGGCCTGGCGTTCCACAACTTCGTGTCCGCGGCGGCTGGCGCCGCGGTCGCGGTTGCACTCATCCGGGGTCTGGTCCGGAACAAGACCGGCACCCTCGGCAACTTCTGGGTCGACCTCACCCGGACGTGCACCCGAGTGCTCCTGCCAATGTCGTTCGCGTTCGCGCTCGTGCTGATGAGCCAGGGCGTCATCCAGAACGTTCATGCGACGCGCACGGTGGCCACGGTCGCCGGCAGCCAGCAGTCGATCCCGGGTGGACCGATCGCCAGCCAGGAGGCCATCAAGGAGATCGGCCAGAACGGCGGCGGACCGTACAACGCCAACTCGGCCCACCCGTTCGAGAACCCGAACCCGATCACGAACGTGCTGCAGATCTGGCTGCTGCTCGCCATCCCCTTCGCGCTGACGTTCGCGTTCGGCCGGATGGCCAAGGACCAGGGCCAGGGCTGGGCGGTGTTCGCGGCGATGTTCGTGCTCTGGCTGGTGATGACGTCGTTGATCATGCCGCTCGAGACGAGGGGCAGTCCCAAGCTCGGCGCGCTCGGCGCGTCGCAGCAGGTGACGGCCACCCAATCCGGCGGGAACATGGAGGGGAAGGAGGCGCGCTTCGGCGCCGCGGGCTGCGGGCTGTTCGCGTCGAGCACCACCGGGACGTCCACTGGCGCCGTCAACTGCGCGCACGACAGCCTGACGCCGCTCGGCGGCGCAGTGCCGCTCGTCAACATCATGCTCGGCGAGGTCAGCCCGGGCGGCACCGGTTCCGGGCTCTACGGCATGTTGGTCTTCGCGCTGATGAGCGTGTTCATCGCCGGGCTGATGGTCGGCCGCACGCCGGAGTACCTCGGCAAGAAGGTGCAGTCGGCCGAGATGAAGCTCGTGGTGCTCTACATCCTGTTCGTGCCGGTCGTGATCCTCGGGTTCGCCGGCGCGTCGCTGCTCCTGAAGCACGCGCTGAGCTCCCTCGGCAATCCCGGTCCGCACGGCCTGAGCGAGGTGACCTACGCGTTCACGTCGCAGGCCAACAACAACGGCTCGGCGTTCGGCGGGCTCAGCGGCAACACGCTCTGGTACAACACCACCGGCGCGGTCGCCATGCTGGTCGGGCGCTTCTTCCTCATGATCCCCGTACTGGCGATCGCCGGCTCGCTCGGGCGCAAGCAAGCGGTTCCGGCCTCCGCCGGAACGTTCCCGACGGCGACGCCGCTCTTCACCGCGCTGCTCACGTCGGTCGTGCTCATCGTCGTGGGCCTCACCTACTTCCCGGTCGTCTCGCTCGGTCCCGTCGTCGAGCACCTCGCCGGCCACTTCTAGGAGCTTCATGGTCGACACCAGCTCAGGCCTCCAGACGCTCGAGGCCCGCCCACCGCAACCCGACCCGCACCACTCGAAGCGCCGGTCGACGTCGATGTTCGAGCCCGCGATCCTGAAGCGGGCGGTCGTCGACGCCGTCGCGAAGCTCAACCCGCGGACGATGGCGCGAAACCCGGTGATGTTCGTGGTCGAAGTCGGATCGGTCATGACGACGATCCTCGCCATCCGCGATCTCGATGGCTTCGCCACCCTGGTCACCGTCTGGCTGTGGTTCACCGTGCTGTTCGCCAACTTCGCCGAGGCGGTGGCCGAAGGGCGCGGCAAGGCGCAGGCCGACACACTCCGCAAAGCCCGGTCCGAGACGGTGGCCCACGTGCGCCGGCCCGACGGGACGGTCGTCGAGACCGCATCGACGCAGCTCACCATCGGCGACCTCTGCGTGGTGGAGGCCGGCCAACTGATCCCGGGCGACGGCGACGTGGTCGAGGGCATCGCGTCGGTGGACGAGTCGGCGATCACCGGCGAGTCGGCACCCGTCATCCGCGAGTCGGGCGGCGACCGGAGCGCGGTCACCGGCGGGACCCGGGTGCTCAGCGACCACATCGTCGTCCGCATCTCATCGAAGCCCGGCGAGACGTTCCTCGATCGGATGATCGCGCTCGTCGAGGGCGCCTCCCGACAGAAGACGCCGAACGAGATCGCGCTCAACATCCTGCTGGCCGGACTCACGATCATCTTCCTGCTCGCCGTGGTGACGCTCCAACCGTTCGCCATCTACTCCAAGGCCGAGCAGTCGATCACCGTGCTGGTCGCGCTGCTCGTCTGCCTCATTCCGACGACGATCGGCGCGCTCCTGTCGGCCATCGGCATCGCCGGCATGGACCGCCTGGTGCAGCGGAACGTGCTCGCCATGTCGGGCCGGGCCGTGGAGGCCGCCGGCGATTGCAGCACGCTCCTGCTCGACAAGACCGGCACCATCACCTACGGCAACCGCATGGCGTCCGAGCTGATCCCGATGCCCGGCGTCGCCGAGGAGCGACTCGCCGACGCCGCGCGGTTGTCGAGCCTGGCCGACGAGACTCCCGAGGGCCGGTCGATCGTCGAGCTGTGCGAGGCGCAGTTCGGGCCCGCGCCCCGGGATCTCCCCGGCGCCGAGCTGGTGCCGTTCACCGCCCAGACCCGCATGAGCGGGGTCGACTTCGAGCACCGCATGATTCGCAAGGGTGCGGTCGACTCGGTGCGTCGCTGGGTGCGCGAGCAGGGCGGGGCCGACTCGCCCGAGGCTCTCACCGTGATCTCCGACGGCATCGCCGCCAACGGCGGCACCCCACTGGCCGTCGCCGACGGCCCGCTGGTGCTCGGGGTGATCCACCTCAAGGACACCGTGAAGCACGGCATGCGGGCGCGCTTCGACGAGATGCGGCGGATGGGCATCCGCACGGTCATGATCACCGGCGACAACCCGCTGACCGCGAAGGCCATCGCCGAGGAGGCCGGCGTCGACGACTTCCTCGCCGAGGCGACGCCCGAGGACAAGATGGCGCTGATCAAGCGCGAGCAGCAGGGCGGCCTGCTGGTCGCGATGACCGGTGACGGCACCAACGACGCGCCGGCGCTGGCCCAGGCCGACGTCGGCGTCGCCATGAACACCGGGACGCAGGCAGCCAAAGAAGCCGGCAACATGGTCGACCTCGACTCCGACCCGACGAAGCTCATCGAGATCGTCGAGATCGGCAAGCAGCTGCTGATCACGCGCGGCTCGCTGACGACCTTCTCGATCGCCAACGACGTCGCCAAGTACTTCGCCATCATCCCGGCGATGTTCCAGGGCGTCTTCCCGGAGCTGAAGACCCTCAACGTCATGAAGCTCGACAACCCGCACTCGGCGATCCTGAGTGCGGTCATCTTCAATGCGCTCATCATCGTGGCCCTGATCCCGCTGGCGTTGCGGGGCGTGAAGTACCGGGCCCTCGGTGCTGCCGCGATCCTCCGCCGCAACCTCGGCATCTATGGCCTCGGCGGGCTGATCGCGCCGTTCGTCGGCATCAAGACGATCGACCTCGTGATCGCCGCGATGGGAGTCAAGTAGATGCGGCGCCAGATCCGAACCGCGCTGGCAATGACGATCGCGCTGATCATCCTCACCGGCGTCCTCTATCCCTTGGCCGTGACCGTGATCGGCACGGTCGCGTTCCAGGAGCGGGCTGCCGGCTCGCTGGTGTCGGCACACGGGCACGTCGTCGGCTCGGCGCTGCTCGGACAGTCGTTCAGCGACCAGGCCGGCAAGCCGTTGCCGCAGTACTTCCAGCCGAGGCCGTCGGCCGCCGGCGCCGGGTACGACGGGTTGGCCAGCGGCGCGTCGAACCTGGGGCCGGCCAATCCCAAGCTGCTCGACGCCGTCGCCCAGCGGGTGAAGGCCTATCGGGCGTTCAACGGCGTGGGCGACGGCACTCCGGTCCCGGTCGACGCGGTGACCGCGTCCGGCTCCGGCCTCGATCCACACATCACCGTCGCCAACGCCCGGCTGCAGGCCCGGCGGGTCGCCGACAACCGCCATCTCGCGCTTCCGCTCGTGCTGTCCCTCATCGACCGCCATACCCAAGGGCGCCAACTGGGCTTCCTCGGTGAGAAAGTGGTCAACGTGTTGGAGCTCAACCTCGACCTCGACCGACAGGGATAGATGGCGAGGGGCACGCTGCGCATCTACCTGGGCGCGGCACCCGGCGTCGGCAAGACCTACGCCATGCTCAACGAGGGGTGGCGGCGGCACGAGCGCGGCACCGACGTCGTCGTGGGGTACGTCGAAACCCACGGGCGCACGAGCACCGCCGAGCAGGTCCGCGACCTCGAGATCGTGGCTCGCCGGACGATCGAGTACCGCGACCAGACCTTCGAGGAGATGGACGTCGACGCGGTGCTCAGCCGGCGGCCGCGGCAGGTGCTGATCGACGAGCTGGCCCACACCAATGTGCCGGGCAGCCGCAACGAGAAGCGCTGGCAGGACGTCCTCGAGCTGCTCGACGCCGGGGTCGACGTGATCTCCACCGTCAACATCCAGCACCTCGAATCGCTCAACGACGTCGTCGAGGGCATCACCGGTGTCCGACAGCGCGAGACGGTGCCCGACGCGGTCGTGCGGTCAGCCGACCAGATCGAGCTCGTCGACATGACGCCAGAGGCGCTCCGGCGCCGGATGGCCCACGGCAACATCTACGGGCACGACAAGATCGACGCCGCCCTCGGCAACTACTTCCGGGTCGGCAACCTGGCCGCCCTGCGCGAGCTGGCGCTGCTCTGGGTCGCCGACCGCGTGGACGAGGCCCTCATCGACTACCGCCAGCAGCACGGCATCGAGGGCCCCTGGGAGACGAAGGAGCGGGTCGTCGTCGCGCTCACCGGCGCACCCGGCGGCGACGATCTCATCCGCCGAGCGGCGCGGATCGCGGCCCGCATCCGCGCCGATCTGGTCGGTGTGCACGTGCAGTCCGACGACGGCCTCACCGCCCCGCCGGCCGGCGTGCTCGAGCAACGGCGTGCGTTGCTGCAGGAGTTGGGCGGCACCTTTCACGAGGTCGTCGGCGTCGACGTCCCGACTGCACTGGTGCAGTTCGCCCGGGCCGAGAACGCGACCCAACTGGTGCTCGGCGCCACCCATCAGTCGCGCTGGCGCGAGCTGAGCCGCGGGTCGGTGGTGAACCGGGTGATCCGCGAGGCATCCGGTGCCATCGACGTCCACGTCATCTCGACCACGCTCGACGACGACGCGGGGCGATCGCTGCTCGCGCCGGCGCGCTTCCGGTTGGCGCCGCTCTCCCGCAGCCGCCGCGTCACCGGTCTGGCGCTGGCGGTCGTCGGCCTCCCGTTGGTGACGCTGGTGCTCGCGCAGCTCCGGTCGTCGGTCGGCCTGCAGAACGCGATGCTGTGCTATCTGCTGCTCGTCGTCGCCGTCTCGACCGTCGGCGGCGTCTGGCCCGGCGTCATCGCGTCGATCGCCGGCTTCTTCCTCCTCAACTGGTTCTTCACCCCACCGATCCACACGTTCACGATCAGCAACGGCCGCGACGTCCTCGCGCTGATCTCGTTCCTCGTCGTCGCCGGCGTGATCAGCGCGCTCGTCAACCTGGCGGCCCGTCGCGCCGCGGACGCGTCCCGCGCCCGAACCGAGGCGCAGGCCCTGGCCCGCATGGCGTCGACGGTGCTGCGCGAGCCCGACCCGCTCCCGCACCTGCTCGACGACCTCGTCGCGGTGTTCCGCCAGGAGGGCGCCGCGGTCATCCGGGTGGACGGCAACGGTGCCGTCACCGTCGAAGCCCGCGCCGGAGTCGGCGCGCCGGTGCTTCCCTCCGAGGGGACGGTGTCGGTGCCACTCAGCCCCGACACCACGCTCGTGCTCCGGGGCCCTGATCTGCGAGCCGAGGACCGCGCCGTCCTCCACGCGTTCGCGACGCAGCTCGCGGTGGCGCGCGACGCCCGGCGCCTCCAGACCGAAGCCTCGTCGGCGACCGCGCTGGCCAAGACCAACGAGCTGCGCACCGCGCTCCTCGCCGCGGTGAGCCACGACCTGCGGACACCACTGGCGTCGATCAAGGCGTCGGCGACGAGCCTCCTCGGCGAGGACGTCGCCTTCGACGCCGCCACCACCAAGGATCTGCTGCAGACCATCGACGACGAGGCCGACCGCCTCAACTCGCTCGTCGGCAACCTGCTCGACATGAGCCGGCTCCGGGCCGGCGCCATCGTCGTCCAGCCGAAGCCGGTCGGCCTCGAAGAGGTCGTGGCCGCCGCCATCTCCAGCCTGCCGGCGACGCGTGGCCGCATCGACGTCGACGTGCCGGAGACCCTCCCGGCGGTCGAGGTCGACGCCGCCTTGCTCGAACGGGCGATCGCGAACCTCGTCGAGAACGCGCTGCGCTACTCGCCCGACACCGCAGTGCGATTGACCGCGGGCGGCATCGGCGACCGCGTCGTGTTGCGCATCGTCGACACCGGACCGGGCATCCCCGAGCACGAGCGCGACCGGATGTTCCGGCCGTTCCAGCGACTCGGGGACAATCCCGACGGCACCGGTGTCGGCCTCGGCCTGGCCGTGGCGCGGGGCTTCGTCGACGCGACCGGCGGCGAACTCGGCATGGAGGACACGCCGGGCGGCGGCACCACCATGGTCGTCAGCTTGCCCGTGGCGCCGCGCTGATGCGCGACTGAACCGCGGGCGCGGGTGAGCCGACGAAGCGCACCTGGCGGTTGATCTGCGCGGTCCGCAGACCGACCACCGACACCAGCGCCAGCACCACGACGCCGACCACCGCGGCTTGACGGGCCAGCTGGGCCCGGCCGGGTCCGATGTACGCGTACGCCGCCGCCACCGCGGCGCCGGTCGCCAGACCGCCGATGTGCGCCCAGTAGTCGATGTGCGGCACGACGAAGCCGAGCAGGAGGTTCAGCACGATGAGCATCGTGACCTGGCTCGTGTCGGCGCCGACGCGGCGACCGATCATGAAGTAGCCGCCGAGCAAGCCGAAGACCGCGCCCGAGGCGCCGAGGCCGGCGATGTTGAGCGGGCTCATCAGGTACGACGCCGCGCCCCCACCGAAGCCGGCCACGAAGTACATCGCAACGAAGCGCGGCCAGCCGAGCGCCCGCTCGAGCTGATGGCCGACGAGCCAGAGGAGCACCATGTTGAACCCGATGTGGATCACATCGTTGTGGAGGAAGGCCGACGTGATGAGCCGGTACCACTCGCCCTGCGCCACGAACGGCGGGATCAACGCGAAGTCGGTGGTGACGCTCGGCTTGACCTGCTGGATCAGGAAGACGACGACGTTGATCGCGAGCAGCGCCTGCGTGGCGCGTGGTTCGGCACCCATCGGAGCGCCGAAGAACGTCCGGGCGGGGCGGACCGTCTTGTTGCCCTCGGCGACGCACGACGGGCACTGGAAGCCGACGGCGGCCGGCCGCATGCAGGCCGGGCAGATCGGGTTGCCGCACCGGGTGCAGCTGACACCGGTCTCGCTCTCGGGATGCCGGTAACAGGTCTGCACCGGCGCATCGTCGCACGCGACGGCGACCTACCCGGCGGCAGCCACCTCGTCGCGATTGCGGGCCATCCGGCGCCCGACCCGCTCGATGCGGCGGATCCGGCTGAGCAGCTTGTCGCGCGCCCGCTCGGCCTCGGGGGTGAGGCCGGTGCGCGACTCCACCTGCCAGTGGCGGAGCACGACCGGCACGAGGATCTGGTCGTGATGGATCGAGAGGTCGTAGATGCCGGCGCGCGCGATCACGTGGGCGTGGGTGGTGAATCCCTCGATGCCGGTGCCCGGCATCTGGAAGTCGCGCACCTGCCGTTCGATGGCCAGCATCATCCGCGACGGGTCGATGTCGAGCGCCGCGCTGACGAGGTCACGGTAGAAGAGGTAGTGCCGGTTCTCGTCGGCCGCGACCTTGGCCATGACCTCGTACCCGTCGCGATCGAGGAGCTTGCCGGTGTTGCGATGGCTGATGCGCGTCGCCAACTCCTGCAATGCGACGTAGACGAACCCCTCGGCCGGGCCGTCGATCGGGTGGTCGAAACCGGCCATGACCTGCTTCATGCGCGCCCGCTCGAGCTCCGTCGGGTCGAGCACGCGGGTCACCGTCGCCCAGTCGCGGATGACGATCGAGTGCCGCCCCTCCTCGGCCGTCCACCGCCGGCTCCATTCGCCCCACACGCCGTCGCCTCCGAAGAGGCGGTCGATGGACCAGAAGTAGTACGGCAGGTTGTCCTCGGTCAGGAGGTTGACGAGCACCGCCCGGCGGACGGCGTCATCGAGCTCGGCCGGCGGCTCCGCCCAGGCCGACCACGGCACGAGCTCATGGGGAAACCATTCCTTGGCGCTCGCGATGTGGCGATTCAGCAGCGACTCGGCCACGGGAGTGAGCTCGGCGAGAAGCGTTTCGACGGGCATGACGCGACCCTACCGACCAGTCGGTAGGGATTCCAGTCGTCCTGTCCTGCGGCGATGGACCTGGCCGTCTCGGCTGCCGACGTCGATGCCGCCGCGGCCCGCCTCGAGGGACGAATCCGTCATACCAACCTCGAGCCCCTGGGAAACACCGGGCTCGTCGCGAAGTGCGAGCACGAGCAGGTGACCGGCTCGTTCAAGATCCGCGGCGCCACCAACGCGCTGGCGGCCCGCCCGCCAGTGACGAGACCTCCGCGACTACGCGGGCGCGGACTCGGCGGTGCAGAACGCGCAGCGGCGCGCCGCGCGCGGGATGGCGCTGAGGCACTCCGGGCAGTCTCGGGTCTCGGACGCGACGTCGGGCTCCGTCTTGCGCCGGGCCATCAGCGTGTTGACCGGCGTGACGACGAAGAAGAAGACGGCCGCCGCGATCGTGACGAAGGCGATGAGCGCGTTCAGGAAGTTGCCGTAGGCGAAGACGCTGTGCCGGATCTTGACGTGCAGGCTCGCGAAGTTGGTCTTCCCCGGTATCGACAGCAAGGGCGTGATGAGGTCCTCGACGAGCGACTTCACCACCGCCCCGAAGGCCGCGCCGATGACCACGGCCACCGCGAGGTCGACCACGTTGCCTCGCAGAATGAACGCTTTGAAGTCCTTCAGCACGATTGCGCCTCCTTTGGGCGGTGGATGATGACGTTTTAGCGGGTCGAACGGTGGGCATGACCTGGCGAGCAGCACGGGTGGATCCCACGATCGCGCCATCGCCGCCAGGTCCCCACCCCCCTCCAGGTGGCGGTGGCGCGTTCAGGGGATCCAAAGGAGTTTTGGGGCTGCCCGGTGCAGGAATGGAGAGACCGTGGCCGGGTCGTCGTACCGTTTGCCGGTCGTGCTGGTCGTCGACGACGACCCAGGCATGCGCCGGCTGCTCCGGACCGGGTTGGAGCTCGACGGCGCCGAGGTGCGCGAGGCCGCCTCCCTCGCCGAGGCCCGCGCCGCCATGGTCCCGGAGATCCGGGGCGTCGTGCTCGATCGGGAGCTGCCCGACGGCGACGGCCTCGAGTTGCTCATCGACCTCCGTGATGCCTGCCCGGCGGCCCAGGTCGTGGTGCACTCCGATCTCGACGACCCCCTCCCCGACGCCGCGCTCCGCCGGGTCGACAAGGGCGACGTCGAAGCGCTGGTCGACGTGCTGGACCTCCGAGCCTCACCGGCCCGCGAGGGTCGGATCGGCGCGGTCGACGTCCTCCTCGATCGGGAGGAAGAGGTCGTCGCCGAATGGCGCGCACTGTGTCGTTGGGACCCGGTGCTCCCGCCCGACAGCGAGCCGCGGATGGCACCGGCCTTCGTGAGCATCGTCATCGACGCGATGGATCGGCCGCAGCCGATCGGCTGGGGGCCGGACCCCGACGTCGAGCGCGTCGCCGAGCAGTTCGCCGCAGTCACGGGATCGATCGACGTCGCCATCGGCCAGTTGGTCTGCCTCGGCGAGGCGCTGCACCGGACGGTGAGCGGCCACATCCCCGACGGCGAGATGGGCGAGACCGAGCAGCGGATCCGCATGCTGATCGAGCGGGCGGTCGGCGTGGCCGCGCACCGCACGGCGGTGTCGCTCGAGAACGAGGCCGCCATCGACTCGCTCACCGGGTTGCGAAACCGGCGGAGCCTCGGACGTGACCTCGACCACGAGTTGGCGCGCTGCCGCCGCCATGGCCGCCAGCTCACCGTCGTCGCGCTCGATGTAGACGGCCTCAAGCACGTCAACGACACCGAGGGCCACCATGCGGGCGACACGTGGCTCCGATCGCTCGCCGGTGCGCTGTGCGACTCACTGCGCGCCGGTGACGACGCGTACCGCGTGGGCGGTGACGAGTTCGCGCTGCTGCTGCCCGAGACCGATCCCGGCGACGCCGGCGCGTTGCTGGCGCGCGTCGCCGCGCTGGGCGCGCCGCCGCACAGCTGGGGCGCGGCCGGCTATCCCGACGACGGCGATGGCGGCGAGGCATTGCTGCGGGTCGCCGACGAACGCCTCTACGAGCGCCGTCGGTCGCGCGAGTGGTGATCGTCACATCGCGATCGGGTTGCGACACCGGTCGATCGGGTACCCCGGGTACGACACGGACACGAAGGAGTGATCGACGCATGGGTGCATTCGAAGAGGCCAAGGGCAAGGTCAAGGAAGCGGTCGGCGACCTGACCAACAACCCGGACCTCGAGCGTGAAGGCGAGGCCCAGAAGGACCGGGGCAAGGCCGAGCGTGAAGCCACCGAGGCTCGGGTCGAGGCGAAGGCCCACGAGACGAAGGCCAAGGCCAAGGAAGCCGAGCAGCGGGCCGCCGAGTCCGCCAAGAAGTAGGTCCCACGACCGCCGCCAGCCCGGCGGCATGGCGAGGAGCCCCGGACGCGAATGCGCCGGGGCTCCGACGCGTGTGTGCCGTGTGCGCCCTCGGGTACGCACGGCCGCATGCCTCGCCTTCGCCGCGTCGACTGCTCGGGTCCCGGGCTGGCCCGGCGCCGGTGCGGCAAGGGCTTCGCGTACCTCGACCTCGACCGCGCCACGATCCGCGACGCCGAGGTGCTCGCCCGCATCAACGCGCTGGCCATCCCGCCGGCCTGGACCGACGTGTGGATCTGCCCGACGCCCAACGGCCACATCCAGGCGACGGGAGTCGACGCCCGCGGCCGGCGCCAGTACCGGTACCACGATGCCTGGCGCGTCCGGCGCGACGCCGAGAAGTTCGACCACATGATCACGTTCGCCCGGGCCCTGCCCACCATCCGCGCCACCACGGATGAACACCTGGCGACCGGCGAGATGTCGCGCGAGCGAGCGCTGGCGTGCGCGGTCCGGCTGCTCGACGTCGGCTTCTTCCGCATCGGCACCGAGGGGTACGCCGAGGAGAACCAGACCTTCGGGCTGGCGACGATCCACAAGAAGCACGTGCGCGTCGACGGCGACGAGGTGGTGTTCGACTACGTCGCCAAGAGCGGCAAGCGTCGCATCCAGTCCGTCGTGGATCCCGACGTGCGCGACGTCGTGACCGCATTGAAGGCCCGACGGGGCGGTGGGCCCGAGCTCCTCGCGTACCGCGAGGGCGGCCGGTGGCGCGACGTGAAGTCGGCCGACATCAACGCGTACCTGAAGGCGATCAGCGGCGAGGACATCTCGGCCAAGGACTTCCGCACCTGGCACGCCACCGTGCTGGCCGCGGTCGCGATGGCGGTCTCGCACTGGGTCCCCAGCGAGCGCGGCCGCAAGCGGGCCATCGCCCGCGCCATGGACGAGGTCGCGCACTATCTCGGCAACACGCCGGCGGTGTGCCGCTCGAGCTACGTCGACAGCCGGTTGGTCGACAGCTACATGGCCGGTAGCACGATCGCGGCTGCGCTGGTCGACGTCGGCGGCGGTCGCGACCGCGTGGAGGCGGCCGTCGTGGACCTGCTGTCCGCCGACGAGGTCGAGGTGGACACCGCCGCCTGACCGCCTCGGGCTACTTCGACGAGAAGGTGAAGATCGTCAGCGTGCCGTACGCGAACAGCGCGCCGGTGGCGGTGTAGAGCACGGCCTTCACCGCGGCGCGCCGGCCGGGCCGGCGGACGTAGTCGTCGATGATCCACCGCAGGCCGTTGAGGCCGTGGAGCAGCGCGAGGAACAACAGCGACCAGTCGAAGAGACGCCACAGCGGGTTGTTCCACCGCTTGGCGACGAAGTCGGCCTTCGTGTCGGTGACGTCGTGGACGATGTGGGTGATGGCGAAGTGCGTGAGCGCGAGGAAGATCAGGAGCAACCCCGAGATCCGCATGAAGTACCACGACCACGTCTCGAAGTTCTGGCGCGGCCGGCGGGCCGCCGAAGCCGGCACGCTGCCGCCGACCGACCGCTCAGGAGCGCGCAGGGCCATCAGTGGCCCAGCAACCAGGGCTTCATGATGATGAACCCGCCCGGGATGCCCGCGGCCAGGGTCAGCAGGATCACGCCGTCCAGCAACGCGTTGTGCCACCGCACGCCCTCGGGGAAGAAGTCGACGAGGACGATCCGCAACCCGTTGAGCGAGTGGTAGAGCAAGGCGAACAGGAGCCCGACTTCGAACAGCCGCAGCAGCACGTTGCCGTAGACCTGGTGCACCTCGTTGTACGCCTTTGGGTGCGAGACCAAGCTGACGTCGACGATGTGCAGCAGCAGGAACATGAAGACGAGGAACCCGCTGATGCGGTGACCGACGAAGGCCCACTGCCCGGACTTGCCGCGGTACGGGCGGGTCGCCGTCGACGGGCTCATGGCTTGTTCCTCGGGTACCAGCGGTCGCCCCACATGGTGGACGAGACGACGTAGATCCCGAAACCGGTGATGAGCACCGCCATGACGCCGAGGGCGATCGAGAAGATCGTCTGGGCGGTGGTGAGGGCCAGCACGGCGGCGAACGTTAGGCGATCACGCGCGCGCCACGCATATACGGCCACAGCGCCTCCGGGACGGCCACCGATCCGTCGGGCTGCCGGTTGCTCTCGACGACCGCGGCCCACACCCGGGGCACCGCCAGCGCCGATCCGTTGACGGTGTGGACGAGCGCGGTGCCCTTGGCCTCGCCCGCCGGCCGATAGCGGATGTTGGCCCGCCGCGCCTGGTAGTCGGTGAACCAGGACACCGAGCTGACCTCGAGCCACATCGCCACGCCCGGCGCGTAGACCTCGAGGTCGAACTGCCGGTGCTGGGACTGGCCGAGGTCGCCGGTGCAGATCTCGACCCAACGCCACGTGAGGCCCAAGGCCTCGATGGAGCCGAGCGCTCGATCGCGCAGCTCCTGATGGAGGGCCGGCCCCTGCTCGGGGGTGGTGAGGGCGAGGATCTCGACCTTGTCGAACTCATGGGTGCGCAGCAGCCCGCGCGTGTCCCGCCCGGCCGCGCCGGCCTCCCGCCGGTAGCACGGCGTGTAGGCCATCAGCCGTTTCGGCAGGTCGGCCTCGTCGAGGATCTCGTCGCGGTAGATCGACGTCAGCGGCACCTCCGCGGTCGGCACCGCCCAGAGGTCGTCTCGGCCGACGTGGTACGCGTCGTCGGCGAACTTCGGGAGCTGTCCGGACGCGGTGAGGGTGTCGCTGAGCACGAGGGTGGGTGGGCGGATCTCCTCGTAGGCGTCGGCGTTGCGGTCGAGCGCCAGTTGGCACAGGGCGCGGGCGAGGGCCGCGCCTTGGCCGCGGAACATCGTGAACATGGCGCCGCTGATCTTCACGGCGCGCTCGTTGTCGAGGATGCCGAGCGTGGCGGCGGTCTCCCAGTGCGGCACCCGCTGGTGCTCGGGGTAGCTCGCCGCGTCGGGCCCGCCCTGCGCGACGACCGGGTTGTCGTCGGGCCCGTCGCCGCCGGGCGCCTCGGGCGCCGGCAGGTTCGGGATGAGCAGGAGCATCTCGCGCACCTCGCGCTCGAGCGCGGTCGCCTGTCGCTCCCGCACTTTCGCGTCTTCGCCGAGGGCCCGGCTCTCGGCGGCCAGCGACTCGGCCCGCTCGGCGTCACCGGCCTTGCGGGCGGCACCGACTTCCTTGGACAGCGCCTTGACCTTGGCTCGCAAGTCGTCGCGCTCAGCGGTGATGCGCCGCAGCGCCTCGTCGCGATCGATGAGCGCGTCGACCTCGGCCGGATCCACCTTCTTGCGGGACAGCGCCGCCTTCACCGCGTCCGGGTCGGTCCGCACGAGGCGAATGTCGATCATGCGGAGGGAACGGTAGCTTGCCGACCGATGGCGGCCGTCGACGTTTCGGAGCTCGTCGTCCGCTACGGCGACCGCGTCGCCGTCGACCGCGTGACCTTCTCCGCCGAGGCGGGACAGGTGCTCGCGCTGCTCGGCCCGAACGGCGCCGGCAAGACGTCGACGGTCGAGACGCTCGAGGGCTACCGCCGGCCGGCCGACGGCCGGACGCGGGTGCTGGGCCTCGACCCGCAGCGCGACCACGCCGCGATCACGCGCCGGATCGGCGTGATGCTCCAGTCGGGCGGCGTGTACCCGGGCATCCGCGTCCGCGAAGCGATCACCCTCTTCGCGGCGTTCTTCGACGACCCCGCCGACCCCGATGCACTGCTGGACCGCGTCGGGTTGCGCGCCCGGGCGTCGTCGACGTGGCGCCGGCTCTCGGGCGGCGAGCAGCAGCGGCTGTCCCTGGCCCTCGCGCTCGTCGGGCGGCCGCAGGTCGCGTTCCTGGACGAGCCGACCGCGGGGGTCGACGTGGCTGGGCGGCAGGTGATCCGCTCGATCGTGCGCGAGCTGCGCGACGACGGCGTGTGCGTGGTGCTCACGACCCACGAGCTCGAAGAGGCGGAGCGACTGGCCGACCGCATCGTGATCATCGACCGCGGCCGGGTGGTGGCCGAGGGGACGCCGGCCGAGCTGATGGCCAGCGGTGGCGACGCCGGCGAGCTGCTCTTCGGCGGCCCGCCCGGCATCGACGTGATCACGCTCGCCGCCGTCCTCGGCGCCGGCGTGGTCGAGGTGACGCCGGGCGAGTACCGCGTCGGCGCGCCGCCGCGGCCGGCCCTGGTCGCGGCGTTGACCGCGTGGCTCGCCGAGCACGACCTGCCGCTCGCCGACCTCCGGGCCGGCCGCCAGACGCTCGAGGACGTGTTCCTCCGGCTGACGTCGGACGGTGGCCCGTCGTGAGGGCGTTGCTGGCGCAGACGCGCGTCGAGCTCACGCTGACGTTGCGTCGCGGCGAGTCCGTGCTCCTCGCCCTCGGCATCCCGGTGCTGCTGCTCGCGTTCTTCGCGTCGGTGGACGTCCTGCCGAAGGGCGACGCCCGCGACGCCGTCGACTTCCTCGCGCCCGGCATCCTCGCGCTGGCGGTGATGTCGACCGCGATGGTCGGGCTCGGGATCGGCACCGGGTTCGAGCGTCAGTACGGCGTGCTGAAGCGCCTGGGTTCGACGCCACTCGGCCGCCCGCGGCTGCTCGCCGCCAAGACGATCGGGATCCTCGCCGTCGAGGTGCTCCAAGTCGTGGTGCTCGTCGTCGAGGCGCGCCTCCTCGGCTGGCACGCGACCCACGGATGGTCGGCGGCTGCCGCCCTGGGCGCGATCGCGTTGGCGACCGTCGCCTTCGCCGGGCTCGGGCTCTTGATGGCCGGGACGCTGCGGGGCGAGGTCGTGCTGGCCGCAGCCAACGGCCTCTATCTCGTGCTCCTCCTGCTCGGCGGCATGGTCGTCCCCATCGCCAAGCTGCCGGGCGGTCTGCAGGCGCTGTCGCGGGCGCTGCCCGCGGGCGCGCTGTCCGACGCGTTGCACGCCGCCCTCGGCGGGGCGCACGTCGGCGGATCGGGCTACTGGATCGTGCTGGCGGTGTGGGCCGTCGCCGCCCCGCTCGCCGCGGCGTTCACGTTCCGCTGGGAATGACCCACCCACCTCGACCTGGGACTGCCGGCCGATCAGTGGCCGTCCAGGCACCCGTTCTGGCCGGAGCGATTCGGGTAGCCGGTGCCCGCGGTATAGGCGGCGTTGCTCCACTCGCCCTGGACCTTCCATCGGGAGGAGTTGGAGAACGTCACCAAAGGAACGTTGAACGTCCAGGCGCACTTGTCCCCGTTCTCGGCTCCAGACGCGTCGTACCAGGCACTCGGACTGGCCGGATCGCTGCGGGCTTCGCTCAACTCGTGGGCTGAGACGTTGGCCAACGCGGCCAGGCCCTGACTGTGGAGCCCGGAGGTGTCCTGCGGATCACAGCCCGGGTCGCCGTCCAGCTTGAAGAAGAAGGCGAACTGGACCACTGTGCTGACCCCCGCGGAGGTGACGGTCCCATAGGAGTGCCAGGCGCAATAGCCGGCGTTCCCTCGCGGGACGTCGGTGTACACCGGGTAGTACCCATTCCCGGCGGTGTCGAGGGTGACGGCGCCGGCGTTGATCTCTTTGACCACCTCGGCCAGGATCACCGAGGTACTACCTCCGCTCGATGCGGTCGAGGCGTCAACGACGTGGCCGTTGCTCGTCGTCGCGCCGCCGACATGGAGGTTCAATCCGGTGTATTCGTCGACGGTCCGGGAGTAATTGGAGTTGCTGTGGCCAGCGTAAAAGCCGTCCAGCCCGGTCATCTTGTCGCCACCGTAGGTGCCCCACGAAGTACCCCAGAAGATGGACTTGACGACGGCCGTCGTCATGATCTTGCCGTTGTGGTAGGTCATGTTCGGGTCCCGCCCGCGCCTGGCGCTGGCATTGGCATTGGCACTGGCGTCACGAGCGGTGGCCAGCCCCATCGCCGGGCCGGCTGCGTGGCCGCTGGCGATGGGCAGTCCCGACGCCGCGGCGCCAGCGGGTATGACCGCGGCGGTCGCCAGCACCATGGTCGCCGCGACAGCGGTCGCCGCCGCTCGGGCGGACATTGCTCTCATGGGTTGGATCCTCCGATGGGCAGCTTTGGTGCCACGCACGCAAAGTGTCCGATACGCACCACATCGGAACAAGGACCAATTCAGCAATGACGAGAACTGACTACTCGATGGAGTCCTTCCCGCGAGACACCCGACGTCACGCGCAGGGTTGTGGTCGATGGCGCATGAACCCCTTGCGCCTCGTTCGCGTCGCGGCGATCGCCCGAATCGGTATCGGGACCGCCCTGGCCCTCGGCGCGGGACCGCTTCTACGAGCGTCGTTGCGCGATGAAACGCCGAGCGGATCCTTCATCCTGTTCGCACGCACGGTCGGCATCCGGGACGCGTTGTTCGGCCTCGGCTGTCTCCTCTCCACTTTGGACGCCGACGGACCTGAGGAGACGCGCCGGTGGGTTCGGCTCTGGCTGGCGAACGAAGTTGCGGACGTCGTGGCCGCGGCGGCCATGGCCCAACGGCTCGGTGGTGCCGGCGCCGCGACCGCGGCCAGCCTTCCCCTGCCGTTGATCGCCGCCGACATCTGGGCGCTGCGCCATCTCGCCGGAGAGCGCGGTCAGTCCGCCTAGCGATTCTTCGAGTCCCTGGCGGCGGACGCCGAAGTAGCGCACCGCGGCATCACCAACAGGCGGATTCCTAGAGGCATCCCGGGAGTTCGCGGTCCGCCGTTTGGACGGGCCGAAAGACGATTCTTGTTCCGTTGCTCGCCCTAGAGACGGCCCGCGACGAGGACTCAACCACCATGGCCCCGGAGTCGAGCGGGTCCGAGAGTTGGGTGCGGGAGTCTGGCTGAACAGGCCCCGCACCGGCGCGAGCGGCGGACTCTTGATAGGGCGACCCAGGGCCCGCCGATTACGTGGCGAGTGTCCCCCGTGGCAACGTGCTGCGGCCCGAGCCGGACACGGGCAAGTACCTCAGGGCGTTCAGACACGGGCGCACTGTATTGCCGCCTCCGATCCAGAGCGGCACCTTAAGGATGGTCAAGGTCTGCACCCCGGGATACCTCCATGAAGACGCACTCTTGGCTCGGGTACGACCGCAATCGCTCTCGGTTGCCGGTTGGACTGAAGCCCATTCGGCGGTAGAGGGTCATGGCCGCGTCGTTCCCGTCCACGACGCCGAGTCGCACCTTGGTGGCCCCGGATTGCCAGGCCCACTCGAGGAGTGCCCCAAGGAGGCGTTCGCCGAGCCGTTGCCCTCTCAGCTCGGATTCGACCCACATCGAGAACACGTGAACTAGCGCCTGCTCATCGGCGTCCAGTCTCGCCGCCGCCAAGCCGTGCCATCCCGCGTCGTCTTCGACGATGACCGTGACGCCAGGCTCCACCCAGGAGAGCCACGCTTCCAGCGCTCGTTCCGACTCCTCGTCGTAGGTGCTGCCGAATGCCGAGGGAGCATCGAGTAGGGCGCGGAGGCGTATCTCTCTGAGGCGTGCGACCTCGGAACGCTGGACGCTCCTTATCCTCATCCCGCAGAGCATCGCCCGTGGAAGGCAGCGCGCCCCACCGAATATCAGCACGTCTGCGCTGCAGGACTGAACGCGAGCACGTGTTGGCCGCTTGTCGTTATGTGCGTGCGGTCGCCTCGTCGCGTGCTCACAGCAACAAGCGCTGACGCGTCAGGACCACCGCAACCGCGCTGGCTACCCGGCGATCCGTGACGTCGCGGTGTCTCACTCTCCCGTGGCTGTTCTCAGCCCATGGAGATGAGCTCGAGCTGGATGTTGTCGGGGTCTCGGAACACGACGACGGAGTAGCCGCCCTGATCGTCGACCGGGGAGTGCTCGACACCGAGGTCGGTGAGCCGCGTCTCCCAGATGTCGAGCTCGGCACGGCTGGGCACGAGGAAGCTGATGTGGTCGAGCCCGGTGCGGGTTTCGGAGAACGGTTCGTCCTGGTTGGTGGGGTGGGTGTGCAGCCCGATGCACATCGACCAGTCGGGCTTGCCGAGGACGACGACGTACCCGCTGCTGTCGGGGTGCGTTGCCTCCATCAGCTTGGTGAACCCCAACACCTCGCTGTACCAGGGTGTGCTGCGTTCGATGTCGGTCACGGTGACCCCGACGTGGTTGATCATGGCGATCTCGGGCATGGTTGCTCCTCGGTTCGATGCGGGTTGGTGGCGTGCTCAGGCGGCCGGGATCGGCACGTCGAGCCCATGGGCGATGGCAATGCCGACGAGCGCGCCGAGATCCGGGTTGATCGGCGAGACCTCGCGATCGACCTGGGTGAAGAACGCGGCTGCGCCGGCCCGCGACGTCATCGAGAGCATCCCGCCGCCGCCGGGGCCGAACCGGAACCAGTGCGTCGAGCCGCCGGCAATGTGCACGAGCGTGCCGGCCTCGGCGACCAGGTCCTGCTGGTCGTCGACGCCGAACACGACGTGGCCGTCGATCACGTAGAAGGCCTCGTCCCAGGGATGACTGTGGGGCGGGGGGCCGGCGCCCTCGGGCCCGGTCTGGCGGAAGATCTCGTAGCTGCCGGTCTGCTCGGCGGACGCGAGGACCGTGACCTCTCACCGACCATCTTGAGCGGCGCAGCCAGCTGGTCGGGTGAGACGACGAATGAATGGGGCATGGGTGCTCCGATCGCTCCCGCCCCACGTTCGTAGGACGCTTGTTCGTTTACGTTACTCGTGTAACATGACGCTGTGGCCGTGCAAAGTCAAGACCCTTCCTTCGAATCCGCGGGGCGGGTGAACCAAAAGCGCCGGACCCGTACCGCGATCATCGCGGCGGCCCGAGCGATCCTCGATCGAGGCGAGACCCCGACGGTGACACAGGTCGCCGAGGAGGCGCTGGTGACGCGCACCACCGTCTACCGGTACTTCCCGAACCAGGAGTCCTTGCTGCTGGAGTTATCGGTCACCGTCAGCGTCGATGAGATCGACGACCTGCTGGCGCGACCGCTCGATGGGACCACCCCACAGGACCGCGTGCTCGAGCTCGTCGATCAGTTCAACCGCTACATCGCCGCCAACGAGACGCTGTTCCGCACCGCCCAACGCCACTACCTCGACACGTGGCTCGCCGCCGAGCGCGCCGGCGAAGGCCACGACAACCAACTCCGGCAAGGACGTCGCCACCAGTGGATCTCGACCGCCCTCGAGCCGCTCCGCAACACCGTCTCGAATGCCGATCGGCGACGACTGGAAGCGGCGCTCTGCCTCGTCATGGGCGGCGAGGCGTTCACCGTCCTCCGCGACGTCTGCCGACTTGACCCTGACGAAGCCATCGCCGTCGCCAGCTGGGCCGCCCAAACGCTGCTGACTGCCGGACTCCAACAGTGAACGATCAGCGACCAGAACGTGGCGCGCATCGGCCTGCTCCGCCGTGAGCTCGACGCCGTAGGACGGTTGAGCAAACGACGTCAAACACCACCAACCCCTCCCCGACCTCCCACGACCCCGCCGATGCCATCGGACACGCGCCGACCCCTTTTACCTTTTCGGGGCGCAGCAACTCTCGCGAGCGGTGTCCGCCTTCGCGTCTGCTCCGACCATCTCGCCTACCCGACCGAGTCGACGATCGGTCCCTGAACGGCGCCAAAGCGACGCACGCACAATCGGGGCAACACCCGCCGCATGATCACCGCCCGCGGCTCGCACGAAGCGCGCGAACGAGTACGCGCTAATGCCGGGACTGTCCCGGCATTAGCGCGCAGTCGTTTGTGCGTCTGCCGGATTTGAGGTCCGTGATCATGCGGGTGCATGTGCCGCGATTATGCGTGTCGCACCTCGCCGACGCGAGGACAGATCGCCAGTTCGGTGTGGCGATCGGCCAGGGAGGGCAATCCGCGAGTTGGCGCCGAACGCGAAGGATGCGGCTGGAACCGGGGGCCATCGCGAGCCATCGGATCGAAGGGTCAGATGCCGTGACCGACACAGGTATCAGGTGAGTAGCTGTTGCTATTGACGCCGTTCGGACAGGTCGTGTTGAACCACACAGCGCCGGTGAATTTCGCGCCTGTGGTGGTGGCACCGGTGAGGTTGGCGCCGATGAGGTCCGCCTTGCTCAGGTTGGCGCCGATGAGGTTGGCGCCAGTCAGGTTGGCGCCGAGGAGGTTCGCGCCGCTGAGGTTGGCGCCGCTGAGGTTGGCGCTGGTGAGGTTGGCGATGCTGAGGGTCGCGCCGTTCAGGTTGGCGCCGATGAGGTTGGCGCCAGTCAGGTTGGCGCCGAGGAGGTTCGCTCCGTTCAGGTTGGCGCCGGTGAGGTTGGCGCCAGTCAGGTTGGCGACGACGAGGTTCGCTCCGTTCAGGTTGGCGCCGGTGAGGTTGGCGCCAGTCAGGTTGGCGCCGGTGAGGTTCGCTCCGTTCAGGTTGGCGCCCAGTGAAACCACGACACCCTCACTGAACGAAGAGTTGTAACCCACCGCCTCGCAGATGGTGGCGCTCATACAGGCCACGGCATCGATGGCGCCAGTCCCCGGCACCGCTTGGACGGTCCCCGCAACTCCATTTGTGATCGGCACCACCGCGCCCTCAAAAGACGGGTTCTCTCCCACCGCCACACAGCTTGTGGCGCTGGTACAGGTGAAGCCACCGAGGAAGTTTGTCCCGGACACCGCTTGGGGGCTGCCGGGAGTGCCTCCGGTGATGGGCACCAACACGCCTGCGGTGAACGAGGAGTTCGGACCGACCGCCGTGCACGTGGTGGCGCTGGTACATGCGATGCCTTCGAGGACGAAGGTTCCTGTGACTGGCTGGGCGCTGCCCGCGGTGCCGCCGGTGATGGGCACTACCACGCCCTCGTCGGTCGAGGAGTTCAATCCGGTGGCATCACAGGCCGTGGCGCTTGAACATGCAACATCGAGGACCTCATAGGTCCCAGGTATCGCCTGCGCGGTTCCCGGACTGCCGTTGGTGATGGGCACGACCACGCCCTCATTGAAGAAGGGCGCGCCCACATACTTGAAGCCCACGGCTTCGCAGCTGGTGGCGCTTGAACAGGCGATGCCAAACAGATCCAAGGTGCCCGACGCCACCTGGGGGCTGCCCGCGACGCCCCCCGTGATGGGCACGACCACGCCAGTGTTGTTTAGATGGGAATCCCCGGGCTGACCACCGACGGCGTAGCACGTGGTGACGTTCGGACATGTGATGCCGGAGAGGCCAGTCGTCCCTGACACGACCAGGGCGCTGCCCGCGATTCCGTTGGTAATCGGTACAACCACGCCCTGGCCCGAAGAGTTCCGTCCTACCGCATAGCAGGTGGCGACGCTGGGACAGGCGACGCCCACGAGGTTATCCGTCCCCGGCACCGGCTGAATGATGGTGCTGGCCGACGCGGACCCCGCACCTACAACGCAAAGTCCAGCGACGACCGCCAGCGTGAGGACGAAACTCCGAAGGGCTAAAGCGCGATGCCTGCGGTGCAGCTTTGTTCGGCGGATCGCCGTTCGCACACGATCGTCGCGGCACCTACGCCAAATTGACCTCGTGCTGTCGCTCATGACCGCTCGCCCCCTCAAATGACGCACCAGGGGCCGGAGCGCCGCCGCAACCGTAGGTTGCCCTCTGGCATCGACGATGGACTGCCCCGCGCGCGGCGTCAAGGTCTGAAGCTCCAGAACAACCCAATGCGGCTTGAAATGCCTCGATCAACGACGGCGTCCATAGTCATTCCGTCGGAGAAGACCGTGGGGCCGATCTGCGGCCGATCCCGCCACGAGACGAGCTGTTGAACCTGACGCGTCAGGTGATATTTGGGAGAAGCGGGTTGTGTGTTGGATCTGAACCTTCGGCGTACCCGTTCGCTACGCACCGACGAGCCTGCGCGGGACGAGCGCCAGTTCTCCGAGCCACTTGAGTGCATCGGACGGTTCGTACAGGGGTTCGGAAGATCGACATCCGGGATCGACGTCCAGGTGGAGTCGAACTGAGAGTTCCCCAGCGGGCAGCAGCCATCCGAGAAGTGCCCCGGTGCGCTAGGCGGACTGCTGACCGGGCCGCTGTTGCGCATTGGCTGGTGCCACCGCAGGCTGTCATTCGTAGCCAGGTGACCGCGGCGAAGGCACGACGGGTCATCCGGCACGCCGGCCGATCACCGCGTTGCCGTCCGCGAACACGGCGACACAGAAGGTCGTCGTCGGGCAGGACACCGCGTCGATGCCGAGAGACCCGCCTCTGCTACTGGCCAGGCTCGGATCGATCGACCGCGGCGAGGACCACACCGTGCCGTTCCAGTCGGCCTCGCTGCCGTCGGATCCCACCGCGACACAGTCGGTCGAGGTCGGACACGACACCCAGTTGATGACGCTCGGCCCGCAGTTCGAGAAGCAGTGGCTGGCGGGCTGCATCTTCTGGGCTGAGGACCACGTCGTGCCGTTCCAGGCGAGCCAATTGCCGCTCTGGTCGATCGCCAAGCAGAAGCTGGCTGACGGGCACGAGACCGCGGCGAAGTGTTCGGTACCGTCGATGTTGGCGGGCGGGGAGAATAAGGTGCCGTTCCACACGGCTGCATTGCCCCCTTCGTCGACCACCATGCAGAACGTGGGCGAGGGGCAGGAGATCGAGTCGCTCCCGACCTTGTGTTCGATGGACCAGGAACTGCCGTTCCAGATGCGTACGTCATTGTCCTCGTCGGGAGCGGCGCAGAAGGTCGGCGATGTGCAGGCCACGTTGGTGATGCCGTCGTTGGGGTTCGGCCACCGGATCTGCGCGCCCGTGGCCCACGAATTGCCGTTCCACAGGTACCCGGCACCATTAGGACCACCGGCCAAGCAGAAGGTGGCCGAGGTGCACGACACGTGGTTGAGGTTCTGTTGGGCGAGCAGCTTCGGGGCCGACCAGGAGGTGCCATTCCAGACGACCGCACGCCCGGCGGTCTTGCTTGCGACCACCGCCGCGCAGAAGCTCGGCGAGGCACACGAAACGTCGGCGTAGCCCTGGTCCGGGTCGATCTTCTGCGGGGCGGACCACTGCAGTTGGACCGCAACTGTGGTGGTGGTCGTCGGGGCGGCCGGCGTGGTCGCCGCGGCGGTCGACGGCACAGCACGAGCGGTGTGATGGCTGCCGCCGCACGCCGTCGTCCAGCACAACACCACAACGGCCGTGCTCAGGGCATGACGAATGTGCACGGGCGCACCTCTGGCTGTCGTTCGTCTCTACTTGTGGGCCCATTCGAGGCTGCCCCTCGGGCCGCAACCGATGTCGAGGACCCGCTTGCCCGCGTAGAAGGATCGGTCGAGGTCGAAAGCGGTCGTGTAGAAGAACTCGTAGTGGCTGTTGCCGAGTTCGCCTTCGCGGGCCTGGACCGACCGCCAAAAGTCCATCTCGGCGTTGCGCTTGACGCGCGTGGCGCTGCCGCCCGCTCGCACCAGCCGGAGCGCGTCGGCCAAGCGCTCCCTCAGGCGTTCGACACCCACCGCTCCGAAGCTACAGCCGACCTGTCGATCAGGGGCGGGCCACGACCAGGCCGTGGGGGTCGCCCTTCAGCCGGAAGACCGCCATCTCGCGGCCGTCGCGGCGGAGCGCATGACCGGGCCGCGGCCACGGCGTCGGCTGGCCGGCGCCCGGCTGGAGGAACACCCGGCGGGGCGGGCGGTCGACGGTGAACCCGGCCGACGTCACCATGCGGGCCAGCCCGGCCAGGTTGGGCTTCCACCACCACGGCCGGCCGAGGCCGTCGAGCCCGGCCATGGGGCGCGACGGGAACGCCAGCGTGAGCTCGATGTCGATGGCGTCGACGACGAACACCCGCGCGCTCGGCTTCGCCACCGCCCGGACCCGCTCGAGCGCCCGGACGGGGTCGCGCAGGTGCAGGAGGATGCTGCCGACGTAGATCACGTCGAAGGGCCCGCCCAGCCGGTCGGCGTCCAAGTCGTAGACGTTGCAATGGTGGCGCTCGACGCCGGAGCCGAGCAGCTCCTTCAGCCGGGGGAACGACTCCCCGCGGCGGTGCCGATCGGCGATGGCGGCGACCGCCTCCGCCCGGCTCCCGGCCGGCCAGTCCCACTTGTCCGGGTCCAGCTCATCGACCGCGACGACGGCTCCGCCGCGACGTTCCATCTCGAACGCCCAGAACCCGTCGAAGGTCCCGACGTCGAGGCAGCGCATGCCCGTCAGGTCGCCCCATGGGATCTCGCCGGCGAACGAGCGCAGGTCGAACCATCCCGGCGTCAGGACCCCGGGCGCGATCTCCATGGTGTGATACCAGGACCGGGACGCGACCCACTCGCGCAGCTCCTCGGTCATGCCGGCAGGCCCGACAACATGCGCTCGATCTCGGTGCGGCTCAGTTGGCCGACATGGCGGGCCCGGACCGCGCCGTCCGGCCCGACGAGCACCGTCACCGGCGGGGCGCGCACCGACCAGATGCCGGCCTGATGGTCCTTGCGGTCGACGATCGACGGCCAGGTGGCGCCGGCGTGATCGGCGAACTGGCGCGCCGGTCCCGCGGCGTCCTGGAACGCGACCCCGAACACCCGCAGGCCCGGATGGTCGACCAATGCCTGCCGCAGCACCGGGAACTCGTCACGGCACGGGATGCACCACGACGCCCAGAAGTTGACCAGCACCGGGTGCCCGCGATCATCGGCCAACGCAACGTCCCGCCCGTCCAGTGCCATGCCCGAGATCATCGGAGCAGACCGCCCGACGATCGCACGCGCCGTCGAGCCCGACGAACAGCCGACGAGCGCAATCAACGCGAAAGCGCACAGGACCGGCCTGAAGCTCACACTCGTCGCCGCACCTGTGGTTCGGTGACGAAGGGTTCGACGTCCTCCCACAGCAGCACGTCACCCTTGGCGGCGTCGCGCTCGAGGCGCTCCTCGCGTTGGTGCCACCGGAAGAAGACGACGGCGATCACCACCCAGAGGTCGAAGCCGCCGACGATCTTCATGAGCAGCCCGGCAACCTGCTGGTCCGACAGCGCGGCCCACCCCCACAACCGGGGCACGTGCTCGTAGAAGTGGTAGAGCGGCTTGGAGTTGAACGTGAGGAACGACGCCGGCACCGTCGGCACGATCGTCATGAGGAACAGGTACAGCATCTGCGTCGGCGGCTTGGCGCGCGGCACCTCGGGCAACGGGCTGACGACCACCATCCACATCGCCATCGCCGACAGCAGCAACACCGCGTGGGCGACCAGATGGAGCAAGTGGTGGCGCAGCGTCAGGTCGACGACGGTCGGCCAGTGCGACAGCACGAGGATGGCGTTGAACTGGATGACGCCGACGCCCGGCCGGCACACCTGCCGGAGCACCGCCCGCGCCCGGTCGCCGGGCACGGCGCGCCGAGCCAGCCAAGTCGGCGTGCCCATCAACAGCAACGGCGCCACCGCGAGCGTGAGCAACATGTGCTGCACCATGTGGGCGCTGTAGAAGTAGCCCTCGGCCAGGTCGTGGAGCGGCCACCCCGCCGCCACGAACACCAGGAACACCCCCGCCGACCAGGCCCGGATCTGGCCCGGCGTGGCCACCGGCCCGGGGTCGCCCGCCGCCCGCCGACGAGCCCGCTCGCGCCGCAACGCGAGGACGTACCAACCCTGGAGCACGACGACCAAGGCGATCACGTCGGGATGGACGTGGAACCCCGGGAAGTGGTTGGTGGCGACTTCGACCGTGCCCACCATCGCCCGGCTCCTCAGTGCCGCGAGGGCGAGTAGAAGTGCAGGCTCGACAGGAAGATCAGGAACACCGCGAATGCCAGCACGAGACCGGTGACGAACAGCCGGCGGAACAGGCGGCTGTCGAACCGCAGGTGCATGAACCAGAGCACGACGGCGCTGAACTTCACCGCCGACATCACGATCAGCATCGTCGTGAGGAGATGCTTCGGTATCGCGGTGATGTAGTACACCCCGACCTCGACGGCGGTGATCGCCCCCAACACCAACGCGACGGCGACGTACTGGGCGTCGCTCGGATGGGCGCGCTCGTCGTGGGTGTGGGGCTCGACCTCATGGCTCGTTGCGGTGTCGGTCATGGGCCTCAGGACGGGATCAGGTAGACGAGGGTGAAGATCAGGATCCAGATGACGTCGACGAAGTGCCAGTAGAGGCCGACGAGCTCGACCGTCTGGGCCTTCTCCTGGGGCAGCTTGCCCTTCAGCGAGAGGCTGAACAACGACATGAGCATCAGCACGCCGATGAAGACGTGGGTGCCATGGAACCCGGTGAGCACGAAGAAGCTCGACCCGAACAGGTTGGTGTGGATCTTGAGCCCCATCCGCACGAACGATGTGAACTCGTAGACCTGGCCGCCGATGAACACCGTGCCCAAGAGCGCGGTGGTGAGCAGCCAGATGCGCAGCCGCCGCTGGTCGTTGCGCTGGATGGCTGAGAGCGCCAGCACCATCGTGAGCGAGCTCATGAGCAGCACGAACGAGCTGACCGACGTGTACGGGATGTCGTACACGCCGTGCGGGTACGGACCGACGACGCTGCGGCCCCGGTACAGGATGTACGTCGAGATCAGCGCGCCGAACAGCAGGCAGTCCGACGCCAGGAAGGCCCACATGGCGATCTTCTCGTTGCTGAGGCCGGTGGCGCTGTGGTGCAGGACGTCGTCGTCGGCCTCGACCGGATCGTGCACGGTGGCCGCCATCAGTCCGCGTCCGCCGTTTCGAGCTCGGCCGCCGCCGGTTCGCCACTGTCCAACTCGGGCCCGTGGTCCTCGGTCCCCTCGTCGGGATCCGGGGGCGCGGTCGACGGCTCGAGCGCCCACGAGTACAGCGCGGTGATCTCGACGACGCCGGCGGCGATCGCCACCGGCCAGGCCCGGTAGATCATCCCGTACGCGACCGCCGGCAACGTGAACGACGCCACCAGCGGCCAGTACGACGGCGACGGCATGTGCACGTGCACTTCGTCGGGCACCTCGTCCATCACCACCGGGTAGTCCAGCTCGCGCCGGATGGCGCGGCCGTCTCCGTCCTCGTCGTACTTGCGGTGCCACAGCTCGTCGCGCGCCGTCACCAGCGGCTCCTCGGCGAAGTTGTACTCGGGCGGTGGCGAGGGGATGGTCCACTCGAGCGTCCGGGCATCCCACGGGTCGGCGCCGACGTTGGGCTGGTCGCTGATCTTGGTCCGGATGACGTTCACGATGAACACCACGATCGACGCCGCGATGGTGAAGGCACCGATCGTCGAGACCAGGTTCCAGAACTCCCAGCCGCGCCCGGCCGGGTACGTGTAGATGCGACGGGGCTGGCCCTGGAGGCCGAGGATGTGCATCGGGCCGAACGTCAGGTTGAACCCGACGAGCATGAGCCAGAAGTGGATCTTGCCGAGGAAGTCGCTCAGCATCTTGCCGGTGACCTTGGGCGCCCAGTAGTACACGCCGGCGAACAGGCCGAAGATCGAGCCGCCGAACATGACGTAGTGGAAGTGGGCGACGATGTAGTAGGTGTCCGTCTGCTGGGTGTCGGCCGGCACGACCGCGTGGGTGACGCCCGACAGCCCGCCGATGGTGAACATGGCGACGAAGCCGACGGCGAACAGGAACGGCGTCGTGATGCGCAACTTGCCGCCCCACAGGGTGCCGAGCCAGTTGAAGATCTTCACGCCGGTGGGCACCGCGATGAACATCGTCGACAGGCCGAACGCCGAGATGGCCACCGGCCCGAGTCCGGTGGCGAACATGTGGTGCGCCCACACGCCCCAACCCATGAAGCCGATGGCGATGCCCGAGAACACCTTGACGGCGTAGCCGAACAGCGGCTTGCGGGCGTACACCGGCAGCACCTCGGAGACGATGCCCATCGCCGGGAGGATGAGGATGTAGACCTCCGGATGGCCGAAGATCCAGAACAGGTGCTGCCAGAGGAGCGGGTCGGCGCCGGCCTGGGCGTCGAAGAAGTGCCCGCCGAACTGCCGGTCGAACATCAGCAGGAACAGCGCCACCGTGATGACCGGCAGGGCGAACAACAGCAGGAACTGCGCGACGAGCGACATCCACACGAAGATCGGCATGCGCATGAAGCTCATGCCGGGGGCGCGCATGTTGATGATCGTCACGATCAGGTTGATCGCGCCGGTGAGCGACGCGATGCCCAGGATCTGCAGGCCGAACACCCAGAAGTCGATGTTGTGGCCCGGGCTGTAGGCCTTCAGCGTCTGGGGCACGTAGCCGAACCACCCGCCGTTGGGCGCGCCGCCGAGCAGGAAGCTCGAGTACATGAACAGCCCACCGGCGAGGAACGTCCAGAACCCGAACGCGTTGAGGCGCGGGAAGGCGACGTCGCGCGCCCCGATCATGATCGGCACGAGGTAGTTCGCGAAGGCGGCGGCCATCGGCATGATGACCAGGAAGATCATCGTGGTGCCGTGCATCGTGAACACCTGGTTGTACGCGCTGGCCGACAGCACGTGCTGGTTCGGACCACCGAGCTGCAGGCGCAGGAGCAGTGCCTCGATCCCGCCCAGCAGGAAGAACACGAACGCGCTGACGCCGTACATGATGCCGATGCGCTTGTGGTCGACGGTCGTGATCCAGCCCCACAGGCCGGCAGTCGACGTCGGCCGGCGCAGGAGGCTGCGGCGCGCCGTCAGTGGCGGCGTCTGCCCGTAGGCGATCGGTTCGGTCACGCTGGCCAAGATCTCCGCCTTACTTGAGCGTCTCGAGGTACGCGACGAGCTTGCTGATCTCGTCGGGCGTGAGGTTGAGGTTCGGCATGCGCGAACCCGGCTTCTCCCCCGGTGGGTTGCGCAGCCACTTGCTCAGATTGGCCGGCGACATGTCGAACAGCGCGCCGGCGAACGACGTACGGCTGTAGACGTGCGTGAGGTTGGGGCCGACCAGCCCCTCCGTGTACCCGTCGACGGTGTGGCAGCCGGCGCAGCCCCGGCTGGTGAACAGCTGGTAGCCGGCGAACGCCGGGTCGCCGTCGACGGGCGTGGCCGCCGGCTTCTTCATCGTCTGCACCCACGCGTCGAACTCGGCCGGCGTCTCGGCGATCGCCTTCAACCGCATGTTGGCGTGCGACAGGCCGCAGAACTCGGTGCACTGGCCCAAGTACACCCCGGGCGTGTCCGCCTTGAGCTTCATGTGGTTGACGCGGCCGGGGATCATGTCGGTCTTGCCGTTGAGACGCGGCACCCAGAACGAGTGGATGACGTCGGCGTCGAGCGTGCCGTCGGGCTTGCGGAGCGTGCCGTCCTCGGTGATGTACACGTCCCGGCCGACCGGCATGTGCAGCTCGTTGGCCGTCACCACGCCGATGTCGGGATCGGTGTAGCGGTACTCCCACCAGAACTGGTGGCCGACAACCGTGACGTTGATCGGGTTCGTCGGCTTCTTGGCCAGCTTGAAGATCGTCGGCAGCGTCGCCGCCGCGACGAGCGCCAGCAGCACCGCCGGCACGACCGTCCAGCCGAACTCGAGCTTGGTGTTGCCGTGCAGCTGCACCGGCTCCGGCCGCTCGTCGCGTTCGCCGCGGTCGCGGTACTTGAACAGGAAGACGAGCAGCAGGCCCTGGACCAGGACGAAGATCACGGCCGCGATCCAGAACACCGGAACGTAGAGGTGGTCGATCGTGCGGGCGGCCGGCCCGTTGGGCTTGAGCGTGTCCTGGGGCGCGTGCTTGGCGCACGCGGTCATCAGCAGGCCGATGCCGACGGCCAGCGCGACGGCGCCGCGACGCCGCGACACACCCATGCGAGGAACCCTCCGGTGGATCATCCGGTCGTAGATTTGCCGCTGAGGCGAAGCCCGTCCAATCATGCCGCCGCCAGCTTCACCAGGGCGGCGATGGCCTTCTCGTCGAGCGGCCCGGTGTGGCGCAGGCGCATCCGGCCGTCGGCGCCCACCAGCACCGTCGTGGGCAGCCCGACGAGCCGGTAGCCGTCGGCGAGGACGCCGTCGCGGTCGTAGGCCGAGGGGTAGGTCGCGCCCCACGCCCGCAGCGCGGCCTGCGCGTCGGCCTTCACGTCCTCCTCGTCGACGCCGACGAACGCCACCCGGCCGCCGGTCTTCCGGTGGGCCGCCTCGAGGGCCGGTGTCTCGGTGCGGCACGGCACGCACGACGACGACCAGAAGTTGACGATCACCGGTGTGCCCCGCCGGGCCGCGAGCGACACGGCCGGCTGGCCGTCGGCCACCGCGGGCAGCTCGATGGCCGGCGCCGGGCCGAGGTCCGACGGGCGCCCCAGCGGCACGCCGCTGCCGTGACCGCACGCCGCGAGCATCGCCGTCGCGAGGACTGCCGACACCGCCCCTCTACTTGACGTCGACCGTGCCCTGCATGGCGGGGTGGAAGTCGCAGTGGAAGTAGTAGGTGCCGGCCGCCAGCTCCGGTGTCTTGTACTCGATCGACGACTTCTCGATCGGCGTGCCGTTGAAGAGGGCCCGGGTGAAGTTCTTGTCGCGGTAGATCGCGATGTTGTGGAACACGGGGTCACGGTTGTCGAACCTCAGCACCTCGGACTGCTGGGCCGGCAGATCCAGCGTCTTGGTGTCGAACTGGGTGTTCCTCGCGACGACCGCCACGTTCGGGCCCGGGGAGGCGCCGGCGGCGTGCTCCTCGGCGCGCTGGCCGGCGGTCAGGCCACCGATCCCGGCGACGATCACCGCGGCCGCGCCCAGCGCGAGCACCAGGATGACCGCGCCCGACCCGAGGCTGTCGATGCGGACCGCGAGCAGCACCGCGACGAGCAACAGGCCGGCGGCCACCGCGATTGCGACCGCGGTGGACGTGTGCGGCGAGACCGCGAGCAGCACGCGCGAGATGAAGTACATCAGCGAGCCGATGGTGGCGGCCGCGACCACCGGGATCGAGAGCGGCGCGATGTACACCGTGTCGCCCCGCAGGTCGGCCGCGACCTGCGCCAGCCATCCGATCCCGCCGGCCGCCGCGATCAGCACACCGGCGACGCCCCAGCCGTGGCCGTAGACGAACGACACCGCGAAGAACGTCGCGCCCAGCCCGATCAGCAGCGGCCACCCGCCCTGGCCCGCCGGCCTCGGGGCCACTGCCTCGCGCACGCGTACCGGACCGGCGGCAACGACCGCGTCCGCCGGGCGCGGCGGGAGCAGCACCGCCGTCGCGATGGCCGCGGCCGTGCTGAGCGCGGCGAAGAGCCAGAGACCGGTGTCGTCGCCGCCGAGGACGGCGTAGACGAACGCGGCCGCCAGGCCCAGGAGCGACAGCGGCAGGCTGACCTTGGCGGACTCGGGCAGCATCAGGCGACCACGTAGATGGCGATGAAGACCGCGAGGTAGACGAGGTTCACGTACTGCGTGAAACGGGCCGCGGCCCGCACCGGTCCGTCGGCGTCGGGATGGACGTGACCGGCGGCCACCCGGGCGAACGCCACCACCAGCATCGCCGCCGCGATCACGACGTTCGCCAGGTGGAACCCGGTGAGCAGGTAGTACAGCGACGCGTACGCGTGCTTGGTGACCGAGAACCCGAGCTTGCGGTAGGCGTACGTCTGGATGTTGGCGATGGCCAGCATGAACCCGAGCGTCATCGCCAAGCTCACCAGACCGTTGCGCCGATCGTCGCGACGCGCCGAGACCACCGCCCACTGCGCCGACATGGCCGCGAGGAACGCGGTGAAGCAGATGACGACCGGGACGTAGACGCCGGGATGGGTGTCGCGCGGGGGGAAGGCGGGGGCTTGGCCGCGCACCGCGAAGAACACCGCCAGCAGCCCGCCGAGCACCATGGTGTCGGCGACGAGGAACAGCAGTCCGGCGAGCGCGGTCGCGCCCTTGCCGTCGGGCAGCTCGATCGGCCCTTCGGCCGCGGGCAGCGCCGGCGCGCCGCCCGGGGCGACGTCGGCGGGCGGGCGGGTCGCGACGGCCATCGTCAGGCCTCTCCGGCCACGGTGGCGAGACGCAGGTCGGCCACCGGGCGGTCCGATCGCACGACGGGAATGGTGTCGAAGTTGTGCGGCGGCGGCGGGGACGTGGTCGCCCACTCCAACGTCGCCCCCTCCCACGGATCGTCGGGCGCCGGCTCACCGGCGAGGATGCCGTGCACGATCGTCAGCGTGACGAGCAGGACCCCGATGATCGCGAGGTAGCCGCCGAGCGTCGACACCAGGTTGGCGGCCCGCCAACTGGAGTGGCCGGCGTAGGTGGTCGCGTGGGTCTTCATGCCTTGCGCGCCGAGCACGTACATCGGGAGGAAGGTGAGGTGCAGGCCCCCGACCAACGCCACCGTGCCGAGGATCGCGCCCGGCTCGGACAGCCGGCGGCCCCAGAGCTTGGGCGCCCAGTAGGCCAGCGCCGCGACCAGCCCCACCAGCGCGCCGGCGAAGAACAGCTCGTGGCGGGCGCCCTGGGCCCACTCCGACCCGACGCCGACCTTGCCCGTGGGCGCGACCGCGGTGACGAGCCGCCCGGCGAGGCCGGCGCCCACCAACGTCAGCAGCCCGAGGCTGGCGACGATCGGGGAGGCCAGCCGCGGCCGGCCCTCCTTCAACGTGCCGAGCCACGTGAGCAGCAGCGCCGCGGCCGGCCCGAGCACGATCACCGCGGCGGCGCCGAAGAAGGCCCGGTGCGCGGTGTCGGGCTGCACGAGCTCGCTGCCCCACCCGAAGAACGCCAGCACGCCGATGCCCGCAATGGCGCCGACCGCCACCTGCCGTTGGAACAGCGGCCGGCCGGCGAACACCGGGACGATCTCCGTCGCCGCGCCGAGGCCCGGCAGCAGCAGCGCCCACATCGTCGGCGTGGCGAAGAACCAGAAGAGCCGCTCCCACGACTCGGGCGAGCCGCCGGCCGTCGCGTCGAAGACGTGGCCGCCGTAGTGCCGGTCGACGAACAGCATCGCCAGCGCGGCGACGAGCACCGGGACCGCGAGGACCAGCATCAGCCCGGACACCAGCACCGACCAGCTGAAGATGGGGAGCCGCCGCAGCGTGAGCCCCGGCACCCGCATGGTGATGATCGTCGCCACCAGGTTCAACGCCGCCAGCAGGATCGCCAGGCACACCAGGAACAGCCCGACCACCACGAGGTCGGCGGCCCGGCCGTCGGCGCCCCGCAACTGGGCAACCGCGGGGTCGAGGGCCCAGCCGTAGACCGGCACGCCGGAGTTGGGCGTGAGCGCGGCCGCGATCAGGAGCGCGCCACCGCCGAGGAAGAGCCACAGCGACTGGGCCGCGAGCCGTGGGAATGCCAGGCGGGGCGCGCCCAGCTGCAGCGGCACCATCGCGAAGGCGAGCCCGGCCCACACCGGCATGGCGAAGAGGAAGACGCCGAACAGCCCGTGGAGCGTGAGCAACTGGCCGAACTTGTTGGCGTTGATCACCGAGGCGGCCGGGCTGATGAGCTGCGTGCGCAGGATCGCCCCGATCACCCCGGCCGCGACCAGGAACAGCGCACCGACCAGCAGGTGCAGCTTGCCGATGGTCTTGTGGTCGGTGGCGGTCAGCCAGGTGGACATCGGCTGCGGACTCTATACAGCGGCCGTCGGCGGCTTCGACTTCACCCGGCTCAAAGCTTCACCAGCTGGTCGATGGCCATCGCCCCGAAGAGCAGCGCGACGTACGTGATCGACCAACTGAACAGCCGCATCGCGACCACGGTCGTCGTGTCGCGGACGAGGTGCACGGCCATCGCGGTGAACACGCCGCCGAGCACGACCGCGGCGACCAGGTAGACGATCCCCATGTGCCCGACCGGCACGAAGAGCAGGCTCACCGACCACAGCAGCAGGGTGTACAGCAGGATGCGCCGGGCGGTCACCGCCAGGCTCGCCACCGACGGCAGCATCGGCACGCCGGCGGCCGAGTAGTCGTCGCGGTACTTCACCGCGAGTGCCCAGAAGTGCGGTGGCGTCCAGTAGAAGATGATGGCGAACAGCACCACCGGCGCCCAGTCCAGTCGCCCGGTCACCGCGGACCAGCCCACCAGCACGGGCACCGCGCCGGCGGCGCCGCCGATCACGATGTTCTCGACGGAACGCCGCTTGAGCCAGAGCGTGTACACGAAGACGTAGAACAGCGTCGCCGACACTGCGAGCACCGCGCTCAACAGGTTGGCCATGACGGCCAGCTCGACGAAGGCGATGGCCTCCAGCGCGATGGCGAAGATGAGTGCCTCGCCGGGCTCGATCTCGCCGGTGACGAGCGGCCGGTTGCGGGTGCGGTGCATGACGGCGTCGATGTCGCGGTCGATCACCATGTTGATGGCGTTGGCGCCGCCGGCCGCCAGCGTGCCACCCACGACGGTGGCGACCACCAGCCAGGTCGCCGGCCAGCCGCGGCGGGCGACGATCATCGTCGGCACCGTCGTCACGAGCAGCAGCTCGATGATGCGCGGCTTGGTGAGCGCGACGAACGCCGCGACCCGGCTGCGAGTCGGGGTGTCGGCGCGGGGCAGCGTCATCGCGGACCGGGCCATGTGCGGTGGAGGTTATGCCCCGCGGGTGGTGTGCCTCAAAGCAGGAGCTGGCCGTACGATTCCGGCGATGCGCCGGCTCGCCCTCTCTGCCGACGCCTACCGGCGGATCACCCTCCTCGCGTTGATCGCGGTCGCGGTCATCATCGTCACCGGCGGGGCCGTCCGGCTCACCGGATCGGGGCTCGGCTGCCCGGACTGGCCGACCTGCAGTCGCGGCTCGTTGGTGCAGGCGACCAGCGCCCACCGGGCCATCGAGTCGATCAACCGCACCTTCACCGGGCTCGTGTCGGTGGCGGTCGCGCTGGCGGTGCTGGGCTCGCTGCGGCGGCGCGGCCCGCGACGGCGCGACCTGGTGTGGCTGTCGGTCGGCCTGGTCGGCGGCGTGATCGGCCAGATCATCCTCGGCGGCCTCACCGTGCTGTTCGACCTGGCGCCGCCGCTGGTGATGGGCCACTTCCTGCTGTCGATGGCGCTGCTGGCCGACGCGGTGGTGTTGTACGAGCGGGCCGGGCGGCCCGACCCACCGGTCACCGTCCGCCCGGTCGTCGACGTGGACACCCGCCGGGTGGGCGATCTGCTCGTCGCGGCCGCCGCGCTGGTCGTCTTCCTCGGCACGGTCGTCACCGCGGCCGGTCCGCACGGCGGCGACGAGCACGTGAGACGCCTCGACATCCCGCTGCACCGGGTCGCGCAGTTCCACGGCGCCGCGGTGATGCTCTTCCTGGCGATGACGCTGACGATGGTCTGGCTGCTCCGGCGGGCCGGCGCGCCGGCCGAGCCGATGCGCCGGGTGCGCGCGCTGCTCGTGGTGCTGATCGCCCAGGCAGCCGTCGGCTACATCCAGTACTTCAATGGCGTCCCGGTGGTGCTCGTCGGCATCCACATCGCCGGCGCCGCCGCCGTCTGGGTGGCGGTGTTGCGCCTGCGGCTCGCCTTGTCCCGGGTCCTCGCCGAACCGGCGAGAATGGAGGCATGGGCTGCCTCGAGCCGACCGTCGGCCTCGCCCCCACCGAGGTCCGCGAGCCCACATCCGACGAGTTCGTAGCCGCCGACCGCCCGTGGGTGGTCATCGTCTGGAACGATCCGATCAACCTCATGTCCTACGTGACGTTCGTGTTCCAGAAGCTGTTCGGGTACAGCAAGTCGAAGGCCGAGAAGCTGATGCTCGACGTCCACCAGAAGGGCAAGGCCGTCGTGTCGAACGGGCCCCGGGAGAAGGCCGAGCTCGACGTGTTCCGCCTGCACGAGCACGGCCTGTGGGCGACGATGCAACACGATGAGTAAGCGGCTGCGCCGCACCCGCAAGGGCGCGATCAAGGTCGACCTGCCGCCCGAGGAGCGCGAGCTGCTGCGGTCGGTCGTCGGCGAGATGCGGGCGGTGCTGGCCGACGGCGATGATCCCGCGCTCGACCGCCTCTACCCCGTCGCGTACCCGAAGGACGAGCAGCGCGAGGCCGAGTGGAAGGCGCTGATCCGCAGCGAGCTGTCCGACCACCACGCGGCGGCGCTGGCCGTCCTCGAGGAGACCGCCGGCGCCGAGTCGATCGACGACGAGCAGGCCAACGCCTGGCTGCGCGCCCTCAACCAGGTGCGGCTGCTGCTCGGGACGCGGCTCGACGTCACCGAGGACGGGAGCGAGCGGCCGACCACCGACGACGACCCGCGCGGCGCGTCGTTCGCGCTGTACGACTACCTCGCGTTCCTGCAGGACCAACTGGTCGACGCGCTGGCGTGACGCCGCGTCTGCTGACGATCATGGGATCGGGCGAGACCAGCCCGACGATGACGAAGGTGCACCGCGCCCTCATCGACCGCCTCGGGCCGGCGCCGGTGCCGGCCGTGCTGCTCGACACGCCCGTCGGGTTCCAGGAGAACGCCGACGACATCTCGGCCAAGGCGGTCGAGTACTTCCGCGAGAGCGTGCAGCGCGAGATCGGGGTCGCGTCGTGGCGGTCGACCGCCGACGACCAGGTGACGTACGAGACGATGCTGACCCGGCTGCGCGCCGCGCGGTACGTGTTCGCCGGGCCGGGGAGCCCGAGCTACGCGCTCGAGCAGTGGTCCGGCTCGCGCGTGCCCGAGCTGCTCGCCGAGAAGCTGCACGACGGCGGGGCGGTGACGTTCGCGTCGGCGGCCGCGGTCACGCTCGGGCTCGTCGCGATCCCGGTCTACGAGATCTACAAGGTCGGTCGGCCACCGCACTGGCTCGACGGCCTCGACCTGATGGCGGCCACCGGGCTCCGGGTCGCGGTCATCCCGCACTACAACAACGCCGAGGGCGGCAACCACGACACCCGCTACTGCTATCTCGGCGAGCGCCGGCTGCGCCTGCTCGAGGCCGAACTCCCGGCGGGCGCCTTCGTCCTCGGCGTCGACGAGCACACCGCGGCATTGTTCGACCTCGACGCCGGCACCATGACGGTCGCCGGGCTCGGCGTCGTCACGGTCCGCGCCGGGGGCCAGTCCACCGAGCTGGCGTCGGGCACCACGCTGCCGATCGACGAGCTTGCGGGTTCTCCCCGGTCGAACCGGCGTGATCCGCCGGTTCGACCCATGAAGAGCCCGGCGACGTCGCCGTTGCTGGACGACGTGGCCCGGCTGGAGGCGCAATTCGCCGGCGGCGACGCGGTGGCCGCGATCCTCGAGCTCGACCAGCTGCTGGTGGAGTGGTCGCGCGAGACGTTCTCGGCCGACGAGTACGACCGGGCGCGGGCGGCGCTCCGCGGCATGGTGGTGCGGCTCGGTGAGGCCGTCGTCGACCCGCGGCCGGCGATCGCGCCGTTCGTGGACGCGCTGCTCGCGCTGCGCGCGCAGGCGCGAGCCGAGCGCCGGTGGGCCGACGCCGACGCGGTCCGCGACCGGCTGCTCGCGGCCGGGATCGAGGTCATGGACGGCCCGGGGGGCCCGTCATGGGGACTGCTATCGTGAAGCGCCCTCAATCGGACGTAGGCCCCCATCGTCTAGCGGCCTAGGACACCGCCCTTTCAAGGCGGCAGCACGGGTTCGAATCCCGTTGGGGGTGCTCCACAACAACGCTTGGTCCTGTGGTGCAGTTTGGAGTGCACGCCGGCCTGTCAAGCCGGAGGTCGCGGGTTCAAATCCCGTCAGGACCGCACAAGTCACGGTCGGGTAGCTCAGTTGGTAGAGCGCGCGCCTGAAAAGCGCGAGGTCCGCGGATCGATCCCGCGCCCGACCACTCTGGGTCAGGTCGGGCGGCCGCCGCCTGCGAGGTCGGTGCGCTGGATCGACGCGATGCGGACCGGCACGCCGGTCTTCGGGGCCTCGATCATCTGGCCGTTCCCGATGTAGATGCCGACGTGGTACGCCGGCGCGCCGAAGAACACCGCGTCACCGGGCGCCAGCAGGCTCACCGGCACGAACGGGAGGAGGTCCTGCTGGGCGACGGTGTAGTGCGGCAACGTCACGCCCGCGGCGTTCCACGCGAACATCACGAGCCCCGAGCAGTCGAAGCTGTCGGGCCCGGCCCCGCCGTAGAGGTACGGCTTGCCGAGCTGCGCGTTCGCGGTGCCGACCGCGATCGACGCGTTCGGTGACGGGTCGGGCAGACCGGCGCCGGTCGCCTCGGTGACCGCCGCGATCGCGGCCGCGGGCACCGACGCCGTCGTGCCGACCACGACGACGTGCGCCGGCAACAGCCGGCTGATCTCCAGCTTCACCGCGACCGGAGGGCCCGACGCCGGCGTGAGGATCATCGGCCCGCCTTGGCGGGCTGCCGCCGGGCCACCCACGAGGGCGTCGGCGAAGGTCTCGCCGGTCGCCACGTACGCGGTCGCGGTGCCCGCCGCGAACGTGGCCGCCGACACCGCGGCCGCGGTCGAGTACCGGGTGTCACCGGCGAGGCGCGTCACCGGCGCGATCGACTGGAGCGAGGTGACGACGGCGGCGGTCACCGCCGAGGTCCCGCCGAGCACGACGATCCTCTTCGGCGCCAGCCGCTGCAACTCGGTCGTCGTCGCCGCCGGCACCGACCCGGTCGCGGTCAGCAACATCGGGCTCCCGGTCTTCGCGGCCGCCGGGCCGCCCGAGAGCGCGTCGGCGAAGTTCTCGCCGGTGGCGACGTAGGCGGTGCCGACGCCCGCGGCGAACGTGGCCGCCGACACCGCGGCCGCGGTCTCGTACCGGTCGGCACCGGCGAGGCGCGACACCGGGGCGATGGCGCCGAGCGCGCCCTCGACGACGGGCGACACCGCCGCCGGCCCGCCGAGCACGACGATCCTCTTCGGCGCCAGCCGCTGAAGTTCGGCGGTGGTCGCAGCCGGCAACGCGTCGGTCGCGGTCAGCAGCATCGGGCCACCGGAGCGAGCCGCCGCCGGGCCGCCGGAGAGCGCATCGGCAAAGACGGCCGACGTGGCCACGAACGCCGCCTCGACACCGGGCGCGAACGTCGCCGACGAGACCGCAGCCGCGGTGGCGTCATCGGTGCCGCCGGCGAGGCGGACGACCGTCGGCGCCGGCACTGTCGCCGCGGCCGGGGGAACCGTCGCCACCAGCGACAGCCCGATCACCCCAAATGCCACCGCGAGTGCACGCATCCTCCGGGACTTCGGCACGCACCCGGCCCGGCCTGAGCGCGGTTCGTCCCGTTCTTTGAACGTTTGCCCACCCGCGCGGTGGTCGCCGGTGCAAAGAACTCTGGGGCGGGTCAGGCGACGGCGACGCCCAGGACGGCGGGCAGCCGGCGGTGGTCGGCCACCACGTGCGTCGCCTCGGGCTGATCCTCGGTCTGGTCGTCGCTCACGCCTGAATAGCGGACCGCGACCATCCCCATGCCGAGCGCGCCGGCCACGTCGGTCCGCCGGATGTCGCCCACGTGAGCCGCCCGGCCTGGCGCGATCCCGCCGAGTCCGGCCAGCGCGTGCCGGAAGATCTCGGGCGCCGGCTTGTACCAGCCGACCTCGTCGGAGAACGACCAGTGGTCGAACAGGTCGAGCACGCCGTTCCGCTGGAGGTGCGCCCGCAGCGCCCGCGACGGCGTCATGCCGACGTCGCACACGATCCCGAGTCGCACGCCGGCCCCCCGGAGGGACCGGAGGCACTCGGCGACGCCGTCGGTGAGGTGCAGCTCGGCGTCGTCGCCCGCGGTGGTGAACGCCTCGATCAGCGTCTCGCGCACGTCGGGCGGGACGTCATGGCCGAGCGCTTCGAGGCAGTGCTCGGCGCCCCGCACCGCGAGGAACTGCTGGTTGGCCGTCCAGGCCCGGACGTACGCCTGCCAGGAATCGTCGAAGGCGGCGTCGAGCTGCTGCCGTTCGCACGCGAAGCCGGCGTCCTCGAGGATCCCTGCCCACGCGGCGAGCCGGCGGCCTCGGAGATGGCCGCGCTCCTCGTAGACGAGGGTGTTCCAGAAGTCGAAGGTGACGGCCTCGATCACGCCGAGGACCGTACCCGCCAGTCACCACTCGATCGGAAAGGCACGGCCGGCGATCGTGGTAGCCGGCCGGGCCCGCCCGGTCGTTCGTTTGGACTGTTGGTTACGCCTCGGCCCGTTCGGCCTGTGCGAGAAAGGCCTCGACCTCCGACGCCCGGAAGCGACGATGGCCGCCCAGCGTGCGGATGGCCGTGATCTTGCCGGCACGAGCCCAGCGGGTCACGGTCTTCGGGTTCACCCGGAACATCTGCGCAACCTCGGAAGGCGTGAGCAGCTGATCGCGGTTTTCATTGTCGGCCATGTGTGCGTTCTCCGATGAATGTCCGATTGCTCCTTTGAAGTTACGACCGACCCGTATGTCGGTCGATAGCCCGAAGTGCTCAAAAATGCACCATCCGAATTGACTAGTCCGGGCAACCGCAGGTAGCCGAGGAGCGGGAGGTACGCTCGGCGGAGGGTGAAGGTCTTCGACCGGATCGGCGCTGACGACTACGAGCAGGTCGTCTTCTGTCACGACCGCCCGACGGGACTTCGGGCCGTCGTGTGCGTTCATTCGACCCGTCTGGGCCCGGCCCTCGGCGGCACCCGCTTCTATCCGTACGCCGACGAGGACGACGCCCTCGAGGACGTGATCCGACTGGCACGCGGCATGACGTACAAGTCGGCCGCGGCCGGCCTCGACCTCGGCGGCGGCAAGGCCGTGATCCTCGGCGATCCCACCACGGACAAGTCGGAGTCCCTCCTCCGCGCCTACGCGCGGTTCGTCGACTCGCTCGGCGGCCGCTACATCACCGCCGAGGACGTGGGCACCACGCAGGCCGACATGGACCTCATCCGGCGCGAGACCCGGCACGTCACCGGCGTCAGCCGGGCCCTCGGCGGCAGCGGCGACCCGTCGGCCGCGACTGCGTACGGCGTGCTGCACGGGATGAAGGCGGTGGCCCGCCACCTGTGGGACGAGAGCGCGCTCGAAGGCCGCCATGTCGTCATCGCCGGCGTCGGCAAGGTCGGTTCCAACCTCGTGCGCCACCTCGTCGAGGAGCGGGCGCGTGTCACCGTCGCCGACGTCGATCCCAGCGCGGTCGCACGGGTCGCTCGCGACTTCGCGGTGGACACCGCGCCGGTCGAGAAGGTCCACGCGGTCGAGTGCGACATCTACGCGCCGTGCGCGCTCGGCGCCGTCTTGAACACCGCAACCATCCCCGAGCTGCGCAGTGCCGCCGTCGTCGGGTCAGCCAACAACCAGCTCGCCGAACCGGACGACGCCCGCCGGTTGGCCGAGGCCGGTGTGCTGTACGCACCGGACTTCGTCGTCAATGCCGGCGGCGTCATCAACATCGCCGACGAGCTCTCCGTCGGCGGGTACCACCGCGAGCGGGCGTACGCCGCAGTCCGCCGGATCTTCGACACGACGCTCGCGGTCATCACCACCGCGGCGACCGGCGGCATCACCACCGCGGAGGCGGCCGAACGGCTGGCCGAGCGACGCATCGCCGACCTGACGCACGTCCACTCGATCCGCACGTCCCGGGGGGGTCCATGACCGCCAGCGTCACCCATGCCGACGAGCTCGCCGCGCTCCATCTGCACGACCGCCACACCGACCTCGGTCTCGCCGAGGCCGACCTGCTCGGCATCTACCGCACCATCCTCCTCGCCCGCCTGCTCGACCAGAAGATCTGGGGCCTGAACCGCATGGGCAAGGCGGCGTTCGTCGTCAGCGGCCAGGGGCACGAGGGCGCGCAGGTCGGGTCGGCGTGGGCCGTCCGCAAGGGCCACGACGTGGTGCTGCCGTACTACCGCGACCTCGGGGTCGTGCTGACGCTCGGCATGACTGCGTACGACGTGATGCTCGCGGTGTTCGCCCGGCCCGAGGACCCCAACTCGGGCGGCCGGCAGATGCCGAACCACTGGGGCTCGTCGGAGCTCGGCATCATCACCGGCTCGTCGCCGATCGCGACCCACCTGCCGCACGCCGCCGGCATCGCCCAGGCGCTGCGGATGCAGGGCACCGACCGCGTCGCGGTCGCGTACTTCGGCGACGGGGCCGCGTCCAAGGGCGACTTCCACGAAGCCATGAACTACGCCGGCATCCACAAGTTGCCGCTGGTGTTCGTGTGCGAGAACAACGGCTACGCGATCTCGGTGCCGCTCTCGAAGGAGTCGGCGGTCGAGAACATCGCGCAGCACGCGCACTCTTACGGCATGCCCGGCATGATCGTCGACGGCAACGATCCCCTCGACGTGTTCAGCGCGGTGCACGCGGCGGTTCGTCATGCCCGCAAGGGCGAGGGCCCGACACTGGTCGAGTGCAAGACGTACCGCTACCTCGCGCACACCTCCGACGACGACGACCGCACCTACCGCACGCCACAAGAGGTGGAGGCGTGGCGGAAGAAGGACCCGCTGCAACGGATGAAGCAGTACGTCATCGAGCAACGCCTGCTCTCCGAGCAGCGCGAGGAGCAGCTCGAGGAGGAGGTGCGGGCCGAGGTCGACGACGCCGCCAAGCGGGCCGAGGCGGCGGCCCCGGCGGCGCCCGAGACCGCGTTCACGCGCGTCTACGCCAAGCCGCTGCGACCGATCCCCCGGGTGCCGGCGGGGATGGGCGACGCGCCGGTCGACGTCGCACCCGAACCGCCGATGCCCGACGCGGTGACCGAGCGGACGATCGTCGACGCCGTGCGGCAGACATTGCACGACCTCATGGCCGCCAACGAACGCGTCGTGGTGCTGGGCGAGGACGTCGGGCCGCGTGGCGGCGTGTTCCGCGCCACCGACGGCCTGCACGCGGCGTTCGGCGACGAGCGCGTCATCGACACCCCGCTGGCCGAGTCGAGCATCGTCGGCGTGGCGATCGGCCACGCGCTGGCCGGCCTGCTGCCGATCGCCGAGATCCAGTTCGCCGACTTCATCCACTCGGCCTTCGACCAGCTGGTCAGCGAGGCCGCCAAGATCCACTACCGCTCCAACGGCGACTTCAGCGTGCCGATGGTCGTCCGCGCGCCCTGGGGCGGCGGCGTGCACGGCGCGCTGTACCACTCGCAGTCGATCGAGGCGTTCTACGCGCACGTCGCCGGGCTCAAGGTCGTCGCACCGTCGACGCCGGCCGACATCGCCGGTCTGCTGCGCGAGGCGGTCTACGACCCCGACCCGGTGCTGTTCCTCGAGCACAAGAAGACGTACCGGCTCATCAAGGGCCCGGTGCCCGACGATCCGACCTGGCGGGTGCCGATCGGCGTGGCCGCCATCGCCCGGCCCGGCGACGACATGACCATCGTCACCTACGGGTTGCACCGTCACCTCGCGGTCGAGGCGGCCGACGCGCTGGCGGCCGACGGCGGGCCGTCGATCGAGGTGATCGACCTGCGGACGATCGCGCCACTGGACCGCGACACCATCCTGGCGTCGGTCGCGAAGACCGGTCGCGTGCTGGTGGTGCACGAGGACAACGTCAGCTTCGGCGTCGGTGCCGAGGTCGCGGCGCTCGTCGCCGAGGAGGCGTTCTACGACCTCGATGCACCGGTGCGGCGCCTCGCCATGCCCGACGTGCCCGCCATGCCGTTCGCCGGACCGATGGAGGGCGCGGTGCAGATCGGCGCGGCCGAGATCGTCAGCGCCGCGAAGGCGCTGTGCGCCGAGTGACGGGCCGCGGCCGGGTCAGCTGATCAGCTGGTCAGCGCGTCGAAATCGGCCCGGCTGAGCACCCACTCGAATCCGCAGCTCGGGCAGTGCTGGCTGGTGATGGCGCGCACCAGGTCGATGAAGTCGACCTCGCCCATCGTCGTGCAGCGCGGGCACGGGCCGGGCTTGCCCCACCCAGGCGAGTGGACCGGCTCCGCCGATTCGACGTCGACGTCCGGGCCGGGCACATCCTCGAATCCCTCGCGCCTGAGTTTGGCCGCTGAGAGCCGCTCTGACAGGTTCACTGCACGCCCCCTCCCGATTCCCCCGGGTTCACGCAGAGGGTACTTCCCCCGGCCGGCGCGTTCCACGAGTCCGGCGGGTGCGGAACAGCGCGAACGCCAACAAAAGGAGCCCGAGGACCACGCCACCCGCCACGGCCAACGGGCCGCCGGCGTGCGTCTCGTGGGGCAGCACCGGCAACGTGAGCTCGAGCGGGCCGCTGACGGTGTAGGTGTCGGCCGCGGCGCGGGCCCCGTACCCGGCGTCGGTGGACGCCAGCACGACGCGCAGTCGATGGCCGGCGGCGACCGGCTCGGTGACGCCCCGCAGGTCGATCGTGCGCTCGCTGGCCTGGCCGGGCGCGCCGGTGATCCGCACCGCGGCAACGTCGCGCGGGATCATGCGCGCCGTCCCGTCGGGCGCGACGTCGAACAGCGTCGCAAAGACGACGATCTCGCCGGTGGCCGACGACAGCGTCACCTTCAGCCGCGGCGGGCCCACGACGTCGGCGGAGGTCCCGAGCGGCGCCGATTCGAGGACGACCGCCTGGCCTGGCGGATCGGTCGGCGGCTTGGCGGCGTTGGCCGGGTCGGCCATCGCGCCGGGCGACTCGCGATAGGACGCCGGTTGCCCGCCGGCCGGGCTGGTCATCGTCATCGGGCCCGTAGGCCGGAGCGCGATGGTCTGCTCGCCGAGGATCGGGTACGACGGCGACGTCCGCCACCGGCCACTGCTCCGATCCCACCACGTGAACTCGACGCCGGGCGCGACCGAGCGGATCACCTTCAGGTAGCGGTCGAACCAGACGTACAGCCGCGACGCGACGACGTCCTTCGGGTCCGGCGTCTTGACGTCGCGTTCCGCGGGCGGGTCGGGATAGCCGTGGCCGCCCGACGTCCAGATCATCGCGACCTCGGAACGCCCTTCCGCCTTGATGCGGTTGAACGTCGTCACCGCCTCGTCGACCCCGAAGAGCGTGTCGCGTTCACCCTGCACCAGCAGCACCGGCGCGCGGATGCGGTCGGCGAGCGTCACCGGGCTCGACGGCCCGAACGCCTTTTGGAACTCCGACGTGGCGTGGCCGGCGGCGTGGGCCGAGCTGAGCGCGGCACACATGTCCGGCGTCAGCTTGCACGTGGGGAACAGGAAGTCGAGGTATTGCTGCTTGAGCGGGCCGCCGACGCCCTGGGCGCGCGCCACCTCGTCGTCGTTCGGCGCGAACGCGTGATCGAGATCGCTCCACGTGATCTCGGCGAAGACGGCGTCGATGCGGGTGTCGAGGCCGGCGGCGATCAGCGCGATGGCCCCGCCGTACGACTGGCCGGAGATCCCGACGCGCGGGTCACCGGGACCGTCCTTGAGCACCTCGGGCCGGCTTGCCAACCAGTCGACCAGCTTCCGGACGTCGGCCCCCTCGGCGTCGGGCCGGTCGAACGTCGACACCCCGGTCGACGACCCGTGGCCCCGGGCGGAGTACAGCAGCACGAGATAGCCGTGGGCCGCGAGCTGCCTGCCCTCGTCCATCTCCACGCCCTTGACGAGGTTCCAGCCGTGCGCCAGCACGACCGCCGGAACAGGGTGCGTGGGGTCGGCGCCCGCCGGCACGATCAGCGTGGTGTCGAGGCGTACGCCGCCACCGACGTCGACGAACTGGTCGGTGATCTTCGGGGCCCGGAGGTCGACCGGCGTGGCCCCGGCCGCGCCCGCCGATCCGGCCGCGACGAGCAACACCAGTCCGAGGACGACGAGACGGCGCACGGTCAGCCCTCGTAGGGGAAGCCGAGGTCGGGCGCGGTGACGAGCGCCCGGAAGTCGATGCCGTCGGCCCGGCAGCGCGCCTCGGCGGTGCCGCCGCGGTCGACGACCGGGATGGCCAGCACCGGCACCGCTCCCGCGGCGCGGACCGCCTTCGCCGCCTCGAGGAACGCCACGCCCCGCGTGATGGCGTCGTCGGTGAGCACGACGCGGTCACCGGGTTCCAGCGCGCCCGCGATCAGGCCGCCGGCGCCGTGGTCCTTCACGTCCTTGCGCACACTGAACGAGCGCAGCATCCGGTTGCGGGTCGCCGCGATGGCGGCAACGCCGAACGCGACTGCGTCGGCTCCCATCGTCAGCCCACCGATGGCGTCGATGTCGCCGGGCAGCACGTCGAGGAGCGCGTCGGCGATCAGCAACATGCCCTCCGGTCGGCACGATGTCTGCTTGGCGTCGATGAACCAGTTGCTCCGCTTGCCGGAGCGCAACGTGAAGTCCCCTGTTTTCACCGCGTGCTCCCGGAGGTGCGCGACCAGCGCGTCGGTTCGCGAGCTCACGACAGCCGGCGCCCGCCCGGCACGCTGCCGGACAACACACTGACGAAGAGCCCGCCACCGACGACGACGATCAGCGCCACCGCCGCGATCGCCCACGGCCGGGCGTCGCGGCGGTTGCGATCGCCCGCCGGGTCGTACCGGAAACGGGTCAGCTCCCCGAACTGCGCGTCGCCGAGCAACGGCCCGGCCCCGTCGGCGCGGGTGTCCTTCACGTACACCGCGCTCCGGCCGCGGCGCTGGACGTCGAGCACGACGGTGCCGCCCTCGACCTGGCTGGTGGTCGACCACACCGCGACCGGCGTGTCCTTGATGAACCCAGGATCCGAGGACTTGTACGTCGTCGCATCGACCTTCGTCGACACCACGACCTGCCGGAACCCGACCTTCGTCAACGCCCGCTTCGCGAACGCCCGCGCGTCTTCACGGGTCATCTGCGGATGTTCGAAACAACCCGCGCTGACCAAGCCGAGCAGGAAGATCGCGGCGAGCATTCGGCGGGCGCGCCGAGGACCGGCTCTTCCGGTCCGTGTCCCGTCCCGCCGCGACGGAACGGCGGAACTCGCCGCCGATCCGCTGGTTCGACGGGCGACGTCTATCCGCCGCATCGGGCGATCGTCGCGAGCCGTTCGGCCTCGAGCGCCTCGGGAGTGCTCGACAGCACCCGGTCGACCTCGTCGATCAGGCTGTGCGGGTCGAAGGGCTTGGTGATGAACGCCACCGCGCCCAGCGAGAGGGCGGCGGCGATGTCGCGGTCACTCGACTTCGCCGACACGACGATCACGGGCGGCGCGTGCCGGCCGTTGTTCTTCAGCGCGTTGAGCACACCCCAGCCGTCCATCACCGGCATCATCACATCCAGGAGCACCAGATCGGGGTCGTCACCGGAGATCCGCTCGAGCGCCTTCTCGCCGTCGGCCGCCAGGATCGTGTCGTAACCCTCGGCCGACAGGTTCACCCGGAGCATGAGAAGGATGTCGGGCTCGTCGTCGACGATCAGGACTCGGGCCACGCCCTCAGCCAATCATGCGCACGGCGCCGTCGCCCGTCACGATCTCGCCGATGTCGACTGCCTCGTGGCCGCGGGAGCGCAGGACGTCGAGGGCACGGAAGACGTCGCCCTCGGGAACGACTGCGATCATGCCGATGCCGAGGTTGAACACCTTGGCCATCTCGGCGTCGGTGACCTCGCCCAGCCGCTGGATCTCGCCGAAGATCGGCGGCGAGTCCCAGGCCTGGCGCGTCACGACCGCGTCGCACTGTCTCGGGAGCACGCGTGACAGGTTGCCAGGGATCCCGCCCCCGGTGATGTGCGCGACCGCACGGACGTCGACCGCGCGGGCCAGCGCGTTGACCGCCGGCGAATACACGACCGACGGCCGGAGCAGCTCGTCGACCAGCTTGTGGTCGGCGCCCGGCCAGGCCGGATCGTCGAGATGGCGGCCGGCGAGGTCGAAGAAGATGCGCCGGGCCAGCGAGTAGCCGTTGCTGCGAAGGCCCGGCGACGGCAGCCCGATCAGATGGTCGCCCGCCGCGACGCGCGCGCCGTTGATGATCTGACTCCGCTCGACCGCACCGACCGCGAAGCCGACCAGGTCGAACTCGCCCGGCTCCATCGCGCCCGGGTGCTCGGCCATCTCGCCGCCGATGAGCGCGCAGCCGGCCGCCTGGCACCCCTGGGCCACCCCCTCCACGAGCTGCTCGATGTGCTCCGGGTCGAGCCGGCCGACCGCGATGTAGTCGAGGAAGAAGAGCGGCTCGGCGCCCTGCGCGGCGATGTCGTCGACGCACATCGCGACCAGGTCGATCCCGATCGTCGTGAAGCGGCCGGCCGCCTGGGCGACCAGCGCCTTGGTGCCGACGCCGTCGGTGGAGCTGACGAGCACCGGGTCGCGGTAGCGGTCCTTGGCGAACGCGAACAGGCCGCCGAACCCGCCGATGTCGCCCACGACCTCCGGGCGGAACGTGGCCCGCACCCGGTCCTTGATGCGCTGCACCGCCTCGTCGCCGGCCGAGATGCTGACGCCGGCGGCCTCGTACGTCTCACCCACTGACGGGTGCGACCGGGTCGAGCGCGGCCTTGGTCGGCGGTGGGCCGATCTCGATGGGGTACTCGCCGGTGAGGCAGGCGGTGCAGAAGCCGGCGCCGGCGGCGCCGGTGGCCGAGACGAGACGGTCGAGCTCGAGGTACGCCAGTGTGTCGGCGCCGACGTACTCGCACACCTCGGGCACGGTGAGATCGGCCGCGATCAGCTCGGCGCGGGTGCCGGTGTCCATGCCGAAGTAGCACGGCCAGCGGTACGGCGGCGACGACACCCGCAGGTGGATTTCGGCGGCGCCGGCCTCGCGCAGCATCCGGATCATCGCCCGCGTCGTCGTGCCGCGGACGATGGAGTCGTCGACGACGACCAGCCGCTTGCCGGCGATGTTCTCCCTGATCGGGTTGAGCTTCATGCGGACGCCGAGGTTGCGCATCTCCTGGCTCGGCGCGATGAACGTCCGCCCGATGTAGCGGTTCTTCACCAGGCCGTGCCCGTACGGGATGCCGCTGCGCCGGGCGTAGCCCTCGGCCGCCGGGATGCCCGACTCGGGCACCGGCATCACCATCTCGGCGTCGACCGGCGCCTGCTCGGCGAGCAGCTCGCCCATGCGCTGGCGCGCGGTGTGCACGGTCTGGCCGTACAGCTGGCTGTCCGGGCGGGCGAAGTAGACGAACTCGAACAGGCACAGCTTCGGCTTGATCCGATCGGGCGGGAACGGGTGGATGCTCCGCACGCCGGTGGCGTCGATGACGACCATCTCGCCCGGCTCGAGCTCGCGCACGAAGTGGGCGCCGACGATGTCGAGCGCCGGGGTCTCCGAGGCCAACACCCACCCGTTGTCGAGCCGGCCCAGGCAGAGCGGGCGGAACCCGTTGGGGTCGCGCACGCCGATCAGATGGGAGTCGTCCATCAGGACGAGGGAGAACGCGCCATCGAGCAACGGCAGCACCTCGACGAGCGCCCGCTCCAGGTCGCGGCCGTCGCTGCGCAGCCCCTCGCCGGCCCGGATGATCGCGTCCTGGCAGAGCTCGGCGATGAGGTCGCTGTCGCTGGTGACGGTGCCGTCGAGCACGCCGGTCCGCGCTACCAGGTCGGTGGTGTTCGTCAGGTTGCCGTTGTGACCCAGCGCGAAGCCGGCGTCGCCGACCGAGCGGTAGATGGGCTGCGCGTTGCGCCAGGTGCTCGAGCCGGTGGTGGAGTACCGCGTGTGGCCGATGGCCAGGTGCCCGACGAGCGGCGCGAGCGTCCGCTGGTCGAACACGTTGGTGACCAGGCCCATGTCCTTGACGACGGTGATGGTGTCGCCGTCGCTGACCGCCATGCCGGCCGACTCCTGGCCCCGATGTTGCAGCGCGTGCAGTCCGGCGTACGCCAGATGGGCAACCGGGTGGCCCGGGGCATAGACGCCGAAGACTCCGCAGGCTTCTTTGGGGGTGTCGCCGTCCCAGAGGGCCAGTTCCACACCGCCATCTTCGCACAGGCGGGGTCGCTACCCCGAGACTAGGGCTGCGTCGTCGACGGCGGTTGTGACGGCGGTTGCGGGGCGGCGTGCGACGGTGGCGGCGCCGGCGCGGCCGGCAAGGTGCCGAGCACGCGCTGGATCGCCTCGATGATGTCGCCGGTCGACGGTCGCCGGTCGGGCGCCGGCGCCTGGTCGACGGGCGCGGCACCGTTCGGCGCCGGCATCCCGCCGACGAGCGACGACAGCGCGGGCACCTCCGGCACGACGGCCGGCGGAAGTCCCGGCTCGGCCGGCGCGCCCGGCGCCGCCGGAGCCGCCGGTGCATCGGGCAGCGTCGTCACCGTCGGCTGCGGGATCGCCGGGCTCGCGGGAACGGGAGCCGCGGTGCGCACGGAGTGGTGGTCCGGACGGGGCGACTGCGCCATCGGGACGACGGTCAGCGCGATGCCGACGACCGCGGCCGCGATCTTGCGGCCGACCGCGATCCGCTGGGGGAGGAAGCCGGCCGCCGAGCCGACCTGGACCGCCGCGGTCTCGGCGGCGCGGGCCACCGCGGCCAGCGCGTGCATGAGCGAGCCCATCGCGTTCGAGAAGCCGCCCGGCTGCAGCACCACGCTGCCGCTCGCCAGCGAGGCCGCCGACGTCGTGGTCGCAGTCGCGCCGCGCTCGCTGGCCAGTTGGTTGTAGACCAGCGCGAGCCGGCGGCGGCCGCGCAGCAGCACCGAGTCGACGGCGCCGATGGTGATGCCGAGGGCAGCCGCGATCTCGGCCGGCCGGCGGTCGTGGACGTCGCGGGCCACCACGACGTCGCGCTGACGATCGGGGAGCGCGGCGAGCGCGGCGCGGAGCTGGACGACGCGCTCCTGCCGGATGACGACGTCCTCCGGGCTCTGGCTGCCGGGCGCCTCATGGTCGGCGCCGAGCGGGAGCTCCTCGGGCCTCACCCGGCGGCGGACCCGCACGGCATCGACGCAGAGCCGCTGCGCGATGACGTGCACCCAGCCGCCGAAGTTGCGCGGCCCGGTGCAGCGGTCGATCCGCTCGAAGGCCCGGACGAACGTGGCCTGGGCGACCTCGTCGGCCTCGGTCATGTCCATGAGCTGCCGGAGGCAGAGGCGCCGGACGCTCGGGTAGTGCCGCTGGAAGAGCTCGGCGAACGCGGCGGTGTCGCCCGCCTGGATCGCCAGGACGAGCTGCGCGTCGCTCTCGACTTCCTCGGGTGACAAAGCCACTTCCGCTCCCCCGGCTTGGTCCACCCCCGCAGGACTCCCCTAGCCCATCCAGGCAGTTCGACGTCCGTCGCCTGATCTCCTCTCCGCCAGGGGACGGGCCGCCGGTGTCGAACCGTCCCGGAATGAGGGGATCGGTCGCGCTCGTCGGGCTCTGCGCGCTGTTCGCGGCCGGGTGCAGCGGTGGTGGGAGTGGCGGCGGGCCCGCGGCCGCCGACCGGTCGGCGGCTCCGACCACCGCTCCGGCGGGAGCGACGACGACGACGCTCCTCACCGACGTCACCGCGACGACCGGGCCGGTCGGTGTGGGCGCGGGCGGGCCCACCACGACGGTCGACGTCGCGCCGGTCCGCGCTGCATGGGAGCGCTGGGCCCGGGCACTGGCGAGTGGTGATCTCGCCGGCGCGTCGGTCGCGAGCCGCGACGGCGCCAACGGATGGACCGCGGTGACTCGGGTGGTGGCGCAGTCGGATGCCGCCGCCGGGCACCCGCACTCCTACTCGGGCCGGCTGACCGGCGGGTCGCTGCGGTCCCAGTCGGGATCGCGCGCGAGCTTGAACGCCGACCTGGCATTCACCGACCGGTCCGATCAGTTCACCCGCACCGTCCAGATCGGCGAGCCGGTGCTCGACCGTGTCGGGGCCGACTGGACGCTGGTCGGGTTCAAGATCGACGGCGCGCTCATCGGGTGGTCGGCCATCGGCGCCGAGCGGGCCGCCGGAGACGTCACGATGCAACTCACCGCACTGCTGACCGCGGGCACCGCGACGTGGGCGATCACGCAGACCACGTCGGCGACCGACGTCTCGTTCGACGGGGCCGGGGCCGAACTCACCGCGGCTGACGGCCGGACGGTCCCGTGGTCCGGGCGGGCCTTCGTCGGGACCCGGCAGGTCACGTGCGTCTGGCGCTTCCCGGCGACCGCCCGCGTCGCCCACGCGCACTTTCAACTGAAACAATCCGACAAACCCCTCGATTTCGTGTTTTAAGGGACGAATTGGCAGGAACCTCCGACATATTCACGAAATGGTGCGGCGTCGCGGTGCCGCGCCAGCTCGTCGTTCCACCACCGAGTGACGTCTCCCGGGCAGACGCAGCCCGGCAGGCAAGGGAACCCGTTGCTCGTGGCGGCTGGCGAGTCGCCTCGTTCTGGGGAGATCAACTTGAGGAAACTGATCACGGCGATTGTCGTCGGGGTGGGCGTGGTTGGGATGGGTGCGGCGGCCTTCGCCACGCCCGCGCCGCTCCCGGGAGGGATCGGCACGTACGAGACCGGCCCGGGTGCCCGGCCGTGCGCGACCGGCGAGACGCCTCCGTGCGCGACGCCGGCCGACCCGTCGGCCGCTGATGCCAACCTGCTCCCGGCCGGCCCGGTGTTCGTGGGCCAGGACGGCAGCGCACAGTCACAGGCAGGCCACGTCGCCGTTGCGATCGGCACCGAGGACAACGGTGTCGGCCGGGTGAGCTTCGGCGGCAGCGCGGCGAGCGGCGCCCAGCTGTACGCCGAGGACTACACCCCCGGAAATGCAATCGCCGGCGGCGTCTCGGCGGTTGACGCCGCGACCGGCTGCCACATCGGCGGGCCCGGCTGCGGCAGCAGCACGAGTGACGCAATCCTCGTCACGATCACCGGGTAGTTCAACAACATCGAGGGAACGACACGGCCCGCCCTCCGGGGCGGGTCGTGTCGCGTTCAGGGGCGACCGGTGACACGCCCCAACCAGCGCGCGGTCATCGCCACGACGTGGGCCGGCAAGAGATCGCGTCGACGGTCGCCGTCGCTCCTCGCCGCGAGTGAGCCGAGGTCGATGCGCAATGCCGGCTCACGCCACCGCGACCCGCCGGCCCCGCGCGCGGCCAACTGCGCCCACCCGGCGCCGAGCCGGCGGTGCAGGCGCCACGTCTCGATCAACGTGGTTCGCGGCGGATGCACCACGACCGCGTCCGGCGCGTACACGAGGCGATGGCCGGCCGAGGTCGCGCGCCGGCAGAACTCGACGTCGCCGCTCGACACCAGGCCGCCGTCGAACGGGCCGACGTCGTCGAAGACGCGCGCCTCGGCGAACAGGTTGGCGGTGGCGGCGAAGCCGTCGGACTCCACGAAGTGCCGCTGGTCGAGATAGATCGCGCGGTCGTACCGGGCCCAGCGGCCGCGACCCGGCTCCAGCACCACCGCGCCACCGGCCAGCGACGCCCCCGTGTCGGTGAGGGCGCGCAGTCCGGCGGCGAGCCAATCGGGCGCCGGGCGGCAGTCGGCGTCGGTGAACGCCAGCACCCGGCCGGCGGCCGCGGCGATGCCGGCGTTGCGGGCCGCGTACGAGCCGGGCCGCGCTTCGGTGATCAACCGGGCCCCGATCGCGTGCCCGGCGACGATCGACGCGGTGGCGTCGGTCGAACCGTTGTCCACCACGACCACGTCGAACGCTGGCTCGCCCCGCTGGCCGGCGAGCGCGTCCAGGCACGCCCCGATCGTGCCGGCGCCATCGCGCACCGGCACCACGACGGTCACGTCCGGCGGAGGCCGCGGTACGCCCAAGGGCAGCGAATGTAGGGCAACCTGGCGCGGTGGCCCCCGCCTCGGCGACCGTCGTCCTGCCGACGTACCGCCGGCCGGCGGCCCTGGCGCGGGCCCTTGCCGGTCTCGCGCACCAACGCGACCCCGGCGTCCCGTGGGACGTGGTGGTGGTCGACAACGACGGCCACGGCGACGGCGTCCTGGCGCGGCCGGGCGGCGCGGTCAGGC
>JAODBK010000086.1 GCA_025463925.1 Acidimicrobiales bacterium | reverse complement strand
GGGCCGGGCGCTCGCCGCCGCCTGCCCCGCCGGGCGGACGTCGCTGGAGGATCTCGTCGCCGTGCTCGACCGGCTCGGGTTCGACCCCGCAATCGGTCCGGACGGCGTCGTCGGCGACGACGACCGCTTGAAGATCGCGTTCGCCAACTGCCCGTTCCGGGCATTGGCCGAGGTGCACCCCGAGTTGGTGTGCAATCTGCACCGAGGTCTCATCACCGGGTTCGTGGAAGAAGCCGGGGAATTGAGCGTTGAGCAGTTCGGCACGCTCGTCGACCGCGACCCGTGCCAAGTCGAGCTCTCGCTTCGGTAACATCGAAGCGACCAACAGGAGGAACACCCGTGCCCGTCGACACCGAGATCATCAGCCTCACCGAGAGCGCCGCGAGCAAGGTCAAAGAGCTGCTCGTGACTGAAGGCAACGACGAGTTGGCGTTGCGCGTCGCCGTCCGGCCGGGCGGCTGCTCCGGGTACAGCTACGAGATGTTCTTCGACAGCGACGCCGCCGACGACGACATGAAGAGCGACTTCGGTGGCGTCCGGGTGATCGTCGACCCGGCCAGCGCCCAGCTGCTGCAGGGCGCGACGCTCGACTTCAAGGACGGCCTCCAGGGCGCCGGCTTCTCGATCAACAACCCCAACGCCCAGCGCAGCTGCGGCTGCGGCCAGAGCTTCAGCTAACCCACCAGGCGGTTCAGCGCGGCCCGCAGGTCGGCGGTGTCGTAGGGCCCGTCGAGCCGTTCGCGCACCACACCCTTCCCGTCGGCCAGGAACAGGATCGGCTCGAAGTCGAGGCCATACGCGTCGAACGCCGGGACGTGCCGCTGGGCCTGGAGGTCGGTCCACACCTCGACGTGGATGATCTGCAGCTCGCCGGCGAACGACGGCGCGGTCGACATCAGCACCTCGAGCACCGGCCCGCACGTGCGCGACTCGCACAGCGCGGGCGTGGCAAACAGCACCGCGGTCGGCTTGCCGCGGGCCAGCGCGACGTCGAGGCTCTGCTGGTGGAACGGGCAGACCGACGGCTGCCGGGTGCAGATCGGCGTCACGCCCATCGCGTCGGCCGTCGTCGGAGACGGCACCTTCAGCATGGGCCGGCCGGGCACCGGGACCTTGCTCTGAGCCGGATCGGTGACCGCGAACAGCGTGGCCGCGACCCGTCCACCGGTTTCGGCCTTGATCGCCCACTGGCCCGGCGCGTCGAAGCGGTGGACGAGCTCGTAGTAGGGCTTGGTCGGTATCCCGTCGCCGTGGAACACCGCGGCTTCCGGCGGGCCGAACTTGGCGTCCTTCGTGTTGGGCGCGAAGGACAGCCGGATGTCGCGGTCGCCGGTGACCTGCTGGCCCTTCTCGAACAGCCCGACCGTGATGCGCTGGTCGACGCCCGACAACGCCTGCGCGGTGCCGAGGAACACGCCGAGGCCGTTGGTCGGGTCGTTGGTCAGCGGTTTCGCCTTGGCCGACCCCGTCCCGCCCCCGCAGGCCGCCAGCGCAGCCGCACCCGCCAGCCCGGCACCGGCTTGGAGGAGGGCGCGTCGGGTGATCGGCGGCACGGCGCCGGACCCTAACCTGTCGTCGTGTCCCTCCGGTTTCAGCTCGACGGCCGTGATGTCGACGTGCCGGACGGCGAAGGCTCGCTGCTCGACGCGCTCCGCGAGGACCTCGGCGTGCGATCGGTGAAGGACGGGTGCAGCCCCCAGGGCCAGTGCGGTTGCTGCACGGTGCTCGTCGACGGCGCGCCGCGCGTGGCGTGCGTGACGCCGGTCAGCCGCGTCGCCGGGCGGTCGGTGACGACCGTCGACGGACTGCCCGACGCCGCGGCGTGGGCCGAGGCCTTCACCGCGACCGGCGCGAGCCAGTGCGGGTTCTGCACGCCCGGGATCATCGTGCGACTGGCGGCGGCCAAGCCCGGCGCGGTCGACGACGCGCTGCTGGCCCACCTCTGCCGGTGCACCGGCTGGCAGACGATCCGCGAGGCCGCGGCGTTGGTCGGCTCCGGTTCCGCTGCGAGCTGCCCGCGCCGCGACCTCGCGGCCGCGGCCGCACGGGCGACCATCGAGGGTGGCGTCCCCCAGGCGGTCGGCCCGGCGGTCGCGCTCGGCGGCGGCGGGTTCGCCGACGACACCGCGCCGCCGGGCGCGCTGGTCGGGTTGCTCGGCGCCGACGGCGCATGGGTGGTCGGCGAGACGCTGGCCGAGGCCCGGGCCGCGGCCGGCCGGGTGCCGGGCCGCCGCGGCACCATCGACGCCGCGCCACCGATCGAGCTGCCGCCGGGCGACTGGGTGCGCACCTTGCGCACGAGTTGGGTCGAGCCCGGCTACCTCGAGCCGGACGCCGCGTGGTGCGCGCCGGGCGGCGAGCCGGTGTCGCCGCTGGCCAACGGCGGTGCCTTCGGCGGGAAGGTCGCATCGATCGCCCCGGCGGTCGCCCGCCGCCTGGCCGACGAGCACGGCCGCCCGGTGCGGGTGCTGCTCTCGCGCGAAGACGTGGTGCGGCTCGGACCGAAGCGGCCGCCGATCGCGGCGGGCATCGCGGCCGACGGTCGGGGCATCGTACGGGTCGCCCGGACGCCCGGGATCGCCGACGCGATCGCGGCGATCGCGCCGTCACTCGAGGTGGAGGAGGTCGACATCGTCGGGCCGCCGACCTCGGCCGCGCTGCGCGCTGCCGGCTGGGCCGAGGCGGCCGTCCTGTTGGCCGGGTGGCGCGCCGACCGCCGGGTGACCGTCACCTCGCCGGTGGGCGCGACCGCGTGGGCCGAGGTCTCCGGCGAGGGGGCGATCGCGGTCGGTGTCGACTGCGGCGCGCCGCTCGACCCGGTCACATTGCGGTCGTACTGCATCGGCGCCGCGCACATGGGCCTGTCGTGGGTCACCGCCGAGGCCATCGCGGTCGACGCCGACGGTCGACCACTCGATCTCACGATCCGTTCCTTCGGCGTCGTACGCGCCAAGGACACGCCGCCCATCAGCGTCGAGATCGCCGACCGCGACCGGCGACCGGTGAACGGCTCCGACGCGGTGTTCGCCGCCGTGGCCGGCGCGGTGTGGGTCTCGCTCGGCTGCCCGCCGGAGTGGCCGACCAACCGAAGGAGAAGCGCATGACGACACCGCCGGTCGGTCCCTACACGCCGGCCGTACGCGCCGGGGACTGGCTCGTCGTGTCCGGCCAGATCGGCCTGAAGGACGGTGAACTGGTCGGCGGCGGGGTGAAGGGTCAGATCACGCAAGCCCTGGCCAACCTGGCCGGCCACCTCGAGGCCAACGGCGGCGCGCTCGCCGACGTGGTGAAGACCACGGTGTTCATGACCAACATGGGCGACTACGGCGGGATGAACGAGGCGTACATCGCGGCGTTCGGCGAGCACCGCCCGGCCCGGTCCGCCGTCGGGGTCGCGGCGCTCCCGCTTGGCGCGGTGGTCGAGGTGGAGGCGTGGGCCTTTTTGGGGACATGATGCGACGATGGCCGGGCCGATCGTCCTCATCGCGCTGATGGTGCTCGTCTTCCCCCCGGTGCTGCTCGGGGGCGGGATGGTGGTGGCCGCCCTCCTCGGCCAGGTGTTCTCGGACTTCGCCGACGGGACGCATCCGGACAGCCCCTGGATCGAGCTCAATCGCTGACGGGATGAACGACGACGGCGGCGACGAACAGGTCCTGGCGTTCAACGCCGCCGGTTCGCGGCCGGCATCGCGTTCCCGGTGGCCGCGGTGCCGCCCGGTCACATCCCCCAGCGCGTCTGACCGAAGCGGTACCCGACCGAGCGGACCGTCTGGATCAACGCCGCGTGCTCCTCGCCGAGCTTGGCCCGGAGGCGCCGGACGTGGACGTCGACGGTGCGGGCACCGCCGTAGTACTCGTAGCCCCAGACCCGCGAGAGCAGCGTCTCGCGCGTGAAGACCTTGCCCGGATGGGTGGCGAGGAATTTCAGGAGCTCGTACTCCATGTAGGTGAGGTCGAGCGGCCGCTGGTCGATGGCCGCCTGGTAGGTCTCGAGGTTGAGGAGCAAAGCGCCGTACTCGATGAGCTCGGGCCGCGTGCCGCGGCCGGTCCGCCAGAAGAGGTGCTTCAGCCGGGCTTCGAGCTCGCGCGGGTGGAACGGTGAGAGGCAGAAGTCGTCGAACAGGTCCTCGCGCAGCTCGAGGTCGCCGAGCTGCTCGCCACCGATCATGAGGAGGAGCGGCTCCAGCGGGAGGTCGCGCTTTCGCATCAGTCGGCACAGCGCGAAGGCGCCCTCGGGATCGGTGTCGGCGCAGACGATGGCGCCGGCCCAGCCGTCCTCGGGTTCGACGCGGGCGGCGTCGTCGGCCGACGCGACCGCCTTCCACGGGTATCCGGCGAGGTCCAGCGCTTGGGCGAGGGCCGGAGCCGCCGGATCGGGATACAGCAGGAGCGGCTCCATCGCTAGAGCGTCGGCAGGTAGCGGTCGAGCTCGAACTGCGTGACCTGCACCTTGTAGTCGATCCACTCGGCCCGCTTGTTGCGGATGAACCACTCGAAGACGTGCTCGCCGAGCGTCGCCGCGACGAGCTCGGACGGTTGCATCGCGTCGAGCGCCTCCGACAACGAGCCCGGCAGCGACGCGATGCCCTCGGCCATGCGCTCCTCGACGGTGAGCTCGTACAGGTTGGCCGCCGCCTCGGGCGGCAGGTCGTAACCCTCCTCGATGCCCTTCAGGCCGGCGGCCAGCACGACCGCGAACGCGAGGTACGGGTTGCAGCCGGGGTCGGGTGCCCGGTACTCGATGCGCGTCGAGTCGGTCTTGCCCTTCTTCGGTACGGGCACTCGCACGAGGGCCGACCGGTTGTTGCGGGCCCAGCTGACGTACACCGGCGCCTCGTACCCGACGACGAGCCGCTTGTACGAGTTCACCCACTGGTTCGTGACCGCGGTGATCTCTCGCGCGTGGTGCAGCACCCCGGCGATGAACCCCTTCGCGACCTTCGACAAGCCGAACGGGTCACCCGGGTCGTAGAAGGCGTTGGTGTCGCCCTCGAAGAGCGAGAAGTGCGTGTGCATGCCCGAACCCTGGCGGCCTTCCAGCGGCTTCGGCATGAACGTGGCGTAGACGCCGTTCTCCTGCGCGATCTCCTTCACGACCATGCGCGTCGTCATGACGTTGTCGGCCATCGTGAGCGCGTCCGTGTAGCGGAGGTCGATCTCGTGCTGGCTCGGCGCGTCCTCGTGCTGGCTGTACTCGACCGGGATGCCCATGTCCTCCAAGGTGAGGACGGTGCGCTTGCGGAGGTCGCTGGCGAGGTCGTTGACGGTGAGGTCGAAGTACGAGCCCGAGTCGAGCGTCCTCGGTGTGGCCGACGGGTCGCCGTCGGCGAAGTAGAAGTACTCGAGCTCGGGGGCGGCGTAGAACGAGAAGCCCTTGTCCCGTGCCCGCTCGAGCGCCCGGCGCAGCACGTGCCGCGGGCAGCCCTCGAACGGCGTGCCGTCGAGGTTGGTCACGTCGGCGAACACGCGCGCCACCGGCGCGTCGCCACCGCGCCACGGGAGGATCTGGAAGGTCTGCGCGTCGGGCCGGGCGAGCACGTCGCTCTCCTGCACGCGGCTGAAGCCGTCGACCGCGGACCCGTCGAACGTCATCCCCTCGGCCAGCGCGTTCTCGAGCTCGGCCGGCGTGATGTGAAAGGCCTTGGCGATGCCGAGCACGTCGGTGAACCACACTTGGATGTAGCGGATGCCCCGCTCCTCGACGGTGCGAAGGACGTAGTCCTGCTGGCGTTCCATCGGGACATGATCGCAGCCACCCGGATGCCCGGCGAACCGACTTCACGCAGGTTCCGTCCCTGTTCACACGCTCGTAACAGACGGACAGGACAGCAGACGCCGTCCCCGCCTACCCTTCCCCGGACCACCCGCCCACTAGGAGGACCTGTGCAGGAACGCACCCCGGCCGACGTCTTGAAGTTGGCCAAGGACGAGGGCGTCGAGATCGTCGACTTCCGGTTCTGCGACCTCCCTGGTCTCATGCAGCACTTCTCGGCGCCGACCCATCAGCTGAGCGCCGAGGCATTCGAGGAGGGCCTGGGTTTCGACGGCTCGTCGATCCGTGGGTTCCAGGAGATCCAGGAGTCGGACATGATCCTCGTGCCCGACCCCAACACGGTGGTCCTCGACCCCTTCCGCCAGCACAAGACGTTGAACATCAACTGCTTCGTGCGCGATCCCATCACCCTCGAGCCGTACTCGCGTGATCCGCGCTACGTCGCCAAGAAGGCCGAGGAGAACCTGATCTCGACCGGCCTGGCCGACACCTGCTACTTCGGTCCCGAGGCCGAGTTCTTCATCTTCGACGACGTGCGGTTCCACTACGACCAGCACTCGGCGTCGCACTCCGTCGACTCGATCGAAGCCGCGTGGAACACCGCGCGCGACGAGGCCGGCAAGAACCTCGGCTACAAGATCCGGTACAAGGAGGGGTACTTCCCGGTCCCGCCGATGGACCAGTACCAGGACCTGCGCTCCGAGATGATCCTCACCATGGAGAAGCTCGGCATCGAGGTCGAGATCCAGCATCACGAGGTCGGCACCGCCGGTCAGGCCGAGATCGACATGCGCTTCGACACGCTGCTGCGCATGGCCGACAAGCTGATGCTCTACAAGTACGTGGTCAAGAACGTGGCGTGGGCCGCCGGCAAGTCGGCGACGTTCATGCCGAAGCCCATCTTCCAGGACAACGGCTCCGGCATGCACTGCCACCAGTCCCTGTGGAAGAGCGGCGAGCCGCTCTTCTTCTCGGAGACCGGGTACGCCGGGCTCTCGGACATGGCCCGCTGGTACATCGGCGGGCTCCTGGCCCACGCCCCGGCCATCCTCGCCTTCGCGGCGCCGACGACGAACTCGTACAAGCGGCTCGTGCCGGGCTACGAGGCGCCGGTGAACCTGGTGTACAGCCAGCGCAACCGCTCGGCGTCGGTCCGCATCCCGCTCTATTCCAAGAGCCCCAAGGCCAAGCGCCTGGAGTTTCGCTGCCCCGACCCGTCGTGCAACCCATACCTCGCGTTCTCGGCGATGTTGCAGGCCGGCCTCGACGGCATCAAGAACCGCACCGAGCCGCCGCCGCCCGTCGACAAGGACCTCTACGACCTCCCGCCCGAGGAGTTGGCGAAGGTGCCGCAGGTCCCCGGCTCGCTCGACGCCGCGCTGGCCGCGCTCGAGGCCGACAACGACTTCCTGAAGACCGGCGGCGTCTTCACCGACGACCTCATCGAGACGTGGATCGACTACAAGCGGGAGACGGAGATCGACGCCGTCCGCCTCCGTCCCCACCCGTACGAGTTCGCCCTCTACTACGACATCTAACTCATCCCGCTCGTTCTGAGACCCGTTGGTGTCGTTCTGCGACACCAACGGTGATGAGAACCGTATGGGGGGGTCGACGTGGCCAACCGATCGATCGCCCGCGTGGCTCGCCCGGTGGCGTCGTCGGTCGATGAGCTCCTGGTGGGCGCGAGGAGCCGAGAGCCGTTCCTCACGAGCGATTCGAAGTCGGGCTCGGCGTTCGAGCGGGTGACGATGGCCGGCGGCGAGCAGTTGATCCTCAAGCACGTGCACGTCGACGACGACTGGACGATGCGGTTCAACGGCGACATCGGCTGCCACCCGGCGCAGGTCTGGGCCGCCGGCCTCATGGACGTCCTCCCCGAGCGGATCGATCACGCCGTGGTCGGGGTGGCCTCCGGTCTCGGCCGCAACGGCTGGGGCGCGGCCATCCTCATGCGCGACATGACCGCCGCGATGGTGCCGCCGGGCGACGAGGGCCTCCCGATGGACCAGCACCTCGCGCTCATCGACGACATGGCGGCGTTCACCGCCGCGGGGTGGGGCTGGCAGGACGACGTCGGCCTCGTGCCGCTCGGCACGCGCTGGACGTGGTTCAACCACGCGTCGCTGGCGACCGAGGCCGAGCGCGGCTGGCCCGACCCGGTGCCGAAGATCGCATTCGACGGGTGGGCCCGGTTCGCCGACCGCGCGCCCGTCGCCGTCCACCGGGCGATCGACGACCTGCGCCATGATCCGTCGCCGCTGGTCGTGCGGGCTCGGGAGACACCGCTCACCTTCGTGCACGGCGACTGGAAGCTCGGCAACCTCGGCACCGGCGCCGACGGCCGCACCGTGCTCATCGACTGGACGTATCCCGGCGAGGGGCCGTGCGCGTTCGAGCTGGCCTGGTACCTCGCCATCAATCAGGCGCGCCTGCCGATGACCAAGGAGGACACGGTCACCCGGTTCCACGACTCGCTCGGGCGAAACGGGATCGACACCGACGGGTGGTGGGACCGGCAAGTGGCGCTCGCACTGCTCGCCGCCCTTGTCATCTTCGGATGGGAGAAGGCGCTCGGCGGCGACGACGAGCTCGGTTGGTGGTGCGACCGCGCGCGCGACGGCATCGCCGTGCTGTGAGCTCTGACCCGGGTGGCGCTACGCGAGGACGCGCTTGCGGAAGCCCGACAGGCCGGCCCAGGTGAGGAGCGCGCTGTACGCGATGAGGGCGAGATAGATCATGGCGAGGTTCATGTGGAGGCGTTGCGGCGCCAGCGCCTGGCGGAACCCCTCGCTCATGTAGACGAGCGGGTTCACCAGAACCGCCCACTTCAGCCACGGGATCGCCTTCAACGCGCCCCACGGGTAGTAGGTGGCGCCGAGGAACGTGATCGGGATGACGATCACGCTGAAGAGCAGCGGAACCTGCTGCGGCGCGGTGCGGGTGCCGACGAACAACCCGAGGGCCGCGCTCAGGTACGCGGCCAGCGGGACCACGGTGAGCAGGATCGGCCAGTTGACGTGAAGGTGCACGGTGCTGACCGGGATGAACGCCGCCAGGGGGAACACGACGGCCGCGGCGAGGATGCCTTGCACGGCACCGGACGCCATCTTCTCGAGCGCGACTCCCCACACCGGGAGCGGCGCCATCACGCGGTCCTCGATCTCGCGCGTGTACCCGAAGTCCTGGACGAGCGGCAGCGCCACCGCTTGGATCCCCTGGAAGATGACCGCGATGGCGACGACGCCGGGCACGATCAGCGTGGAGAAGTCACCGGTGATCCGCTGGCCGATCTTCGGGAAGACGTACGTGAACACGAAGACGAAGAGCAGCGGCTGCATGATCGTGCGCAGCAAGAAGGCTCGGATCGTCTTGAGCAACACGGCGAGGTCGCGGGCCAGCAGCGCGACGAAGGCGCCGGTCGCGGCCTGGCGGCTCGGCCGCACCTGGGCGAGGGTCGTCGTGGTCAATCCCTGAGGTCCTTTCCGGTGAGGCTGATGAACACGGTCTCGAGTGACGGCTCGCGCATCGAGAGGTCGCTGATCGCGAACCCGCCCCGGTCGGCGTGCTCGACCACCCGTGGGAGGACGCCCCGTCCCGTGCCCTTCAGGTTGACGTTGACCGTCCCGTCGATGACGTTGACCGAGGCGACGCCCTCCATCCGCTCGAGGTGCAGGGCGAGGGCGGCGGCGTCGCCGTCGGTCGTGACCTTGACGACGGTGTCGGCCTCGACCGACGCCTTGAGCGCGTCCGGCGTGTCGAGCGCGAGCAGGCGGCCGTGGTCCATGATCGCGACGCGGCTGGAGAGCTGCTCCGCCTCTTCCATGTAGTGCGTCGTGAGCAGGATGGTCTGGCCGGCGGCGTGGAGCTCTCCGAGGATCTCCCACAGCGCGATCCGGCTCTGGGGATCGAGGCCGGCGGTCGGCTCGTCGAGGAAGAGGATCTGGGGCCGGTGCAGGATCGACCGCGCGACCATGAGCCGCTGGGCCATGCCGCCCGACAGTGTCGCGGTGTCGGCATGGGCCCGATCGGCCAGCCGGAAGCGCTCGAGATGCTCGGCCGCGGCGGCGCGCGACGCCTTCGCCGACATGCCGAAGTAGCGGCCGTGGTAGTAGAGGTTCTCCCAGACGTTGAGGCTGCGGTCGAGCGTGTTGGTCTGCGACACCACGCCGATCACCTGCTTCGCTTCGGTCGGGTGGGCCACCACGTCGATGCCGCCGACCTCGGCGCGCCCGCTCGTCGGGATGACGCGCGTCGTCAGCATGCCCACGGTCGTCGTCTTGCCGGCGCCATTGGGGCCGAGCAGCCCGAAGATCTCGCCCTGACGCACTGCGAGGTCGAGCTGGTCGACCGCGGTCAGGTCGCCCGGGTAGACCTTGGTCAACCCCTGCGTCTGGATGACGACGCGGTCGTCGGCCGGGTCAGTGGCGGGCATCGGGGTTACGGTAGAACACCCGCTCGACCACGTCGCGAGCGCGGCGGGTGACGCGGCGGTAGTGCTCGCGCAACTCGGTCGGTGTCGTCTCGAGCGAGCGGGCCAGGCGGGCGAGCTGGTCGGGTTGCGACGGCAACGCATCGCCGGGCGCGCCCTTCACGAGGAACCAGCGGTTCCGGGTGCGCTCACAGAAGCGGTAGGCGGCGGCCAACACGTCGCGATCCTCGGCACCGAGCGCGCCGGCGCCGGCCAGCGCGTCGAGCGCAGCCATCGTCCCGACCGCCGGCACGTGGTGCTGGAGCTGCAGCAGTTGCGCGGTGAACTCGATGTCGGACAGCGACCCGCGGCCGAGCTTCAGGTGGAACTGCGGGTCGTCGCCGGGCGGGATGCGCTCGCGCTCGATGCGGGCCTTCATCCGCCGCACGTTGCGAGCGTCGTCGTCGGTGAACGGCCGCGACCACACGAAGTCGTCGACGATCGCCATGAACCGCCGACCGACGTCGGGGTCCCCGGCGATCGGCCGGGCCCGCAGCAGCGATTGGCGCTCCCAGGTCTGCGCGTAGCCCTGGTAGTACGCGCGATACCCGTCGAGGCTCCGTGCCAGCGGGCCTTGCTTGCCTTCGGGTCGCAGCCCGAGGTCGACGGTGAAGATCCGCTGTGGCCCGCCGTCGCCGCCGAGGAAGGCCAACAGGTCCGTCGCCGCGGCTTCGGCGACGGCGAAGTCGTCCGCAGTCGAGCCGTCGTAGACGAAGAGCACGTCGAGGTCGCTGGCGTACGACAGCTCGGCGCCGCCGAACCGTCCCATCGCGATCACCGCGAACGGCACCGCGGGGGCGATGGTGACCACCGCCGACTCGACCGTCGCCTCGGCCAGGTCGGTGAGTGCCGACGCGGTGCGGTCGACGGTCTCGTCGGGCCCGAGCACGTCGCGCGCCGCGATGCGGAAGTCCTCACGCCGCGTCAACCGCAGCAACGTTTGCTGACGCTCTCGGCGCCCCGACCGCCAGGCCAGGCTCGACGCCGCGGCGGCGATCAACCCGTCGCGCCCGAGCGGCTCGAGCCCGTCGGGTTCGGCCAGGCGCTGGATGAGGTCCGGCTGGTGCTCCACCGTCTCGGCGAGCAGGCGGCTGGTCCCGAGCAGGAGGCACAACCGCCGGGCCACCTCCGGCGACTCGCGGAAGGCGCCGGCGAGCGCGTTGGCCTGCCGGTACCCGGCGGCCATGCGCCTCAGGCCGAGCAACCCGAGATCGGGATCAGGTGACTCGGAGAGCCACTCGAAGACGAGCGGGAGCAACTGCTGCATGACGCGCGACCCACGCGAGAGTCCCTGGGTCAGCTCGCGTACCGCCACGCGGGTGCGCTCGGCGTCGGCGAACCCGAACGCCGTCAGCCGGGTCTCGATGGCCGCGGTCGGGAGCCGGGTGTCGCGACCGACCAAGGCGTCGAGGACGGGCCGGAAGAAGAGCCGCTCGTGGATGGCGCGGGCTGCCGACTGGTGGTGCCGGAGCGCATCGTCGAAGTGGCGCAGCGCGGGCCCGGCCGGGGTGTCGCGATAGCCCATGACCCGCGCCAGCCGGGTACGGGCGACGTCGTCGGCCGGCACTGCGTGCACCTGCTGCTCGTCGACGAGCTGCAGGCGATGCTCGACGTCGCGGAGGAAGCGGTACGCGTCGGCGAACGCGTCGGCGTCGGATTGGTCGATGTAGCCGGCCCGGCCGAGCTCGCCGAGCGCCACGAGGGTCGTGGGCGAACGGATGGTGTCGTCTTCGCGCCCGTGCACGAGTTGGAGGAGCTGCACCGCGAACTCGATGTCGCGGATGCCGCCGCGACCGCGCTTCACCTCGCGCTCGCTGAGCTGGCGGCGCGCCACCTCGCCCTCGGCTCGCGCTTTCATGGCGCGCACCGCGCGCAGGTCGTCGAGCCGGAACGGCCGCTGCCACACCCGCTCCTCGGCGGCTGCGAGCCACTGTTCGCCGAGGCGAGCATCGCCCGCCGCCGGCCGGGCCTTCAGGAGCGCCTGGAACTCCCAGGTCTGGGCCCAGGCGTCCCAGTACGCGGTGTAGGACTCGGGCGTCCGGACGAGCGGCCCGTTACGGCCCTCGGGCCGCAGGTCGGCGTCCACGCGGAAGCACGCGCCGGCCACCTCCATCACCTTGCGGGCCGCGGCCTCGTCGTCCGGCGTCGCCGTCCGGCCGACGAACATCACGTCGACGTCGCTCGCATAGTTGAGCTCGTCGCCACCGAGCTTGCCCATGGCGATCACGGCGAGCCGTCCTTCGGCGCCGGCCAGCCGGGTCGCGGCGACGAGGACGTCGCGCGCCATCGCCGACAGTGCCGCGCCGACGACGGTCAGGTCGTCGCGACCCACCAGGTCGCGCGCCGCGATCCGCAGCAGCTCGCGCTCCTTCCACGAGCGCAGCTCGTCGCGCCCGGCGCTCGCATCGAGCGACGCCCGGCGGTCGAGATCGGCGAGCTGCTCGATCGCGGCCGCGTCGCGCACGCAGAGGTCGGTGAGGGACCGGCTGGCGGCGAGCACCGCGACGAGCGCGTCGAGCAGCGATTCGTCGGCCGCGAGTCGCTCGCCCAGACCCGGATGGGCATCGACCAGGCGGTCGAGCGCGGTCGCGACCGTGCCTGGGACGGCGGAGCGTTCCACCGCGGGCACGAGCGTGGCCGGAGGCATCGCCTGCCAGTCTGGCGGAAGCCCGCCGGTAGGCTGCTCTGGTCATGCCGAGGCTGCGGATCGCCGCCTGTCAGCTCAACACCGTCGTCGGCGATCTCGACGGCAACGCCGCCGCGATCCTCGCCGCCCTCGACCGGGCCGAGGCCGCGGGTGCCGACCTGGCGGCGTTCCCTGAGCTGGCGATCACGGGCTACCCGCCCGAGGACCTGCTCTTGAAGCCCGGGTTCGTCAACGCCAACCTCGAGGCGCTGGAGAAGATCGCGTCGCGCACCGGCCGCTGCGCGGCGGTGATCGGGTTCGTCGACCCGGGCCGCGACCTCTACAACGCGGCCGCGGTTTGCGCGTTCGGTCAGGTGCAAGGCACGTACCGGAAGCGCATCCTGCCGAACTACTCGGTGTTCGACGAGCAGCGGTACTTCGCGGCGTCCACCGAGGACCCGCAGCTGTTCGTCGTCGGCGGCGTCCGCGTCGGGATCTCGATCTGCGAGGACGCGTGGAGCCCCTCGGGCCCGATCGCCGAGCAAGCGGCCGGTGGTGCCGAGCTGGTTGTCAACATCAATGCGTCGCCGTACTACGCCGGCCGGATCGCCGAGCGCGAGCGCATGCTCGCGACCCGCGCCTCGGACGCGAGCTGCGTGCTCGTCTACGTCAACCAGGTCGGAGGCCAGGACGAGCTCGTCTTCGACGGGGCGTCGATGGTGTTCGACGCCGATGGCGAGCTGCTCGCCCGGTCGCAGCAGTTCGTCGAGGACGTGATGATCGTCGACGTCGACGTCCTCCCCGTGTTCCGGAAGCGGCTGCTCGACCCCAGGGGCCGGGCCGTCGCACCGGCGCTGCCGGCCGTGGTCGTGACGGCCGACGCCCAACCGCAGACCGACCGGCAGCGACCTGAGCCGGCGCCGGTGCTCGACCCGGTCGCCGAGGTCTACGACGCGCTGGTGCTCGGCACCCGCGACTACGTCACCAAGAACGGCTTCACCGACGTCGTGATCGGCCTGTCGGGTGGCGTCGACTCGTCGTTGGTCGCAGTGATCGCGGTCGATGCCCTCGGCGCCGGGCACGTCCATGGCGTGTCGATGCCGTCGCGCTACTCGAGCGAAGGCTCCAAGGACGACGCCCGCGTCCTCGCCGAGCGCCTGGGCGTCGACTACCGCGTGATCGCGATCGAGCCGGCGTTCACCGCGTTCCTCGACATGTTGTCGGAGAGCTTCGCCGGGCGCGAGCCCGACCTGACCGAGGAGAACCTCCAAGCGCGCGTGCGGGGCACCACCCTCATGGCGCTGTCGAACAAGTTCGGATGGATGGTGCTGACCACCGGCAACAAGAGCGAGATGGCGGCCGGGTTCTCGACGCTCTACGGCGACATGGCGGGCGGCTTCGCCGTCATCAAGGACGTGCCCAAGCTGCTGGTGTACGAGCTGTGCCACTACCGCAACCGCATCGCCGTCGAGGCCGGAGGTCCGCCGCCGATCCCCGACGACGTGCTGACCAAGGCACCGTCAGCGGAGTTGCGGCCCGACCAGCGCGACGACCAGTCGCTCCCCGTCTACGGCGAGCTCGACCCGGTACTGGAGGCCTACGTCGAGGGTGACATGACGGTCGCCGACCTCGTCGACGCCGGGTTCGACGAGAAGCTGGTGCGGCGGGTCGTGCGGCTGGTCGACCTCGCCGAGTACAAGCGGCGCCAGTCGCCGCCGGGGGTGCGGGTGAGCCCCAAGGCGTTCGGCAAGGACCGCCGCTTGCCGATCACCAACCGCTACCCCGGGTGAGTCCCGGCCGCCGGCCGGCCGGGCGCGCCCACCTCGCGCTGGTCGCCGCCGCGTTCTGCTTCGGCTCGACGTTCGTCGTGGTGAAGGACGCGGTGAAGGACGCCGGCCCGGTCCCGTTCCTCGCCGTCCGCTTCTCGATCGGCGCCGCGGTGATGTGGCCGCTCGCCCGGCGCCGGCCCCGGACGCCGGGCTGGGCCGTCGCCGGGCTGTGGTGCGGCCTCGCGCTGCTCGTCGGCTACGTGTTCCAGACCGTCGGCCTGCAGTACACGTCGAGCTCCCGCTCGGCATTGATCACCTACCTGCTGATCGTGATCGTGCCGGTCATGTCCGCGGTGCGGGCCCGCCGGCCGCCGGCCCCGTGGACGATCGCCGGCGTGTGCGTGTCGCTCACCGGCCTGTTCTTGTTGAACGGCGGGAGCTTGGCGTTCGGCCAGGGCGAGGCGTTGACGTTGGTGTGCGCATTGGCGTTCGCGGTGCACATCGTCTTGCTGGCCGACCTCTCGCCCCGGCACGACACCCTCCGGCTGACCGCGGTGCAACTGGCGGTCGTCGCCGCGGGCTGCGCGATCCCGGGCCTCTTCACGGGCGGCTACCACTTCACCGCGCGGGCGTGGTTCGCGGCGGCGTACACCGGGGTCGGAGCGTCGGCCATCGCCTTCGGCTTCATGGTGTGGGCGCAGCGGCGGGTCGGCCCGGAGCGAGCCGCGCTGGTGCTCATGCTCGAGCCGGTGTTCGCGGCGGTTGCCGGCTACCTCGTCGGCGACCGCCTGGGCGCGAGCGGCGTGGTCGGCGCCGCGCTGATCCTGCTCGGCATCGGCATCGCGGAGGGCACCGAACTGCTGGCGACCCGCCCGCGGGCTCTTGACCAATCAGTCAAGCCGTAGCAGATTGCGCCTCCATGGCCGATCCCTCGAAGCCCCGTCGACCGTTCGCCCCGTGGGACCGGCGAGAGCTGCCGGGTCTGTTCGACGTCGAGGAGACGGCTCGTCGCGTCGGCAATTACAAGTGGCTCGAGATGCGCCTGTTCGAGGTGTTGGGCGGTTGGGTCGCCACTGTGCCCGAGCTCGACGTGAAGATCCGGCTGGGCGCGCACTGCTACCAGCACGCGTGGCACGCCGACCTCTGGAACAAGCGACTGCCGGAGTTGCGCGAGATGAACACCGAGCGGCTGACCCAGCCGGCCAACGACGCGGTCGTCGCCTTCGTCGACGCGATGTCCGAGCCGGAGTCTCCCGACCAGACGATCGAGAAGCTGGTGGGTGTGTACCGCGTGCTGATCCCGCACAAGATCGCGGCGTACACGTTCCATCTGCACGGCACGTCGACGGTCACCGACGCGCCGACGATCCGCTCGCTGAACTTCATCCTCGGTGACGAGTTCGACGACTGGCGCGACGGCGAGATGATGATCCAGTCGCTCATCGAGACGCCGGAGGAGGTCGAGCGGGCGGCGGTCCACCAGACCCGTCTCGAGAAGTTGCTGGTCGAAGCCGGTGGCATCGCCGGCCCCGGCACGCTCGGCCAGCCCTACGACGAGCCGGCGACGGTCGGCTGAGGCGCCGACGCCATGGCCAAGGTCACCGTCGTCCCGGAGGCGTTCAACTTCGTCTACTTCGATGCCGGCCGCATCGTCGAGCTGGTGGGCGACCTGGGCGATCGCATCGGACTGCCGGCCGACCTCGAGATCCGCATCGAGATCGAGGAGCGCTCGCCGCTCGGCCGGACCGCGGTGACGTCGCTCGATCCGGTGACGATCGCGGTCGAGGGCGGCGCCTTCGAGGACGCCAAGCGGGTGCGCCACCAGTCGGACGCGAGCGTCACCAGCGTGGCCGGTCGCCTGCTCCACCGGGTCGCCGACCGGTTGTCGGGCCGCTTCGACGACGCGCCGTCCGACGCCGACCTGTCGGTTGCCCGTTCGACGGCGTGGGACACGTACGCGGTCGGCCGCTGCGAGCGGCTCGGGCTCCCGGTCTCCCGGCAGCGCCGGCTCTATCACTTCCGCATCCGGCACGGCTTCACCGACGTGGCCGACGCGGCCTTCGAGCGCCTCTGGTCCGCCGACGGTCTCAGCTGGGCCGACGTGGCGGCGGCGTCGGACGAAGCGGCGGCCGCCTACTCGACGTCTTGAGCCGACACCGGCTCCCAGAGATCGACGTCCGGGGGACCGGTGAGCAGGCCGTCGCAGGCGCGGGCCATGTCGACTGCCACCGCCGAGTCCAGGTGGACCCGTTGGGCATCGGTCGACGCCCACTTCTCGATCACCAGCGACCGGGCGGGATGGGTGGTCGAGGCGACCAGGTCCACGTTGCGGCAGCCGTCGGCCCCGCGGGTGAGGACGACGTAGCGGGCCAGCACCGCGGCCAGCCCGAGCGGGTCGGCGGCGTCGAACACCCAGGTGACGACAACCGGCTCAACCCCGCCACCCATCGGGACGAAGCTAGCCGGGCAGGGAGACGGCCGATCTCGAACGAATAGTCAGGAGAGACCACCAACAGGGCGGACGGCGCGCTTGACCGGCCAGGTATCCTGAGAAACGGCCCTGCCTCGGCCTGTCCGCTCGCGGGGAATCCTCCGAGCGTCTTCGTCGTTAGACCATAGCCAGCCGTAGCGAGTCGAAAAGGAAGCATTTTGCCGAAGGAGCGAGTCGAGCGCGACGAGGAAGACCTTGTCCGCCTCTACCTCACCGACATCGGGCAGTACCCACTGCTCACCAAGGACGACGAGGTCCGCCTGGCCAAGGCCATCGAGGCGGGCAACGAGTCGCGCTCGGGCCTGGATGTCGGCGGGAAGGAACTCACGGCGGCCCGGAAGCGAGAGCTCCGCAAGCTGGCCATGGAGGGCGAAGATGCCCAGCGGACGTTCGTGCAATCGAACCTTCGCCTGGTCGTGTCGATCGCCAAGAAGTACCAAGCGTCGGGCCTGCCCCTCCTGGACCTGATCCAGGAAGGCAACCTCGGCCTCATGCACGCGGTCGAGAAGTTCGACTGGCGCAAGGGCTTCAAGTTCTCGACCTACGCCACCTGGTGGATCCGCCAGGCGATCACCCGTGGCATCGCCAACACCGGCCGCACCATCCGCCTCCCGGTCCACGCCGGCGACACCCTCGCCCGGCTGCAGAAGGCCCGGGCCCGGCTCGAGCTCAAGCTCGGCCGGCCGGCCACGCTCTCGGAGCTGTCGGCCGAGGTCGAGATGCCGGAGGACAAGGTCACCGAGGCGCTGCGCTTCGCGGCCGAGCCCCTCTCGCTGTCGGAGCCGCTCCGCGAGGACGGCGACGCCGAGCTGGGCGACGTGGTCGAGGACCGTTCCGCCGAGTCGCCGTTCGAAGTCGCCGCCACCGCGCTGCTGCCCGACGAGATCGCCAAGCTGCTCGGCCCTCTTGACGAGCGCGAGCGCGAGATCCTGCGTCTCCGGTTCGGTCTCGACCGCGGCGAGCCGCGGACCCTCGAGGAGGTCGGGGAGCACTTCAACCTGACGCGGGAGCGCATCCGGCAGATCGAAGCCCGCGCCATGTCGAAGCTGCGCCACCCGTCGAGCGACACCGGCGCCCGCGACCTGCTCGCCGTCTGACCCGCGCCGTCATCGCGGTTTCGCCGCGGGAGTAGCCGACACGGCCGCGCGACTTGGATCCGTTCGCGCGTGGGAGAGCCCGCGGTACGCCGTGTCGTGGCGGGTTTACCTCGAGTCGCCGGCCAACCCGTCGGCGAGCGCGGCGTCGAGCAGGGCGCGAGCGGACCACCGCATGAGGTTGGTCGCGTCGTCGCGGGAGAGCCCGGCAACATCGGTCAGCCACACCAGCGCTTCGATCCCGGTAGCGCTCCGGATGGCCATGGCCAGGCGATGCAGCTCGAAGGCGGACCTGTCCGGTTGGAGTGGCGCGAGGGCCTCCTCGATCCACTTGATCGCGCGTCCTTGCCGCAGTGGCAGCTGCGAACGCTCGAGCGGGTCGGCCTCGAGGGAGAGCCGCAGCATGGTGCGCTGCTGCGGCTCGGTGTCGACGATCATCCGCGTGAACGAAGCGACGACGAGGTCGAGACGCGTAGCGACGTCGTCGGGCGCGTCCTCGGGCAGAAGGGACTCGGCTGCGGTTTCGGGATGGGCGGCGGCGAGCAGCGCCCGCTGGTTCGGGAAGTACCGGTAGGCAGTGGTGCGAGAGATCGACGCCGCCTCCGCAGCCGCCTCCACTGTCGGCGTGACGCCGTCGGCGACGAGCTCGCGACCGGCGGCGACCAGCGCCTCGCGGGTGCGTCGCTTCTGGGCAGTGCGCCCATTCAGTTCGTATGCCATTGACACAACCGAGATGGTACCGTAGTTTCGTCATGGGATAGATGTCCCACGACGAGAAAGCAGGCGCCACTGTGAAGTCCCTGATCCCGATCGTGCGGAACGCCGGCGAAGGCGACAAGCAATCGTTCTTCGGCGGCGGGCTCCACACGTGGAAGCTCCTGGCCGAGGACACCGACGGCGCCTTCTTCCTGTTCGAGGACACGATGGTGAAGGACAAGACCACGCCCCTGCACCTCCACCCCGAAGCCCACGAGATGACGTACGTCGTCGATGGCGAGATCGAGGTCCAGGCGGACGGAAGCCGGAGCCGCGTATGCAGCGGTGGTATGTCGTTCGTGCCCAAGGGCGTAGCGCACGCCTTCATTGTCGTGTCGGCCGAGGCTCGGCTCATCACGATCCAGTCCCCCGGCGCGGTCGGCCAGGCGTTCTACCGGGGTGCCAGCAACCCAACTCTCGATGACGCCGCCGACATCGTCGACCTGGCGCGCCTCCAGGCTTCGGCGGCCGAGAACCCCCGCGGCATCACACTCCTCGGCCCCCCGCCGTTCGCGAGCGCAGCCACCCGGTAGCGCCTGGACACGGACCAGCGGGTGAGTGGCCAAACCGCTGTCATCCGGTGCTGCCGCATGTCGGCCGAGATCCGCGCGGTTTTCGCGGAGCGCGGATGATCTGACTGATCTCGCTCGGCGTATCCTGTCGAGGTGGCCGTGAACCTCGTTCGACTCGATCCGGAACTTCGCCACGCCGTCGAGCGAGCTCGAATGGCGGTCGCCGCCGACGGATCCCTCGATCGGCCGAAGACGGCATCGGCGCTCCCGGTGATGCCGCCCGAGGTTCGGGACGCCATCCGGGGCTTCATCGCGGACGGCACCTATGCGAGGGCGGTCGCCGCCGTCGTCGTGGAGGATCCCGAGCTCGCCGACCTCTGAACACGACCAGCAAACCGTGCCGATCGTCGACGACCAGCTAGCTTCCCCGCTCGGAGGTGTCCGGGTACCTGGTGGGCTCCCCCGCCTTCAAAGCGGGTGGCGGCAGTGATCCTGTCGCGGCGGGTTCGATTCCCGTCCACCTCCGCCAACCTGCCTCTTCCCGATCGGGGCCGTGATCGGTAGGGTGCCGCCATGAAGAAGCTGCTCCTCCTCGCCATTCTCATCGCCCTCGGAGCCGTCGCGGCCAAGAAGGTCCGAGCTTCGTAAGCAGGTCCCGCCACCAGGGCGGGGGCGGCGCCGCGGGTTCCGCGTGTCGTCGCCACCGCCACAGCACCACCCCGCCCGCGGCTGCTGCGAGCGCGCCCGCGACGGCGGCCGACGGGCCTGGCGGCGGCACCGGCACGCGGTCGCGCAACCGGACGGGCCGCACGAACCGGCGCACCTCCCAGTCGTGCTCGCGCGCCGCCTTCATCAGCTCGCGGTCGGGGTTGACGACGACGGGGTGGCCGACCGCCTCGAGCATCGGCAGGTCGGTCGCGGAATCCGAGTACGCGTACGACGCCGCGAGGTCGATGCCTTCGGCGGCGGCGAACTCCCGCATGGCGACGGCCTTGTTGGGCCCGTACGCGTAGAACGCCATCTCGCCGGTGTACCGGCCCTCCTCGTCGACCATCGCTCGCGACGCGATCACGTGGTCGACGCCGAGGTACTCGCCCAGCGGCACGACGATCTCCTCGGGTGACGCCGACACGATCACGACAACGCGCCCGGCGGCGCGGTGCTCCTCGATCAGCTCGAGCGCCTCGCCGTAGATGATCGGCTCGACGACGTCGGTGAGCGCCTCCCGCACGATCGACCCCACCTTGCTCTGCTCCCACCCGCGCGTGAGCGCGAGCACCGACTCGCGCATGCGGGCCAGCTTCTCCTCGTCGGCACCGAGGTGCATGTAGATCAGCTGGCCGTACAGGGCACGCAGGACGAGACGGCGGGAGATCAGGCCGTGGCGGCGGAAGGGCCGGCCGAACGCGACCATCGATGCCTTGGCAATGACGGTCTTGTCGAGATCGAAGAACGCGCCTTCGTTGATGCCGCAGCTTAAGACGACCCTTGCCCCCGCCCGCGACGCCCGCTACCTTCCCGGGCACCGCTTCCCCCGGACGCCCGTTCTCGCGCGTTGGGGAGGCCCCCGTGCTCACCGCCTGCTGGTCGCCGAAGGGCGGCTCCGGCACCACCGTCGTCTCGGCCGCGCTGGCCCTGATCCTTGCCCGCGACACCGGCGCGGCGATCGCCGCCGACTTCACCGGCGACCTCCCGACGGTGTTCGGCGTGCCCGAGCCGTCCGGGCCGGGATTGGCGGAGTGGCTCGCGGCCGGCGCGAGTGTCCCGCCCGACGGGCTGCGCCGCATCGAGGTGCCGGTCGCGCCCGGGCTGACGTTGTTGCCGTGGTTCCGGGCCGCGGCGCGACGAGGTCCGGCCCGACGGCGGCGAGGCGCTCGCCGCGGCACTCGGCGCGGAGGTGCGGCCGGTCGTGGTCGACTGCGGCCGGGCCGACGCCGGTCCGGCCCTGGCGGTGGCGGCCGCGGCAACCCGCTCGTTGCTCGTGCTGCGCCCGTGCTACCTGGCATTGCGGCGCGCCGTCGCCGCGCCCGTCCGACCGTCGGGCATCGTCTTGATCGAGGAGCCCGAGCGCAGCCTCCGCCGGCGCGACATCGTCGACGCGCTCGGCGTGCCGCTCGTCGCGGTCGTCGATTGCGAGCCCGCGGTGCATCGCGCCGTCGACGCCGGCCTCCTCGCGTCCCGCCTGCCCCGCCCGCTCGAACGGGCCTTGCGGTCGGCGCTCACCGAAGCGGCGGCGGCGTGAGCGTGCTGGGCCCGATCGGGCAGCGGGTGCACGCCCGCCTGCTGGCCGACGGGCCGGACACGGCCGACGGGGCGTCGATGCGTGACCGCGTCGCCGGCCTCGTGCGCGCCGAGGCCCCGCTGCTCGGCCTGGTCGACGCGTCGGGTGTCGTCGACGAAGTCCTCGCCACCGTCATCGGGCTGGGTCCGCTCGAGCCGCTGCTCGCCGACCCGGACGTCACCGACGTCATGGTCAACGGGCCCGGGCGGGTCTGGGTCGAGCGGGCCGGTGTCCTCGTGCGGACCGCGGTGGAGCTCGACACCGCCGCGGTCGAGCACCTGATCGAGCGGGTGGTGGCGCCGCTCGGGCTCCGGATCGATCGGTCGTCGCCGATGGTCGATGCCCGCCTGCCCGATGGATCACGCGTCAATGCCGTCGTCCCGCCGCTCGCCATCGACGGCCCGTGCCTCACTGTCCGCCGCTTCGGAGCCCGGCCGGTCGCGCTGGACGAGTTCTGCACCGGGGCCGACGTGGCCGCGATGCTGCACGACGCGGTCACTTCACGCGCCAACATCGTCGTGTCCGGCGGCACCGGCGCCGGCAAGACCACGTTGCTCAACGCGCTGGCGGCGCGCATCCCGCCGGCCGAGCGAGTCGTCACCGTCGAGGACGCCGCCGAGCTGCGGCTGCCGGGCGAGCACGTGGTGCGGCTCGAGTCCCGGCCGGCCAATGCCGAGGGCGCCGGCGAGGTGCGGTTGCGGGCGCTGGTGCGCAACGCGCTGCGGATGCGCCCCGACCGGCTGATCGTCGGCGAGGTGCGCGGCGACGAGGCGCTCGACATGTTGCAGGCCATGAACACTGGGCACGACGGCTCGCTGTCGACGTGCCACGCCAACGGTCCCGACGACGCCCTGCGGCGGATCGAGACGATGGTCTTGTCGGGTCACGTCGCCCTCCCGCTGGCCGCGGTGCGCGAGCAGATCGCGTCGGCCATCGATCTGGTCGTGCAGGTCGCGCGGGCCGGCGGCGGCCGCCGCGTCGTGCGGGAGGTCGCCGAGGTCCTGCCCGACCCGGCCGGCGGTCTCGTCCGCACCCGCCGACTCGCCGGTGCCGACGGCGTCGGGGCGTCACCGCGCCGGCCTCCGCGGTGGGCCGGGCCATGAGCCTGCTCGACGCGAACGGTGCGGCCGGGCTGGTGGTCGCGACGGCCGTCCTCGCCGCCGCGGCGTCGGC
>JAODBK010000079.1 GCA_025463925.1 Acidimicrobiales bacterium | reverse complement strand
CGGCCGACGACCCAAGGCGCCGGCGAGGGCGCCGCCGGCGCCGGCAACATCACCGTCCCGATGCAGGGGACGATCGTGAAGGTGCTCGTCGAGGTCGGCCAGGAGGTCGAGGTCGGCCAGCCCGTCTGCGTGCTCGAAGCCATGAAGATGGAGAACAACATCAGCGCCGAGAAGGCCGGTCAGGTCACCGAGATTCGGGTGCAAGCCGGACAAACCGTCGGCGCCGGCGACGTCGTCGTGGTCATCGGTTGACGGAGCTACTCGGCGGCGTCGGCGAGGAGCTCCGACAACGAGGGGTGCACCATCAGGCTCTCGACGATGTCGGTGACCTTCAGGTGCGCGGTGACCGCGACGGCGATCACCGAAATGAGCTCGGCCGCGTGCCGGCCGACGATCGCGCCGCCGAGCACCACGCCGGTGGCCGGGTCCGAGAGGATCTTGGCGAACCCGCGCGGGTCGTCGTTGATGAGTGCCTTCGCGCTGGCCGAGAACGGCACCTTGGTGACGCGGATCTTGCGGCCGCTGGCGAACGCCTCCGCCTCGGCGATGCCCACCTCGGCGATCTCGGGCTCGGTGAAGATCGCCTGCGCCGCCTTGTCGTAGTCGAGGTGGCGATGGTCGCGCGTGTGCAGGCCCATGACGTGCTCCGCGATCTTGCGGCCCTGCATGGCGGCCACCGATGACAGCGGCAGCTTGCCGGACAGGTCGCCGGCGGCGTAGATGTGCGCGATGTTCGACTGGCAGTGGTGGTTGATCGGCACGTAGCCGCCACCGTCGACCTCGACCCCGGCCGTCTCGAGCCCGAGCCCGTCGGAGTTCGGCACCGAGCCGATCGCCAAGAGCGCGTGGCTGCCGCGCGCGATGCGACCGTCGTCGCATCGCACGACGACCTCGTCGCCTTCTCGCTCGGCCGACACCGCGCGGGCGCCCTTGAAGAGCTTCACGCCGCGGCTCAGGAACTCGTCTTCGAGGGCGGCCGCGACCTCGGGGTCCTTGTTGGGCAGCACCTGCTGGCGGCTCACGATCAGCGTCACGTCCGAGCCGAACGACGAGAACATGTGCACGAACTCGACGCCGGTCACGCCCGACCCGATCACGACGAGATGCTCGGGCATCGACGGCGGCGGATAGGACTGCCGGGTCGTGAGGACGCGGTCGCCGTCGGGCGCGCACCAGTCCGGGACGCGGGGCCGGCTGCCCGTGCACAGGAGGATGGCGTCGGCGCCCACGGTCTCGGTGCCGTCCGACGTCTCGACCACGACCTCGTGTGGCCCGAGGAGGCGACCGGTGCCGCGGAGCACCCGGATCCCTTGATCGTCGAGCAGGTCGCAGATCGAGCGGTTCAGCCGACCCTCGATCTCGGCGATGCGGCTCTTCATCGCCTGGACGTCGAGCGCCGGCTGCAGGTCGGCCAAGCCCATGCCATGGGCCCGTCGGCTGAACGACATCGCGCCGCCGGTGGCGATCATCGCCTTCGAGGGGATGCAGTCCCACAGGTGCGCGGCCCCGCCCACCACGTCGCGCTCGACCACGGTCACCTGGGCGCCGAGGCGGGCCGCGTAGCTGGCCGCAGTGTTTCCGGCGGGGCCACCGCCAACGATCACGAATCGCACGGCCATGCCGATCAGGGTAGTGGCGCGCCGGTACGGTCTTCGTACCGAAAGGGGAGTGGGTGGCGAGCGGTTCGGGGCTGTACGGCGAGTACGCGGACACGTGGACCTGCGCGCGCTGCGACACCGAGAACGACCGAGAGTTCTGCGGACAGTGCCGCGCCCAGAAGCCCTACCGGTCGGCGAGGAGCGAGGAGGTGGCGGCCCACGCGGCCGCCACGCGCGAGGGCAAGGTGCGCCCGCCGCGGTCGGGCACGGTGTGGGCCGCGGTCCTCATCGGGCTGGCCGTCCTCGCGCTGGTGGGTGGGGTGCCGCTGCTGCGTTCGATCTCCGACTCGCGCCAGACCTCGGCCGACCGGTCGAAGGCCACCAGGCTCGCGGCCGCCGCCGGGCGCCTGCCGGCGGAGTTCCACCCTGCGGACGCGGCCGCGTCGGCCGTGAAGGTGCCCGCCGTCGTGCGGTCGTGCGTGCTCGGCGCGGTCGACACCGGCACGACGCAGGTCACCGCGGCCTACCGCTCGTCGACCGCCGCCGAGGTGCTCGTCGCCGCCCAGGTCGTCGACGGCGAGGGACGGGCGCGCGACGTGGCCGCCACCTGGGACTCCGACGGCTACCGGACGTGCCTGGCCCGCCAGCTGGCGGCGGCGCTCTCGGCCACCCCGGCCGGAGTCGCGCCGCTGCCGTCGCCGGCCATCGGCGAGCAGGCAGCGGCCGATCGCGTCGTCCTCTCGCTCCGGGGAGGCAACCGCCTCGTCGTCGACGTGGTCGCGGTCCAGTCGGCCCGGTCGATCGTCACCCTGGGCTTCGCCGGCGGCACCGCGCTCCCGGACGATCTCCGCGACCGCGTCGTGGCGTCGGTCGCCCGAGCCCTGTAAACCCCGGTTTTCCCTCCCGGCACCGGCCTCACAGGCCGGTGCCGGGAGGCAAAAGCTCAGCGCGTCGGCTGGTAGACGCCGAAGACGTCGCGCAGGACGTCGCTCACCTCGCCGAGCGTCGCCCGGCGAGCGAGCGCCTCCTTCATCGGCGGCAGCAGGTTCTGCGTTCCGCTGGCCGCGGCCCGGACGTCGTCGAGCGCGGCATCCACCGCCGGCTGGTCGCGCTCGGCCTTCAGCGCGCGCACGCGCTCGGCCTGCGACCGCTGCAGTTCGGGGTCGGTCGGAAAGACGTCGGCCGGCTCAGGCTGGTCGTCGACATGCCGGTTGACGCCGATGATGACCTTCTCGCCGTCGTCGACCGCCTTGGCGTACGCGTAGGCGGCCTGCTCGATCTCGTCCTGCGGGAACCCGGCCTCGATCGCCGCGACCGCGCCGCCCATGCCGTCGATCTTGTCGAGGTACTGCCACGCGCCGGCCTCGACCTCGTCGGTCAGCCGCTCGACGAAGTACGAGCCGGCCAGCGGGTCCACCGTGTCGACGACGCCCGACTCGTTGCCGATGATCTGTTGCGTGCGCAGCGCGATCCTGGCGGCCCGTTCCGTCGGCAGACCGAGGGCTTCATCGAAGCCGTTGGTGTGCAAGCTCTGGGTGCCACCGAGCACCGCGGCCAGCGACTGGAGCGCGACCCGCACGATGTTGTTCTCCGGCTGCTGCGCGGTGAGCGTCGAGCCGCCGGTCTGGGTGTGGAACCGCAGCAGCGCCGACTTGGGATCCTTGGCGCCGAACCGTTCGGTCATGATCTTGAACCACATCCGCCGCGCCGCCCGGTACTTCGCCGCTTCCTCGAACAGGTTGTTGTGCGCGTTCCAGAAGAAGCTGAGCCGGGGCGCGAAGTCGTCGACGTCGAGGCCGGCGTCGACTGCGGCCTGCACGTAGGCGACCCCGTTGGCGAGGGTGAACGCGATCTCCTGCACCGCGGTCGAGCCCGCCTCGCGGATGTGGTAGCCGCTGATCGAGATGGTGTTCCACTGCGGGAGCGTCTCTTTGCAGTAGGCGAAGATGTCGGTGATGAGCCGCATCGACGGCCGCGGCGGGTAGATGTACGTCCCCCGCGCGATGTACTCCTTCAGCACGTCGTTCTGGATGGTGCCGCCGAGGGCCGCCGGGTCCACGCCCTGCTCCTCGGCGACCAGTTGGTAGAGCAGCAGCAGGATCGCCGCGGTGGCGTTGATCGTCATCGACGTCGTTGCGGTGTCGAGCGGGATGCCGTGGAGCAGCCGGCGCATGTCGTCGATGGAGTCGATGGCCACGCCGACCTTGCCGACCTCGCCCTCGGCGCGCGGGTGATCGGAGTCGTAGCCCATCTGCGTCGGCAGGTCGAAGGCGCACGACAGTCCGGTCTGGCCGGCGGCGAGGAGGAACTTGAACCGCTCGTTCGTCGCCTCGGCGGTGCCGAAGCCGGCGTACTGGCGCATCGTCCAGAGGCGGCCGCGGTACATGTCCGGCCGGATGCCACGCGCGTACGGCGGCTTGCCGGGAAGGCCGAGCCGCTCGGCCGGATCCCAGCCGGCGAGGTCGGCGTCGGTGTAGACGGGCTTGATCTCGATGCCGCTGTCGGTGCTTCGCTCGCTGCGCTCGCTCACGCCGTCAAGGCTACGACCGGTTACGAGGTGGGCGCCTCTTTGGGGTGCGGCATGCAGTACTCGTCGTACTCGGCGATGACGATCTCGCCGGCGTTCGGGCCGCAGGCCGGGCACTCCGGGTCGCGGTTGACCTTGAACACCCGGAACGACTCCTCCAGCGCGTCGTAGGCCAGCAACCGGCCGACCAGCGGGTCGCCGATGTCGAGCAGCAGCTTGATGGCCTCCATGGCCTGGATCGAGCCGATGATGCCGGGCAGGACGCCGAGCACTCCGGCCTCGGCGCACGACGGCGCCATCTCGGCCGGCGGCGGCTCCGGCAGGAAGCAGCGGTAGCACGGCCCCACGTACGGCTGGAAGACCGACGCCTGGCCCTCGAAGCGGAAGATCGAGCCGTGCACGACCGGGATCCGCTTGATCAGCGACGCGTCGTTGACGAGGTAGCGCGTGGGGAAGTTGTCGGTGCCGTCGACGATCACGTCGTAGCCGTCGATGATGGCGAGCACGTTGTCGGCACCAAGCCGCACGTCGTAGGTGACGACGTCGACGTCGGGGTTCAGCGCGGTGAGGGTCTTCTTGGCCGAGTCGACCTTGCGCTCTCCGACTCTGTCCATGTTGTGGAGGATCTGCCGCTGCAGGTTGGAGTGGTCCACCACGTCCATGTCGATGATGCCGATGGTGCCCACGCCGGCCGCCGCCAGGTAGAGCGCCGCCGGCGAGCCGAGCCCGCCGGCGCCGAGCAGCAGGACCTTCGAGCCGAGCAGCTTCCGCTGGCCAGCCTCGCCGACCTCCGGCAGGAGCAGATGGCGCTGGTACCGGTTGCGCTGCTCGGGGTTCAGGACCTGGGGCGTCCGCCACTCGCGGCCCTCGTCCTTCCAGCGGTTGAAGCCGCCGATCATCGACACCACGTCGGTGTAACCGAGGTCCTGCAACGTCTTGGCCGCGAACGCCGACCGGGTGCCGCCGGCGCAGTAGACGACCACCGGCGCGCCGTGATCGGCGATGCGGTTCTCGACGTTGGACTCGAGGTTGCCGCGGGGGATGTGGATCGCGCCGGGCAGCGCGCCCTGCTCGTACTCGTCGGGCTCACGCACGTCGAGCACCGTCGCGCCCTGCGCGACGGCGGCCTCGGCCGAGGCGGTGTCCACCTCGCGGATCTGGGACTTGGCGGCGCTGAGCAGCTCGCGGAAGCTGGCCATCGATCACGACTCCTCTGGGTCTCCTGGCCAAACCGTACCGGGACAGTCGGCATTCCCGGAAACGGCGGTCAGGACCGGACGAGGACTCGCTCGAGCCGCGCCCGCTCGCGCCCGAACCACTCCTTGGCTCGCCGCTTCCGGTCGCCCCATCCGCCGGCCGCCATGGCGACGAAGCCGGGCTCGCCGGCCGCGATCCGGCCCGTCACCATGCGCTCGCCCCACGCCGCGTACGCGCCGAGGCCGTCGACCAGCCGGCGACGGTCGGCGCGTGGCAGCCGGTACTCGTCGGCGAACCGGCGCAGGCGCGCCGCCTGGTCCACCGGCCCGAAGGCGACGTCGAGGTCGTCGGGCGCGAAGAACGGCATCCAGTAGTACGCCGCCTCGGCGACGTCGAGCACGGGGTCGGCCGGCCCGGCGAAGTCGAAGTCGACGATGGCGACCGCCTGCCCGTCGCGGAAGATCACGTTCTCGGGGCACAAGTCGTTGTGCCCGACGAACGAGCCGGCCCAACCGGTGGGCGCGTCGTACGCCCACCGCGCGCCGACCGGTGTGACGAACGTCGCCGCGGCGTCGTGGAAGCGCCGAGTCAGGCGCGCCACCGACGCCAGCACGTCGTCGGCCGCGGCCCACTCCGGGAACGGCGGCAGCGGCGCCTCGCCCTCGACGAAGTCGAGGATCTCGCGACCTTGATCGTCGAAGCCGTGCGGCCGCGGCACGCCGTCGAACCCGGCGTCGCGCAGGTGGTGCAGGAAGGCGTGCACCGCCGCAGTGTGCGGGCCCGTCGGCCGGCGGACGGTGTCGCCGACGCGCACGACCGCGCCCGGGTTGGCAACGCCCCCGCTGAGCGGGACCTCGGCCGCCGGTTCAGCCGACAACTGCCGGCAGGACGTCGCTGATGGAGCCCCGCAGCACCGCGTCCGCCATGTCGTCGTAGGGCGTCGGCTCGCCGTTGACGATCACGACGCGCGCGCCGGCGTCGGCCGCGATCGGGACGATGGCGGCCGCCGGGTACACGCCGAGACTGGTGCCGACCGCGAGCAGCAGGTCGCACTGCCGCGCGACCTGCTCGGCTCGCGCGAGGTCGTCGGCAACGAGGTTCTCGCCGAAGCTGATCGTCGCCGACTTGAGGATGCCGCCGCACGACCGGCACGGCGGGTCGTCCTCACCGGCGCGCACCCGCTCGAGGGCGCGCTCCATCGGTGCCCGCTCGCCGCAGCTCATGCACTTCACGTGGCGCATCGTGCCGTGGAGCTCGATCACCAGCCCGGGGCTCGTGCCGGCCACCTGATGCAGCTCGTCGATGTTCTGGGTCACGACCGCCAGCAGCTTGCCCTGCCGTTCGAGGTCGACGACCGCCCGGTGGCCGGCGTTGGGCTCCGCCGACCACGCCGGCGACTCCAGCCGGTTGCGCCACGACAGCTTCCGGACCTCGGGATCGCCGAGGTAGTACTGCAATGTCGCCGTCTTCTCGGCCGCAGGGTTCTTGGTCCACACGCCGTTCGGGCCACGGAAGTCCGGGATGCCGGAATCGGTGGAGATCCCGGCGCCGCTGAGCACCACGATCTCGCGGGCCGCGCCGACCCAGCGCTTGACGGCGTCGACGTCGCTCACCGGCTCACTCTCGCGCAACCCCTTGACGACCGGAGGTCGAGTATGAAATAACAGCAAACAGCACTACACGTCACTTCCCCTCCGATGGTTCCCGATCCCCGAGGGGAGACCCCATGAGTGACCTCGACCCGTCCCGCATCGCCGGCCGCGAGACGCTGCCGATCCGTCCGTGGCCCGACCCGGTGATCGATGCGCTGGGCCACGACCCGCGGTCGCCGTACGTCGAGCGGTTCTGGCTCGGCATCCTGGGCCCGAGCACCACGCTGCTCATGCGCCGGCTCGCCGCCGGCATGGAGGCCAGCCCGAACGGCTTCGACCTGTCGCTGTCGGAGGCGGCGCGCGCGCTGGGCATCGGCGGCTTCGGCGGCAAGGGCTCGCCGTTCGTGCGCGCCCTGATGCGGTGCTGCACGTTCGACCTCGCCCACCTCGCGCCCGACGGCGTCTTCGCGGTGCGCCGAAAGCTGCCACCGCTCAACCGCCGCCAGGTCTCGCGGCTCAGCGAGACGCTTCAGGCGGAGCACGAGGGCTGGCAGCTCGAGCAGTTGGAGGTGCCGGTGGTCGAGCAGCAACGCCGACGGGCCAAGCGCCTCGCGCTGTCCCTGTTCGAGCTCGGCGAGGACCCGGAGGGCGCCGAGCGCCAGCTCCACCGCTGGCGCTTCCACCCGGCGATGGCCCGCGAAGCGACCGCGTGGGCCTGGGACCGTCACCGCGCCGCCCTGGCCGCCGCCGAAGCCGCCACCGCCGACGCCGACGCCGACGCGCCCGAACCCGCGGCGTGACAGGTTCGTCTGGCGCCGTCAGGGCTTCTTGAACTTCATGGCCGTCTCGATCAGGGTGCGCACGCCGAAGCCGGTGCCGCCCTTGACGGTCCAGCCGTCCTCGTCGTCGGAGCGGGCCGGGCCGGCGATGTCGAGGTGCACCCACGCCACGTCGCCGACGAACTCCTGCAGGAACAGCCCGGCCGTGAGCGCGCCGCCCCACCGGGCGCCGACGTTCTTCATGTCGGCCACGTCGGAGTCGATCATCTTGCGGTACTCGGGCGGCAGCGGCAGGTGCCACACCGACTCGCCGGCCCGGTCGGCGGCGTCCTGCACCTGTGCGATCCAGCCGTCGTCGTTGCCCATCAGCCCGGCGATCTTCATGCCGAGCGCGACCTGGCACGCGCCGGTCAGCGTGGCGAGGTCGATGATGGCGTCGACCTTGGCCTCGACCGCCAACGACAGCGCGTCGGCGAGGACGAGCCGGCCCTCGGCGTCGGTGTTCAACACCTCGACGGTCTTGCCGTTGCGGGCCGCGAACACGTCGCCCGGCTTGATGGCGCGGCCGCTCGGCATGTTCTCGGTGGCCGGCACGATGCCGATCACCCGCACCTTGGGCTGCAGCACCGGCAACAGCGACATCGCCGCCAGCACCGCGGCCGCGCCCGACATGTCGGTCTTCATGGTCTCCATGCCGTCGGCCGTTTTGATGGAGAGGCCGCCGCTGTCGAAGGTGATGCCCTTGCCCACGAACGCCACCGCCGCCTTGGCGCCCGGCGGGTCGTAGTCGAGCCGGATGAGGCGCGGCGGCTCGTCCGATCCCCGCGCCACCGACGCCAGCCCACCCAGCTTCTCCTTGGCGATCGCCTTCTCGTCCCAGATCGTGACCTTCAGTCCCTCGCGCTCGGCGACCTCGGTCGCGAACGCGGCGAGCTTGCGGGGGGTCATGTCGCTCGCCGGCGTGTTGATGAGGTCGCGCGCCGCGTTGACCGCGCCGGCGATGCGGGCCCCGCGCTCGACGCCGGTCGAGGCCTTGGCGCCGCCGCTCCCGACGATCACCACCGACCGGATGCGCGCCGCCTTCGGGTCGGCCTTGTAGCGCGTGAACCGGTACGCCGCGAGGCCGACGCCCTCGGCGATCGCCTGCGCGGCCGCGCCGCGGTCCACGCCGGCGGGCGCGGCGTCGAGCAACGTCGTCGCGAGCCGCGCGTCCTTCCATGCGGCGCGGGCCAACGCCGCCGCGGCCCTGCGCAGCGCGGTCGGGTCGACCTCGTCGGCGTGCCCGATGCCGACCGCCACGAGGGTGACGCCACCAGCGCCGGGCACCGCCATCGTCTCACCGAGCTTGCCCTCGAACCCGCGCTCGGCCAGGAAGTCGGCGGTCTGCCCGTTGACGGACGGCCCGGAGATCCGGCCGCCTTCGGCGACCGGGACGCCGAGCACGTCGATCTCGGCCGGCACCTGACGGGCGTGGGAGAAGGCGATCGGCATTCAGGCGTTCCTTTCGCGGGCCGGCAGGAACGCGTCTTCCTGCCAGCGGGCCATGGTCCACAACAGATCGGACAAGCGGTTGAGGTAGGGCACGACGTGCGAGCCCTCGGCGGCGGCGGCGAGTGCCATCCGCTCGGCCCGCCGCACGACGGTGCGGGCCACGTCGAGCTGCGCCGACACCAGGTTCTGCCCGGGCACGACGAACTCGGTCGGCTGCTCGAACCGGCCAGTGAGGTCGTCGATCAGCGGCTCGAGCGCCGCCACCATCTCGCTCGTCACCAGGCTCGTGCCCGCTTGGAGCTTGGCGCGGTTGCCGGCGTCGGTGGCCAGTTCCGCCATCAGCACCCAGAGATCGCGCTCGAGCCGGACGAGCAACGCGTCGAGCGCGCTCGCGTCGGCCCCCGACGCCGCGAGCGCGCGGGCCACACCGAGCGCCGCCTGGGCCTCGTCGACGTCGCCGTACGCCGTCGGGGCCGCGGCGTCCTTGCGGACGCGGCCGCCGTAGAGCAGACCGGTCGTGCCGTCGTCGCCCTTCCGCGTGTAGATCTTCACGTCGCTCCCAGCTCGATCGTCCGCGTGATCCGGACCTCCTCCAGCATCGCCCGGTCGTGCGTGACGAGCAGGAGCGTACCGTCGTAGCTCTCGAGGGCGTCCTCGAGCTGCTCGATGGCGGCGAGGTCGAGATGGTTGGTCGGCTCGTCGAGCACCAGACAGTTCACGCCCTGCGCCATGAGGGTCGCGAGGATCGCCCGGCTGCGCTCCCCCGGCGACAGCTCGCCACCGGGTCGCAGCGCGTGCTCGGCGCCGAGACCGAACTTGGCCAGCAGCGAGCGGGCCTCGTCCAGTCGCAGGCCGGTGGCGGCCATCACCGCGTCGACCACGACCGTGCCGGCGGCCAGCCCGTGGCGCGCCTGGTCGAGCTCGCCGACCACGACGCCCGGCCCGAGCCAGCGGGTCCCGCTGCGCAGCGGCGCTTGCCCGAGCAACGCCCGCAGCAACGTCGTCTTGCCGCTCCCGTTCGGGCCCAGGATGGCGATGCGGTCCTGCCACGCGATCTCGAGGCCGATCGGGCCAAGGGTGAACGAGCCGCGCGGCACGACCGCCTGTTGCAACCGCGCCACGACGTCGCCGCTGCGGGCCGCCGGCGACAGCGACATCTTCAGCTGCCAGCCCTCCCATGGCTTGTCGACCGCCTCGAGCCGCTCGAGACGCTTCTCGCTGATCTTCACCTTGGCCGCCTGCTTCTCCGATCCGGCAGCACGGAAGTGCTTCACGAACTTGTCGCGGTCGGTGGCCTTGCTCTTGGCCGCCTTCACACCCTTGATGGCCCACAGCTTCTGCGTCTGGATGCGATCGGTGATCGACGCCCGACGGGCGACGTACTTCTCGTACGCCTCGTAGCCCTGCCGCCGGGCCAGCGCGCGAGCCGCGACGAAGTCGCTCCATCCGCCGGCGAACTCGCGGGCGCGGTGCCGCTCCTCCTCGAGCTCGACGACACGCGTCACCGACCGGTCGAGGAAGGCGCGGTCGTGGCTGACGACCACCACGCCGCCGGGCAACGCGTCGAGGAACCGCTCCAGCCGGTCGAGCCCGGCGAAGTCGAGGTTGTTGGTCGGCTCGTCGAGGAGGAAGACGTCGAAGCGGGCCAGGAGGATCGCCGCCAACCCGGCCTTGGCCGCCTGGCCGCCCGACAGCGCCGACATGGCGACGTCGACGCGGTCGCCGGCCAGCCCGACGTCGGCGAGGACCTGACCGATGCGGGCGTCCAGGTCGTCGCCGCCGAGGTGGAGGAACGCGTCGAGCACGGCCGAGTACGCGTGCAACGTGGTTTCGTCGCTCGACTCGGCCAGCGTCGCCGTCCACCGGTCGAGCTCGGCCGACGCCGCGGCCACGCCGGTCCGCCGCGCGAGGAACCCGGCCAGCGTCTCCCCCGGCACCGCGTCGGGCTCTTGCGGCAGGTAGCCGACGGCCAGACCTGCCGGGGCCCGCTCGACCGTTCCGCCGTCGGGCGGTTCAAGGCCGGCGAGCACCCGCAACAGCGTCGACTTGCCGATGCCGTTCGGGCCGACGATCCCGATCCGGCTGCCCGGCCCGACCGACAGCGAGACGTCGTCGAGGACGACATGGGCGCCGTGGTGTCGCGAGACGCGGACCGCCGAGAGCATCCGGTAACCGTAGGGGGAACCCTCGCAGTCGCCGGTAGCCTTTCGGGCCATGGCCAGCTACCTGGAAGCCGCCCGCGAGCGCGTCGTCGTGTACGACGGCGCCACCGGCACGAGCTTTCAGCTGATGGACCTCACCGCCGACGACTTCGGCGGCCCGGCGCTCGAGGGTTGCAACGAGATCCTCGTCGCCACCCGGCCCGACGCGGTCGAGCAGCTGCACCGGTCGTTCTTCGACATCGGCGCCGACGTGGTGGAGACCGACACCTTCGGCGCCTTCTCCGTGGTGCTGGCCGAGTACGGCATCGCCGATCGGGCGCGCGAGCTGAACCGCACCGCGGCCGGCATCGCCAAGGAGGTGGCCCGGGCCTACGGCGGCGAGCGCTGGGTCGCGGGCTCGATGGGACCGGGCACCAAGCTGCCGTCGCTGGGTCACATCCGCTTCGCCGACCTGCGCGACGCGTACCAGGAGCAGGCCGAGGGGTTGCTGGAAGGCGGCGTCGACCTGCTGCTCGTCGAGACGCAGTACGACGTGCTGGCCGCGAAGGCCGGCGTGATCGCGTGCCGGCGGGCCATGGCGGCGGTCGGCCGCGAGGTGCCGATCCAGCTGCAGGTGACGCTCGAGCTCACCGGGCGCATGCTGCCGGGCACCGAGATCGGCGCCGCGCTCGTCGCGCTCGGCGCGCTGCGGCCCGACGTCTTCGGGCTCAACTGCGCGACCGGCCCGCAGGAGATGGGCGAGCATCTCCGCCATCTCAGCCAGCACTCGCCGTTCCCGATCAGCTGCCTGCCCAACGCCGGGCTGCCGTCGGTGGTCGAGGGCAGGATGCACTACGACCTCACGCCCGACGCGCTGGCCGAGCATCACGCCCGGTTCGTCACCGAGCTGGGCGTCAGCATCGTCGGCGGTTGCTGCGGCACGACGCCCGAGCACATCCGCGCCGTCGTCGAGAAGGTGCGCGGCCTGACGCCGGGGCGGCGCGAGCCGGTCGTCGAGCCCGGCGTGGCGTCGCTCTACAGCGCGGTGCCGTACAAGCAGGACACGTCGTTCCTCGTCGTCGGCGAGCGCACCAACGCCAACGGGTCGAAGAAGTTCCGCGACGCGATGCTGGCCGACGACTGGGACACCTGCCTCGCGATGGCGCGCGACCAGGTGAAGGAGGGCGCTCACGTCCTCGACGTCTGCGTCGACTACACCGGCGAAGACGGCGTGGCCGACATGGAGGAGGTGGCGTCGCGGTTCGCAACGCAGGTCGCCATTCCGCTCATGGTCGACTCCACCGAGCCGCCGGTCATCGAAGCGGCGCTGCAGTGGATCGGTGGCAAGCCGATCCTCAACTCGGTCAACCTCGAGGACGGCGACGCGCCGGGCACCCGGCTCGACCGCTTCCTCTCGCTGGCCAAGGAGTACGGCGCCGCAGTGGTGTGCACGTGCATCGACGAGGAGGGCCAGGCCCGCACCGCCGATTGGAAGCTCCGCGCCGCCAAGGCCATCCACGACCTCGCCGTCGACCGGTACGGCCTCGACCCGACCGATCTGCTGTTCGACGCGCTGGCCTTGCCGCTGTCCACCGGCATGGAAGAGGGCCGCCGCGACGGCATCGAGACGATCGAGGGCATCAGGCGCATCAAGGCCGAGCTGCCCGGGGTGTCGACGATCCTCGGCCTGTCGAACGTGAGCTTCGGGCTCACGCCGGCGGCCCGCCACGTCCTCAACTCGGTGTTCCTGCACGAGTGCGTGGAAGCCGGGCTCGACGCCGCCATCGTGCACGCGGCGCGCATCATCCCGTTGAACCGCATCCCCGAGGACCAGCGCAACGTCTGCCTCGACCTCGTCTACGACCGCCGCCGCGAGGGGTACGACCCGTTGCAGACGCTGCTGTCGATGTTCGAGGGCGTCAGCGCCACCGAGGTGACCACCAAGGAGGACCGCAGCGGCTGGCCGGTCGAGGAGCGGCTGAAGACGCGCATCATCGACGGTGACCGTGACGGTCTCGAGGCCGACCTCGACGAGGCGCTGTCGACGACGCCGGCGCTGGCGATCGTCAACGACACCCTGCTGGCCGGCATGAAGGTCGTCGGCGACCTGTTCGGCGCCGGCGAGATGCAACTGCCGTTCGTGCTGCAGTCGGCCGAGTGCATGAAGTCGGCGGTGGCGTACCTCGAGCCGCACATGGAGCGGGTCGAGGGCCAGACGTCGAAGGGCATCGTCGTGCTCGCCACCGTGAAGGGCGACGTGCACGACATCGGCAAGAACCTGGTCGACATCATCCTCACCAACAACGGCTACGAGGTGCACAACCTCGGCATCAAGGTGCCGATCACCGAGATGCTGGCCAAGGCCGACGAGGTCGACGCCGACGCGCTCGGCATGAGCGGCCTGCTGGTGAAGAGCACCCTCATCATGCGGGAGAACCTCGAGGAGCTGAACCAGCGCGGCCTGTCGGGCACGCCGGTGATCCTCGGCGGCGCCGCGCTCACCCGCTCATACGTCGAGCGCGACCTCCGCGAGGTGTACGACGGCCGCGTGTTCTACGGCCGCGACGCCTTCGAGGGCTTGCGGACGATGGACCGGCTGATGGAGCTCAAGCGGGGCGCCGGCCTCGACAGCGATCCCGCGTTCGGCCGCGAGCTGACCGGCCGGTCGTTGCCGGAGCGGAAGTCGGCGCGCGACGCCGCCGCGGCCGCGGCCACCGATCCGGCGGACGTGCCGGCGCGGTCACCCGAGGTTGAGACCGACAACACGGTGTTCGTGCCACCGTTCCTCGGCAGCCGCGTGGTGAAGGGGATCTCGGTCGACGACATCGCCGGCTACCTCAACGAGACCGCGCTGTTCCGCAACCAGTGGCAGTTCCGGCCCGAGGGTGGCGAGACCGACGACGAGTTCAAGGCGCGCATCCGGCCGACGCTCCGGGCCGAGCTCGACAAGGCCAAGGCGTCGGGCGTCCTGGTCCCGCAGGTGGTCTACGGGTTCTTCGCCGCCAACGGCGACGGCGGTGACGTCGTCATCTGGAAGGACGAGACCCGCACCGCCGAGTGGATGCGCTTCCCGTTCCCCCGCCAGCGGAAGGCGCCGTTCCTCTGCATCGCCGACTTCTTCCGGCCGGTCGCGTCGGGCGAGCCGGACTACGCGGCGTTCCACATCGTCACCATGGGCGGCGCGATCAGCGAGGCCGCGGCGGCCCTGTTCGCCGACGACAAGTACCAGGAGTACCTGCTGCTGCACGGGCTCGGCGTCGAGATGGCCGAGGGGCTGGCCGAGTTGTGGCACCACCGCATCCGCGAGGAGTGGGGCTTCGCCGCTGAGGACGGGCCGACGCTGACCGGGCTCTTCCGGCAGCAGTACCGCGGCGGCCGCTACTCGTGGGGCTATCCGGCGTGCCCCGACCTGGAGGACAACGCCAAGGTCGCCGAGCTGCTCGGTTCCGACCGGCTCGGCATCGTCGTCGGCGAGGAGACCGGCTGGCAGTACCAGCCCGAGCAGACCACCTCGGCCATCATCGCCCACCACCCGAGAGCCAAGTACTTCGTCGCATAGTCGCGACAGAGGCCCCCAGTGGGGGCCTCTGTGCTGCGTCCCAGTTGCGTGCAAGGGCAGCGGGCGCTGGATCGTTCGACCTACGAGTTCGACGTCAGGATATCGCTCTCCTGCTGTTCAACGAGCCAGCACGGCTCGCGCGACCAAATCCGTCCCGAACGCAGTGAGGATGGCGAGGTACAGGAGTCCGGTTGCGGCCATGACGGCCGAATAGGCCCGTTCGCGCAGTGCAGCCTTGGTGACGAACGCCAGCGCGATCGTCGTCACCGCGCACGCCAGCCAGAACCACCCGAGCGTGCCCTGCCACTTGTCGTCGACGGTGCCGTCGAGCACCTGCCACATGCCGGTGGGCCACAACAGGACCGCGACCTCCAATGGCCACATCGCCGCGACCCAGTTCACGAGCTCGTGCAGCGGCGCCCGGCCCAGGCCGGGCTGCACCAGGTACCAGTGGCCGAGCAGCATGGCATCGCTCACCGCGCCGAGGAACCCTGCGCCCACCAGCGTGCGGGCGACGGCCAGCGGGTGGGGGCCGCCGTCGGCGAGCGCCGCCGCGACGAGCCCGACCACGCCGATCGCCGGCGCGACGAGATCGAGCCACGGCGGGAACTCGGCGACGGTCGCATCCGGTGCGCCGTCGCCCCGCTCGATGCCGCCGGTCATCGCCAGCACGCGGTCGCGGCGGCGCTGCTCGCGGGCCCGCTCCCCGGCGACCCCGGCCCGCCGGCGCACGACCGACACTCCCAACGCGCCGAACGCCGCCAGGCCGGTGAGCAGCGCGCAGACGTCGCGCATCGCGTCGGCCCGCACCAACCCACCGGCAGCCGCGGCGCCGACGGCCATCGCGCCGTACACGCCGCGCAGCAGCCAGCCGTACCCGATCCCGACCTCGCGCCGGCGGCTCGTGACCCAGAGGAACAGCAGGCCACCGGTGGCCCACTGCAACAGCACGGTGGCGGCGTCGAGCCTGATCAAAGCGGCCGAGAGGCTAGACCGGCCCCTTCCGGAACACTCAGTCGCGTGTGCTGATCTACGAGAGCGACATCGTGGCGCCACCGTCGATCGGCAACGCCACGCCGTTCACGAAGTTGGCCGGCTCGGAGCAGAGGAAGGCGACCACCTTGCCGAAGTCGTCCGGGTCGCCCATCGGCCCGTCGGTGGCGCCGAGCTTGCGCATGCGCTCGGTGTCGTGGTGGCCGGGGGCGGTGAGGTTCAGCGTGATGTTGTCGGGCGCCAGGTCGGCGGCCGCGGTCTTGGCCCAGGCCCACAGCGCGGTGCGGGCCACGTTCGAGAGCGCCAGCCCGGGGATCGGCTGCTTGATGCCGAACGACGTGATGGCGCAGATGCGGCCCCATCCGGCGGTGCGCATGTGCGGGACGGCCTCACGCACCAGGCGGATGCTGGTGAGCAGGTTGTCGTTGAGCGCGGCCGCGAGCTGCTCGTCGGTGACGTCGAGGGCGCGACCCGGCGGCGGTCCTCCGGCGTTGGCCACGAGGATCTCCAGCGCGCCGAAGCGCTCCACTGTTTGTGCCACGAGCGCGGCTGGTGCCGCCGGCTCGGTGACGTCGGCGACGACGGCCAGCACCTCGCCTCCGACGCCACGTATCCGCGCCTCGGCGTCGCGCAGCGCGTCCTTGCCACGCCCGCAGATCACGACGTTGGCGCCCTCTTCGGCCAGCGCGACGGCGCTGCCGAGGCCGAGCCCCTTCGACGCCGCGGTGACCAGCGCGGTCCGGCCGCGGATGCCGAGGTCCATCAGGCGTCGACCACCGCCAGGTCGTGGTCGACGGCGTTGAGGGCGTCGGGCCCGGCGTCGGCGGCGACGACGATGTCCTCGATGCGGGCGCCGTACTCGCCGGCCAGGTAGATGCCGGGCTCGATGGAGAACGCGTGGCCGGGCACCAGCGCGGTGCAGTTTCCGCCGACGAGGTACGGGTCCTCGTGCTCCTCGAGCCCGATGCCGTGGCCGGTGCGGTGGATGAAGGCGTCGCCGTACCCGCCGTCGGAGATGATCCGCCGGGCGATGCCGTCGACGTCCTCGCACGGGGTCCCGACCGTGGCGCCGTCGACCGCCGCCGCCTGCGCGGCCTGCAGCACCGCGTAGAGATCGCGGAACTGCGACGCCGGGCCGGCGCCCCCCGTCCACACCGTGCGGGTGATGTCGGAGCAGTACCCGGCCATCGTCCCGCCGAAGTCGCACACCACCGACTCGCCGGCGCCGATGACGCGCCTGCCGGCCTCGTGATGCGGGCTGGCCGAGTTCGGGCCGCTGCCGACGATGGCGAAGTTCACCTTGTCGTGGCCCTCGGCCCGCAGCCGGCGCCCGATGTCCGCCGACACCTCGGCCTCGGTCCGGCCGATGAGCGGGATCTCGCCCGCCACCAGTTGGGCCGCGACCCGATCGGCGGCCGCTCCGGCCCGCCGCAGCGCCGCGATCTCGGCCGCGTCCTTCACGGCGCGGATCGGCGACGTGACCGTGGACGCCGCGAGCCACGACGCCTCCGGCAATCGCGCCTGCAGTTGCAGCAGGAACGTGGCCCAGCACCGGTCGGAGATCCCGAGCGTGACGCGCCGCCCGACCAGTCCGGCGACGATGGCCACGGGGTCGTCGGTCTCGGCCCACGGCAACACCGAGAAGAGGCCTGGGTGCTCGGCGACGCGCGGTGCCTCGAGTCCGGGCACGACCAGCGTGGCGTCGCCGTCGGCCGGCAGCACCAGCATCGTCAGCCGCTCGAGCGGCATCGCGGTGTAGCCGGTGAGCCACGGCAGGTCGGCGCCGAGCGACAGCAGCAACGCGTCGACACCAACCTGTTGCATCGCGTCGCGCACCCGCGCCGCGCGCGCCGCCAGCGCGTCACCGACCGATGGGTCGGTCACGGCTTCCATCGGTGAAGGCCGAGGACCCGCTCGACGATCGCCTTGCGCACGCCGAACGGCATGATGCCGTGGGTCGCGTGACCGATCCTGGCGTCGGGCCCCACCGGCCAGCGGAGCTTCGGCTTGGACGACTCGAGGGCCTTCACGATCACGTCCGCCACCTCGCGCGGATCACGCGCCCTGCGGATGACCTGCTTGTCGACCGCTGGCTCCACGATCGCCCCCATCTCGGCGTAGGGCCCGTCGGCCGGCATGATGCGCGGCGAGCTGTCCCAGATGTCGGTGGCGTACGACCCCGGCTCGACCAGAACGACGTGGATCCCGAACTTCGTCACCTCGTAGGCCAGGCACTCGGCCCAGCCCTCGACCGCCCACTTCGAGGCGGTGTAGGCGGACATGCCGGGCGCGCCGTCGAACGCCGAGTTGCTCGACACGACGACGATGTGGCCCGACCGTTGCGCCCGCATGCCCGGCAGGACCGCGCGGGTGAGCGCCAGCACGCCGAAGAAGTTGGTCTCCATCACGCGTCGCACGTCGGCCTCGTCGACGTCCTCGAAGGCCCCGCCGAGACTGATGCCGGCGTTGTTGACCACGGCATCGAGCCGGCCGGCGCGATCGAGCGCGGCCGTGATCGACGCGGCGTCGTCCACGTCGAGTTGCAGCACCGTGGCCCGGTCGGCCACGCCGGCGCCGGCCAGCGCCTTGTCGAGCCGCTCGCGCTTGTCGAGGTTGCGCATGGTCGGGAAGACCTGCCACCCCTTCTGCGCGAGCGCGACGGACGCGTCGAGCCCGAAGCCACTGCTGCAGCCGGTGATGAGCACTGATCGAGCCATGGGCGCAGCCTAAAGCAGGGTTTTGCCTCCCGAGACCGGCCTGGAGGGCCGGTGCAGGGAGGCAGAACGCGTCAGGACGAGACGGCGAGCGTCGCGGTCGCGGCGGACTCGGCGGCGGCGCGGGCGTGGTAGCTCGACCGGGTCAGCGGCGAGGCCTCGACGTGGGCGAAGCCCATCGCTTCCGCGGATGCCCGCAGCGCCGCGAACTCGTCGGGCGTCCACCATCGCGCCACCGGCAGGTGCTCGGCCGACGGCCGCAGGTACTGGCCGACGGTGACGATGTCGACGCCGACCGCCCGCAAGTCGGCCAGTGCCTGCCCGACCTCGTCGGCCGACTCGCCGAGGCCGACCATCACACCCGACTTGGTCGTCAACCCGGCCTGCTTGGCCCGGGCCAGCACTGCCAGGCTGCGCGTGTACGACGCCGACGGCCGCACCAGCCGCTGCAGCCGGGCCACCGTCTCGAGGTTGTGGTTCAGCACGTCGGGCCGGGCGTCGAAGATCGTGGCCAGCGCGGCGGCGTCGCCCTTGCAGTCCGGGATCAGCAGCTCGAGACGACAGCCGGGCAGCCGCTGGCGCACCGCCCGCACGACGTCGGCGAACTGCGACGCGCCGCCGTCGGGCAGGTCGTCGCGCGCCACCGCGGTCACCACCGCGTGCGCCAGGCCCATCGACGCGACCGCGTCGGCCACCCGGGCCGGCTCGCCGGGGTCGGGGGGGCCGCTCGGCAGCCGGGTGTCGACCAGGCAGAACCCGCACGCCCGGGTGCACCGGTCGCCGTTGATCATGAAGGTGGCCGTGCCCTGCTGCCAGCACTCGAAGATGTTCGGGCAGCCGGCTTCCTCGCACACCGTCACCAGCTCGTGCGAGCGCATGGTCCGCTGGAGCCCGCGGTACTCCGGGCCCATCCGCGCCTTCACCCGCACCCACTCGGGCTTGCGCTCGCCGAGAGCCAGCCCCTCGATCGGCGGCACACGCGCCGACGACACGTCCGCCCGATCCACTTCGGGGCCCCACCGCGCGCCGGCGCGGCCGACGACCGCGTCGACGACGTCGGCGATCGAGACGGCCACGCCCTCGGCCGCGAGCGACGTCACCGCGAACTCGCGGATGCCGCAAGGGACGATGTGGTCGAACATCGTCATGTCCGGGTCGACGTTCAGCGCGAAGCCGTGCATCGACCGGCCGCGCGTCACCCGCACGCCGATGGCCGCGATCTTGCGGTCGGCGATCCAGACGCCCGGGTAGTCGGACTTGCGGGTCGCGCCCGGAAGGCCGACGTCGGCCAGCGCGTCGATGACCACCTGCTCCACCGCGTGAACGTGCGCGGGGATCGCCGCCGGCCCCATCGGCACGTCGACGATCGGGTAGCCGACCAGCTGGCCGGGCCCGTGGTAGGTCACGTCGCCGCCGCGATCGGTCTTCACGAGCTCGGCGCCGACCGACGCCGGCGGGACGAGCACGTGGTCGAGCGACGCTCGCACGCCGAGCGTGTAGACGTGCGGGTGCTCGAGCAACAGGAGGTAGTCCTCGCCCGAGTCGACCAGCGCGTGCTGCAGCGCGTGGGCGTCGCGGTAGTGCGCCCGCCCGAGCCAGCGGACCCGCAAGGTCAAGCCGGGGTCAGAGCTCCTCGGCCCAGTCGCGCGTCTCGAGGATTTCCTTGGTCTTCGCGAGGAACGCCGACGCGTACGCCCCGTCGTTGGCGCGATGGTCGAAGCTCAGCGCGAGCATGCCGACGGGATGGATGGCGATGCTGTCGGAACCGTCCGGCAGCTCGACGACGACCGGCCGCTTCTTCACGCCGTCGGTCGACAGAATCGCGACTTGCGGCTGGTTGATCACCGGGGCGGTGATGAACGTGCCGAACGGTCCTGGGTTGGTGATCGTGAACGTGCCGTTGGCCAGGTCGTCCACACCGAGCTTCTTCGACCGGGCGCGCGCCGCCAGGTCGCTGACCTCGCGCGCGATCGCCCGCAGGCGCTTGTCCTGCGCGTCGTGGATGACCGGCACGAGCAGGCCGTCGAAGTTGAGGTCGACCGCGATGCCGAGGTGGATCCGGCGGTGGACGATCAGCTGGTCCTCACCAACCGACGCGTTCAGCTTGGGGAACTCGGCCAGCGCATCGATGACGGCCCGACCGACGAACGGCAGGTAGGTGAGGCTGAACCCTTCCTTGGCCTTGAACTCGTCCTTGGCGGCGCGGCGGACCTTGTCGACGTTCTCGAAGTCGACCTCGGCGGCGGTGAGGACGTGGGCCGACGTGGCCTGCGAGCGGATCATGTGCTCGGCGGTCCGGCGGCGGATGTTGGAGAACGGGATGACCTCGTCGTCGCCGGTCGCCGCGACCGATGCGGCCGCCGCCACCCGTGTCGGGGCGGGCTGCGGCTGGGTCGCCGGCTGGGCTGCCGGTTGGGCTGCCGGCTGGGCTGCCGGTTGCGCTCGGGCCGCCGGCTGGCCCGGCGTGGCGCCCTTGTCGATGAAGGCCAGCACGTCGGCGCGGGTGATGCGGCCCCCTTGGCCGGTGCCCGGGATCTGCGCCGGGTCGAGCGCGTGCTCGGCGAGCAGCTTGCGCACGACCGGCGACAGCACCTTGCCCCCGGCGTCACCACCACCGTCGCCCGCCGCCTCCGGCGCGGCGGGTTCCGGCGCGGCGGGTTCCGGCGCCGGTGTCGCCTCGGCCCGGTCCTCCTGTTGCGCCTCCGCTTCCTCCGGCTCCGGCTCCGGCTGCGCGTCGGGCGACGGTTCCGCGGTCGCCGCCTGGCCGTTGCCGCCCGACGGCGCGTCGGACGTGATGACGGCGAGCTTGGTGCCGACGTCGACGGTGTCGCCCTCCTGGACGAGGATCTCGGCGAGGAAGCCGGCCGCCGGCGACGGCACCTCGGAGTCGACCTTGTCGGTCGACACCTCGAACAGCACCTCGTCCTCCTTGACCTGGTCGCCGACCTGCTTGAACCACTTGGTGATGGTTCCCTCGGTCACGGTCTCGCCGAGTTGCGGCATGGTGATGTCGGCCATCAGCCGTGCAGCCCCCTTCCGGTCAGCGCGAGGACGGTCTCGCCGAACGTCTCCGACAACGTGGGGTGCGGGTGAATGAAGTGGCCGACCTCCGCCGGCGTCGCCTCCCAGTTCACCGAGAGGTAGGCCTCGCCGAGCTGCTCGGTGACCCACGGCCCCACCATGTGGACGCCGACGATCGGCCCGGCGGAGCCGTCGGCCTCCTTGCGCGCGATCACCTTCACCATGCCCTCGGGCTCACCGATGATCAGCGCCCGGCCGTTGCCGATGTAGCGATGCTTCGACACGACCACGTCGATCCCGGCGTCCTTGGCCGCTTGCTCGCTCATCCCGGCGAACGCCACCTCCGGATGCGAGTAGATGCACCATGGCACTTTGCCGTAGTCGACCGGGATCGCGTCCTCGCCGAGGATGTCGGTGATGGCCACGATGGCCTCGGCGAAGCCGACGTGCGCGAGCTGCGGCGTCGCCACGAGATCGCCGACGGCGTAGACGCCGGGCTCGCTGGTGCGCATCTTCGCGTCGACGGTGACGAAGCCCTTGTCGTCCACCTCGACCTTGGCGACACCGGCGAGCAGGTCGTCCGTCAGCGGCCGGCGACCGACGGACACCACGACGGCGTCGACGGTGACCGACTCGCCGTCACCGAAGGTCACCGTCGTCTGCGAGCCATTCGGCTGGTGGCCCTCGACCTTCACGCCGAGGCGCACGTCGATACCCCGCTTCTTGAACGACTTCCCGACGACGTCGACGACGTCGCTGTCGCAGCCGGGCAGCATCTTCGGCAGCGCCTCGAGGACGGTGACCTGCGTGCCGAGGTCGGCCATCATCGACGCGAACTCGCAGCCGATGGCGCCGGCGCCGATGACCACCGCCGAGCCCGGCAGCTTGTCGAGCGCCAGGACCTCGTCCGACGTCATCACCAACCGGCCGTCCGGCTCGAAGCCCGGGATCGTCCGGGGCACCGACCCCGACGCGAGGATGACCGCCTTCGTCGCCTTCAGCTCGCTGCCGTCGTCGATCCGCACCAGCTTGTTGCCGTGGTAGGTGCCGGTGCCGATCACGGTGGTGATCTTCCGGCTCTTCATCAGGCCCTGCAGGCCCTTCCACAGCTGGTCGACCACCTTCTGCTTGCGGGCCTGGCTGACCGAGAAGTCGACCGCCGGCTGGTCGGTCTGGACGCCGAACTCCTTGGCGCCGGCGACCGTGCGGAACACCGTCGCGGTCTCGAGGAACTCCTTCGCCGGGATGCAGCCGCGGTGCAGGCACGTGCCGCCGACCTTCTCCTTCTCGACGACCGCGACCGACAGCCCGATCCCGGCCCCGTACAGCGCGGCGGCGTAGCCACCGGGGCCGCCACCGATCACGACGACGTCGAACGACTCGGCCATGACGGGCAGCCTACCCAGGCGACACGCGTACGCCGTCGGGGCGTCAGCGGCTGGCGAGGAAGATCTGGATGGCCGACGCGACGAGGATGGCGAGGCCGGTGGCCAGCGCGGCGAGGATGAGCTTGCGGGTCGACACTGCTGCTACTCCGGGTCGCGCGGCAGGCGCTTGCGGCCGGCGAAGCCCTCGTCGGGAAGATGCCACCAGTCGAGGGCGTCCTCGTCGAGCTTCCAGCACAGGAAGTAGATGACGCCGTCGGCACCGCGCGCATGGAAGTCGATGAGCCCGCTGTCGGTGTCGCGCAGGACGATGTCGCCCGCGGCCAGCTCGTCGACCGCGGCGTCGACGTCGGCCTGGTCGGGGGCGCCGTGCCCGTTGGTGCGGACGTGGTCCGCCTGCTCGGCCGCGTCGCGCACCCGCTCGACCAGCTCGCGCAACCGGGGCAGGTAGGCGCGGGCCTCGTCGACCGTCCAGAACCGGAGATCGTCGGTGCCGGCCACGGCCGCGGAACCTACCGGCCCCGGACGGTAGGATGCCCATCGACGCAGGGGAGCTCGGCGAGCCGGGCTGAGAGGCGGGCACGAGGCCCGCGACCCTTCCGACCGGCCCGGTAATGCGGGTGAAAGGGAGCGTGTCATGGATGAGTTGGTGGTCGCCGGGAGGAGCTTCTCGTCGCGGCTCTTCCTCGGCACCGGCAAGTTCCCGTCGGTCGCCTCGCTGCGCGACACCATCACGGCCACCGGCACCGAGATGGTGACCGTCGCCTTGCGCCGCGTCGACCCGACCGCCGACGAGGACATCCTCGACGCCATCGACGACGACCGCGTGCTGCTCCTCACCAACACCAGCGGCGCCGACGACGCCGAGGAGGCGGTGCGACTGGCCCGGCTGGCCCGGGCCGCCGGCATGCCCACGTGGATCAAGCTCGAGATCACACCCGAGCCGCGGTATCTCCTCCCCGACCCGGTCGAGACGCTGAAGGCGGCCGAGATCCTCTGCGCCGACGGTTTCACCGTGCTGCCGTACTGCAACGCCGACCCGGTGTTGTGCAAGCGGCTCGAGGAAGCCGGCTGCGCGACGGTGATGCCCCTCGGCTCGTGGATCGGGTCGAACCAGGGACTGCGCACCAAGGGCGCCCTGGAGATCATCGTCGAGCAGGCGCTGGTGCCCGTCGTGGTCGACGCCGGCATCGGCGCGCCCTCGCAGGCCGCAGAGGCCATGGAGCTGGGTGCCGACGCGGTGTTGGTCAACACCGCCATCGGCACCGCCGGCGACCCGGTCGCCATGGGCCGGGCGTTCAAGCTCGCGGTCGACGCCGGACGGGCCGGTTACCTCGCCGGGCTCCCCGCGGCGGCCGGTGGGGCGTCGGCCTCGTCGCCGCTGACCGGTTTCTTGTCGACGTCGTGAGAGTCGAGCTCGAGCACCGGCCGCAGGGCGTGCCCGACAGCACCGCGGCCGCCGACCTGTTGGCCATCGACCTGACGGCGTTGCGACGCATCGCGGCGTCGGCGGCTGCGCCCGACGTCGACCGGGCGTTGCGGGCGCCGGCCCACCGGCGCGGCCTCGCCGACTTCGCGGCGCTGCTGTCGGCGGCCGCGGCGGACCGCCTGGAAGACCTGGCGGCGGCCGCCCACGAGACCGCGCTCCGCCGCTTCGGGCCCACCGTTCGGCTGTTCGCGCCCCTCTACCTGTCGAACGAGTGCGTGTCCGTCTGCACGTACTGCGGGTTCTCGGCCGGCAACGAGATCGCCCGCCGCACGCTGTCCACCGACGAGCTGATCGTCGAGGCGACCTCGCTCCGGGACCGCGGCTTCCGCCACCTGCTGCTCGTCAGCGGCGAGCACGCGCGGATCGTGAGCAAGGACTACCTCGTCGACGCGGTCGACGCGGTCGCTTCGGTCGTGCCGTCGGTGTCGGTCGAAGTGCAGGTCTGGGACACCGAGACCTACCGGCGGCTGGTCAAGGCCGGGTGCGAGGGCCTCGTCGTCTACCAGGAGACCTACGACCGATCGACGTACGGCGACGTCCATCGCAAAGGCAAGAAGCGCAACTACGACTGGCGCCTCGCCGCGCCCGACCGCGGCGCGGAGGCCGGCATGCGGCGGCTCGGCGTCGGCGCGCTGCTCGGGCTGCACGACGACTGGCGCGCCGAGGCCATCGCGGTCGCGGCCCACGCCCGCGCGCTGATGCGGCGGTGGTGGCGCTGCGAGGTGTCGGTCGCGCTCCCGCGCCTGCGCCCGGCCGCCGGCGGCTTCGAGCCGGCCGACCCCGTAACGGACCGCGACTTCGTCCAGCTCGTCTGCGCGCTGCGGCTCGCGCTGCCCGACGTCGGGCTGTCGCTGTCGACGCGCGAAGCGGCGGCGTTCCGGGACGGGCTGCTGCCCCTGGGCATCACGCAGATGTCGGCCGGGTCGCACACCGAACCCGGGGGTTACGCGTCCGCCAGCGACGCCGAGCCGCAGTTCGCCATCAGCGACGAGCGGTCGCCCGCCGAGGTCGTTGCCGCGGTGCGGGCCGCCGGCTACGACGCGGTGTGGATGGACACCATCGGGCCCCGCAGGTAACGGGGGGCGTTCTGGCGGCCCGGGCGGACGGCCGGCGGTCGAACCGCGCGCAGATCATCGCCCTGGCCGTGCCCATCGTGGTGATCACCGTCGGTGCCTACGTCGGTGACGCGCTCACGACGACGTGGGCCGACACCCATCCGCTCGCGCTCATGGCGCTGAACGCGCGCAACCGCATCCTCATCCTCGTCACCAACAAGGTCGACGCCACGAGCTACTACGTGGTCGGCGCGGCTCGCCTGCTGCTCACCGACCCGCTCTGGTTCCTCATCGGGCTGCTGTCGGGCGACACCGCGCTGCGATGGGTGTCGCGGCAGGGCGATCAGTTCGGCCGGATCGTCAGCTGGATCGAGCGGAACTTCAGCAAGGCGGCCATCCCGTTCGTGCTCGTCGCGCCGAACAACATCGTCTCGTTGCTGGCCGGCGCGACCGGCATGAACGTCGGCCTGTTCTTCGGTCTCAACATCGTCGGCACCATCGCTCGGCTGTACCTCATCCGTGTGCTGGGCAGCACCTTCCAGGCGCCGATCGACGACGTACTGCACTTCTTCGCCCGGTACCGCGTGCCGCTGCTCGCGGCGTCGGTGCTGATCGTCGGCGTCAACGTGTGGCAGATGCGCCGGCGCGGCGGTGGCGAGCTCGGCGAGTTGAAGCAGCTGACGGAGAACGTGGTCGAGGACGATCCCCGGCCCGAGCGCGGCGGCCCTAGAACGGGAGCCGGCGACGAATGATCTTCGGCACCGCGGCCGTACCGGAGATCGGGTGGAAGTGGTCGGACGCCTCGGTGAGGCGGGCGTCGTCGTCGTCGGTCAGCTCGAGGTCGGCGGCTTCGGCGTTGCGCACCAGCTGGTCGACGCTGCTCGCGCCGGGGATGGCGACGACGTTCGGCCGCCGGATCACCCAGGCCAGCGCGACCTGCGCTGGCGTCGAGTCGTGGGTCTTCGCGATCTCGCGCAGCGCGGTCAGCAACTCGTGGGCCCGCTCCAGGTTCTCCGGCAGGAACAGCGCGTTGGTCCGGCGCACACCGCCGGGCGCGTTCGTGGCGTCGTACTTCGCCGAGAGCAGGCCCTGACCGAGCGGGCTGTACGCGATCACGACGCGGTCATTCGCTTGGGCCCACGGAACGATCTCCTCGTCGGGCCCGCGCGCGGCCAGGCTGTACTGCACCTGGTTCGACAGCACCGGCCCGGCGAAGTGGCGTTCGGCCTCCTGCCACTGCTTCCGCGAGAAGTTGCTCACGCCGGCGTGGCGGACGATCCCCGCATCGACCAGCCGCCGCATCCCGTGCATCTGCGGCGCGATCGGCACCACCGGGTTGGGCCAGTGGATCTGGTACAGGTCGATGGCGTCGATGCCGAGCCGGGCCCGGCTCTTGCGGCCGCGCTGCTCGACGATCGGCGCCAGCGGCATGATCGGGAAGACCTTGGTGGCGACGAACGCCTCGTCGCGCCGGCCGGCGATCGCCCGGCCGACGATGCGCTCGGACTTCCCGAACGCGTACGCCTCGGCGGTGTCGATCAGGTTGATGCCGAGGTCGAGGGCCCGCTGCGTGATGCGCACCGCCTCGCCCTGCGCGTAGTCGTCGCCGTAGCCCCACTCGCGCGATCCGAACTGCCACGTGCCCAGTCCAATGACGGAGAGCCTCACTCCGCCGACCTCGATGTGTCGCATCCCTAGACTCCTCTCGTCGACTACTTGGGTGGCATGCGGATCGCGCCATCCAAGCGGATGACCTCACCGTTCAGCATGACGTTCTCCGCGATGTGGGCCACCAGCGCGGCGTACTCGTCGGGCCGGCCCATGCGCTTGGGAAACGGGACCGCGGCACCGAGCGCATCGCGCACCTCGTCGGGCGCGCCGGCGAACAGCGGTGTGTCGAACGTGCCTGGCGCGATCGTCACCACGCGAATGCCGACCGCGGAGAGGTCGCGCGCCGCGGGCAGCGTCATGCCGACGATGCCGCCCTTGGACGCCGAATAGGCCAGTTGGCCGATCTGGCCGTCGAACGCCGCCACCGACGCGGTGTTCACGATCACGCCGCGCTCGTTGTCCTCGAGCGGCTGGGTCGCGGCGATCGCCGACGCCGCCAGGCGCATCATGTTGAAGGTGCCGATCAGGTTGATCTCGATGACCTTGGTGAACGCGCCGAAATCGTGGGGCGAGTTGTCGCGGTTGATCACCCGCCCGACCCACCCGATGCCTGCGCAGTTGACCGCGATCCGCAGCGGGCCGGCCGACGCCGCCTGCGCGACCGCGGCCGCCGCCTGGTCCGGGTCGGTGACATCGGTCATCAGGTAGCTGGTCTGCCCGCCCAGCTCGGCCGCCAACGCCTTGGCCTTCGCCTCGTCGCGGTCGACGATCGTGACCATCGCCCCGCCGGCGTGCAGCCGGCGCACCGTCGCCTCGCCCAGCCCGGATGCCCCGCCGGTGACCAACGCCGATGCTCCCGCGATCTGCATGGTCGCGGATCGTAGGAGCGGGTGGGAACCGGGCGCACACCGGCGTCGTCCAATCCCCAACCGATCGAGAGGGGACCCGCATGAGGCGATGGCTGGCAGCGACGGTGGTGGCGTCGGCGGCGGCGGTCCTCGGCGCCGGCCCGGCGGCGGCCTGCGGCGGGCTCATCGGCCCCCGGGGCGGCGTCAACCTGGTCAAGACGACGACGCTGGCCGGCTACCACGACGGCATCGAGCACTACGTCACCGCGTTCAAGTTCCTCGGCGCCGGCGGCCAGTTCGGCTCGATCGTGCCGCTGCCGGGCGTGCCCACCAAGGTGGAGCGGGGCGGCGACTGGACGCTCCAGCGGCTCGTGCGGGAGGTGCAGCCGCCGGTGGCCGAGCTCGCCGACAACGCCGTCGGTCGCGTGGCCGCGACCAGCGCGTCGGCGCAGGTGATCCTCACCGCCAAGGTCGGCGCCCTCGACCTCACCGTTTTGTCCGGCGGTGGGACTGCCGTCGGCGACTGGGCCCGCGAGCACGGCTTCGTCCTGCCCCCGGACGCCCCCGAAGTCCTCGACTTCTACGCCACCCGCTCGCCGATCTTCATGGCCGCGGTGTTCGACGGCAACGCCGCCAAGGCCACCGGCCAGCAGCTCGGTGACGGCACGCCCATCCACCTCACCATCCCCACGTCGCAGCCGTGGGTGCCGCTGCGGATCCTCGGCCTCGGGCGCCAGGCGCAGGAGCGTATCCAGGCCGACGTGTTCCTCCTGACCGACCGGCAGCCGTCGCTGCTGCCCCTCGACGGCAACCCCGGCCTGAGCCTCGAGCGCTCCGAGTCGGCGTCGGGCTCACTGCTCGCCGACCTGCACAACGACAAGAGCATGGACTGGGTGCCCACCTCGTCGATGTGGCTGTCGTACCTCAAGGTCGACAGCCCGGCGGGGTCGCTGACATACGACCTCGCCATCGACGCCCACGGCGGAGCCCGGCCGTCGCCGTGGGCCGCCGGCTTCGGCGCCGACCAGGTCGCGCTCGGCGGCGGCGTCCCCGGCCCAGCGACGCCGGCCAAGGACCGCGGCTGGACCGCGGCGCTCGTGGTGCTCGCGGTGATCGGCGCCGGTGGCGGGCTGGCCGGCCTGGCGGTGGCGACCCGGAAGCGGTGAGGTCGTGACCGCGATGCTTCGGCGCTGCGGGATGGCGCTCGCCGCACTGGCGCTGGCGGCTTGTGGCGGGTCGGCGCACGCCGGCCCGCCGGTGCCGCCCGTGCCGGTGCCCCCGGTCACCGTGCAGCTCAGGATCCACCACTCGCACTTCCAGCCCGACGTCCTCGCGTTGCCGTCCGGCGCGCTGGTCCGCTTCGTGGTGACGAACAACGACCCGATCGACCACGAGTTGATCGTCGGCGACGACGCCACGCAGAACCGGCACGAGTTCGGCACCGACGCACACCACGACGCACCCGGCGAGGTGTCGGTCCCGTCAGGCGCGACCCGCACGACCGAAGTCACGGTCCGCACCGGGTTCGAGTACGCCTGCCACCTGCCGGGGCACTACGCCTACGGGATGAAGGGCACGATCCGCCTCCGCTGACCGCTCACGATCGGCAGCAGCTCGGGCAGGCGATCGATCGTCGCGTCGGCGTCGGGACCCGGATCGGTGACGGCCGGGTTGCGGCGCAGGATCGTGCGCATGCCGACCGCGCTCGCGCCGCCGATGTCGTCGAACGGGCGGTCGCCGACGAACACCGCGCTCGCCGGATCGTCGACGTGCAGCGCGTCGAGCGCGGCGTGGAACACCGACGGATGCGGCTTCTGGTGCGACATCTCGCTCGTGTAGAGCCGGACGTCGATGAGCTTGGTCAGTCCGTCGCGCTCGAGGAAGCGCTCGTGGAACGAGCGCGGCCAGTGCGTGTTCGACAGCAGGCCGATGCGCAGCCCGCGGTCGCGCAACGCGGTGAGCACCGGCGCGGCGTCGGCGTCGTGGGTGATGTGGGGCGTCCACGCGTCGAGGTGGCGGACCGCGGCTTCTTCGAGCAGCGCCTCGCCGACGTCCATGCCGAGCCGCCGGCTGGCCTCGGCGACCAGCGCGGCGAGCGTCGTGCTCTCCTGGTGGGTCGCCACCGTGCTCCAGAAATCGCTCTCGACCTCGACCAGCACCGCGGTGATCTCGTCCTCGCGGTCGGGCGCCAGGTGGCGGGCCGCCAAGCGCCAGGCGTCCACCAGCTCGGCGCTGACGAACTCCGACAGCGTCCCGCCCCAGTCGAACACCACCGCCTCGATCACGGGCACTCGAAGAAGCACTTCCGGTAGGCCATCGGCGAGGTGCGCACGATTCGCTGGAAGTGGGGCCGCAGCGCGGCCGCCGACCCGAAGCCGCAACGCTCGGCGACGCGGTCGATCGACTCGTCCGACGTCTCGAGGAGCCGCTGCGCGAGCAGCACCCGCTGCCGCGTGAGCCATTGGTGCGGCGTGGTGCCGGTGGCGGCGCGGAACCGACGGGCGAAGGTGCGCGGGCTCATCGCCGAACGGGCGGCGAGATCGTCGATGGTGCACACCTCCCCGAGATGCTGCTCCATGAACGCGAGCGTGTCACCGAAGAGATCGCCGTCCGATGCGTCGCGCATCGGCTCGTCGACGAACTGCGCTTGACCGCCGTCGCGGTGCGGCGGGACGACCATCCGGCGGGCCAGTGCGTTGGCGATCTCGCCGCCGAAGTCCTGCCGCACCACGTGCAGCATCAGGTCGATGCCCGCCGCCGTCCCGGCCGAGGTCATCACGTCACCTTCGTCGACGTAGAGCACGTCGGGGTCGACCTTGACGTTCGGGTAGCGCCGCGCCATCTCGGCTGCGTGGAACCAGTGCGTGGTGGCGCGCTTGCCGTCGAGCAAGCCAGCTTCGGCGAGCGCGAACGCGCCCGTGCACACCGAGAGGATGCGGGCACCGCGCCGGTGCGCGGCGCGCAGCGCGTCGATGAGCTGCGGCGCCATCGCCTCGGGCGCGCCCGACCGCGCCGGAACGACGATGGTGTCGGCCTTGCGCAACGAATCGAGGCGGTACGGCGTGTCGATGGTGAAGCCGGTGGCGGCCCGGATGGGTGGCTCCTCGGCGGCCACGACCATGAAGCGGTACCAAGGAACACCGAAGTCCTCCGACCGGTCGATGCCGAACACCTCGCACGCGACGGCAAGCTCGAACGGCGACGTCTCGTGGCCGATGACCGCGGCGACGGTGTGGCGTTTGGGTCGGGATGCCATGGCAGGATTCTCGCGCATGTAGTCAATAAAGTCACTGGCAGGATCCTTGCCCTCGCCACAAACTGGCCACATGTTCACCGTCTGGTGCGAGCGCCACCAAGCCCACGTTCTGCTCTGGCCGGACTGCGTCACCTCCCTCGAACAGACCCCCGACGGGGTGGCGGTGCACTGGTGCTGCCCCTGCGGCCAGGAGGGGAGGTTGCCGTGCACCCGATCATTGCAAGCGAGCTGAGCCGGCAGTTGGTGGAGGAGCGGCTCCAGTGGGCCCAGCGCCAGCACCGGGGCGACGCCGCGGCGTCCCGCCAGCGCGGCCGGGGCCGCCGGCGCGGTGTGGTCGGCCGGATGTGGCACCGGCGTCAGACTGACGGGCGTGCTGGCCGTTCCGCCGACGCCGGTGGCGTCCTGCCGCTGGGCCCTGCCGGAACCGGCTGACGCCGACGAGAGCGGGCTCGTCGGCTTCGGGGCCGACCTCGAACCCACCACCCTCGTGGCGGCGTACCGCAACGGCCTGTTCCCGTGGCCGCACGACGACGTGCCACTGCCCTGGTTCAGTCCCGACCCGCGCGCCGTCATCCCGACCGGCGGCGTGCGGGTCACCCGCTCGCTCCGCCGGCAGCTGGCCCGCTCGGGATGGACGGCGACGGTGGACGCCGCGTTCGCCGCGGTCGTCGACGCCTGCGCGGCGCCGCGGCCCGACGGCGAGGGCACATGGGTCACCGCCGCGATGCGCGGCGCGTACCGCGCCCTCCACGAGCTGGGCTGGGCCCACAGTGTCGAGGTGTGGGCCGCCGACGAGCTCGTCGGCGGCCTCTACGGCGTGCAGGTCGGCGGGTGCTTCACCGGCGAGTCGATGTTCCATCACGCGCCGGACGCGTCGAAGGCCGCGCTGGTGGAGCTCGATGCCCGTTTCAGTCAGGCGGGCGGCGCGCTGATCGACTGCCAAATGCCGACCAACCACCTCGAGTCGCTCGGCGCGCGCGCCGTCGATCGCCCGATCTTCCTCGACGCGCTGGCCCAGGTGCGCGACGACGACGTTCGCCTTGCCGTGGACCGACTTCCGGTCAGCCGGCTGACAGCTCCGTAGGGTCGAGCACCCACACGTCTTCGTCGCCGACGTGATCGCGCAATGAGCGCACGAGCCGGCCGATCGCCTCGTCGCCGCCGCTCCACACCGCGATCGCCTCGTCGGCGTTTCGCGCCAACCAGCCGTTGCGCCGCGCCAGCGCGCCGAGGACGGCAGTGCGCGATCCGGGCTTCTTGGCGGTGACCGTGCGGACGTCGGCCGCCCGCTCGAGGAGCTCGCCGTAGCGGCGTTGCAGTGCCGCCGACCACACCGACTCCTGGTCCGGGAAGGCCAGCACCGCGACGAAGGGCACGTCGGCCGCGACCGCCGCCTCTGCGGCCAGTTGCTCGGCCCCGAGCCCGAGCCCGGTGAGCACGACCAGGTCCGGGTGCATGACCTTCTTGGCGGCGAGGATCTCGGCCAGGCGCGTCCGCACGCCCTCGGCCACGTCGTTGTCGCCGTATCCGCCGAGCTCCGGTGGCCGGTGGCCGACGACCACGAGCCGGTGCCCGTCGGGCGGATCGTCGCGGCGCGCCGGGCCGGCACGCCCGCGGCTCCGCGTCTTCGGGCTGTCGGGCGGCCCGACCGAGTCCGGCGGGGAATCGCCCCGCCGACGTTCGCCGGTGGTCGCCGCCTCGACCGCGAGCGCGTCGACCAGATCGTTCATGGGATCTTCACTGTGGCCCTTGACCCACCGGAACGTGACCCGGTCCGGCCCACCGGCCCGGGCGTTGACGAGCTCGATCAGCGGCTCCCAGAGATCGCGGTTGGCGACCGGCTTCTTCTGCGAGTTCTTCCAGTCCCGCGCGAGCCAGCCCTCCCACCAGCGGTCCCGGAAGCAGTTCACCACGTAGGTCGAATCGCTCACGATGTCGAGCGGTCCGCGGATGGCGCGCGCCGCTTCGAGCGCCGCGGTGATCTCCATGCGCTGGTTGGTGGAGTGGGGCTCGGCGCCGCTGGCGAAGGCGCCATCGGGCACGGCCCACGCCCAGCCGCCCGGCCCGGGGTTCCCCAGGCAGGCGCCATCCGTGTAGGCGGTCGTCGTCATCTCACCTCAGCATGACGCGCGACGATTGGGGTCGTGATCTTCGACGGTCTCTCCCAGCAGATGCCGGACATCGACCCGGAGGAGACCCGCGAGTGGGTCGACAGCTTCGACGCCGTGGTCGAGACCCACGGGCGCACCCGGGCCCGCTTCCTCGTGATGAAGCTGCTCGAACGGGCGCGCGAGTTGCAGGTCGGCTTCCCGGCGCTGGTGTCGTCGCCGTACATCAACACCATCCCGCCCGAGCTCGAGCCGTGGTTCCCCGGCGACGAGCACACCGAGCGGCGCATCCGGGCGTTCGTGCGCTGGAACGCCGCGGTGATGGTGACGCGGGCCAACACCCGGGCCAACGGCATCGGCGGCCACCTCGCGACCTACGCGTCGAGCGCGTCGCTCTACGAGGTCGGGTTCAACCACTTCTTCCGCGGCAAGGACGACGGCCAGTCCGGCGACCACGTGTACTTCCAGGGCCACGGCGCGCCCGGCATCTACGCCCGGGCGTTCCTCGAAGGCCGGCTCGACGAGGAGCAGCTCGACAACTTCCGCATGGAGGTCGGCGGCCGCGGCCTGTCGAGCTACCCGCACCCGCGCCTCATGCCCGAGTTCTGGGAGTACCCGACGGTGTCGATGGGCCTCGGCCCGATCACCGCGATCCACCACGCCCGCTTCAACCGGTACCTGCTGCACCGCCGCATCAAGGACACGTCGGCCTCGCGGGTGTGGTGCTTCGTCGGCGACGGCGAGTGCGACGAGCCCGAGACGCTCGGCGCGCTCTCGCTGGCGGCGCGCGAGGGACTCGACAACCTCATCTTCGTCGTCAACTGCAACCTGCAGCGGCTCGACGGGCCGGTGCGCGGCAACGGCAAGATCATCCAGGAGCTCGAGGCGGTCTTCCGCGGCGCCGGGTGGAACGTCATCAAGGTCATCTGGGGATCCAAGTGGGACGAGCTGCTCGCGCGCGACACCGACGGCGTGCTGCTCAACAAGATGAACACCACCGTCGACGGCGAGTTCCAGAAGTACGCCGTCGAGTCGGGCGCGTACATCCGGGAGCACTTCTTCGGGCCCGATCCCCGGCTGCGCAAGTTGGTGGAACACCTGTCGGACGACGACTTGCGCAACCTGCCACGCGGCGGGCACGACTACCGCAAGCTGTACGCCGCGTACAAGGCGGCGACGGAGCACGAGGGCGCGCCCACCGTCATCCTCGCCAAGACCGTCAAGGGGTGGACACTCGGGCCGGACTTCGAGGCCCGCAACGCGACCCACCAGATCAAGAAGATGTCGAAGGACGAGCTGCGCGTGTTCCGCGACCGGCTCTACCTCAACGAGGAGATCCCGGACGAGGCGCTCGACGCCGACCTGCCGCCCTACTACCAGCCCAAGCCGGGCTCGCCCGAGCTCGACTACATGATGGAACGCCGCCGGGCCCTCGACGGCTCGCTCCCGAAGCGGATCGCCAACCGGGCCAAGCCGCTGGTGCTGCCGCCGGTCGAGACCTTCGGCGAGTTCCTCGGCGGGTCGGGCACGCAGGAAGCCTCGACGACGATGGTCTTCGCGCGGCTGTTGCGCTCACTGCTGCGCGACAAGAACATCGGTCAGCGCGTCGTGCCGATCATCCCGGACGAGGCCCGCACGTTCGGGCTCGACGGCCTCTTCAAGGAGGTCAAGATCTACGCGCCGTTCGGCCAGCTCTACGAGCCGGTCGACGCCGGGTTGCTGCTCTCCTACCGCGAGGCCAAGGAGGGTCAGATCCTCGAAGAGGGCATCACCGAGGCCGGCGCCATGTCGTCGTTCACCGCCGCCGGCACTGCGTACGCCCACCACGGCGTCGCCATGGTGCCGTTCTTCATCTTCTATTCGATGTTCGGGTTCCAGCGGGTCGGCGATCTCATCTGGCAGTTCGGCGACAGCCGCGGCCGCGGCTTCCTCATGGGCGCGACCGCAGGCCGCACGACGCTGATGGGCGAGGGCCTCCAGCACGACGACGGCCACAGCCTGGTGCTGGCGTCGACCGTGCCGAACGTGCAGGCCTACGACCCGGCGTTCGCCTACGAGCTCGCGGTGATCGTCCGGGACGGCCTGCGCCGGATGTACGGCGACGCGCCCGAGGACATCTTCTATTACGTCACGCTCTACAACGAGAACTATCCGATGCCCCCGATGCCCGAGGGCGTCGAGGAGGGCATCCGCCGCGGCCTGTACCGCTTCGCGCCGGCCCCCGACGGGCCGCGCCGGCGAGCGACGATCATCTTCAGCGGCACCGCGCAGGGCGCGGCACGCGACGCGCAACAGCTGCTGGCCGAGCACCACGACGTGGCCGCCGAACTGTGGAGTGCGACGTCGTACAAGGCGTTGCGCGAGGACGCGCTCTCGGCCGAGCGGTGGAACCGGCTGCATCCCACCGACGAGGCCCGCACGCCGTACGTCACCGAGGTGTTGCTGGAGGCCGAGGGCCCGGTCCTCGCCGTCACCGACTTCATGAAGGTCGTGCCCGACCAGGTCGCCCGCTGGGTGCCCGGCCACTTCACGCCGCTCGGCACCGACGGCTTCGGCCGGTCGGACACCCGGGCCAACCTGCGCAAGCACTTCGAGACCGACGCCGCCAATGTCGTCGTCGGGGTGCTGGACGGCTTGGCCCGCACCGGCGACGGCAAGGCCGAGGAGGTCGCCGACGCGATCGCGCGCTACCGCGTCGACCCCGACGCACTCGATCCGCGCCTCGCCTAGAAGTTCACCCGGATGGTGGAGGGAACTGCCGGCGAGCGCCGGGAACTGATGCTCGCATGCACGCCATCGACGATGCCACGTCCACGCGGATGCCCTCCGACGTCGGGACCGGATCGCTCGCCCTCGGACCCGAGCAGGCGGACGCGCTCCTCAAGCTGCTCCGCGTCAAGGTGCTGTGGTGTCTCCGGGATCCGGCGTCGACGTACAGTGTCGCCGCGCAGCTCGGCGAGGACGTCGACCGGGTCAAGTACCACGTCGACGCGCTCGCTCGTGTCGGCCTGATCGAGGAAGCCGGCATCCGTGGCGGCAAGCGGATCTACCGGGCCTGCGCGGATTCGCTCACCATGCCGATGGACCTCTGCCGCCCCGGCGGACCGGATGCCTCGGGTGGCGACGCGCAGCTGATCGCCCGCATGATCGACGGGTTGCTGAAGGCACCGCACGATGCGCGATCGACGACGCGCCATGCGCCGGCGACGACGTTCACCGCGGTCTGCACCGCGACGCTGCGGACCGACGCGCCGCGCTACGCGTTCCTCTTCGCCGAGCTCGAGGAAGCCTTTCGCGCGATCACGTCGAAGTACTCCGATCCCGAGCTCGCCGCGACCGACGAGCACGCCGTGCAGGTGGTGCTCACGTGCCGCGCCGGCGAGGGGCCGGTCGCAGCTGGGACGACGATCCAGTCCTGAGCGGGCGGCCGATCTCGACCGCCAGCGCGAGCACCGCGCACACGGTGAACGACGCCAGCACGTAGAGCCCGAGCAGCCGCTCGATCCCGGCCATCCATCGGCCGTCGAGGAACCGGCCGACCACACCGAGACGCGCGATCGCCGTGAGGCACACGACGCCGGCGGCGATGCCGGCCACCACGACCACGCCGACCCACGGCGCCTCCGACCCCTCGGCGTCGAGCGGCCACCTGTCCCCGAGCTCGTCGAGCCCTTCGCTCGCCGGCGGCGTCACGACGGTGAACCGGGACCGCCGAGCGGTTCGCGTCAATGGTTCCGTGCCATGCATCGGTGGTCCCCTCCTCGGTGGCGCGTCGCCAGATGGTTCGGCCCGCACCCGACCGAATCCCTCCACCGATCGGGTGAACGAGTGCGCCCGGGGCCCGCCGGACGAGCCGACGTCACCGGGACATGGGCGATGCGTCCCCCGTTCGGATGTGCCGGCCGCGAAGAACGGGTGAGACGTCACCCCGAATGCTTGCGTCGAGCCGACCGACACACAATCCTCGGGGGAATGCTATCCATTGTCATCATGCTGCCACTCGCGAAACGGGCCGCGGAGCCTGTCACACCCTCGCATTACACTCATGTAATTCCTGGCGCCGCGGCTGAACCTGGCCCGGTCTTCCCCCGCCGCTCGTCGGCTCAGCAACGTCTCGAGCGAGAGCCGGCCTTCGAACGCGACGGGCGTGAAGGGTGACCATGAGAACAGCGAACACACGCGCCGGGGATCGGCGGCGCCGATGAGCTCTGCAGAGGAAGGGATCAGCGACTGGCCGACCGAGGTCGTCCGGACGCGCCGCCTCGAGATCGTCGACGTCGTCGGCCGCGTGCGGGTCGTCGTCGGCGACATCGGGGGCGCCACGCCGGGCGTCTTCGGCATCGCCGTGCTCGACGAGGACGGGCAGCACCGGGCGTGGCTCGCCCTCCATGACACGGGCCCGGCGCTCGTGTTCGACCACAAGGGCAACAACGTCATCCACCTCGGTGTCGAGGACGACCGCTCCGACGCCCTGCGCCATGGCGCGGCCTTCCATCTGAGCGACGACGACGGTCGCCCGGTCTACAGCTGGTGGGTGGAGCAGGAGGGGACGCTCGGCACCGGGGGCGGTTTCGACTGACCGCGGCGGACGCTACTCATCGGCTGTAGACGAATAGTCGGCCCTGCTCTGAACTCGGGGGCAAATGCCGACTGCCAAGAAGCGCGTCCATCCCCCGCAAGCGCTCGGTGACCGGGTCCGCGCGCGGCGCACCGAGCTCGGGCTCTCCCAGGAGGACCTGGCGGCGGCGACGGGCCTCCATCGGACCTATGTCGGCTCGGTCGAGCGCGGCGAGCGCAACATCTCGCTGCTCAACATCGTGCGGCTGGCGGACTCGCTGGGCATCGACCCCGCCGACCTCGTCCGAGGATTGCGCAGCTGACCCGGGTCGGGCTGGCGTCGCCGGCCGTTCTATCGTCTGCCATGCGCGCTGCGGTAACCCTGCACATGGAGGCCCCGTCGAACACGGTCTGGGGGCTGATCAGTGACATCACGAAGATGGGCCAGTACAGCCCCGAGGTGATCGAGGCCGAGTGGATCGGCGGTGCCACCGGACCGGCAGTGGGTGCCCGCTACCGGGGCCACGTGAAGCGCAATGAGAACTGGCCCATCCTCTACTGGACGACGTGCGAGATCACCGAGTGCGTGCCCGGCGAGGTGTTCGAGTTCGCCGTCATGATGCGCGACCGGCCGGTGAACACCTGGCGCTACGAGTTCCGTGCGACGGACGACGGAGGCACCGACGTCACCGAGTCATTCGACCTCGGCGAGAGCCTCTTCACCAAGGTCTGGCGCCCGCTCGGCGGCTTCCTTCGGGAGCGCCGCAACCGGCGGGACATGCTCCGCACGCTCGAACGGGTCAAAGCGGCCGCCGAAGGCTCGTAATTCAGGCCGTCCCCTGCTCCCTGGAGCGATCACCGCTGGTCAGTGGAGGGGCGCCGACGCGGTCCGAGCCAGACCACCACGGCCGTCAGTCCACCCAGGGCGACCGTCAGGACAATCGTGTGGACGACAAACCACCGCCACAAAGTCGCCTGCGTAACTTCGACGCCACCCAAGAGCGCGAATCGGACCTGTGATCCGAAGACTGGCGTGTAGCCCTTCATGTTCGTGCCGACGGTCACCGCCCAAAGTGCAAGCTGGTCCCACGGAAGCAGGAATCCTGTGAAGGTCGCGGCCGCCAAGACAAAGAGCGCGACTCGCTGAACCTGACGCAGCGGTTGCAGGTCCCTCGCCGGGGCTGTCACCGGCGTCGTTCCGCCTGTCGGACTCCTACTCCTCACACGCCCTCGCGATCCGACTGACGCTCATCAGCGCGGACGTAGCGATCCTTGCTGCGCCCGACCATCCAACCGACCAGTCCGACAGGGAAGGCGATCAGCGTGAGCACGAACCAGAACGCTCCGACGCGGCCGCGGCGCTCGCAATCCCAGCCAACCAACCCGGCGATCAGGACGATGCTCGCGATGTAGAGGAGGTTCAGGTTCACTCCAGTTCCTCGGCCCCCGTCATCCGCACATCTTGCCGGGTGCGCCCGGCCGAGACCGAGGCACATTGCGGACGGGCGCACCGAGGCAGCCTGGCCGACGCGAGAGTCCCGGCAGGACCGAGCCTGACGCACGCCGAACTCTGGAAATGTCCACTCAGGCAAGGCGGGGAGGCACGTTGTTCTTCATCGTGTGGGGCTGGGCCAAGCGCGTGCAGACCGTTGGTTTCGTGGGGCCATATACCTGCGCCAGATGCGGCTGGGCCGGGACGTTTTGGCTCCGGAAGGTCGAGCGTCGGTTCAAGCTGTATTGGATCCAGCTCGGCCGGTGGAAGGTCCTCGGGCACGCGACGGTCTGCCGCAACTGCGGCGTGGGGTCCGACGTACCTCGCGAGCACGTCGACGAGCTGGTTGCGTCAGCGCAACCACTCGGCACTCCCGACCCGATGGGTCCAGCTCCGGCTGCAGTGCCGACCACGGACGCCGAACCCATCGCAAAGCAAACCTGACTTTCGAGGCGGCGCGCCTGAGGACGGGTACCGCTACTGACGCCTTCACTCCCGGTCGTCCAGCGTCAGAACGAACAGCTCCGAGGCTGGAGCAAAGCCGGCGCGCTCGTAGAACGGCCTGGAACGGGCCGACGGGCTGAGCACGACCCGAACCAGGTGAAGCTGGCGAGCATGATCCAGCACCGCGGCAAGAAGGTCATGACCCACGCCGCGGTTGCGGTGTTCGGCCACGACATACATGTTGGCCAAATATCCCCAGCGCCCGGCGCCGCCTCCCGGCCTGGGCATCCGGTCGAAAATCATGAGGTTCGTCGCGCCGATGGCTCCCTCGGCGATCTCTGCGAGCCAAAAGACACGGCGGTCACGTTCCCGGCCGTACCAGTCCCGCCAGTCATGCTCGAACCGGTCGTCGATGATCTGACCGACTTGCTCGACCGCGGACTGGTGCCGGACGCGGACCAGTGCTGAGACGTCCCCATCACCGGCCCGTCGAACACTCCAGGAGTCCATCTCGCGATCATGCAATGCGGAGCATGGATGTCGCGCTGGATCAGGCGCGTGCCCGAATGCTGCATCAGGCACCTATCGGATGGCCACGGGTACCGGCTTCTGCTTGTTGCTGCACGTGCTGGTAGCAATGGGCGCCCGCACGGCGCTGACTGACCGGCGTGCGCAGGAGCGGCACGAGTAGTGCGGGGTCGCCGATGGAACCACGTAGCCTGCGCTCATGACCGAGACCCCGTCCGACGAGCGTGACTTCTGGGATCGTCGCGCCGACGCGTGGGAGCGGCGCGCCGATTCGCTGAACGCGTTCTCTGATGCCTACGGCGTCGCCGCGATGGATGCGCTGCACGTTGAGCCGGGTGACCGGGTGCTGGACGTGGGCTGCGGACCGGGCACCACCGCGATCGAACTGGCAGAGCGAGTTGGTCCCGGCGGAGTCGTGGTCGGGGTCGACATTTCCCCGGCAATGGTCGCGGCCGCGACCCGTCGAGCGGCGGCTGCCGGAGTGACGAACGTTCGCTTTGTCGTGGCCGACGCCCAAACGGAGACGATGGTCCAGGGTTTCGACGCGGCCTACTCGAGATTCGGCGTGATGTTCTTCTCCGATCCGGTGGCTGCCTTCGCGAACATCGGCGGGGCGTTGCGTCCGGGAGGTCGGCTGGCTTGCGTGGTGTGGGGACCACTCACCGACAATCCATGGATGTTCGTGCCGACGCTCGCCGCCGGTCCCGTACTGCAAGCGGAGCTGACTTTCCCCGGCGCGAACGAGCCGGGACCGTTCTCGCTCGCGGACCGCACACGGGTCATGGCGGTGGTCGGCGAGGCAGGATTCGTCGACATCACCGTCGATCCACTCGCGAGCTCGCGGCTCATCACGACAGCCACCGCCGACGACGACGTGCGAACGCTCCTCGAGGTCGGTCCCCTCGGCGAGGCCTACGACAAGGCCGATGAGACCACGCGACGAGCCGCCGTCGACGCGGTCGTCGCGGCGATCGAACCCTTCCGCGCCGACGACGGGTGGCTACTGCCCGGTTCCGCCCTGAAGATCGCCGCACAGCATCCGTAGCGGCGACGCAGACCGGCGCGGTCGGCATCACATTGCGATCGGGCCGTGGCGTCAGCGGCGACCCGCTGCCGTCACTCGTCCTCGTTGTGGTCGCGCTCGCGCCATGACGTTGGGACAGCCGCGGCGCGGCGATGCCCGTCGGCCGGATGACCGCGTCGCTGCAGATCGGAGCGCACCGACACGAAGTAGACGATTCCAGCTATCCCGCCGCACAGGAGTAGGCCGAGAATCGACCGACTCGGCGTCGTTGTGCGCTCATGTGTGCTCAGCTACCAGGTAAGGGCGAACCTCGTCGCGTGCAATCTAGTCAGGAACTTACGCGTGCCTTGTCCGTCGCACGATTTCGAGGCCCGACAACGCAATTACTCCAAGTGCGCCCACGGTTAGCAGTATCGCTGACACGCTGTTCAAGACCGTCTTGGCGCTTCCCTGCCAACCGCCGATGGCCAAGCCGACGACGAAGACTACGGCCGCAGCGATGATGAAGCGTACGTAGGAATGCTTCCAGATCCGCATGGTTCTCCTGACTGAGCAACCATGGTCGGTCGCAGAACTCCCATCGTCACACCTGAGCGCGCGCACCGATAGTTGTCACGGAGTCATTTCTTGGCGGCGAACCGCTCGCCAACGTCTAGTCATGCCGACACCGGTCGCTTACCGGAGCTGCCGCAACCGTCACATGCCTGTGGCCATCTATCCAACGGCTACGGCACGACCCTGGCGCGGCCGTTGCCAGTGCGGTCTCGAGATCAAGGATCGCCGCGAGCGTGCGGTCTTGGTCGGCTTGGCGGGCGTCGATGGCGCTGCGTTGCGAGGCATTCAACTCGCCCGCAGGATCTCGGTCGGGGAACGGTTCGCTGTTCATGGGGTGAGTCGGGTCGGTCGGACGTCGACCGCCGACAAGGTGATGAGTGTCGACGGCGTTGCCGATGTCGCGGTGCACGCTCACGAGGCTCGTGATACCGGCTTCGTTCAACAACGCGATAATGGATTGCTCGGACGCCACGACCCGGATGCGCTCTCGCGCCTTGTAACTCGTGAGTTCGTCGATCAGTGCCTGTAGGTCGGACGGCTCCGCCACCAACAGCTCGGCGAGGTCAAGCAGCGTGAAGACCTTCGTCGTCGTGCCCTCGATGTGCTCCTTTGCCTTGCTGAGGTGAACGCCGAAAGCTGATGACGAAGCAGCGGTGAGCGCGCTCGAGTTCTCGCTACCACCCGAACTCGAGCCTCTCCGCCGCAAAGCAGCCCGGGTGGCGGTACGGGCCGCGGAGCGTTCGGCCTTCCCTGAGGCCCTTCGCTCACGACCCCATTATCGGCGCGGCCAGGAGAGCGAATCGTGCCGGGCTTCCTGAGCGCACCGCGGCACCTGCCGGATGGATCTACGTCGGCTGACCGAACTCGCCGATCTCGCAGACCTTGCCACCACCGGGCTTCCGACACACCCAGATGGCGCGGTCGTGGCGATGCTCCGGATAGAGCGGATGCTCGCCGTGAAGCGGACACAACGGCCACGCCTCCATGACGTGATCGAAGGCGTAATCGAGGATTGAGTCGGCGACCCGGTACGTCACAAAGGCCAACCCGTCGGCGGGGGCGTCGTCGGCATCCCAGTTGGTGCCTGCAATGCCGCCACCTGATTGGTAGGTGTTCCACATCCACACGTCGTCTTCGACAGCGAGATCGATCGTCAGTTCACGCGTAATCGGTGGACTCTGATCGCCAGAACCAACTCATCGCAGACAGGCCGAATGAACAGGCCGCCGCGCCCCAAGGATTGGCATGCCGCCGAGACGCCGGCGGTCCTGGCTTCGACGGCGGCGGATGTCTATCGGACGCGAGACGGGGAGGGCCGAAGCTCTCCCCGTCTCTCGCCCAGAAGTCGTTGCCGATCAGGGAGGTGATTTATCCGGCGGTGACTTGTACGCAGTCCCCTGCCACGTTGGGGCCGCCGGTTATCGCCGTGGGAGCGGCGGCGGACCCTGTGATCGTGGTCGTCGGGTTGGTGCCGTAGGTGCACGCCGTCCCGGCCGAGTTCAGCGTCCCCACCCCGTAGGTGATCGTGTAGGTACCCGCAGCGGAGTACCCGCTGGCGGCGACGGTGGCTTCATAGGCGCACTGCGCCGACGGCGAGGGCGCACTAGACGGGGTGGCGCCGTTGCCCTGGACCGAGCCGATGACGACGTACCCACCGTTGGTCACAGAGCTGCCTTGACCGGCGGCGATGCACCCTTCGGGTGCTGACGCGTGGGCGGCGATGGTGCTACCGCTCAAGCCGAGCAGCGTCAGGCTGGCTGCGCCCCCCGCCACTGCCGTGCGAATGAGGAGTTTCCTCACGGATTCGTTCCTTCCGTCATTGGATCAAGTGACCCCTTCCACGGCGGCCCCAGCCGTAGGACGACGCGGTAGTTCGACGAGGAACTGTGGACCTCCAGGCGAGCCCTGCGCGAGGGACTCGACGAGGGACGATTTCGACGTCTTTGATCCGGTTCCTGCCATTTCGGGAGGATTTCCGTAAACACCCGGCGAGGCCTGACGACAAGCGGACCGACCTGTAATGCTGCCGGCACAAGGCCGGTTATCACCAGCGCGTAGCGAGTCACGCGAAGATCGCGCCGGTCAGAGGGATGGCCCGCCTCCGAAACCACCGGCCTCGACGTGGAGATGATGTGGCTTGGTGCCTCAATCTCTTCTCGTCGGCTAGTGGCTCGGGGCCTCCCAGCCCGAACTTTCCGGCGTCGGACCAGGCGAGGCCCAGAAGATCGCTTCGATCTGTTGGATCAGGCCGCGGTCGACCTTGAACCGCTCCGCCAGGTGCACCGTCGCGGTATGGGGTGCATTGGTGTTGGGGGCGGCGGTGTCCTGGAGGTAGTAGGCGATCGCCTGGTCGCCATCGACGAACCAGCGGACATCGCGCAACGCGTAGATGGCGTGGTCGCCCTGGTTGGTGCTGAGGTTGTTGGCGATCTCGCGACCGCTGGTGCCGGTGACCATCCCGTTTTCGGTCCGGCGGGCGTTCGGAGCGAGCCGCACCTTGCTGCCGTCGTGGCTCAGGAAGGCATCGATGTAGGTCTTCGCCGCCGAAATGACGCAGGCGCGGGACCCGTCAGTGCACTGCGTCGACCCGGTCGCACCTCGCGCCAGCGGTGCCGCGACGATCGTGGTGGCAGCGGCTGCTACAGCCAGCGCGACTGCAGATCGCTTGGTCATGTTCAGGCCTCCCAGTTCGGTACCGACAGGAGGCAGTTCCACACCAGCCGACGCGACACCTGTCAGGCGCGCTTCAGGAGCCCGGCCGCACGCGCCCCAGCCGCTGATCGCCCGTCAACCGGCCGGGTCGGGTGGCACCGGATCGATCCGGAGGCACCGGCCGCCGGGCGGAGCCAGCGCGCTCGTGCCGTCCGGGTCGAGCGGCTCGGCCAGGTCGTAGAGCACCGCGAACGCCCCCTTGGCGCGCACGACGTCGATCGGGTGCCCGACGGTCGCGAATCGGCTGGTGAAGATGGCGTCCTCGTTGGGGGGCGCGGCGCTCGGGTGGTACCCGACGAACAGCCACACCCGGGTGGCCCCGCGAAATGCGGTCGCAAGGGGTGGGCACGGAGGCGCCGCCACGTCGACGATCCCGTCGGCGGTGAGGTGCAGCTTCGGCCCGTAGTACCCGAACGCGGCGCCCGACGCGTAGTGGAGATAGATCCGGTCGCCGGGCGCGCGGTGCGCGGCGAGGTACTCGAGAACGGGCCGGGTCTCGGCGACCTGCACCGGATGCCACACCGCATTGGCGGCGACGCGTACCGGGTGACCCGCGAGCACCAGCACCAGGATCGCAAACGCGGCGCCGACGCGGCCGCCCACATCGGTCGTCGCCGCCAGCGCGAGCGCCACGAGCGGCACGAGGAACAGCGCCAATCGGCCCTGCAGCGGATAGACGCGCGCCAGGGCACCGCCGACGACCATGACGACGATCACCGCGGGCAGCGCGCCGAACGGCCGCGACCGCCGGGCGACCACAGTCAGGCCCACGCCGGCCATCAGCGCACCCAGCACCGTGAATCGCAGCCCGACGGGATCGGCCATCACCGCGTCGATGGCCCGGCCCACCCACCTGGCCGCGTCCACCACGCCGGCGTGGCGCGGCGGGAAGCCGGCCGCCCAGAACGTCTTGAAGAACGCCTCGCCGCTGAGCCGGCGCAGCGACACCGCCCACGCGGCGGTGACGCTGGCCGCAGCGGGGATGGCGGCGGCAATCGTCAGCCGGACATCCGTCCACCGCTCCTCCACCACCGCCCGCACGAGCAGCACCAGCACGACCGCGGCAACCGCGACGACCGCGGGGTACGAGAGCCATACCGTCGCCGCGGCCACGATCGACGCCACCACGACACGCCGCTTGGACGGATCGCCGAACAGCGGGCGGGCCACCCACACCACGAGCAGGGTGAGCGCGACATCGCTCGAGTACTGCTTGACCTCGTTCGAGTAGTAGATGAGCGACGGCGACGCCGCGACCAGCGCGACCGCGACCAGCGCGGCGGCGCGGTCGAACAGCGGGCGGGCGAGCTGCCAGGTCAACAGGAGCGATGCCAGGCCGGCGATCAGCGGGACGAGCCGCAACACCAGCTCGTTGTTGCCGAGCGCGACGACCGCGGTGCGCTCGAGGAACAGGAAGCCGATCGGTGCGCCCTGCTTGTACGCCAGCGGGTGCGTCAGGCCGGCGTAGTTGCGGTGGACGATGCTCCAACTCAGCAACGCCTCGTCGACCCAGAGCGACCGGCGAGCCGCGTACTGCTCGACGCGCACCGCGGCCCCGGCTGCCAGGAGCACATACGGCGCGCCGCGCCAGCACCAATCTCGCCACCCGCGCACGGGGCGCGACCGTAGCGGGACCGGCGCGCGACACTCCCGTCCTGTCCGGCCGCACGCTCCCGCTCACCGGTGTCGATCGGGCCGACCAACTCGGCCGCGGATACTTAGTCTTGGACGGTGGGCACTGGCACGACTGCCGAGGCGTCGGCGCAGAGCAGACGCGTGCGCGGGCTCGGGTACCAGCCGATGCTCGATGGGTTCCGGGCGTTGGCCATTGCCGCGGTGGTCGCGTTCCACGCCTGGTGGCGAACCTTCCCTGGCGGCTATCTGGGCGTCGATGTCTTCTTCGTTCTCAGTGGGTTCCTGATCACCTGGTTGCTGCTGGAAGAGCGAGCGCGCACCGGCCGCCTCCGGTTCTCGGCGTTCTACGTGCGCCGAGCCCGTCGTCTGCTCCCCGCGCTCGTCGGCCTTCTCGTCGTCTACGCGATGTTTGCGCTCGTCGTGGCGCGGCCACAGGTTCGCGGCTCGATGCTCCGGTCGGTCCCTGCCGTGCTGACCTACGGGTCCAACTGGCTGGCCGTACGCGGGCATGGGCTCGGGCCTGGACTCGGCCAGATGTGGTCCTTGGCGATAGAGGAGCAGTTCTACGTCGTCTGGCCGCTGGTGGTGTGGCTGGCGCTGCGGCGGTGGGGCGCGGACGCCATCGGCCCTGTCGCCGTGCTGGGCGGCAGCGCCGCTCTTTGCCTCCGCGAGTTGCTCTGGCACGCTGGGGCCAGCGCCTCGCGGGTGTACTACGGCTCCGACACCCGAGGCGGAGCCATTCTGTTGGGTTGCGCCGCCGGGTGGCTCGTCGCGACCGGCCGGGTCCCGACCAGAGCCTGGGTGCAACGAACCATGGCCGTGTGCGCTGCGCTCTCCGCGGGCTATTTCGTGGCCACCGTCTTCGGCCACAACCCGGCGATACCGGGAATGAGTCCCACCGCTCCGATCACCGTCATCGACCTCGGGACCACGGTCCTGCTGATATGGCTGTGGACCCCCGGCGCCCGGTCGGTCCGGGACGCCCTTGCCGCGAAGCCGCTGGTCTTCCTGGGACGCCGCTCCTACGGCGTCTACCTTTGGCACGCCCCGTCGATCGCACTCGCCGGTTGGCTGCTCCCGCGAAACACGGCCGTCGGCACGCCATTCGCCGTTGGCGCGGCAGTGGTTGTCGCCGCGGTGTCGTACCGCTACCTGGAGCGACCGTTCCTCAAGCGGAAGGGGCTTGCACTGGAGGGGTGACTAGTCTCGAACGCGATGACGTGCACGCTCCCGCTCACCGGTGACGACCCGGCCGACCAACTCCTGGAAGACGACCCGCTGGCGCTGCTGATCGGCATGCTGCTCGACCAGCAGGTGCCGATGGAGAAGGCCTTCCACTCGCCGTACGACCTGCGCGAGCGGCTCGGCGGGCGACTCGACTGCGTCGAGATCGCGGCGGTGGACCCGGCCAAGCTGGTCGAGATCTTCAGCGAGCGGCCGGCACTGCACCGGTTCCCCGGTTCGATGGCGGCCCGCACGCAGGCGATGTGCCAAGCGCTGGTGGACGACTTCGATGGCCGGGCCGAGCAGGTGTGGGCCGGCGCCGCCGACGGACCGGACCTCCTGGCCCGTCTCACCTCGCTCCCGGGGTTCGGCACCCAGAAGGCGCAGATCTTCACCGCGCTGCTGGCCAAGCGGCTCGGGGTGACGCCGGCCGGATGGGAGCTGGCCGCCGGTGCGTATGCCGAACCCGGCCACCGCTCGATCGCCGACATCGACGGGCCGGACGCGTTTGCCGCGGTCCGCGCCTACAAGCGCGACATGAAGGCCAAGGCCAAGGCGAAGTCGGAGAGCTGACGCGCAGTCGCGCTAAGCCGCGGACTCGGCGCCCAGCAAACGCTCGCGCGTGACGGCCCGCGCGCCGCGGTGCAAGCCGACGATGGCCGCGAGCCACGACACCGCACCGAGCACCAGCGCGCCGCGCAGCGACCCGAACACCGCGCCGCTCGACTGGCCGTAGGAGAGCAGGATCAGCGGGAGCGTCACCAGGCCCGACGCCTGCTGCGCGGCGGCTGCGCTGCGCACCCGCGCCGACAACCGCAACACCACCGACAGCGTGAGTGCGAGGAACGGCGGCACGACCCACAACATGAGCAGCCACCACGAGCCGGTCGGGAAGAACCATCCGCCCAGCTTCGGGCCGGCGATGAGGTTGACCACCAACGAGTAGAGGAGGAAGCCGACGATCGTCGTGAGGTACCCCGGCACGAGGCTGGCCACCAGCTTCCCGAGGTAGATGTCGCGCTCGGTCGCCGGGCTGTGGGCCAGGAACTCGCCGGTGCCCCGCTCCTTCTCCCCAACGATGATGTTGGCGCCGACCGCGGTGGAGATCGTCATCGGGACGATCACCGCCAGCGGCGCGAACAGGAACACCGACAACGAGTAGGCCGCCTTCGCCTGCGGGCTCCGGCCGTGCACCGCGGCCTTGGCCGAAGCCGGCAGCACGTCGAGCGTGGTCGACACCCTGGCGACGATGGACGCGTTGTCGACGTGGGTGACGATCCAGAGCAACCCGGCGGGCGCGGCGACGAAGAACAACGCCGCCAGGATCAGCATCGGCACCCAGAAGTCCGGGCTCTCCTTCAACTGCCGGAGGTCGGTGCGGGCCACCAGCCAGACCGTCGATCGACGGAACCGTGACATCACCGCGCGTCCCGTTCCTCGATGACCGCGCCCGACTCGCGGCGCACCGCGAAGTACAGCTCTTCGAGCGACGGCTCGTGGGGCGCGACACGCGTCAACCGGACGCCGAGGCCGTTGAGGGCGTCGATCAAGTCGGGGACGCGCGCGAGGTCGTCGAGCGCGATCCGCGCCGCGCTGCCGTTGCGGTGGCACTCGAGGACGCCCGGGAGATCGGCGAGCGCCGCCAGCCCGGCGCGATCCTCGGCGTCGATGACGACCGTCGGGTGCGGCCAGTAGCGGCGCACCAACTCGTCCGGCGGGCCCGACAGCAGCGACCGGCCGGCCTCGAGGATGACGACCTGGTCGGCCAGCCCTTCGGCCTCCAGCAAGAGGTGGGTGCACATCACGACCGTCTTGCCGCCGGCGGCCAGCTCGTCGATCAGCCGGAGCACCGCCAGCGCCGACTCGGGATCGAGACCGGACGTCGGCTCGTCGAGCAGCAGCAGGTCCGGGTCGTGCAACACCGCGCGGGCCAGTGCCAGCCGCGTCTTCATGCCGGTCGAGTAGCCGCCGACCTTCAGATCGAGCGCGTGATCGATGCCGAAGCGCGCCGCGGCGTCGTCGACTGGAGCCGCGGCGCCGATGCCGTAGAGGTCGGCCGAGTACCGCAGGTTGTCGCGACCGGTGAGCCGGTCGTACAGCGCCGGCTTGGCCGAGACGACCCCGCAGCGCCGGCGCACCGCGGCGCCGTCGACCGCCGGGTCGAGGCCGAACGCCCGCACCGTCCCGGCGTCGGGCGACAGCGCGCCGGTGATCATCCGGACCGCGGTCGTCTTGCCGGCGCCGTTCGGGCCGAGCAGGACCGTGACCGTCCCGACCGGGACGGAGAGGCTGAGATCGGTCAAACCGACCGCCCGGCCGAAGGATCGGCGGACGCCGTCGAGCACGACGACCAGGTCGGGGGGCACGCCTCATCATCGGTCGGGTTCGGTGGGAAGTGAAGGTAGCTTCGCAACGATGGTCGTGATCGCCAACGGGGACCGGGTGGAGCTGGCCGACGGGTCCACCGTCGGTGACCTGCTGGTGGCGCTCGCCCTCGGCCGGAAATGGGTCCTCGTCGAGCGGAACGGCCAGCCGGTGGCCCGAGCCGAGGTCGACGCCACCGCGCTGCGCGACGGCGACCGGCTCGAGCTCGTGCGGGCCGTCGCCGGCGGGTGACCGCACCCGCCGATCGGCTCGCCGGCCGTCGGCTGTACCTCTGCACGCCCGACCGGCCGGACCTCGAGCGCTTCGTCGCGGCGTGCCTCGCCGGCGGCGTCGACCTGGTGCAGCTCCGGGAGAAGCACCTGGACGCGCGGCCGTTGCTCGGCCGGGCCCGGCTCGCTCTCGGCGTGTGCCGGGACCACGGCGTGCCGTTCATCGTCAACGACCGCCCGGACCTGGCCCTCGAGTGCGGCGCCGACGGCGTCCACGTCGGCCAGGACGACGCGCCGCCGGAACTGGCCCGGCGCGTCCTCGGGCCCGACGCCATCGTCGGCCGGTCGACCCACGCGCCGGACGAGCTGGCCCGGGCCAACACCGAGCCGGTCGACTACGTCTCGGTCGGCCCGGTCCGCCCGACGCCCACCAAGCCGGGTCGCCCCGGTACCGGGCTCGGCTACCTGCGCCACGCCGCGGCCGAGAGCCGGCAACCCTGGTTCGTCACCGGCGGCGCCGCGCCCGACACCGTCGCTGCGATGGTGGCCGCCGGCGCGCGCCGGTTCGTCGCGGTCCGCTGGCTCACCGAGGCTGCCGACCCCGAGGGCGCCGCCCGCGCCCTCGCCCGCGCCATCGACGACGCGATCGCCTCCGCCGCCCCCGTGCCTTGAACCGCCCGGGGGGGTCAGAGCTGCTGGCGGTCCATCCAGCCGAGCAGGATGGCGACGGCCCGGGGGTCGTGGCGCAGGCGGTGGCCGGCGCCCACGAGGATCCGCATCTCGACCGGACCGTCAGCGGCGTCGACGAGCGCGCGGGCGTCGCTGACCGGGACGACGTCGTCGTCGGTGCCGTGGACGACGAGCAGCGGGCGGGGCGCCAGCTTGGTGACCGCGGTCAGCGCCCGGATCTCGCGCAGCTCACGGTTCCACGCGTCGAGGTCGGACGGGAACGACGGCGAGGTGATGACCCCGACGGAACGGGCGTGCTGCAGGAAGCGGCGGGCGTCGCCGGCCCACGCGTCGAAGTCGGCCGGTGCCGCCAGCGTGGCGACGCCGCGCACCCGCTCGTCCTCGGCGGCGGCGCACACCGCCAGCGCGCCGCCCGTCGAGGAGCCGGCGAGCCACACCCCGTTGACGCGCGGCTCGGCCGACAGATGGTCGACCGCGGCGCCGAGGTCGGCCAACCAGCCGCCGAGCGAGAAGTTGCCCTCGGAGGTGCCGCTGCCGCGGAAGTTGAACGTCAGCACGACCCAGCCGGTCTCGGCGGCCAACCGGTCGGCGAACTGCGGGTAGGTCTGGCCGGACGTCGCCGCGCCCCGCGGCCCCGACGGGAACCCGTGGCAGAGCACGAGCCCGTTCAGCGAGCCCGTGCCGGACGAGAGTGGGCGGGCCAGATGCCCGGAGAGCCGCAGCCCGCCGGAGTCGATGAGGTGCGGCATCGCCATCGCTAGCGAGCGGGCCGGGTCGAGGACTGGTGCGTCAAGCGTCGACCGGCGCGCTGACGCAGTGGCGGCACGGCCGGTAGGACCGGTTGCGGGCCTCGGGCAGCATGTCGGGCCCGAAGGCGGCGAACTGCTCCGAGGCCATCAGCTCGTCGATGTCGCACGCGTCGGTGGCGCGGTCGAGGTCGTGCACGCGCTGGTTGCGCTTGTCCCCGAGCCACCGGAAGTGCTCGAAGCGGGTCGGGCGCGCCATGGCGGCGATGGTACGCGAGCGCGAGCGAGGGGCGCCCGTCGGGCGCCCCTCGCGAATACCTGCTGGATGTGAAGAGGTCGAACCGCATGATGTTTCCGGTGGGACCAGCCCCGGTGCGGATCGAACGGTGACCGGCGAGGATTCGCCAGCCAGGTCCAGCTGCCGACTAGCGGCCAGCCACCTCCAGGGTCCCAGACAAACAATCGATCAGCTGGACCACCTCCTTTCTCCGGTGGCCTTATGAAAGCACAGCCGGCGGCGGTTCGTGAACCATTTCGACGGCGTTTTTCGGCTACTTCTCGCCGCCGGCCTCGGGCCCGATCGCGCCGATGGCCTCGAGATAGGTCATCTGCGCCTCGAGGACGGCGTGGACCTGCGCCGGCGTGTACGGGGACCCCAGCGCCTGGGCCCGGGCCAGCACGTAATCCACCGTCTCGGCCCCGCCCACGACCACCCGGCCGTCGTGGCTCGCCGACGAGCCGTTGGTCGACACGCCCTTCATGCGGAAGTACTCGAGGTGCCAGTTGAGGATCGTGCGGACGTCCTCCGGGCTGAGGACCGCGGCGACGTCATCGGTGACGTGGCGGCAGACCCACTCGACGGCCTCGTCGAAGTCGAACGTCGGCCGCGGCGCCTGCGCCGCCAGCCGCCGGGCCTCCCGCCCGACGACCACCGCGGCGATCGCGAACACCGCGGCGACGGCCACGATCACCAGGACGACCGCCATGCGGAGAACCTAGCGGGGCCGGCGCTCACCGGCCCCGCCGGTCATCCGGATCAGGTGTACGCGGTCTGCGCGGCCGTGAGGGTCGCGTTCGAGATCACGGCGACGCCCCCGTAGCCGTAGCCGCTGTTGATGCTGGTCTTCTCGTTGGTGAGGTAGGTCGACACCTTCGCCGGCAGGGCGTTGGTGTCGGTGAGCAGCAACGGCCCGTGCTTGGCGCCGATGTGGGTGCCGCCGGCGAGCGCATCCGGGAAGTTGAAGCCGTACGCGATGCCCACCACCACCGGGTGGTTGAAGAACGTGGTGGCGACCTTCACCGACGTGTCGAAGCGGTCGGACCCGACGATCGGGGTCGCAGTGGGATCGGCGGCCGCCGCCGGTCCGCCGAGCGCGAACTTCGCCACCGCCGGATGCGCGGCCATGTAGGTCGACGTCTCCGGTGCCATGGTCGAGCCGTTCGTCAGCAGGATCACCGCGCCGCCCGGCACGTTGGCCGCCGCGGCCCCGCCGGCCAAGGCATCGGCGAAGTCGGTGCCGGTGGCGAGGAACTGCGTCGGCGGGTCGTTCAACCCGTCGTGGGCGACCGCCGCCGCGGTGCTGTAGCGGTTGTTGCCCTGGTAACGGACCACGGTGTAGCCGGCGCTCTGCAATGCCGTCGCGACCGACGGATCGACCGCCGACGGACCGCCGAGGATGTAGACGGTCTTGCCCGGCGTGAGCGCCCGTTGGATTTCACCGAATGTGCGGGCGTCGATCGCGCCGCCCGGCGCCGTCAGCAGCAACGGCGCGTTCTTGGCGATCGCGAGCGGAGTGCCCGCGAGGGCGTCGGCGAAGGCGTCCGAGCGGCTGAGCACCACCGCATTGGCGGTGCCGGCCGCCGGGAAGCTGTCCTTCGACACCGCGATCGCGGTGAGGATGCGGTCGTCGCCCGACAGGCGCTTCATCGGGTCCAGCGTCGGCCCGCCGCCGCCACCTCCGCCCCCGCCGGCCGCGGCAACGGTCACCGCGTTGCTGGTGCCGGTGATGGCCGTCGACGTGTCGGTCGCGGTCACCGTTTGGCTGCCCACGGTGTTGAACGTCACCGAGAAGGTGTGCGCTCCCGCGTCCCCGCCGGTGAACGCGTAGTCGGCCGGCAGCGTTGCCGCGCCGTCGGTCGAGGTGAAGTGGGCCGTTCCGCTGTACGCAGTCGCCACGTTGTCATTGGAATCGCGCGCCGTGACCGACACGCTCACCGGGGCCGCCTGGGTTGCTGATGCAGGGGCGACGACGACGAAGTGGGTCGCCGGGCCCGGCGCAGTCACCGCGATCGGGCCACTGGTGCCGGTGATCGAACCCGTCACCGTGTCCGTCGCAGTGATCGTCTGTGGCCCCGCGGTGAAGAGCGTGGCGCCGTTGGTGAAGGTGTGCGCGCCGTTGTCGCCGGCCACGAACGGATAATCGGCCGGCTTCACCGCGGCCCCGTCGCTCGACGTGAAGTGGACCGTCCCGCCGTAGCTCGTGACGGTGTTGCCGGACGTGTCCTTGATGGTGATCGAGAAGGTGAACGGGGTACCCGCAGAAGCCGAGGTCGGCGCGACGACGGTGATCGAGCTCGCCGGGCCGGGCGAGACCGCGATCGTGCCGCTCGTACCGGTGATCGAGCTGTTCGACGTGTCGGTTGCCGTGACGGTCTGGTTGCCCGCGGTCTTGAGCGTGACGCTGAACGTCTTGGTGCCGGCATCGCCACCGACGAAGGCGTAATCCGCCGGCAGCGTCGCGGCGCCGTCGGACGAGGTGAAGTGCACGGTCCCGGTGTACCCCGTGTCGGTCGCGCCGCCCGAGGTCGTGGCGGTCACCGTCACCGAGATCGACGAGCCCGAGGTCGCGGTGGCCGGAGCCGACACCACCAGGTGCTCGCCGGCGGCCGGCGTCACGTCGACCGAGGCCTGCCCGGTGATGGACGCGGTGACCGTATCGGTGGCGGTCACGGTCTTGGTGCCGACGGTGCGCAGGGTCACGCCGTCGGGGAAGGTGTGCGCGCCGTGATCGCCGGTCTCGAACGTGTAGTCGCCCGGCAGCGTGGCGGCGCCGTCGGACGAGGTGAAGTGCGCCCGGCCGGTGTATCCCGTCGCGACGTTGTTGTTGGCGTCCAGCGCGGTGACCGTGATGCCGAACGGTGAGCCGCTCACCGACGTTGAAGGCGCAGTCACGGTGTAATGGGTCGCGGCACCCGGGTTCACGAGCAGCCCGTGGCTGCCGGTGATCGACGAGGTGATCGTGTCGGTGGCGGTGACGGTCTGCGAACCCGCCGTCTTGAAGGTGACGCTGAAGGTGTGGACGCCGTTGTCCTTGCCGGCTCCGGCACCGGTGAAGGTGTAGTTCGCCGGCAGGGTGGCCGCGCCGTCCGACGACGTGAAGTGCACGGTGCCGGCGTAGCCGGTCGCGGTGTTGCCGTGGCTGTCGACCGCGGTCACGGTGATGCTGACCGCGGAGCCGGCCGTCGCCGAAGCCGGGCCGTCCACGACGAGGTTCACCGCGGGGCCGGGAGTGATCGTGTAGGTGTGCGTCACCTTCATCGACGGGTGGCCGACGTCTTGATAGGTGAGCGTGCGCGTCGGGGCGGTGTTGAGCGTGACGCTGAAGCCGTGCACGCCGTTGTCGGCGCCGCCGCCGGTCGTGAACGTGTAGTCGTCCGGCAGACTGGCGAAAGCATCACTCGAGGTGAAGTGGACGGTTCCGCTGTAATCAGTGGCGATGTTGCCGAACTGGTCGCGAGCGGTGACATTCAGGGTGAACGGCGTGCCGGCCGTCGCCGTCCCGGTGGCGTCGTCGGTGAAGTGGTTGGCGGGGGCCGGCGCGACGACGATCGCGCCCGACGTGCCCGTCACCGCCGTGAGCGGCGTCTGCGTCGCGGTGATGGTCTTCGACCCCGAAGTCCGCAACGTCGCGCCGAAGGTGTGCACGCCGTGGTCCCCGGCCACGAAGGAATAATTGCCAGGGAGGGTGGCGCTGCCGTCGGTGGACGAGAACTGCACGGTGTTCGTGTAGCCGGTGACGACCTGGTTCAGGGCGTCGAGGGCCGTCACCGTGAACGAGATCGGCGTGCCCGCCGTGGCCGCCGGCGGCGCGCTCACGTCCAGGTGGGTCGCGACGCTCCCGACCGGCGTCACCGCGGTGCTGTTCGACGTGCCGTTGATGCTCGCGGTCACGTTGTCGGTGGCGGTGATGGTCTGGTTCCCCGGCGTCGCGTAGGTGGCCGAGAACGTGTGGCTGCCGGCGTCTCCGCCGGTGAAGGTGTAGTCGCCCGGCAACGTCGCGCTGCCGTCGGTGGAGCTGAAGGTGACGGTGCCGGCGTAGTCGTTGGCCACGCGGCCGCCCGCGTCGAGTGCCGTCACGGTGAAGGTGAACGACGAGCCGGCGGCCGCGAACGGCGGCGTGACCACGCTGAAGTGGTCCGCCGGGCCCGACACCTGGACTGCGGTCGAGAACTCCGACGTGTCGCCAGTGTCGTTGCGAGTCGCAGTGGCGGTGATCCACTTCCCGGCGAGGTTGCCGCCCGGGAACGGCGCGCTGAAGCTGGTGTTGCCCGACCCGTCGGTGGCCGCCGGGTTCACGGTGCCCAAGTAGGTGGCGCCCTCCCCGTTGCCGGACGGATCCTTGGTGGTGCTGGCGAACAGCTCGATGGTGAACGACTTGGCCGGCGTGCTGTTGAGGGTGCCGTTGATGGTGTCGTCCCCGGTCCCGTTCTCGGTCGCCGAGGTGATCACGGGGTAGTTCTGGAGGCCGTTGGCGCCGGCGTCGACATCCTTGTCGTCGTTCAGCGTGATGCCCGCGGGTCCGAGGTCGATGCCCAACCCACCGTTCGCATCGATGGAGTTGCCGCTGATCGTGTCACTGACCGACGAGCCCGAGACGACGACCCCGATGCCGGTGTTGTGCGCGATCGTGTTCGCGGCCCCGGCGACCACGCCGCCGACGGTGCTGGTGTTGGCGTTGTCGAGGCGGACCCCGGCGCCGCCGTTGGCCACCGAACCGGTGCCGGCGGCGTCGGTGCCGATGAGATCACCCTCGATGATGGTGCCGTTCACGCCCGAGGCGGACACGCCGTCGCCGGTGTTGCCGGAGATCTGGTTCGACGCGCCGGGGTCGGTCCCGCCGATGGTGTTGACGGCTGCGGGCGCCACGATCGAGACGCCCGCGCCGGTGTTGGCCAACGCGCCGTTGCCGTTCGAGGTCGTCCCGATGCGGTTGCCGGCGATGACGTTGCCGGTGGGCGTCGTCGACGCCCCTTGAATGCGGATGCCGCCCACGCCACCGCTGCCGGCGCCGTTCCCGGAAATCATGTTTCGACTCGCGGCGAGCGTTCCGCCGATGGTGTTGTTCGAGCCGCTGATGAGCACACCACCGGTGGCGTTGCCCAAGTTGGTCGCGCTGTTGGAGTCGGACCCGATCCCGTTGCCCTCGACCATGTTGCCGTCGCCGGCGAGGATCACGCCGTAGGCCTCGGTGGGTGCACCGTTGGCGGCCGCGATCGTGTTGCCGTCGTTGCCACCGGTACCGCCGATGACATTGTCGTGAGCGCCGCCGTCGACCAGCACGCCGGTGTGGTTGCCGAGCGGGGCGGGGCTCCCGGGCCCGGACACCGGCTTGGTGCCGATGAGGTTGCCGACGACGTGGACGGCGTTCGCGCCCGTCCCCGCCAGGTGCACGCCGGGGCCGGTGTTGCCAGAGATCACGTTCGTGAACGAGCCAGCCGAGCCGCCGACCGTGACGGTGTCGGTCGAGACTCGGACGCCCTCGCCGTTGCCGACCGCCGACTGGCCGTCGGCGCTGGTGCCGATGCGGTTGCCGGCCAGCAGGAGCCCGGTGCCACCGCTCACCGAGACGCCGGCGTGGGAGTTGCCCGAGATCATGTTGGTGTCACTCGGGTCGGTGCCACCGATGCTGGTGCCGCTGCCCCCGGTGACCGAGACGCCGGTGTCGTTGGGGAGCGCGACCGTCCCGCCGGCGTTGAGCCCGACGGTGTTGCCCTGGACGAGGGTCGAGGCCGCCGACCCACTCACGACCACGCCGACGGCGTTGGCCGCGCTGTTGCCGGAGATCTGGTTGCTGCCGGTCGAGCCGCCGATGGTGTTGCTGTCGCCGGTGACGCTGATGCCTGCGATGGTGTTGCCCACCGGCGCGCCGCCGGCCGCGTTGGTGCCGATCCGGTTGCCGGCGACCACGTTGGTGTCGCCCGACAGGTCGACGCCCACCCCGTTGCCGGAGATGACGTTGCCGCCGAGGGGATCCGTTGGCGCGATGGCCGCGCCGGTCACGCCGGTGGCGACCTTGACCCCGGTTCCGTTGCCGAACGCGACCGCGCCCGTTTGGTCGAGGCCCACGTAGCTGCCGGCGATCTTGCCGTTGATGCTGGCGAAGTTCACGCCGATCCCACCGAACCGGTTCACGACGAGCGCCAGCACGGTCGAGGCCGCCGACCCGGCCTGGAAGTCGAGGCCGTTCGCCACCCCGGCGATGTTGGCGCCCGACAGCTCGATCACGGGTGTCGCGGTGAATCCCGATTGCGTCGTCCCGTCGATGGTGACCGGGTCCGTGATCGTCGGAAGGGCGGTGACCGGGGCGATGGTGTGCGCACCGGAGACGGGGATGCTGAAGCAGATCGTGTCGGCGCCGGCGGCCGCGTTGGCGTCGATGATGGCCTGGCGCAGGGATCCGGTGCCGCTGTCGGCCGTCGTTGTGACGGCGATGCACGCCGCGGCGTGTGCAGGAGGTGACGAGGCGAGCATGCCGGTCAAGGAGCCGGCAGTCGTCAGCGCGGCCACGAGGGCCGGTCCGATCCGGGCGGTCTTCATGTCGCGCGCGCTCCTCGTCCGATTGCCGGGTCAGGAGGGCATGCGCCTACGACGCGTGCCGAGTCCGCCGTGCCGCGAGCCAACACCCCAACCCCTCCAAACCAGGCCCCATGCCGGCGGATTGCCGTCCCTGCCCCTGGTGTCCCGACGGTACGGATCTCATGAGCCGCCCGCAATAGTGAGACCGGACTAGTTCGACACCGTCAAATCAGATGCCGATGCGCTGGGCGAGAAGCTCACGGTGGTACGTGGGATCACCCAGGAACAGCTCGGAGGACTTGGCCCGCTTGAAGTACAGGTGGGCGTCGTGCTCCCAGGTGAAGCCGATGCCGCCGTGGATCTGGATGTTCTCGGCGGCGGCGTGGAAGTAGGCGTCGGAGCAGTACGCCTTCGCCAGTGACGCCACCGTGGGCAGCTCGTCGTTCAGTTCGGACGCGGCCCACATGGCGTAGTACGCCGCCGACTTGGCCGACTCGACCTCGAGCAGCATGTCGGCGCACTTGTGCTTGATGGCCTGGAACGAGCCGATCGGCCGGCCGAACTGCACCCGCACCTTGGCGTACTCCACGGACATCTCCAGCACCTTCTGCGCGCCGCCGACCTGCTCGGCGGCCAGCGCGACCGCGGCCAGGTCGAGCACCCGGTTCAGCGTGTCCCAACCCTTGCCCTCCGAGCCCAGCAGCTTGGCCGGCGTGCCCGCGAACTCCAATCGGGCCTGCTTGCGGGTCTGGTCCATCGTCGACAGCGGCGTGCGGGTGAGACCGGCGGCGTCACCGGCGACCGTGAAGAGGCTGATGCCCTCCGGCGTCCGGCCGGCGACGACGATCAAGTCGGCGGTGTGGCCGTCGAGCACGAACATCTTGTGGCCGTCGAGGGTGTAGCCGTCCCCCGACTTGGTGGCCTGGAGCGTGATGCCCTCGGCGTCCCACCGGCCGGAGTCCTCGGTGAACGCGAGGGTCGCGATCGTCTCGCCCGAGGCGATGCCCGGAAGCAGCTCCTTCTTGGCGGCGTCGTCGCCCGAGTGCAGGATGGCGTTGGTGGCGAGGGCCACGGTGGCGAAGTACGGCGCGCAGAGCAGCGCCCGGCCCATCTCCTCGAGCACCACGCCGAGCTCGACGTAGGTGTAGCCCGACCCGCCGTACTCCTCCGGGATGGCGAGGCCCTGCAGCCCGAGCTGCTCACCCATCTGCTTCCACACCGCCGGGTCGTAGCCCTCGGTGGTGTCCATCAGCCGCCGGACCTCGGCCGACGGCGACTTGCCCTCGAGAAAGCTGCGGACCGTTTTGCGGAGCTCTTCCTGCTCCTCGCTGAAGGCGAAGTTCACTGAGGCCTCTTCTCCCTAGACTCACAGGGTTCACCGTTTTTACTAGACCGGGCGGTCAAGATGCATCCCGAGCCCCACTTCCGCGACACTCAGGCCGAGATCACCAAGGTCTCCGTCGGCCCGATGGACAACAACGTCTACATCGTCCGTTGCCGCGAGACCGGCGACTCCGTGCTCCTCGACGCGGCCAACGAGCACGAGCGGCTGCTCGAGCTGTGCCAGGCGCTCGGCGTCCGCAAGGTCCTCGAGACCCACGGCCACTGGGACCACATCCAAGCGGTACCCGCGGTGCGCGACGCCGGCTACGAGGTCGGCATCACCGCCGCGGACGCCGCCATGCTGCCGTCGTACGACTTCGTCCTGGAGGACGACACCGTCATCGAGGTCGGGCGCCTGCGGCTCCGGACGGTCCTGACGCCCGGCCACACCGCGGGGTCGATGTGCTTCGTGGTGGAGGGCTCGCCGGTGCTCCTGTCGGGCGACACCCTGTTCCCGGGCGGGCCCGGGGCGACCAAGTTCGAGGGCGGCGACTTCGCGACGATCATCCGCTCGATCGACGACCGGCTGTTCTCGAAACTGGCGGCGGACACCATCGTGCTGCCCGGCCACGGCGCCGACACCACCATCGGCGACGAGCGCCCGCACCTCCAGGAGTGGATCGACCGGGGCTGGTAGCCCGTTTCGGCACCCGAACGAGTGCGTGTCGAAATTCAGAGCTGGCGGGCGAAGCGAATCTCGGTGTTGACGGCGTTGTCGATCGACCGCGTCCACGCCACGTTGGCGCGGCCCGCCGGGTCGATGGCGACGGACTGGAAGTCGAGCAGCTCGCGGTTCGATTCGCAGGTGACGCCGGCGGTGCAGATCGGCCCGGTCTTCACGGGGATCGCATCGAGCACGCGGGTCGCGGTGAACGTCGCCCCGCCGTCGGTGCTCTCGAGATAGGTCTCGTACCACGGCGTGCCCTTCGGCATGAGGTCCGGCGATCTCACGGCGTCGGTGTGGTACAGCGAGACCGCGACCTTGCCGCCGCGGCCGTCGACCCACGGATAAAGCGACGTGCCGCCACTGACGATCGTGACCGGCGGCGTCCAGCTGCGACCGAAGTCGCCCGACCGTGAGAGCTGCACGCGACTGCCGGCGGCGAACGTCTCCTGCCACACCGCGACGAGGTCATCGCCGCCGCGCGACGCGACGACCGGCATGGCGACCGTCGTGTCGGCGCTGGACGGTGGCGACACCGTGACGTTCTTGAACGTGGCGGCGCCATTGGTCGATCGGGCGAACTTCATGCCACCGGTCGACGTGGCGTAGATCACGCCGACCTTGTCGCCACCCGCGGCGACGCCGGGCAACGCGACCATCGTCCCCGGCTGGCACTCGCAGCCGGTCTGGTCGAGCGGCGTGGCCGCGACGGTCGACGACAGGAACGTCCGGCCGCCGTTGGTCGACTTCGTCACCACCAACCCGGTCGGGAACTGATGGGTGACGTGGTACACGACGCCGCGGCCGGTCGTCGCGATCCATTGCCGGTCCTGCACGAGCGTTCCTTGGACGGCGTTCGTCGTCCACGTCTGGGCCCGGTTGGTGGACGACGAGACCGCGGCGCTGCCGAGGTAGAGGTCGGTCATGTAGACCACCCCCTGCGGGTCGACCGCGATGTCCGAGTCGCCGCCGCCTGGCGCAGTCGCCCGCGCCCCGGCGGGCGTGAGCACCCAGTGGGCGCCGTCGCCCGAGCGCCACACGTAACTGGGCGCGAAGACGCTGGCCGGCGCGTTCACGTAGATCGTCCCGTCAGTGGCGATGTCGACGCCGGGCTCGCCGGTGTCGATGTCGCTGATGACCACCGGCGCACGGAACGGGGCCGCCACCGGTGCGGTGGCGCGGGCCGGACCACCGATCAGCGCCGCGAAGGCGGCAACGCCGGCGATGCCCCCGAGCGCACGTGTCCGCCTGGCCATGTCCCGAAGTTCGGCGGCGGCGGCGGAAGTCCCTCTACGCGGTGAGCGGGTGACGCGGGTGGTCGACCCACTCGACGTCGGGTGGCAGGCCGTCCATCCGGACCTCGTCGCCCTGCACGTCCACCGTCACCCGCCGGCCGGCCAGCGGGATGCGGTCCACGCGCAGGCGCTCGATGCGCTCCGGCAGCACCGGGGCACACCACACCTTGTGATGCGGCACCCATGGGTCGAGCCGCAGCAGCGTGCGCAGGAAGAGCAGTGGCGACGCCGCCGCCCAGGCCTGCGGCGAGCAGGACGACGGGTAGCTCACCGGGAACGGCACGTCGCGGCGCGACAGCCCGGAGAACAGCTCCGGCAGGCGGGCGCCCAGGTGCACGCCGGCGTCGAGCATCCCCAGGATCACGCGTTGCGCCTCCTCGACGAAGCCGTACCGCATGAGGCCGGCGGCGATCAGCGCGTTGTCGTGCGGCCAGATCGATCCGCAGTGGTAACTGATCGGGTTGTAGCCGACCATCGACTGGGCCAGCGTGCGGATGCCCCAGCCGCTGAACATGTCGTCCGACAGCAGCTGCTCGGCGACGATCGATGCCCGGTCCTGGTCGATGATCCCGGTCCAGAGGCAGTGGCCCATGTTCGACGCCAGCGCGTCGATGGGCTTCTTCTCACCGTCGAGCCCCATCGCGTACCAGCCGTGCTTCTCGTCCCAGAAGTCGCGGTTGAACGCCTCCTTCAAGGCGGCGGCCCGCTTGCGGAAGCGCGCCGCGGTCGCCACGTCGCCGGTCTCGTTGGCGAAGTGGGCCCGCGCCAGGTACGCGCCGTAGACGTAGCCCTGCACCTCGCACAGCGCGATCGGGCCCTTGGGCAACGTGCCGTCGGCGAACCGGATGCCGTCCCAGCTGTCCTTCCAACCCTGGTTCACCAGGCCGCGGTCGGTGGATCGCTGGTACTCGACGTACCCGTCGCCGTCGCGATCGCCGTAGTGCTCGATCCACTCCATGGCGCGGTCGGCCGCCGGGAGCAACGAGTCGACCAACTCGGTGGCGAGGCCCCACCGCCGCAACTCGCCGAGCAGCATCACGAACAGCGGTGTGGCGTCGGCGGTGCCGTAGTAGATGTTGCCGCCGCCGAGCGACAGCGTCGGCGCGTCGCCGAACCGCATCTCGTGGAGGATGCGGCCGGGCTCCTCCTCGTTGCGCGGATCGACCTTCGTGCCCTGGAACCGCGCCAGCGTCTGCAGCACGCCGAGCGCGAGGTCGGGGTCGACGAGGAGCGCCATCCACGACGTGATCAGCGAGTCGCGCCCGAACAACGTCATGAACCACGGCGCCCCGGCGGCGACGACGGTGCGCTCGGGGTAGTCGGGATCGAAGATGCGCAGCGCGCCGAGGTCCTCGGAGCTCCGGGCGACCGTGTTGACGAGCGGCAGGAAGTCGGTGTCGACCGCGGGCACCTCGCTGCGCCACTTCTCCAGCCGCTCGACGGGCGTGGCCCGCTCGACCGGCTCGCCGCACTTGTGCCGCGGCTCGATGTCGTGACCGTCGATCTGCGGCGTCAGCTGGAGGCAGGTCGTCCAGTGGTCGTGGGCCGGGACGATGACCTCGAACGTCGCCAGGTTCACCGCGACCTGGGCCGGCTCGCTGAGGTCGATGCGGGCGCCGCGGCGGACCGGGCCCTTGCGGTAGCGGAACATGATCTCGCCGCCCACCGACTCGACCGCGATCTCGCCGTCGTCCTCCAGCCGGCCCTCCTTCACCGCGAACAGGTCGGCGAAGTCGGCGTCGACCTGGATCTCGATCGAGCAGTACGCCGGCTCCTCGCCGTAGTTCGAGATGGTGATGTCCTCGCGCATTCCGCGGCCGACGTGCCGGCGCCGGAACACCACGAGGGTCGAGTCGGCCCGCCCCGGCCGCGGCCGCGACCGCAGGACGAACGTCGCCGAGAACGGATCGGTGATCTCGGCGGTCAGCGGCTCGGGCTGCACCCCGTTCACCCGCAGCTCGAAGCGGGAGAGGAACCGCATGTCCCGGAAGAACAGGCCCTGGGGCGACCCGGGCGAAATGTCCCCCGAACGGCCCGAGATGCAGAACGACGAGCCCTCGACGAGGGTGACGGTGCCGGACGCGGACGTGAGCGAGGCGCTCTCGCCCGCGAACGTCCAGGGCTGGGCCACCGGGCGAGCCTAAACGAGCGTCACCGCCGGGATTTCCACTACGTGGGTAGTGGTAATAGAATCGCGCCGATGCCGGCCGCTCCCCTGCTCCAGATCGAAGGCCTCCACGTCTCCGTCGAGGGCACCGAGATCCTGCGCGGGCTCGACCTCACCGTCGGCGCCGGCGAGGTCCACGCGTTGATGGGGCCCAACGGCTCGGGCAAGTCGACCCTCGCCAACACGCTGCTCGGCAACCCCGACTACGAGGTGACCGCGGGGCGCATCCGCTTCAAGGGCGACGACATCACCACGTGGCCCACCGACGTGCGCGGCAAGTCCGGCCTCTTCCTCGCGTTCCAGTACCCGCAGGAGATCGCCGGCGTCTCGGTGGTGCAGTTCCTCCGCCAGGCGCTGTCGGCCCGCAAGGGCATCGACCTGTCGGTCCTCGAGCTGCGGCTGGCCATCATGGAGTGGATGAAGCGGCTCGACATGGACCCTGCGTTCGGCGACCGGTACCTCAACGAGGGCTTCTCGGGCGGTGAGAAGAAGCGCAACGAGATCCTGCAGATGGCGATCCTCGAGCCCGACCTCGCCGTCCTCGACGAGACCGACTCGGGACTGGACATCGACGCGCTGAAGGTCGTCGCCGCCGGCGTGCAAGAGGTGCGGGCCGACCGGGCCGAGCTGGGCGTCCTGGTCATCACGCACTACCAGCGGATCCTCGAGCACCTGAAGCCGGACGTCGTGCACATCCTCATCGACGGCCGCGTCGTCGAGGAGGGCGGTCCTGACATCGCGCTGAGGCTCGAGCAGGAGGGGTACGACGCATGGCGCTCGATGTAGCCCGCATCAAGAAGGACTTCCCGATCCTCGACGTCGAGGTCCACGGGGGCAAGCGGCTCGTCTACTTGGACTCGGCGTCGTCGTCGCAGAAGCCGCGCGCCGTGCTCGACGCCATGGACCGCTACTACGAGACGACGCACGCCAACATCCACCGCGGCGTGTACTCGATCGCCGAGGAAGCGACTCGCCTGTACGAGGAGTCGAAGACCAAGGTCGCCCGGTTCATCGGTGCGCCGTCGGCCCGCGGGGTCGTCTACACCAAGAACGTCACCGAGGCGATCAACCTGATCGTCTACTCGTGGGGACGGGCCAACCTGCGCGAGGGCGACGCGGTGCTGCTCACCGAGATGGAGCACCACGCCAACCTCGTGCCGTGGCTGATCCTCAAGGAGGAGCGGGGCATCGAGCTGCGCTTCCTGCCGATGGCCGACGACTTCAGCCTGGACCTCACCGACCTCGACCGCCTGGTCGACGGCGTGAAGTTCGTCAGCGTCACCGCGATGTCCAACGTGCTCGGCACCCTGACGCCGGTCCGGCGGCTGGCCGAGGCCGCGCACGCCGCGGGCGCGCTGATCGCCGTCGACGCCGCGCAGTACGTGCCGCACATCTCGACCGACGTCGTCGACCTCGACTGCGACTTCCTCGGCTTCACCGGGCACAAGATGCTCGGGCCAACCGGCATCGGCGTGCTGTGGGCCCGTGACGAGCTGCTCGAGGAGATGCCGGCGTTCCTCGGGGGCGGCGAGATGATCCGCGACGTGCGCCTCGACGGGTGGACGCCCAACGAGATCCCGTGGAAGTTCGAAGCGGGCACACCGCCGATCGCCGAAGCGGTCGGCCTGTCGGCCGCCATCGACTACCTGTCGGCGCTCGACCTCGAAGCGGTCCGCGAGCACGAGGTCTCGCTCACCGCCTACGCGATGCGCAGCCTGACCGAGCGCTACGGCGACGACATCACGTTCTACGGTCCGTCCGAGCCGTCGATGCGGGGCGGCGTCCTGTCGATCGGCTTCAAGGGCATCCATCCCCACGACATCTCGCAGGTCCTCGACGAGGAAGGTGTGTGCGTGCGGGCCGGTCACCACTGCGCGAAGCCGCTGATGCGCAAGCTCGGGGTGTCGGCGACGGCGCGGGCCTCCTTCTACGTCTACAACGACGAGGCGGACGTCGACGCGTTGGCCGACGGTTTGGAGTCGACCGCTAGGTTGTTCGGCTGACGATGCCCGGCCTCGAAGACCTCTACCGCGAGATCATCCTCGACCACTACCGCAACCCGCGGAACCGCGGCGAGCTCGACGCGCCCCCGGCAGCGCGGGTCGAGGGCTTCAACCCGCTGTGCGGCGACGAGGTCGTCGTCTACCTGCTGGTCGGCGGGGACGGCCGGGTCGCCGACATCAGGATCTCCGGCCAGGGTTGCTCGATCAGCCAGTCGTCGGCGTCGATGATGTCGGCGTCGGTGAAGGGCAAGACGGTCGACGAGGCCCGGGCGCTGATCCGGGCCTTCAAGGGGATGATGTCGATCCACGAGCAGCGCCTCGACGGGTCCGAGGACGACGCCGCCGATGCCGCGGCCCAGTCCGAGGTGAAGATGGGTGACCTCGAGGCGCTCCAGGGCGTGGTGAAGTTCCCCGTGCGAATCAAGTGCGCCACGCTTTCGTGGAACACGCTGGCCCAAGCACTCGACGAGGCCACCGCCCCCAACGCCTGATCGCTCGCGATGGGTCACAATGCGAGCGATGGCCGCGCCCGCGCCCGATCGGTCCCGAGCCCTGCTCGAGCTGATCCGCGACGTCACCAGCACGCTCGACCTGCAAGCGGTGCTCGACCGGTCGCTGGCGGCCATCCGGCAGCTCATCGACTTCGACGGCGGGTCCATCCAGCTGATCGACGGCGGCGCGCTGCGGATGGTCGCGGCCGATCCGCCGGCCCCGCCGGAAGCGTTCCAGTTCCGGCTGCCGGTCGGAGAGGGCTTCGGCGGTCGGGTCGCGGCGACCGGCGAGGTCGTCTACAGCCCGGACGCCACGATCGACGAGCGGGCCCATCCCGAAGGCCGGCGGCGGGCGTCGACCGCCGGGGTGCGCAGCTATTTCGCGGCGCCGCTGATCTCGCAGGGCCGGCCGATTGGCGTGATCCAAATCGACTCGTTCACGGTCGACGCGTTCCCGCCGGATCGCCAAGAGGCGGTGCTGGCGTTCCTGCCGAGCGTGTCGGCCGCGGTGCAGAACGCGCTGCTGTTCAGCCGCGAGCGCGACGCGCTGCAACGGCAGCAGCAGACCGACCGGCTCAAGCACGACTTCCTCGCCGTCATCTCCCACGAGCTGCGGACGCCGCTCACCGCGATCCTCGGGTTCGCCGCCACGTTGGCCAGCCGAGCGCGGTCGCTCGACCCCGAGATGGTGGTGCAGATGGCGGCGCGCATCGAGCGGGCCGGCCTGCGGTTGGGGGTGCTGATGGACGACCTGCTCGACCTGTCGAAGATCGAACGGGGCGAGCTGGAGGTGCTGCGCTCGCCGACCGCGCTCCACGGCATCGTCGAGCGGGTGATGACCGAGCGGGCCGGCCGGGCCGATCGCGTCACCGTTGTGCTCGACGACGATCTGCCGGCGGTGCTGGCCGACGCCCACCGCGTCTACCAGGTGCTCACCAAGCTGCTGGACAACGCGCTGAAGTTCTCGGCCGACGACGCCGAGGTGCGCATCGAGGGGCGCCGCATCGACGCCCACCGCGTCGGTTTGGCGGTCGTCGACCGCGGCCCGGGCATCGCCGAGGGCGACGTCGAGCGCCTCTTCGAGCCCTTCCTCCAGATCGAGGACCCGATGACGCGTACCTTCGGAGGCATGGGCACCGGGCTCTACCTCGCGCGCGAGATCTGCGCCGCCATCGGCGGGACGCTCGAGGTGGAGAGCACGGTCGGCGAGGGCAGCCGGTTCACGATGGTGCTGCCGGTGTCCCCAGTCCGACCGGTTACCGACGCGGAGGCTTCCTGATGAGTGTGCGCAACGCGATGACGGACTTCGGCCTCAAGGGCATGAACGCGCTCCACCGCCTGATCCTCAAGGTGTCAGGCGGTCGGGTGCTCGCCAAGCCCTTGGGCATGCCGACGGTCGAGCTGCACACCATCGGCCGCAAGACCGGCATCGCCCGCGCGACGCTGCTCACCGCGCCGATCGCCGAGGACGACCGCGTCGTGCTCATCGCGTCCAAGGGGGGCGACGACCGTCATCCCGAGTGGTACCTCAACCTCGAGGCCAACCCCGACGTCGAGCTCACCATCGGCCGCACGACCACGTCGATGCGGGCCCGCACCGCGTCCGGCGACGAGAAGGCCGAGCTCTGGCCGCGCATCACCGCGGCGTACAAGGGCTACGCCGGCTACCAGCGCCGCACCACCCGCGACATCCCCGTCGTCATTTGCGAGCCGCGCTGACCGCGACACGGTTCTCGTCGTTCCGCCCGCTCCGGCACCGGCAGTTCGCGCTCGTCTGGAGCGCGGCCCTCGTCTCGAACATCGGGTCGTGGATGCAGACGATCGCGGTCGGCGTCCTCGTCACCGAGCTGACCCACAAGGCGGGGTGGGCCGGCCTGGTTGCGGCGGCGGCGTTCCTCCCGATCGGTGTGCTGTCCCCGATCGGCGGCGCGCTGGCCGACCGCGTCGAACGGCGCCGGTTCCTGATCCTCACGACGATCGGCGAGACCGCGTTCGCGACCGGCTTGGTGATCGCGTACGCGACCGGCCACGCCACGCCGATCGTCGTGGCCGCGATGGCCTTCGGCGGCGGCGCCATGGCGGCGCTGGGCTTCCCCTGCTACCAGGCGATGCTGCCCGACCTCGTCGGCAAGGAGGACCTGCTGGCCGCGGTGTCGCTCTCGGCCGCGCAGTTCAACTTCGGCCGCGTGATCGGCCCGGTGCTGGCCGGCGTCGTCATCAAGTTCGGCGGGTACTCGTGGGCGTTCGGCATCAACGCGGCATCGTTCGCGGCGACGATCATCGCCCTCACCCTCATCCGGGTGCCGTCGCCGATGACGACGGGCGACGCGACCTTGTGGCACCGCATCGTCGAGGGCGTGCGCATCGCCAAGGCCGAGCCGGGATGCCGCACCGCGCTCACCGTCGGCGCCATCATGGCGATCTGCGCGTCGCCGTTCATCGCGCTGATCCCGGCGGTGGCGCGGCTGATCTTTCACGGCGGCTCCGGCACCACCGCGCTGTTCGTGACGGCGCAGGGCGTCGGCGCGGTGTGCGGTGCCCTCGCCATCGCGCCCCTGGCCGACCGGTTCGGCCGGCAGCGGATGCTCGTCATGAACCTCGGCCTGCTGCCCGCGGCGCTCGTGCTCTACGGGATCGCCCCGAACACCGCGTGCGCGACCGCGGCCTTGGTCCTCGTCGGCGCGACCTACATCGGCGTGTTCTCCGGGCTGAGCGTGGTGCTGCAGCTGCGGGCGCCGTCCGAGTACCGCGGGCGGGTGCTGTCGCTGTGGTTCGTCGTCGTGGGCGTCGTCTACCCGGTCGGCGCCGTCATCCAGGGCCGCATCGGCGACGCCTTCGGCCTCCGCTGGGTCACCGCCGGCGGAGCGGTGCTCATGACCGCGGGCGTCGTGCTGTTCGCCCTCCTCCGTCCGGGCCGGCTGCGCACCCTCGACGATCTCCCCGCATCCGATGCCCCTCGGGAAGCGTAGGAGGCAAGGATGGGCGGCATGCGGAAGCGACTGGTCCTGTTCGCGGTGCTGGGCGCCGCCGGTGTGTTCGCGTGGCCGGCCGACGCCGCGACGACCAACGCCACGATCCAGGGGTCGGCCTACCATCCGGACCCGCTCACCATCAACGCCGGCGACTCGGTGACGTGGACCAACAAGGACGTCGCCACCCACACGGTCACCGACAAGGGCCCGGGCAAGACGTTCGACAGCGGGAACATCGCGTTCAACGGCACCTACACCCACGTCTTCACGACCGCCGGAACCTTCACCTACTACTGCACCATCCACGGCTTCCAAGCCACGCTGGTCGTGAAGAGCGCGGCGGCGACGACCACTGCCAAGCCGGCGCCGACCACGACCAAGGCGCCGGCCACGACCACGACGAATGCCGCCACCACCACGACCCGGGCCACCACGACGACGACGGCTGCGGCGACGGCGTCGACGATCGGGAACGCGACCGCGGATGCATCGAGCACGACCTCCACCGTGCCGAGCGGGACGGCCGCCACCCTGCCGAGGCATCACCACAGCGCCGCCGGACCGCTGGTTGCGGCGGTCGCGGTCGTCCTGGCGGCGATCGCGGCGCTCGGCGCGTACCTCTTCCGGCGGCGGCGCGCCGGCTACTGACCGAGGAAGTCGCGGATCAGCGCCGCCAGTTGCGCCGGCTGCTCCAGACCGAGCAAATGGCCGGCGGCCGCGACGTCGGCGCGCCGCGCGCCGGGGATGGCCGACGCGTAGGCATCGCCGTGCGACGCCGGCACGAGCCGGTCCTCGGCGCCCCGGACCACCAGCGTCGGGGCGGTGATCCGATGCAATCGCTTGGCCAGCTTGGGGTCGTGCAGGTACGGGTCCCAGCCGACCTTGGCCGTCGCCGCCAGCGACTGCAGCAGCGGCTTCACCAGCTCGAACGGGATCTCCTGCTTGCTCTCGGCCGCGGCCGACATCATCCGGGCGGCCTGCCGGATCGGATGCTGCTCGTCGGCGATGAGGTCGGCCGCGAGCTCGTCCGGGTCGCGACCGAAGATCTCACCGATCGGCGCGCCGTCGACCCGTAGCCCCACCGGGTTCACCAGCACCAGGGCCGACAACCGGTCGGGCCAGCGGGTCGCGACCTCGGCGGCCATCCACGCGCCGAGCGACAGCCCCACCAGCGCCGGCCGCTCGAGCCCGAGCACGTCGAGGACGTCGAGCACGTGGAACGCCGCGTCCTCCATGTCGTCGACGGCGTCGAGGCCCTCCGACTCACCGAACCCGGGGAACATCGGCGCGATCACGTCGAAGGAGTCGGACAGGTCCTCGAGCAGACCGAAGCCGGGGCCCTCGCCGGTGGCCGAGTGCAGGTAGACGACCGGCCGGCCGGTCCCGCCGCGCCGCACGGACACCTTGCCGACCGCGGTCGAGAGCATCTGGTCGGTCAACGTCGCCACTACGCCACCGCCTCCGACTGCTGGAGGATCGCCTGCCCCTCGGGGAACTCCTTGCGCAGCCGCGGCATGACCTCGGTGGCGAACAATTCGAGGTTGCGCCGGGTGAGGTCGGCCGGCAGCGTGCCCAGCTGGAACAGGCCGAGGAGGTTGCCGGTGCCGAGCCGGTGCAGGTTCTCGACGAGTTTCTCGTACACCGTGTCGGGCGAGCCGACGATCGCGTACTGGCCCTCGACGACCTCGTCCCACGTCTCGAGGTTGATGGCGAAGGTGTTGGCGCCCTTCAGCATCGACTCGTACGACCGCAACGTCGTGTAGCCGGGGGGCTGGATGTTGATGCCGGGCAGCAGCCGCTTCACGAAGTAGAAGAAGTGCTCCTCGTACAGCCGGCGGGCGTCAGCGTCGGTCTCGGCCACGAAGATCGGCTCGAGCCACCCGGACTGCATCGGGTCGGCCTGGTAGCCGGCGCGCTCGCACGCGTCGCGGAACATGCCGAACGTCCGCTCGAACACCGAGATGTGGAAGTACGGGATGCCCATGTACGCGTAGCGGTGGGCGGCGACGAACTCCATGGTCTCGAGCGAGCCGACACCCGGCACCCACACCTCGGGGTGGGGCTGCTGGACCGGCCGCGGCCAGGTGTTGACGTACCGGATCCGGTAGTGCTTGCCGATGAACTCGAACGGGCCGGGCTCGGTCCACGCCTTGATGATCAGGTCGTGGGCCTCGTAGAAGCGCTCGCGCGCGTGGGCCGGGTTGATCGAGAAGGAGTAGTACTCGGGCCCGCCGCCGACGACGAACCCTGCGATCAGCCGCCCACCGCTGATGCAGTCGATCATGGCGAACTCTTCGGCGACGCGGGTCGGCGGGTCGTAGAGCGGCAGCGCATTGCCGACCACCGCGATCTTGACCCGCGTCGTCTGCCGGGCGAGCGCGGACGCGATCAGGTTGGGCGACGGCATGATGCCGTAGGCGTTCTGGTGGTGCTCGTTGACGCAGACTCCGTCGAACCCGAGCTCTTCGGCCAGGATCAGCTCGTCGAGGTAGCGGTTGTAGACCTCGTGACCGACCTGGGGGTCGAAGAGCCGGTTCGGGCACGTGATCCACGCCGGCCCGTCGTAGTCCGGCGGCAGCGCCGGGTACGGCATCAAGTGGAAGCTGAAGAACCGCATCGCACGCCCCCTGGGTCGGCTCTGGGTCGCCTCTCGGTCGCCGGATGCTAACTGACCGTTCGGTCAAGTTTCCGTTTGCGCGAGCGATCGCTCATACTTGGCGCTCCTATGAAGCGGTCTTCGGCGGTGGCGGCGGTGGCGCTGCTGGCAACTCTCCTGGGCGCGTGCTCGGCCGGAGGTTCGTCGCGGCCAGCCGCCCTGTCGCGCACTCCCAGTGTCACGAACGGCGTCACCACGACGACCGACGACACCTCGCCCGACACGACCACCACGACCAAGCCGCCGAAGGTCCATCCACCCGGCCTCGTCACCGGCGACAGCGGCCCCAAGGTGCTGGCCCTGCAGCAACGCCTCGTCGCGCTGAAGTACGACGTCGGCGGCGCGCCGGACGGCCGGTTCGGCGATGCCACCTACGAGGCCGTGCTGGCGTTTCAGAAGGTGACCGGCATGGCCCGGACCGGGCGCGCGACCGACGACGTCGTGGCCGCCCTCGCAACTGCCGGCGCGCCGAGGCCCTTGGTGGCCGGCGGTGGCGCCAACCGCGTCGAGATCGACATCGCCCGCCAGGTGCTCTTCCTCTATCAGGGCGACCAGCTCTACCGGATCCTCGCGGTGTCGACCGGACATGGGCGTCACTACTGCGAGAACGGCGACTGCGGCATCGCCGTCACCCCGGGCGGATCGTTCACGGTTTCGAGGCGCATCGCCGGCTGGCACACCAGCCCGCTCGGCAAGCTCTACAACCCGTTGTTCTTCAACGGCGGCATCGCCATCCACGGCGCGCCGTCGGTGCCGGCGTATCCGGCGAGCCACGGATGCGTCCGCATCCCGATGAGCGCGGCCGACTGGTTCTTCGCGATCGTGCCGAGCGGGACGCGCGTGTACGTGGTCGGTGGCCCGAACGCGCCAGCCCCGCCGATCATCGTCGACAAGCCGACATCCACCTCCAGCTCGTCGAGCACCACCCCGACCACGAAGCCACCGACGACCACGACGACACCGCCCACCACCTCGACGTCGACGCCGGCTCCGCCGAAGCCCTAGGTGCAGCTCGCGGGCGGCGCCCGCTCCTCGCTGTTGCGCCGCCGGTTGTGCACCCCGCACAGGCAGCGGCCGTTGGCCTGGGTGGTGAGCCCGCCCCGGCTCCACGGCACGATGTGGTCGATCTCACAGTCCTCGGCGGCCACCTCACAGCCACTGGGGTGGGTGCAGGTGCGGTCGCGCACCTCGATGGCCCGCCGGGTGGCCCCGCCGAAGAACCGCCGGCGCACCCCGACGTCGAGCACCCGGCTGGGCCCGTCGAACACGATGCGCTCGATGTCGGCCTCACCCAGGTAGGCCACCACCTCGGCCGGTGAGATGACGGTGCCGTCGGCCAGCTCACAGACGTTCGAGAACCTCCCGTAGCCGGCCAGCACCGTGATCAGCGGCCGGGGCAGCTGGGCCCCGGGGGGCAGGGCGGCCGAGCGCCGCGCCATCTCGACCAGGGCGTCGGCCCGGCGCTGGCCGGCGCTGCGCCCGAGCCGCTCGGCGGTGGCGTCGGGGCCGTGCTTGGCCCGGGCCTCGGCCCAGTCGGCCTCGAACAGCACCTGTTCGATGCGCCCGAGCGCGCCGAGGAGCTCGGTGTCGGCCATCCGGTCGAGGGTGCCCTTCAGGTCGACGGTGCCGTACAGCGTGCGCACCGCGGCGAAGTGGCGGCCCTCGCGGGACACCGACTCGGGCGCGGTGCCGACCTCGTCGTGGGCCGCCGCCAGCCAGTAGCCCACCATGCGCTGGGCGGGGAAGAACCGCAGCCCGCAGATCTGACCGATGAGCAGCGACTCGTCGCCGGCGAACAGGGTGGCCACCGCGGGCTGGTTGGCGAAGGCCAACAGCTCGGCCTGGTCGATCGACAGCTTCCCGTCGCGCAACGCCTCGGCGGTCTGGGGCATCCCCCGCAGCTTGCGGGCCCGGCGCAGCTCGACCCGGGTGGTCTGAGTCGCCAGCGAGCACTCCCGGGCCAGGCGGCTCGCGGCCGCCTTGGAGCCGTCGTCGGCCCAGATCTTGCGGGCGTCCCACACCGCCAGCAGCCGGGCCTCGGCGGCCGCCAGCCGGTCGCGCTGTCGGCGGGTGGCCACCACCAGCTCGTGCAGCTCGGCGTCGGACAGCGCGTCGGGGTCGACGGCCGCGACGGCGTCGATCGCCTGATCGAGCAGCTCCATGACCACCTCCCCACGCAATCGAACCGACCGAAGGGGAAGTGCCGGCACCCTATCGAACAGGTGTTCGACCTGTCAAGCCCATTCGCGAGTGGGAGTTCCGGGTAGCACGATGCGGTGTTCATCTTCTTCTCGAACCGGCTCGGGTGCGTCGGCTCGCTGATCGTCTCGGCGATCGCCACCGTGCTGCTGATCGCCGTCCTCGGCACCTGCAACCGCTCGTGAACACCACGAGATGCGCAGATGTTCATGGGCCGGGGGCCGGGTGCCGATGGGGAAGAATGCCCTTCGTGTCCCGACGCCGGCTCGCGCTGGCGACGTCCGCGCTCCTCGTGGCTGCGGTCTCGCCGCTCCTCACGACGACCCACCAGCCGGCGAACGCCGCCGGCGAGCGCGCCCCGGCGGTCGCACCCACCGGCACACCGGCGTACGACCACGACGCGCCCGACCCGCAGATCCTGAAGGTCGGCTCGACCTACTACGCCTACACGACCGGCACGACGTGGGGGAACCACATCGGCGTGCTGAAGTCCACGTCGCCCAACACCGGCTTCGCCACCATCACCGGCCAGCCGTACGGATCGAGCGCGCTGCCGAACGTTCCGTCGTGGCAGCAGGCCAACACCCAGACGTCGCCCGGCGTGTTCTTCTGGGGTGGCCGGTACGTCATGTACTACAACGCGGTCGCCACGTCGGTCGGGAAGTACTGCGTGAGCGTGGCCACGTCGGCGTCGCCCGAAGGCCCGTTCTCCGACACCTCCACCGGACCGCTGCAATGCCAGGTGTTCATCGGTGGCTCGATCGACCCGCAGCCGTTCGTCGACAAGGACGGCACCGCGTGGTTGCACTGGAAGAACAACGACGGTTCGTCGTCGGCGGTGTCGGAGGTGTGGGCCGCGCCCATCAGCGCCGACGGCCTCGGTCTCACCGCCGCGCCCCGGAGCGTGATGGCGAAGGACAGCCAGAACCATCCGTGGGAGACCACCGTCGACGACCCGCAGATGGTGCTGATCGACGGCGCGTACTACCTCTTCTTCACCGGCGGTGACTGGCAGGCGGCGAACTATGCCGTCGGCTACGCGATCTGCGCCGGCCCGGTCGGGCCGTGCACCCAACCGCAGGCCGGTCCGATCCTCAGCTCCTACGGCAGCGTGGCCGGGCCGGGCGGCGGCATGGTGTTCCAGGACGGCGGCGGCACCTGGTGGATCGCGTACGCCGGGTGGACGTCGGGATGCACGAACTACGGCTGCGGCGGTCAGCGCAAGCTCTACGTCGCCACGTTGTTCCCGCCGCCGCCGCCCCCGACACGCGCCGTCGCCGCGAGCGGGTACGTGCTCGACGGCTGGGGCGGGCTGCATCCGTTCGGCGGCGCGCCCGCGGGCGCCGGCGGACCGTACTGGCCCGGCTGGGACATCGCCCGGGGCGTGTCGGTCGTGCCGCGCGGCACCAGCGGGTTCGTCGTCGACGGTTGGGGCGGGTTGCACCCGTTCAACGGGGCCAAGCTCGCGACGGGCGGACCGTACTGGCCCGGCTGGGACATCGCGCGCGGCGTCGCGGTCCTGCCCGGCGGCACGTCGGGGTACGTGCTGGACGGATGGGGCGGGCTGCATCCATTCGGCGGCGCGCCGCCGACCAACGGGTCGCCGTACTGGCCGGGCTGGGACATCGCCCGCGCGGTCGCGGTGACGGTCGACGGTTCCGGCAACGCGACCGGCGGCGCCATCCTCGACGCGTGGGGCGGCATCCACGGCTTCGGCATCGGCGGCCACGCCGCGCCCGGCCCGCCGAGGCTCGGCCCCTACTGGCCGGGCTGGGACATCGCGCGCGGCGTCGGCTTCATCGCCGACGGCACCGGCGGGCTCGTCGCCGACGGCTGGGGTGGTCTGCACGGCTTCGACGCCGCCGGCTACTCCGGCGACACCGTCCCGGCGCCGCCGGGCGGAACGCCGTACTGGCCGGGCTGGAGCATCGCGCGCGGCCTCGCCGTCAGCTGACGGAGCACGCCCGGCAGCCGAGTAGCTTGGGTGGCGACGTGCCGACCCGCGACGACCTTCGCAACGTGGCCATCGTCGCCCATGTCGACCACGGCAAGACGACGCTGGTCGACGCCATGCTCTGGCAGACGGGCGCGTTCCGCGCCAACCAGGACGTCAACGAGCGCGTCATGGACTCGATGGACCTCGAGCGCGAGAAGGGCATCACGATCCTCGCCAAGAACACCGCGGTGCGGTGGGAGGGCGTGAAGCTCAACATCGTCGACACCCCCGGGCACGCCGACTTCGGCGGCGAGGTGGAGCGGGCGCTGGCGATGGTCGACGGCATCCTGCTGCTCGTCGACGCCAGCGAGGGGCCGCTGCCGCAGACGCGCTTCGTGTTGCGCAAGGCGCTCGAGCGGCACCTGCCGGTGGTGGTCGTGATCAACAAGATCGACCGCGCCGACAGCCGGCCGAGCGAGGTCATCAACGAGGTCTACGAGCTCTTCCTCGACCTCGACGCCGACGAGCACCAGATCGAGTTCCCGATCCTGTACGCCAACGCCCGGGCCGGCTGGGCCACGCCCGACGCGGGGGAGACCGGCACCGACCTCAAGCCCCTCTTCCAGGCGATCCTCGACCACGTCCCGGCGCCGACCTACGAGGATGGCCACCCGCTGCAGGCGCTGGTGACCAACCTCGACGCGTCGCCGTACGTCGGGCGCCTCGCGCTGTGCCGCGTCCATCACGGCACCATCCGGCGCGGCCAGCAGGTCGCGTGGTGCAAGCGCGACGGCACCATCGAGCGCGTCAAGGTGAGCGAGCTGTACGTCACCGAGGCGCTCGACCGCGTGCCGGCCGAGGAAGCCGGCCCGGGCGAGATCATCGCGGTCGCCGGCCTGGTCGACGTGACGATCGGCGAGACGCTGGCCGACCCGGACGACCCGCACGCGCTGCCGCCGATCGCGATCGACGAGCCGAGCCTCGGCATGACGCTCGGCACCAACACGTCGCCGCTCTCGGGCCAGTCGGGCTCGAAGGTCACGGCCCGCCTCATCAAGAACCGGCTGGACGCCGAGCTGGTCGGCAACGTCTCGCTGCGGGTGCTGCCCACCGAGCGGCCCGACACGTGGGAGGTGCAGGGGCGGGGCGAGCTGCAGCTCGCGGTGCTGGTCGAGATGATGCGCCGCGAGGGCTTCGAGCTCACCGTCGGCAAGCCGCAGGTGATCACCCGCATGATCAACGACAAGCTGCACGAGCCGATGGAACGGGTCGCGATCGACGCGCCCGAGGACTACCTCGGCGTCCTCACGCAATTGCTGGCATTGCGGAAGGGGCGCATGGAGCAGCTGGTCAACCACGGCACCGGTTGGGTCCGCATGGAGTACGTCGTGCCGGCGCGCGGCCTCATCGGCTTTCGCACCGAGTTCATGACCGAGACCCGCGGCACCGGTGTGCTGCACCACGTGTTCGAGCGCTACGAGCCCTGGCACGGCGAGATCCGGCTGCGACCGGGAGGCTCGCTGGTCGCCGATCGGAGCGGCGCGTCGACGCAGTACGCCCTCATGGCGTTGCAGGACCGCGGGTCGCTGTTCATCGGCCCGGCCGTCGAGGTCTACGAGGGCATGATCATCGGCGAGAACGCGCGCGCCGAGGACATGGACGTCAACCCGACGAAGGAGCGCAAGCTCACCAACGTCCGGTCGTCGACCGCCGAGGAGCTGGTGCGGCTGATCCCGCCGCTGCAGCTGTCGTTGGAACAGGCACTCGAGTTCATCCGCGAGGACGAGTGCGCCGAGGTGACACCCGACCAGGTCCGGCTGCGCAAGGTCGTGCTGGACCAGACGGCGCGCGGCCGGGCCGCGAAGCGGGCCCGCGCCTGATCAGCCGAGCTCGCCGGCCAGGTACTGCGCCCGGCACCGGGCGCGCTGCCGTTTCCCCGACGACGTCTTGGGCAGTCCGCCAGGCTCGAGGCACACCACGTCGGCCGTCATGACGCCGACCGCGTCCCACACCGCGCCGCCGACGTCGGACGCGACCTGCTTGGCGTCGTCGACCTCGCGCACCTCGCAGACGATCACCACTCCCTCCCGGCCCGACGGCTGCGGCGCGCCGAACGCGATCGCCTGGCCCGGCCGGACGCCCGGCACGCTCGACGTCACCCGCTCGAACTCCTCCGGGAGGTAGTTGCGCCCGCCGAGGATGATGACGTCCTTCGAGCGCCCGGCGACGACGAGCTGGCCGTCGTCGGTGAACAGGCCGAGGTCACCCGTGTGCAGCCATCCGTCCGCGGTGAACAGCGTCGCGGTCAGCTCGGGTCGCCCGTGGTACCCCGCGGTCACGTACTCGCCGGCGACCTGGATCTCGCCGAGGAGCTGGCCGGCCTCGGGGTCGGCGATGCGCAGGCCGACACCGGGGATGGCGTAGCCGACCGCGACCAGCCGTGCGGGCGCCTTGGCGTGGCGCACCAGGTCGGGCGGGGTGTCGATGATCCGAGGTTCCGAGCCCGGCACCGGGAACGCGACGGCCAGCGTCGCTTCCGCCAGGCCGTACGTCGGGTAGTGGGCCCGGCGATCGATGCTGCCGAAGACCTCCGACGCCGCCAGGCGGTCGAACGTGCGCGGATCGATCGGCTCGCCACCGTTGAATGCCTGGCGGACCGAGCTCAGGTCGGGCGCGGCGCCACCGGCCGGCATGCGGGCGGCGGCGGCGTAGGCCGCGTCCGGGGCACCGATGATGGTGCCGCGGTGGGCCGCGATCATCTCCGGCCAGAGTCGCGGCTGCCGGGCGTAGTCGCCGACGTCGATGAGCACGCACGTCTGATCCTGGAGCAGCGGCGAGCCGAAGAACCCGATGAGGCCCATGTCGTGGTAGAGCGGCAGCCACGACACGAACACGTCGTCGTCGACCCACCCGGCGGCCGCTCGCTGCGCGAACGCGTGGCCGGCGAGCTGCCCGTGGGTGACGATGACGCCGCGCGGATTGCTCGTCGTTCCGCTGGTGAACTGGAGCACCGCGACGGTGCCGTCGTCGACGGGACCGGCGCCGTCGCCCGGCCCGTGGCGCCGGAGCTCGCCGAAGCCGATGGCCCGGACCGGCCAGTCACCCGACGCGATCAACGCGTCGGGCATCAGCACGACACCCGGCTTCACCTCGGCGAGCCGGCTGCGGACCTGCTCTGCGATCGACGCGCGGGACCGTGTGTGCGCGTAGGTCGGGAGCACGCTGACGGCCGCGCCGGCCAACCAGCACCCGACGATCGAGGCGACGATGCCGGGCTCGGTCGGCCCGACGAGGGCGACGTGATCACCCGGCCCGATGCCGGCCGCCAGCAGCCCGCCCGCCGCCCGGCCCGCCTGCTCCCGCACCTCCGCCCGCGGCATCACGACGGGGTCGGCGTGCCGGCCGGCGAACACCAAGGGACCACCACTGGTGTCGTCGAGCCGCTCGACCAGCCGGGAGGTTCGCGCCACGCCGCAGTCTGGCATCGTCGGATTTGGGCCCGGTCGCGCCCGGCGCCCTGCTACCCTCGACGTCGACCGTTAATGCCGGTCCTGCGAGGCCGGCACGGACCGAGGAGTTACGCGTTTGGCCGAGAGAGAACGCGCCGCGGCGCCCCCGTACGGGGGCGTTTTCATTCCCCGGAAGCAGGTCATGGACGCCGACGACCTGCAACGGGCGATCTGGCGGATCGGTCACGAGATCGTCGAGCGCAACCACGGCGTGACCGACGTCGTCCTGGTCGGCCTCCAGACCGGCGGGGTGCCGATCGCCCACCGCCTGGCCGAGGCGCTGCAGGCGGTCACCGAGGAAGTCGTCCCGGTCGGCTCGCTCGACGTCGTCTTCTACCGCGACGACATCGGCATCCGGCCGGTGATGCCCGAGGCGGTCACCGAGATCCCCTGGGACCTCGACCACCGCACCGTCGTCCTCGTCGACGACGTCCTCTTCACCGGCCGCACGATCCGCGCCGCGCTCGACGCCCTCCAGGCCTACGGCCGCCCGCGGTCGGTGCAGCTCGCGGTGATCGTCGACCGCGGGCATCGCGAGCTCCCCATCCGGCCCGACTACGTCGGCAAGAACCTGCCCACCCGGCGCAACGAGGCGGTCGACGTCCGCGACGACGGCGTCTGGCTCGGCGAGGTGACGAAGGAGGCCCGCCGGTGAGGCACCTCTTGTCGGTGGCCGATCTCGGCGTCGACGGCATCGAGGAGGTGATGCGGGTCACCGACTCGTTCGTCGAGGTGAGCGAGCGGTCGATCCCGAAGGTGCCGGCGCTGCGCGGCAAGACGATCGTCAGCCTCTTCTACGAGGACTCGACCCGGACGCGTCTGAGTTTCGAGACCGCGGCCAAGCGCCTGTCGGCCGACACCATGAACTTCAGCGTGTCGAGCTCGTCGGTGAAGAAGGGCGAGTCGTTGCGCGACACCGTGCTCACGATCGAGGCCATGGGCATCGACGCCGTGGTGGTGCGGCACGCGTCCGCCGGTGTGCCGTGGCAGGTGGCCAACTGGGTCGACGCCGCGGTCATCAACGCCGGCGACGGCTGGCACGAGCACCCGACGCAGGCGCTGCTCGACTGCTACACCATCCGCAAGGAGCATCCGGCTCGGTCGCTGGCCGGGTTGCACGTCGCCATCGTCGGCGACGTGAAGCACAGCCGCGTGGCGCGATCGGACGTCCTGGCGTTCACCCTCCTCGGCGCCCGCGTCACGCTGGTCGCGCCGCCGACGCTGCTGCCGCCGAGCCTCGAGGGCTGGCCGGTCAAGGTGAGCCACGACATCGGCGGCGTGCTGCCCGACGTCGACGTCGTCTACCTGTTGCGCATGCAGAAGGAACGGCAGACGGAAGCACTGCTGCCGTCACTGCGCGAGTACACCGCCATGTACGGGCTGACGCGCCGGCGCGCCGCGCTGCTGCCCGACGATGCGATCGTCATGCACCCCGGCCCGATGAACCGCGGCGTCGAGATCGCGGCCGAGGTCGCCGACCTGCCGCGGTCGGTGATCACCCGGCAGGTCGCCAACGGCGTCGCCGTCCGGATGGCGGTCCTGTTCCTCATGCTGGCGGCCAACCCGAAGGAGGTGGCGGTCCTCGATGGCTGACCTGCTGATCCGCGGCGGCACCGTGGTCGACGCCACCGGCTCGCGGGTTGCCGACGTCCTGGTGCGGGGCGGGCGCATTGTCGAGGTCGCCGAGGGCATTGACGTGCCCACAGGGAAGAAGGCGCGCACCCTCGACGCCGGCGGCTGCCTCGTCGCGCCGGGGCTGGTCGACCTGCACGCCCACCTCCGCCAGCCCGGGCGCGAGGAGGCCGAGACCGTCGAGACCGCGAGCCGGGCAGCCGCGCTCGGCGGTTACACCGCGGTGGTGGCGATGCCGAACACCGATCCGGCCATCGACTCGGCCGGCGTCGTGCGCGAAGTGCTCGAGCTGGGGCGCGACGCGCTCTGCCGCGTCGCCGTTGCCGGTGCGATCACGGTCGGGCGCAACGGCCAGCGGCTGGCGCCGATCGGTGAGATGGCGGCGCTCGGCGTGCGGCTGTTCACCGACGACGGCGCCGGCGTGCAGGACGGCCGGCTCATGCGACGGGCCTTGGAGTACGCGTCGGCGTTCCCGGGCGTGCGGCTCGCCCAGCACTGCGAGGACGCGTCGCTCGCGACCGGCGGCCACATGCACGAAGGCGAGTGGTCGAGCCGGCTCGGGATTCCCGGCATCCCGGCCGAGGCCGAGGACGTGATGGTGATGCGCGACATCGCGCTGTGCCGGCTCACCGGCGCGCCGGTCCACTTCCTCCATCTCTCGACCGCGGGATCGGTGGAGCTGGTGCGGCGGGCCAAGGCGGCCGGGCTCGCGGTGACCGCGGAAGCCGCGCCGCATCACCTCGTCCTCACCGACGCCGAGTGCGCGTCGTACGACCCGGTGTTCAAGGTCAACCCGCCGCTGCGATCGCCGGCCGACGTCGACGCGGTGCGCGCCGGGTGCGCCGACGGCTCGATCGATGCCATCGCCACCGACCACGCGCCCCATGAGCTGGAGCTGAAGGAGCAGGCGTTCGACGAGGCGCCGCCCGGGATGCTGGGGCTCGAGACCGCGCTGCCACTCGCGCTCGAGGCGCTGGGCGCGGTCGGGATGGCGCCGGCCGACGTGCTGGCCCTGATGTCGTGGCGGCCGGCCGCCATCGCAGGCCTCGACGCCCTCGGCCAGGGCGGCCCGATCGCGGCCGGCGCGGTCGCCAACCTGTGCGTCGTCGACCCCGACGCCGCGTGGGTCGTCGACCCGCTGCGGCTGGCCAGCCTCAGCCGCAACACGCCCTACGCCGGGCGCAAGGTCATCGGCCGCAGCCGCCACACGATCCTCGCCGGCGAGCCGGTGGTCGTCGACGCCGAGGCCCAGCGATGAGCCCGCCCACCGAAGCGCTGCTGGTGCTGGCCGACGGGACGACGTTCGAGGGCGAGGCCGTGGGCGCCCGGCCGCCGGGCGGCGTGGCCAGCGGCGAGGTGGTGTTCAACACCGTGCTCTCCGGCTACCAGGAGGTCATCACCGACCCGTCGTACGCCGGGCAGATCATCACCTTCACCTACCCGCACATCGGCAACTACGGCGTCACCCACCGCGACGACGAGAGCCGGAAGCCCTTCTGCCGCGGCGTCGTGGTGCGGGAGCTGGCCCGGCGGCCGTCGAGCTGGCGGGCCGCCGACGAGCTGGGCCCGTGGCTCGCGCGCCACGGCGTGCCCGCGATCGCCGGCATCGACACCCGGCGGCTCACCCGCCACATCCGCGAGGCCGGCGCCATGCCGGCGGCCTTCGGCCCGGTCAACGACGAGACGATCTTGAAGGCGGCGGCACTGGCCGAGCGGGGCACCGACGGCGTCGATCTCGTCCGGGAGGTGACGACGGCATCCCCGTACCTCGTGCCCGGCGGCGCGCGCCGCGTCGTGGCCTACGACTTCGGCATCAAGTCGTCCATCCTCCGGTTGCTGTCGGAGATCGCGACCGTCGAGGTTGTCCCCGGCGACACGCCGGCCGCCGACGTGCTGGCCCGCCGGCCCGACGGTGTGTTCCTCAGCAACGGCCCCGGCGACCCGGCGGCGGTGACGTACGCGCCGGCGATCATCGACGGCCTGCTCGGGCGGGTGCCGGTGTTCGGGATCTGCCTCGGCCACCAGCTGCTCGCGACCGCGTTGGGCGGCGCGACCTACAAGCTGAAGTTCGGCCACCACGGCGGCAACCACCCGGTCCGGCGGCTCGCGACCAACGCGGTCGAGATCACCAGCCAGAACCACAACTACGCCGTGACCGAAGGCAGCGTGGCGTCGGCCGACGTCACCCACGTCAACCTCAACGACGGCGTGATCGAAGGCCTGCACTGTCGCGACGTGCCGGCGTTCAGCGTGCAGTACCACCCGGAAGCGGGCCCGGGCCCGCACGACGCCCGCTACCTCTTCGCCGAGTTCGACGCCCTGATGGCGCGCGGGACGGGCCGCGGCTGATGCCCAAGCGCGACGACATCCGGTCGATCCTGCTCATCGGCAGCGGCCCGATCGTGATCGGCCAGGCCTGCGAGTTCGACTACTCGGGCACCCAGGCGTGCCGCGTCCTCATGGCCGAGGGCTACCGCGTCATTCTCGCCAACTCCAACCCGGCGACGATCATGACCGACCCCGACTTCGCCGACCGCACCTACGTCGAGCCGCTGCACCCCGACGTCCTCGAAGCGATCATCGAGCGCGAGCGGCCCGATGCCATCCTGCCGACGCTCGGCGGGCAGACGGCCTTGAACCTGGCGATGCAGCTGAGCGAGCGGGGCGTGCTCGAGCGGTACGGCGTCGAGATGATCGGTGCCGACGCCGAGGCGATCGCGACCGCCGAGGACCGCGAGCGCTTCAAGCAGGCGATGACCGAGATCGGCCTGAAGGTTCCGGCGTCGGGCTTCGCGTACTCGCTCGACGAGGCCATGAAGGTCGGCGACGAGATCGGGTTCCCGCTCATCGTGCGGCCGAGCTACATCCTCGGCGGCAAGGGCACCGGGATCGCGGCCAACGCCGACGAGCTGGCCCGCATCGCAACCGTCGGCCTGGCCGCCAGCCCGATCAGCGAGATCCTCGTCGAGCGCTCGATCGCCGGCTGGAAGGAGTACGAGCTCGAGGTGATGCGCGACCGCGCCGACAACTGCGTGGTCATCTGCTCGATCGAGAACCTCGACCCGATGGGTGTACACACCGGCGACTCGATCACGGTGGCGCCGGCGCAGACGCTCTCCGACGTCGAGTACCAGCGCATGCGCGACGCCGCGTTCGCGTGCATCCGGCGCATCGGCGTCGACACCGGCGGTTCGAACATCCAGTTCGCGGTCGACCCCGACGACGGCGACATGGTCGTCATCGAGATGAATCCCCGCGTGTCGCGGTCGAGCGCGCTGGCGTCGAAGGCGACGGGCTTCCCGATCGCGAAGATCGCGGCCCGTCTCGCCGTCGGGTACACGCTCGACGAGATCACCAACGACATCACCGGGGTCACGCCGGCCAGCTTCGAGCCGACGATCGACTACGTCGTCACCAAGGTCCCGCGGTGGGCGTTCGAGAAGTTCCCCGGCGCGTCCGACGTTCTCGGGACGCGCATGCAGTCGGTCGGTGAGGCCATGGCCATCGGACGGACGTTCACCGAGTCGTTGCAGAAGGGGATGCGGTCCCTCGAGCATGGCCGGCTCGGCCTCAACTGCGACCCGGCCGAGTCCATGTACGACGAGCTCGACGACGACGACCTGGTGCGCCGCGCCGCCATCGCCACGCCCGACCGGCCGTTCCAGCTGGAAGCGGCGCTGCGCCGGGGGATCGCGGTCGAGCGGCTGTACCAGGCCACGCGCGTCGACCCGTGGTTCCTCGACCAGATCTCAATGATCACCGAGGAGCGGCTGTATCTCGCCACCGTCGCCGGGCCGGCGGCGTTGACGCGGCGCGACTGGCGGCGGGTGAAGCGCCTCGGCTTCAGCGACGGGCAGCTCGCGTACCTGTGGCGATCGACCGAAGCCGAGGTGCGCGCCGCCCGCCTCGCGCTCGGGGTGGCCGCGACGTTCAAGACGGTGGACACCTGCGGCGCCGAGTTCGAGGCGCGGACGCCGTACCACTACTCGACGTACGAGGACGAGGACGAGGTCCGGCCGAGCGAGCGGCCGAAGGTCATCATCCTCGGCTCGGGCCCCAACCGGATCGGCCAGGGCATCGAGTTCGACTACTGCTGCGTGCACGCCAGCTTCGCCCTGCACGACGCCGGGTTCGAGACCGTGATGGTCAACTGCAACCCCGAGACGGTGTCCACCGACTACGACACCAGCGACCGGCTGTACTTCGAGCCGGTGACGCACGAGGACGTGCTGAACGTCATCGAGGCCGAGCAGCGCGCCGGCGACCTGCGTGGCGTCATCGTCAGCCTCGGCGGCCAGACCCCGTTGAAGCTGGCCGGCCTGCTCCCGCCGGACCTCGTGCTCGGCACCTCGCCGGCGTCGATCGACCTGGCCGAGGACCGCGAGCAGTGGTCCGCGCTGTGCGCGCGCCTCGCCATTCCCCAACCGGCGGGCGGCACCGCGAAGACGGTCGACGAGGCCCTGGCCGTCACCGAGCGGGTGGGGTACCCCGCGCTGGTCCGCCCGTCGTACGTGCTGGGCGGCCGGGCCATGGAGATCGTCTACGACGACGACGGCCTGCGGCGGGCGATGGCCGAGCTGGCGGTGTTCGGCTCGCTCGGCCGCGAGGGCGGGCTGTCGGCCCAGCGACCGGTGCTGATCGACCGCTTCCTCGAGGACGCCACCGAGGTCGACGTCGACGCGGTGCGCGATGCCAACGGCGAGGTGCTGATCGGCGGCGTGATGGAGCACGTCGAGGAGGCCGGCGTGCATTCCGGCGACTCGGCGTGCGTCATCCCGCCGCAGTTGCTCGACCGGCCGGTCGTCGAGGTGATCGAGGGCTACACCCGGGCCATCGCCGACGCCCTGGACGTCCGCGGCCTCCTCAATGTGCAGTACGCGGTGCAGCGAGGCCAGGTGTTCGTGATCGAGGCCAACCCCCGGGCGTCCCGCACCGTGCCCTTCGTCGCCAAGGCCACCGGTGTGCCGCTGGCCAAGGTCGCGGCGCGGGTGATGCTCGGGTCGACGCTGGCCGAGCTCCGCGACGAGGGACTGCTGAAGCCCCCGACCGACGGCGGCCACGTCTCGGTGAAGGAGGCGGTCCTGCCGTTCAACCGCTTCCCGGACGTCGACACCCTGCTCGGTCCCGAGATGCGCTCGACCGGCGAGGTGATGGGCATCGACGCCTCGTTCGGCCTGGCGTTCGCCAAGAGCCAGATCGCCGCCGGGGACGAGTTGCCGTCGCGCGGCAACGTCTTCCTCTCGCTCGCCGACCGCGACAAGCGCGTCGGCGTCGAGGTCGGTCGCCGCTTCGTCGAATTGGGGTTCGCGATCATCGCCACGGCCGGCACCGCGGACGCGCTCCGCGAGGCGGGCGTCCCCGTCGAGCGGATCGTCGGCAAGGTCGGCGACCCGAGTGGCGAGGACGCGGTCGAGCTGATCTCCACCGGCCAGGTCGACCTGGTCGTGAACACGCCGCGCGGCCGCGGTCCCCGCGCCGACGGCGCCCACATCCGCACCGCGGCCAACGTGCACAACGTCCCGTGCCTGACGACGGTCGCCGCGGCGCGCGCCGCGTCGGCCGGCATCGCCGACTGGGCGCGCCACAAGCTCTCCGTCCGCTCCCTCCAGGAGTTCCACCGCGGCGACCAGCTCCGCCTGCCCATATGACACCCCCCCACCCGCGTTCTGGACATCGTTGGTATCGCCGAGCGACACCAACTGCGGGGAAAACGGAGATGGGGGTGCGCGTCGGCGACGTGGCGTTGCCGAACCCGATCATGACGGCGTCCGGCACGAGCGGGCACGGCGACGAGCTCGGGCGCTATGTCGACCTCGGCGCGCTCGGCGCGGTCGTCGTGAAGTCGTTGTCGGTCGAGCCGTGGGCCGGCAACCCGGCACCGCGCGTGCACGAGACCGACGCCGGGATGATCAACTCCGTCGGCCTGCAGAACCCGGGCGTCGAGTCGTGGCTGGAGCACGAACTGCCACCACTGCTCGCGACGGGCGCGCGCGTCGTCGGCAGCATCTGGGGCTTCCGCGCCGAGGACTACGCGAAGGCGGCGTCGCTCGTGGCCGGCGGGCCGGCCGGCATCGTCGCCATCGAGGCCAACCTGTCGTGCCCGAACGTGGAAGCGCGGCGCAACGTGTTCGCCCACTCACCGGCGGGCACCGCGGAGGCCGTGGCCGCCGCGGTCGAGTCGGCGGCCGGCCGCCCGGTGTGGGCCAAGCTCAGCCCGAACGTCACCGACATCACCGAGATCGCGGCGGCCGCCCTCGCCGCCGGCGCGGCCGGGCTCACGCTCATCAACACCGTGATGGGGCTGGCGATCGACCCGGCGACGGGCGCCGCCCGGCTGGGGGCCGGGGGCGGCGGGCTGTCGGGCCCGGCCATCCGCCCGGTGGCGGTGCGGGCGGTGTTCGACTGCCGGGCCGCCTTCCCGGACGCCGCGATCGTGGGCGCCGGGGGGGTGGCGCGGGGCGAGGACGCCGCCGAGCTGCTCGCCGCCGGCGCCGACGCCGTCCAGGTCGGCACCGCCACCTTCCTGGACCCACGGGCCCCGGCCCGGGTGCTCGAGGAGCTGGTGCGGTTCTGCCGGCGGCACCGGATCGCCCGGGTCACCGACCTGAAAGGATCGGCGCATGACCGAACGCCCCGCTGAGGTCCCTGCGCACGTCCGCGACAAGCTCGCGCTCGCGCTCGACGTGGACGACCTCGTCGTCGCCACGCGGCTGGCCAAGGAGCTGGCGCCATGGTTCGGCGTGGTGAAGGTCGGTCTCGAGCTGTACAGCGCGACCGGACCGGACGCGGTCGCGGCAATGTCGGAGCTCGGCTTCAGCGTCTTCCTCGACGTGAAGTTGCACGACATCCCGACCACCGTCGGCCGGGCGGCGCGCGTGCTCGGCGGACTGGGCGCGTCGTATCTCACGCTGCACGCGTTCGGCGGACCGGTGATGCTGCGCGCGGGTGTCGAAGGATTGAACGACGGCGCCGCGGCGGCCGGGCTCGAGCCGCCGTGCGCACTCGCAGTGACGTTGCTCACCAGTGATCGCGACGCGCCGGCACACATTCTCGGCAAGCGCGTCGCCGCCGCGGTCGAAGCCGGTTGTGGCGGCGTCGTGGCCGCGGCCGACGACGTGCACGAGGTGAAGCAGCTCGCGCCGCGCCTCACGGTCGTGGTCCCCGGCATCCGGCTGGACGGCGACGCGCACGACCAGGCGCGGCCGTCGACGCCGGACGCGGCCATCGCCGCGGGGGCCGATCTGCTCGTCGTCGGGCGGGCGGTCACGAACGCCCCCGACCGCCCCGCGGCCGCGGCGCGCGTTGCCGCCCTTGCCGCGGGGTGAATCACGCTAGGGTCCGCGCATGCCGCTACCCCCCTCGCTCTCCGACGAGCAGCGCCAAGCCGCGCTCGAGAAGGCCGGCGCGGCGCGCCGGCAGCGGGCCGAGCTGAAAGAGAAGCTGAAAATGGGGTCGACGAGTCTTCGCGAGCTGCTCGACGCGGCTGAACGCGACGACATCGTCGGCAAGATGAAGGTGGTCACCGTGCTGGAGTCGCTGCCCGGTCTCGGCAAGGTCAAGGCCCGCCGCCTCATGGAGGACCTCGGCATCAGCGAGACCCGCCGGGTGCGCGGTCTCGGCACGCAGCAGCGGGAGGCGCTGCTGCAGCACTTCAGCTGAGCACGCCCCGCATCTTCGTCGTCTCCGGGCCGGGTGGCACGGGCAAGGGGACGATCGTCAGCCGGCTGCTCGAGCAGGTCCCGCGCGTGTGGCTCAGCCGATCGTGGACGACGCGCGATCGCCGGCCGGGGGAGCCGCCCGACGCCTATCACTTCGTCGACCGGGCGACGTTCGAGGCCAAGGCCCGTGACGGCGGGTTCGTCGAGTGGGTCGAGTTCCTGCCGGGCCAGCTCTCGGGGACGCCGGTGCCGACCCCGCCCGCGGGCGAGGACATCGTCCTCGAGATCGACGTGCGGGGGGCGGCCCAGGTGAAGGAGCGGTTCCCCGACGCGGTCGTCATCCTGGTCGTGCCGCCGTCGCGCTCCGAGCAGGAGATCCGGCTGCGGGGACGGGGCGACCCGCCCGACCTGGTCGCCCAGCGCCTCGAGATGGCCGCCGGCGAGGAGGAAGCGGGCCGTGATCTGGCCGACCACGTGATCGTCAACGACGACCTGGATCGGGCGGTCGAGGAGGTCGCTGCTATCGTGGAAGCTCACCGTTCCACTGATTGACCGGAGACCGCTGACTCTTATGGCCCAACCCGAACGCGCCACGATGATGGAGCCCCGCATCGAGAGCCTGCTCCAGCGCGTGGACTCCAAGTTCACCCTGGTGAGCGTGGCCGCCAAGCGGGGCCGGCAGATCAACTCCTACTTCAGCCAGCTGGGCGAGGGCCTGGGCGCCATCGTCCCGCCGCAGGTCGCGTCGGTCTCCCGCAAGCCGCTGTCGATCGCGCTCGAGGAGATCTCGGCCGACAAGATCACCTACGCACGTCACGAAGACGTCGAGGAAGCGACCAAGTAGGACTCCTTGGACGGCAGCCTGGCCGGCCGCCGCATCGTCCTGGGGGTCTGCGGGGGGATCGCCGCGTACAAGGCCGTCGAGGTCTGCCGGCGACTCATCGACGCGGGGGCCCACGTGGTGCCCGTGCTGACGAAGGGCGCGACGCGCTTCGTCGGCACCGTGACGTTCTCGGCGCTCGCCTCCGAGCCCGCCCAGACGGAGCTGTTCGGCGCCGCCGACCCGATCCCGCACACCCGGCTCGGCCAGTCGGCCGACCTCGTCCTCGTCGCGCCGGCGACGGCCCGGGTGATCGGCTGTTACGCCCACGGCATCAGCAACGACCTGCTCACCAACACCTTGCTGGCGACGCGGGCGCCGGTGCTCCTCGCGCCGGCGATGCACACCGAGATGTGGGAGCACCCGTCGGTGCGCGACAACGTCGCGCTGCTCAGTCGGCGCGGCGTGCACCTCGTCGGCCCGGCCGAAGGCCGGCTCGCCGGCGGTGACGTCGGCGCCGGGCGCCTGGCCGACCCGGCCGACATCGCGCTGGCGGCGGCGCGGGTGCTGGCCGGTGTCACCCGCGACCTGGTCGGGCTCACCGTGCTCGTCACCGCCGGCGGGACGCGCGAGCCGATCGACCCCGTCCGGTTCGTGGGCAACCGCAGCTCGGGCAAGCAAGGCCACGCCATCGCCGACGAGGCGGCGGCGCGCGGTGCCCGTGTCGTGCTGGTGACGACGGTCGAGCGCCCGGTCGCGCCAAAGGTCGAGGTCATCCGCGTCGCGACCGCGGCCGAGATGGAGTCTGCGGTCCTCGCCCGGGCCGCCGATGCCGACGTGGTGGTGATGGCGGCCGCGGTGGCCGACTTCCGGCCCAAGGCGGTCGCGCCCGAGAAGATCAAGAAGGACGAGGGCCTGCCCGAGATCGTCCTCGAGCCCACGCCCGACATCCTCGCCGCGCTGGGCCGGGCCAAGCGCCCGGGCCAGACGCTGGTGGGTTTCGCCGCCGAAACCACCGACGTCGCCGCCAACGCCGCCGGGAAGCTCCGCCGGAAGGGGCTCGACCTCATCGTGGCGAACGATGTGTCAGCACCGCAGGCCGGTTTCGAGCACGACACCAATCACGTGGTCGTCCTGGACGCCGACGGCGTCGCGACCGACGTCCCGTTGATGGACAAGCGGGGAGTGGCACGCGCCGTGCTGGACGCGGTGCTGGCCCGACGAGGCAGGACGACGAGAGAGGAACGCGACGAGCGTGAGTGACCGCTGGACCTTCACATCGGAATCGGTGACCGAGGGCCATCCCGACAAGATGGCCGACCAGGTGTCCGACGGCGTGCTCGACGCGATCCTCGCCGAGGACGCGTCCGGACGGGTGGCGTGCGAGACGCTGCTCACGACCGGCCTGGTCGTGGTCGCGGGGGAGATCACCACCACGGCGTACGTCGACATCCCGAAGATCGTGCGCGAGACGGTGTGCGACATCGGCTACGACCGTGAGTCCTACGGGTTCGACGGCAACACCTGCGGTGTCATCACGTCGATCGACGAGCAGAGTCCGAACATCGCGCAGGGCGTCGACACCGCGCACGAGATCCGCACCGGCACGTCCGGCGAGGACATCCTCAACGCCCAGGGCGCGGGCGACCAGGGAATGATGTTCGGGTACGCGTGCGACGAGACCGACGACCTCATGCCGCTGCCGATCTGGCTGGCCCATCGGCTGGCCCAGCGTCTGGCGCAGGTGCGCAAGGCCGACGTCGTCAACTACCTCCGGCCCGACGGCAAGACGCAGGTGACGTTCGATTACGAGGACGGCCGGCCGGTGCGCCTCAAGACGGTGCTCATCTCGACGCAGCACGCGCCGGGCATCGACCTCGAGACGCTGCTCAAGCCGGACCTGCGCGACCACGTGATCACGCCGATCGTCCCGGCCGAGTTCGCCGACGACCACTACGACATCCTCTGCAATCCCACCGGCACGTTCGAGCTCGGCGGCCCGCACGCCGACACCGGCCTCACCGGTCGCAAGATCATCGACGACACCTACGGCGGCGCCGCCCGCAACGGCGGCGGGGCGTTCTCGGGCAAGGACCCGAGCAAGGTCGACCGCTCGGCGGCCTACGCGGCGCGCTGGGTCGCCAAGCACGTGGTCGCGTCCGGCGCGGCCCACCGGTGCGAGATCCAGGTGGCGTATGCCATCGGCGTGGCCCGCCCGGTGTCGGTGTTGGTCGAGACATTCGGCACCGCGCAGGTCGACCCCGCGCAGATCGGGTCGATGGTGCAGGAGGTCTTCGACCTGCGGCCGGCGGCGATCATCCGCGACCTCGACCTGCGCCGCCCGATCTACAAGCGCACCGCGGCGTACGGGCACTTCGGCCGGGCCGACAAGGAGTTCACGTGGGAGCGGACGAGCCGCCTCGACGACGTGAAGTCCGCGCTCGGCCTGTAGACCTTCCCGCGTGACGGTCGCCCGCGTCCTCCCGGACGTCGCCGGCCTCGACAAGACCTTCGACTACCTGGTCCCCGACGCGCTCGGGGACCAGGTGCGCGTCGGCACCATCGTCCGGGTGGAGCTCCACGGCCGCCGCGTCGGCGGGTGGGTGGTCGAGCTGGTCGACGACGCCGCGGCCGCCCACGTCGCGGTCGAGCGGCTGAAGCCGATCGCCAAGGTCACCGGCTGGGGCCCGCTGCCCGACCTGGTCGACCTCTCGACCTGGGCCGCCTGGCGATGGGCCGGCCGCCGCTCCGCCCTGCTCGGCACCGCGTCCCCCCCGGTCGCGGTCCGCGCCCTCCCCCCGCGTTCTTTTCCGGGGAAGGCCACCGAATCGGTACCAAAGCCGAGCCAAGTCGCCGTCGTCCGGCTCCCGCCGGCGGCCGACCGCCTGACCGTCGTGCGCGAAGCGATGGCGCTCGGGGACGCGCTCGTGCTGGCGCCGTCGGTCGCGGCGGCGGCGCGGCTGGCGCGGCGGCTGGGTCCGGACGTCGCGCTGGTGCCGCGGGACTGGGCCCGGGCCGCAGCCGGCGGCGTCACGGTCGTGGGCGCCCGGGCGGCGGCGTGGGCGCCGGTGCCCGACCTGGCCGCGGTCGTCGTGATCGACGAGCACGACGAGGCGTACCAGGAGGAGCGGGCGCCGACGTGGCACGGGCGCGACGTCGTCGTCGAACGGGCCCGGCGCGCCGGGGTGCCGTGCATCCTGCTGTCGCCATGCCCCTCGTTGGACGCGCTGGCGTTGGCGGGTGACGACGGGCTCGTCGTCCCGTCGCGCGCCGACGAGCGGGCCGGCTGGCCGGTCGTCGACGTGGTCGACCGGCGCGAGGAGCCGCCGGGCCTCGGCCTCTACTCCACCCGCCTGGTCGACGCCGTGCGCGACGGTGGACGAGTGGTGTGCGTGTTGAACCGCACCGGTCGGGCGCGGCTGCTGGCGTGCGCGGCCTGCGGTGAGCTGGCCCGCTGCGAGGTGTGCGAGTCCGCGGTGGAGACCGCGGACGATCAGCTCGAGTGCCGGCGCTGCGGCGCGACCCGGCCCGTCGTCTGCGCGGCGTGCGGCGCCACCCGGCTGAAGACGCTCCGGACCGGGGTCAGCAAAGCGCGCGACGAGCTGGAGCGGCTGGCCGGGCGCCCGGTGGTCGAGGTCACCGCGACCACCGACCCAGGCGCGGACCTGACGGGCGCGCCGGTCCTCGTCGGCACCGAGGCGGTGCTGCACCGCGCCGGCCGGGCCGATGTGGTCGCCTTCCTCGAGCTGGACCAGGAGCTGCTGGCGCCGCGCTACCGGGCCGGCGAGCAGGCGATGGCGCTCCTGGCCCGGGCGGCGCGCCTGGTCGGCGGGCGGGCCGGTCGGCTCCTGCTGCAGACGCGCCTGCCGAAGCATCCGGTCGTCGACGCCGCCCTGTACGCCGACCCGTCGCGCCTCGCCGCGGCCGAGCTGGCCGGTCGCCGGGCGCTGCGCTTC
>JAODBK010000061.1 GCA_025463925.1 Acidimicrobiales bacterium | reverse complement strand
CCGCGCGCCGAGAGCGCGCGGCTGCGCGTGGCCGAGCGCCTGCCTGATCCGTTCCCCGGTCCCGACCTCGGCGGCGACGCGGCATGACCGAGCGCCGCGAGGTCCGACGAGCATCGCGACGCCGGCCAGCGCCCGGCCGCACCCGAAGAGTGTCCCGGTGACCACGCCGGTTCGCGCCGCCGCCACACAACGCGCCGCCGCCGCGCCGGCTCGGCGCCCCGCCGAGGGTGATGCGCCGCGCCGCCTGCGCGTCGTCCCCGACGGGGCGCTCAGCCCTCGCGCCCAGCGCCGCCGGGCCCGGTTGCTCGTCGGTCTGGTCGCCTGCGTGGTGGTCGCCGGCCTGTTCGGCGCGGTGTTCTTCCACGTCCTGCTGACGCAGGGGCAGCTCCAACTCGACCGCATCCAGACGCGAGCCGCGGCCGAGCACGCCCGGAACGAGCGGCTCCGCCTCGAGGTTGCCGAACTGCAGTCGCCGGAGCGGATCGTCGCCGCCGCCCAGCAGCAGCTGGGCATGGTGCCTCCGGCCAGCGTCACCTACCTCTCGCCGTCGGGGTCTCGCCCGGCAGGCCCGCCGGCAACGAAGCCTGCGGCCCGCCCGTCGGCGGCCCCGGCGGCGAAGTCGCCGCCCGCGACCGCGCCGACGTCCAGTGGCAAGACGGTCGCGGCCCCGTCGCGCACCACGGCGGCGGGCCAGCACGCGGCATCACCGACACCGACCTCGGCACCTCCGGCAACGCACCGGTGACGACGACCACCGGCTCGCGGCGCGGGGCCGGAAGCCGCACGGCCCATCGGGGGTCGACCCCGCCGCGCCAACCGCGCCCGCCGGCCGCCCATCGGCCGGCACGGCGTGCGGCCGCGCCGCGGACGAGCGTCGTGTCGCGCTCGACGGTGCCCGACCCGCGGCGCCGGCTGGTGGCGCTGCTCGTCGTGATGGGCCTGGCGTTCGCCGCGGTGCTCGCCCGGTTGACCGTCGTGCAGGGCACCGCGTCGAGCGGCTACGCCGCGCTCGGGCAGAGCCAGCGCGAGCGGAAGATCGTGCTGCCGGCGCGGCGCGGCTCGATCCTCGACCGCAACGGCGTCGAGCTCGCCATGACGGTGCAGCAGAAGACGGTGTGGGCCAACCCGCGACTCGTGCGCGACCCGGCCGGCGAGGCGGCGGCGCTCGCCCCCGTCCTGAACGTGGACGTCAACGACCTGCGCGATCGGCTGTCCGGCAACGGCGCGTTCGCGTACCTCGCGCGGAAGGTCACCGACGACGTCGCCGCCAAGGTCGCGGCCCTCAACCTTCCGGGCGTGGCGTTCATCGATGAGCCCAAGCGTTTCGACCCGGCGGGTCCGCTGGGGCTCTCGTTGCTCGGCGCCGTCGGGCTGGACAACCAGGGGCTCTCGGGCCTCGAGCTCCAGTACGAGAAGCAGCTGGTCGGCCGGCCGGGCGCACTCGTCGTCGAACGTGATCCGCACGGCACCGAGATCGCGTCCGGCATCCGCCAGGAGCGGCCGTCGGCACCGGGCGACAACCTCATGCTCACCATCGACCGCTCCATGCAGTACGAGACCGAGCGCGCGCTCAGCGGCGAGATCGAGGCCGCGAAGGCGAAGGGCGGGATTGCGATCGTCATGGACCCGCGCACCGGCGAAGTCCTCGCCATGGCCAACCTCGTGGCAGGGGTGAACGGCCAGCCGCCGCAGCCGGCGCCGTCGAACCTCGCGGTCACGAACGTGTACGAACCGGGTTCGGTCAACAAGCTCATCACCGTGTCGGCCGCGCTCGAGGAGGGCGTGATCAAGCCCGACGACAAGCTGATCGTGCCGGATCAGATGATGGTGGCGAACCACCGATTCAGCGACCACGACCCCCATCCGACCGGTGAATGGAGCATCACCGACATCGTGGCCAACTCGTCGAACATCGGCACGATCATGATCGGCCAGAAGCTCGGCAAGGACCGGCTCGACAAGTACCTCCGCGCCTACGGGTTGGGCGCGCACTCGGGCCTCGGGTTCCCGGGCGAGTCGGCCGGCCTGCTGCTCGACCCGAAGGACTGGTCGGGCACCTCGATCGGCACCGTGCCCATCGGTCAAGGCCTGGCGGTGACGGCGCTGCAGATGCTCGAGGCCTACAACACCGTCGCCAACGGCGGCACGTTCGTCCCGGCGCGGTTGGTGCAGTCGGTGGTGGACGCCAGCGGCGTCCGGCACCCGATCTCGTCCGGGCCGTCACGCCGGGTCATCTCGACGCGCACCGCGCAGCAGATGACGGCGATGTTGAGCGAGGTCGTCCGCGTCGGCACTGGCACGTCGGCTCGGATCGACGGCTACACCGTCGCCGGCAAGACCGGCACCGCGAAGAAGCCCGTCAACGGGAGCTACAACAACGGCCTGTACGAGGCGAGCTTCGCCGGCTTCGTGCCGGCCGAGGCGCCGCGCCTGTCGTCGATCGTGATCATCGACGAGCCGGGCACCGCGATCTACGGCGGCACCGTCGCCGCGCCGGTGTTCGCCGATGTCGCCCGCTACGGGCTGCGCCGCTTCCAGATCCCGCCGCCGCCGGTCGCGCTCAACGTGGCCGTGCCGCCGGCGTCGACCGACGCGATCAAGGCCGACGCCGGTGCCGATCTCCCGCCGGTCACACCTGCGCCGGACGCTCCGGCTCCGGCTACTACGCTCCCCGCGGCCACGCCGACGACGAAACCGTAGGGTTCCATGCGACTCGATCAGCTGCTCGGCGGCGTCGAGGTGCTGGGCCGGCGGGGGGACCCGGCCTCCACCGAGGTGCTCGCCGTGACCCATGACTCGCGCGCCGTCATTGCCGGCGCGCTGTTCTGCTGCCTGCGTGGCGAGCACGTCGACGGGCACGACTTCGCCGGCGCCGCGGTCGACGCCGGCGCTACCGCGCTGGTGTGCGAGCGGCCGCTCGACTCCATCCTCGGTGAGCGGAGACTTGCGGCCGTCACGCAGATCGTCGTCGGCGACGCGCGCGCCGCGATGGCACCGATCGCGGCGGCGTTCCACGGCGATCCCTCGCGGTCGATCGCCGTCGCCGGGGTCACCGGCACCAACGGCAAGACGACCACGACGCATCTGCTCGCGGCCGCGCTGGAGGCCGCCGGTCGCCCAACGGAAGTGATCGGCACGCTGTCGGGTGCCCGCACCACACCGGAGGCGCCGGAGCTGCAGGGCCGCCTCGCGGCGGCGCGCGACGCCGGCACGTCGGCAGTCGCGATGGAAGTCTCGTCGCACGCGCTCGTGCTCCGGCGCGTCGACGCCGTGTGGTTCTCGGTCGCCGTCTTCACCAACCTCAGTCAGGATCACCTCGACTTCCACGGCGACATGGAGTCGTACTTCCGCGCCAAGGCCGCCCTGTTCGATCCGGCGCGGGCCTCGGTCGGCGTCGTGAACGCCGACGATCCCTACGGGCGCCGCCTCCTCGAGTCGGCGCGGCTGCCGACGCGTCCGTTCACGATGGCCGACGCGGTGGGCGTCGAGATCGGCCCCACCACGAGCACGTTCGCGTTCGAGGGCCACCCGGTACGCCTCCGGCTCGGCGGCGCGTTCAACGTCGGCAACGCGCTCGCCGCCGGCGCCGCGGCCCGCGCCCTCGACGTGCCGGCCGACGCGATCGCCCACGGTCTGTCGTCGGTCGTGTCCGTACCGGGGCGGTTCGAATCGGTCGATGCCGGGCAGCCGTTCGCGGTGCTCGTCGACTACGCCCACACCCCCGACGGGCTCGAGCAGCTGCTCGAGTCGGTGCGGGCAACTCTCGGCCGCGGACAGCTCATCGTCGTGTTCGGGTGCGGCGGCGACCGCGACCGGGAGAAGCGCCCGCGCATGGGCGAAGTGGCGACGCGCCTGGCCGACCGGATCGTGCTCACGTCGGACAACCCCCGCCACGAGGATCCGCGGGCGATCATCGCCGACGTGGAAGCGGGCATCACCGATCGCCGCGGCCTGATCGTCGAGCCCGACCGGCGGAGCGCGATCGCACTCGCGATGGCCGCCGCAACACCGGGAGACGCCGTGGTCATCGCCGGGAAGGGTCACGAGACCACGCAGATCGTGGGCGACGACCTGGTGCCATTCGACGATCGGGTGGTTGCCCGCCAGGTGCTCGAGGCCCGGTCGTGAGATTCTCGCTCGCCGACATCGCGCGCGCCACCGCCGGGCAGCTCATCGGCGAGGACGTCGCGGTCGACGGCGCCACGATCGACTCGCGCGTCGTCCGCGGCGGCGAGCTCTTCGTGCCCATCGTCGCCGTCCGGGACGGGCACGACTTCATCGCCGACGCCATCGCGCGCGGCGCGAGCGCGCACGTGACGCAGCGCGCCGCCACCGCGAGCATCGGGCCGGCGGTCGTCGTCGACGCCACCGACGCCGCGCTCACCGAACTGGGTGCGTTGGCCCGCCGCCGCCTGCCGGATCGCGTCGCCGGCATCACGGGGTCCAACGGCAAGACGTCGACGAAGGACCTGCTGGCCTCGATCGCGCGACGGCGGTTCGTGACCGCGGCCAGCGAGAAGTCGTTCAACAACGAGCTCGGCGTGCCGCTCACGCTCGTCAACGCGCCCGATAATGCCGGCGCCGCGGTGATCGAGATGGGCGCGCGGGGGTTCGGCCACATCGCCTGGTTGTGCGAGATCGCCCGGCCGACGGTCGGCGTTGTCACCAACGTCGGGCCGGCCCACCTCGAGATGTTCGGATCCGCCGACGGAGTGGCCAAGGCGAAGGCCGAGCTCGTCGAGGCGCTGCCGGCGGACGGCACCGCAGTGCTGAACGCCGCCGACGAGCGCGTTGCCGCGATGGCGTCGCGCACGGAGGCGCGGGTGCTGGCGTTCGGCACGGGCGGCGACGTGGTCGCCGAGGCGATCGCGGTGGACGACGAGCTGCGGCCGTCGTTCCAACTCCGCACATCGTGGGGCGCGGCCCAGGTGCGGCTGACGTCGCGCGGGGCCCACCAGGTCGACAACGCGCTGGCCGCGGCCGCCGCCGGTCTGGCGATGGGTCTCGAGCTGGACGACGTCGTGACCGGCCTCGCCGAGGCGCCCCAGTCGCCGTGGCGCATGGAGCTCCGGCGCACCGCGTCGGGCGCGATCGTCCTCAATGACGCGTACAACGCCAACCCGGCGTCGACCGAAGCCGCGCTCGTCGCGCTCGCCGGCCTGCACGACGTGCGGCGGCGGATCGCCGTGCTCGGGCCGATGCTCGAGCTGGGGCGGGACTCCGATGTCGAGCACGCCCGCATCGGAGTCCGCGCCTTCGACACGTACGGGATCGATCGGGTGATCGCCGTGGGCGCGCCGGCGTACCGCGGCGAGAACGTGCCCGACGTCGACGCCGCGGCCGCCGCGCTCGGGCCGCTGCGCGAGGGTGACGCGGTGCTCGTCAAGGCCAGCCGGGCCGCCGGGCTCGAGCGGCTGGCCGCGCTGCTGCTCGAGGGAGCGGGCTAGTGGTCGGCCTCTTCATCTCCGCGGGCCTCGCGCTCATGGCCGCGCTCGTCGGCACACCGGTGCTCATCCGGTCGCTCCAGGCGCGGGGGATCGGCCAGCAGATCCGTGAGGAGGGGCCGGAGGGCCACCTCACGAAGGCCGGCACGCCGACGATGGGCGGGCTCATGATCCTGGGCGCGGCCGCCGCCGGGTACCTCGCGGCCCACCTGCGCAGCGGGGCCACGTTCACCGCGGCTGGCGCGCTGGTGGTGCTGGCGATCCTCGGCACCGGTCTCGTCGGGCTCGTCGACGACTGGATCAGCGTCACCCGCCAGCGCAGCCTCGGGCTCAACAAGCGGGCCAAGCTCGCCGGCCAGGTGATCGTCGCGTTGACGTTCGGCATCCTCGCGGTGACGAAGGCCAAGGTGTCGACCGACTTGTCGTTCACCCGGAGCATCCACGTCCACCTCAGCCAGCCCGTCTACGTGATCTGGGCGGTGCTGGTGATCGTCGCCATGTCGAACGCGGTGAACCTCACCGATGGGCTCGACGGGCTGGCTGCCGGCTCGTCGGCGTTCGCGTTCGCGGCGTTCGTGTTCATCGGGTTCTGGGAGTTCCGCCACCAGGTGCTGTACGGCGTCGGGCCCGGGCTCGACCTGGCACTGGGCGCCGCCGCGATGACCGGCGCGTGCACCGGGTTCCTCTGGTGGAACGCCGCGCCGGCGCGCATCTTCATGGGCGACACCGGCGCGCTCGCGATCGGCGCCGGACTGGGCGCGTTGGCGCTCACCACCAACACCCACCTGCTGCTGCCGATCGTCGGCGGGCTGTTCGTGCTGGAGACGCTCTCGGTGGTCGTGCAGGTGATCTCGTTCCGCTCGTTCCACCGGCGGGTGTTCCGGATGGCGCCGATCCACCACCACTTCGAGTTGCTCGGCTGGCCGGAGACGACGGTGATCATCCGCTTCTGGATCCTCGCCGCGCTGTTCACCGCGTTGTCGGTCGGGATCTTCTACGCCGACTTCCTGTCCACCAAATTCGCCGACTGATGTTCCACGCTGTGGGTTGATGACGACCAGCAATCGCCTCGCGCATCCCGCTGACCGCGCTGCCGGCCGGCCCGCGCCTCGGTCGCGGCACGAGGCGCGCCCGCGGCGGCCGGCGGCGTTCGTCGGCATGGTCGGGCTCACCATCGTGCTGTGCATCGTCGGTCTCGTGATGGTGCTGTCGTCGTCGTCCGTGGAGGCGCTGCGGAAGTACGGGAGCGCCTGGGTCTTCTTCGAGCGGCAGGTGATGTGGGTCGCGCTCGGCGGGGCCGCGCTGTGGTTCTCGTCGCGTGTCGACTACCGGCGCTGGCGGCGGTTCGGACGGGCGCTGCTCGTCGTCTCGGTCGGCCTGCTCCTGCTCGTGCTCGTGCCCGGCATCGGCATCTCGGTCAGCGGCTCCACCCGGTGGCTCGGGTACGGGCCGTTGCAGTTCCAGCCGTCGGAGTTCGCCAAGCTCGGCGTGCTGCTCTATCTCGCCGACCTGCTCGACCGGCGGTCCGGCCAGCTCCACGACGCCAAGCTCACCCTCTACCCGGTGGTCGCGATCCTCGCCGCGGTCGGCGGTCTCGTCATGCTCCAGCCGGACATGGGCACGACGATCGTCATCACGAGCATCGTGATCGCGGTGCAGTTCGTCGCCGGCACCCCGATGGGCGCGCTGATCGCGCAGCTCATGGGGATGGGGCTCGTCGGCATGGGCTACGGGCTCGTCGCGCCCTACCGCCGGGCGCGGCTCATGTGCTTCCTGCACCCGGCGCACGACGCCGCCGGCAAGTGCTACCAGCTGTCGCAGTCGCTCGTCGGCCTGGGCACGGGCAATATCGTGGGCGTCGGCCTCGGCGCGAGCCGGGCCAAGTGGGGCTTCCTGCCGAACGCCCACACCGACTTCATCTTCTCGATCATCGGTGAGGAACTCGGGTTGATCGGTGCCGCGGTCGTGGTGGGCCTCTTCGCCGGTTTCGCGTGGCTCGGCGTGCGCGCCGCGCTGCGGGCGCCGGACCGCTTTGGGGTGCTCGTCGCCGCGGGCGTGACCGCGTGGGTGATCGGCCAGGCGGTGCTCAACATCGGCGCCGTCATCGGCATCCTGCCGGTCACCGGCGTGCCGTTGCCGTTCGTCTCCTTCGGCGGCTCGTCGCTCGTCATCACGATGTTCGCGGTCGGGATCCTCGCCAACGTGGCCCGCCAGGAGAAGGCGCGCCGTGCCTGAGACGTTCGCAGTCGTGGCCGGCGGCGGGACTGCCGGCCACGTGCTGCCGGGCATCGCCATCGGCCAGGCGCTCGTCGGTCGCGGCCACGACCCGGCGACGATTCACTTCGTCGGGAGCGAGCGGGGGATCGAGGCCCGGCTGGTGCCCGAAGCCGGCTTCGGGCTCACCCTGCTCCCGGGCCGCGGCATCCAGCGGCGGATGACGATGGCCAACGTCGCCGCGGTGTGGGGCCTGCTGCGGGCGTTCGCGTCGGCGTTCGTGCTGGTCGCCCGCCGCAAGCCGCGCGTCGTGATCGCGCTCGGCGGATACGCCAGCGTTCCGTGCGCGCTGGCGGCCGCGCTGCTGCGCGTTCCGATCGTCGTCCACGAGCAGAACGCGGTGCCCGGCGCCGCCAACCGCCTCACGGCGCGGTTCGCCAAGGCGAGCGCGGTCAGCGTGGACGGCACGTCGCTGCCGCGCGCGGTCGTCACCGGTAATCCGGTCCGCGCGGCATTGCGCGACGTCGACCGGGCCGCCGACCGCGATGCCGCCCGGAACGCGCTGGGCCTGCCCGCCGGTCGCGCGGTCGTCGCGGCATTCGGGGGATCGCTGGGCGCTCGGCGGATCAACGTCGCGGTGGTCGACGCGCTGTCGTCGTGGGCGCGCCGTGACGACCTGGCGCTTCGGCATGTGGTGGGGGAACGCGACTGGGACCTGGTGCAGCAACGGGCGCCGGACCTCCCGGACGGCGGGCTGGTGTACCAGGCCGTCAGGTACGAGGACCGCATGGACCTGGTGTTGGCCGCCTGCGACCTCGCGGTGTGCCGGGCCGGCGCGACCACGGTCTCGGAGTTGTCCGTCCTCGGCGTGCCGTCGGTGCTGGTGCCGCTGCCCGGCGCGCCCGGCGACCATCAGACGGCGAACGCCCGTGTGCTCGAGCGGGCCGGCGCGGCACTGCTCGTGCCGGACGCCCAGCTGGTTGCCGACCGGCTGGTCGTGATCGTCGACGAGCTGCTCGGCGATCCCGACCGGCTCGCGGCCATGGCGAAGGCGGCGGCGACCGTCGGCCGGCCGGACGCGGCCGAGCGGGTCGCCGACCTGGTCGAGGCCCATGCCCGTGGGTGAGCCGGCGATCGAGCTGGCGTCGGGCATTCGACGCATCCACGTCGTCGGCGTCGGTGGTGCCGGAATGAGCGCGATCGCCCACGTGCTGGCCCGCATGGGCCATCGGGTGTCCGGCAGCGACCTCAAGCCGTCGGCCAACCTCGAGCGGCTGCGCGCCGTCGGCGTCGACGTGCACATCGGCCACGACGCCGCGTTTGTCGGTCAGGTCGACGCGGTCGCCATCTCCACCGCGGTGCCGGACCGCAACCCGGAGGTGGCGGCGGCGCGGGCCCGCGGGATCCCGGTCCTGCGGCGGGCCGAGGTGCTGGCCGCGATCTGCGCGACGCGCAAGACGATCGCCGTCGCCGGCACTCACGGGAAGACGACGACCTCGTCGATGCTGGCCCTGGTCATGGTCGAAGCTGGCCTGCACCCGTCGTTCATCATCGGCGGCGAGGTCAACGAGATCGGCGGCGGCGCCGCGTGGGACGACGGCGACTGGTTCGTCGTCGAGGCGGACGAGAGCGACGGCACCTTCCTCGAGCTCGAGCCGGCGGCCGCGGTCGTCACCAACGTCGAGCCCGATCACCTCGAGCACTACGGCAGCTTCGATGCGCTGGCCGGCGCATTCGACGACTTCCTCACCAGCACGCCCGGGCCGCGCATCGTGTGCGCCGACGACCGGCTGACGGCGGCGCTCGCGGCTCGGGCCGCGGCGACGACCTACGGGACCCACGAATCGGCGGCGTTCCGCGTCGTCGATCTGGAGAGCGGCCGCGGCGGGTCGCGCTTCGGGCTCGTGGGCCCGGAGGGCGAGCTCGGCGAGGTGGTGCTGCCCGTGCCGGGGCGTTACAACGCGGTGAACGCCGCCGGCGCGTTGGTTGCCGCAATGGCGCTGGGCGCGCCGTTCGACGCCGGCGCGCGCGCGCTGGCGCGCTACGGCGGCGTGGCCCGGCGGTTCCAGTTCCGCGGCGAGCGCGACGGCGTCACGTTCGTCGACGACTACGCCCACCTGCCGGCTGAGGTGCGAGCCGCGCTCTCGGCGGCTCGCGACGGGGGGTGGCGGCGGGTGGTCGCGGTGTTCCAGCCGCACCGCTACAGCCGCACCGCCAGCCTGTGGCGCGACTTCGCCGACGCCTTCGACGACGCCGACCTCCTGGTCGTCACCGACGTCTATGGCGCCGGGGAGCAGCCGCGGCCTGGCGTCACCGGCAAGCTGGTGGTGCAGGCGGTGCTCGATGCCCACCCGGCCCGGCCGGTCGCGTACCTCCCGCGGCGTCCCGACCTGATCGCGTATCTGCGCGCCCGGCTGGCGCCCGGCGACGTGTGCCTCACCATGGGCGCCGGCGACCTCACCTCACTGCCGACCGAGCTGCTCGAGAGCCCGTGAGCATCGAGGCGGCCGCCGAAGTCCTGGGGGCGCGCGCCCAGCGGGACGCGCCCATCGGGCCGATGACGACCTACCGCGTCGGCGGTCACGCGGCGTTGCTCGTCCGCGCCGAGGAGGAGGCCGACCTCGCGCTGGCGGCCCGCGCCGTCGCCGCCGGAGGGTTGCCGGTGCTGGTCGTGGGGCGCGGGTCGAACCTGCTGGTGAGCGACCGCGGGTTCGCCGGCCTGGCGCTGGTGCTGGGCCCGCAGTTCGACGCAATCGAGACCGACGCCACCATCGTGCGCGCGGGTGGTGCGACCGCCCTGCCCGCCCTGGCCCGGCAGACCGCGGCCGCCGGGCTCACCGGGCTCGAGTGGGCGGTGGGCGTCCCGGGCTCGGTCGGGGGCGCGGTCCGCATGAATGCCGGTGGCCACGGCTCCGACATCGCGGCCACCATCCGGCGCGCCGGCATCGCCGACCTGGGCGCGGACGGGATCGTCGAGGTGGTCGACGCCGCCGACCTCGACCTGGCCTATCGCCGCTCGGCGGTCGGGCCGGCTCACGTGGTGTCGTGGGCCGAGTTCGCGCTCCGGCCCGGCGACCGCGGCGCGTCCGAGGCCGAGATCCGCGAGATCGTCCGGTGGCGGCGGGAGCACCAGCCCGGCGGGAGCAACGCCGGATCGGTGTTCACCAATCCGCCGGGCGACTCGGCCGGCCGGCTGATCGACGCCGCCGGCCTGAAGGGCTTCCGCGTGGGGTCCGCGTTTGTCTCGCCCAAGCATGCGAACTTCTTCCAGGCCGACGAAGGCGGCTCGGCCGACGACGTGGCCGCGTTGATCGGGGAGGTGCAGCGACAGGTGGAAGCCACCACCGGGGTGCGGCTGCACCCCGAGCTTCGGATGATCGGCTTCCCGGCATGACGACCGCGCAGCCCGACGAGGCCCGCCCGCGCTCCCGGATGGACCCGCGCATCCGCCAGCGGCGCATCGCGGTGCGTCGCGACGAGGGACGCCGCCGGCTCAAGCTCGTGGTCGCGGCGCTCGCGCTGCTCGCCGCCATCGCCGTGGGAATCGGCGTGACGCGGTCGCCGTTGCTCGATCTCGACCACATCCGCGTCGCCGGCGCCGACAACGCCGCACTCGCCGACCTCACGCGCGCCACCGGGCTGCACCGCGGGCAGGCCATGGTCGACCTGGACGAGGCCGGGCTCGCCCGCAAGGCAATGGCGCTCCCCTGGGTGCGCACCGCGAAGGTCACCCGACGGTGGCCCGACACGGTCATCGTCACCATCACCGCGCGGGTGCCCGTCGCGGCGTTGCCGGCCGACGGCGGGGGATGGGCCCTCACCGACCGCACCGGCCGCGTGATGGCGCGCGCGCTGGTGCCGCCGCCCGGCGTGCCGACGCTGGCCGGCCTCCCCGCGGCCGGCGTGCCGGGCACCAACGTGGCGACCGGCGTCGGGCCGTCGTTGACCGTCGCGCTGGCGCTGCCCGCGGCCCTGCGCGACCAGGTCGCGACGATCGCACCGGACGGCGCCGGCGACGCGCAGCCCGGCGATGTCGCGCTGCAGTTGCGATCGGGCGCGTTCGTGCGACTCGGTGGCACCGGGGGATTGCAAGGGAAGCTCGACGCGTTGGCGACGGTGCTGCGCCAGGTCGATCTGGCGCGCCTCGCGGTGATCGACGTGCGAGTGCCGGAGAGTCCGGCGGTCCGTCGCTCTTGACCGATCCCGCATCACGTCGTTACAGTCTCGACCATCAGGAGAGGTTGACATAACTCTCGACCTGAAGTTGAGGTTGAGGCCGTGACGAACCGGCCTCTCCCATGTTTCCGGGAGGGAAATCGAAACCATGGTGGGCTCGCCGCAGAACTACCTGGCAGTGATCAAGGTGGTCGGCATCGGCGGTGGCGGCGTCAATGCCGTCAACCGGATGATCGACGCCGGCCTCAAGGGCGTCGAGTTCATCGCCGTCAACACCGACGCGCAGGCGCTCCTCATGAGCGACGCCGACGTCAAGCTCGACATCGGTCGCGAGCTCACGCGCGGCCTCGGTGCCGGCAGCGATCCCGAGGTCGGCCGCCAAGCCGCCGAGGAGCACCGCGACGAGATCGAAGAGGTGCTCAAGGGCGCCGACATGGTGTTCATCACCGCCGGCAAGGGCGGCGGCACCGGCACCGGTGGCGCGCCGGTGGTCGCCGAGGTGGCGAAGGCGATCGGAGCACTCACGATCGGCGTCGTCACCCGTCCGTTCTCCTTCGAGGGGCGGCGCCGCTCGGTGCAGGCCGAGCAGGGCATCCAGAAGCTGAAGGACAAGGTCGACACCCTCATCATCATCCCGAACGACCGGCTGCTCTCGGTCAGCAACGACAAGACCTCGGTGCTGAACGCGTTCAAGATGGCCGACGAGGTGCTGCTGCAGGGCGTGCAGGGCATCACCGACCTGATCACCACACCGGGCCTGATCAACACCGACTTCGCCGACGTGAAGATGATCATGACGAACGCCGGCTCGGCGCTCATGGGCATCGGGTACGCGTCCGGTGAGGGCCGCGCCCTCAACGCCGCTCGGGCCGCGATCTCGAGCCCGCTGCTCGAAGCGTCCATCGAGGGCGCGCGCGGGATCCTGTTGAACATCTCCGGCGGCAGCGACCTCGGGCTGTTCGAGGTCAACGAGGCGGCCGAGATCATCCACGGCGTGGCCCATCCCGACGCCAACATCATCTTCGGCGCGGTCATCGACGACGCCATGGGCGACGAGGTGCGCGTCACCGTCATCGCCGCCGGCTTCGACCGCTGGGACGAGGGCAAGGAGCGCCGCGGCGACGGGCGCCGGAGCGGATCGCTCGGGCTCAGCTCGGCGGCCGACGACGTCTTCGCCGGCGCCGACGACGAGCTCGAGATCGGCGACGACGACTTCGACGTCCCCTCGTTCCTGAAGTAGTGCGGCTGGGACCGGCCGAGGTCCGCTTCACCGGCCGCGCCGAGGGCGACCTCGGGCATGGCGGCGCGTACGTCGAGATCGACGCGCTCGACCCGGGCGTGCTGGCCCGGCGGGCCGCGGTCTGCCCCCTGCCGTGGACGTGGCTGCGCCAGGTGCACGGCGACGCCGTCGTGGTCGCGAAGGTGCCGGGCGACGGTGCCGGGACGCGGGCCGACGCCGCGATCACCGACCAGGCGGGCGCGGCGCTCGCCGTTCTCACCGCCGACTGCGCGCCGGTCGCGCTGGCCAGCGAGGACGGCGTGATCGGGGTGGCTCATGCCGGTTGGAAGGGCCTGCTCGCCGGCGTCGTGCAGGAGACCGTCGCCGCGATGCGCGACCTCGGCGCGGTCGACGTGCGGGCCGCGCTCGGACCGTGCATTCACGCCGAGTGCTACGAGTTCGGAGGATCGGATCTCGACGCGGTCGCGGCCCGGCTCGGCGATGTGGTGCGCGGCACCACCGCGTTCGGGCGGCCGGCGCTCGACCTTCCCGCGGGCATTCGGGCCGCGCTCGCCGACGCCGGCGTCACCGAGGTCGTCGACGTCGATGTGTGCACGTCGTGCTCCGCCGGTCACTGGTCCTGGCGGGCCCGTCGCGACACCGCGCGACAGGCGGTGGTGGTGTGGCGCTCGCCGACCTGAGCCGCCGCCTCGACGACGTGCGGGCGCGCATCCGGAATGCCGGACGCGACCCGGACGCGGTGTCGGTCGTCGCCGTCACCAAGGGCTTCGGCGTCGACGTGGCGGCCGCGGCAGTCGCCGCCGGGCTGGTCGACGTCGGCGAGAACTACGCGCAGGAGTTGCTGGCGAAGGCCGCCGCGGTGGCCGGTGCCCGCTGGCACTTCGTCGGGTCGGTCCAGCGGAACAAGGTCAAGGCCTTGGCGCCAGTCGTGCACCTGTGGCACGGCATCGATCGGCCGCCGATCGCCGACGCCATCGTCCGTCACGCCCCGGGCGCAGCGGTGCTCGTGCAGGTCAACGTGAGCGGTGAGCCGGCCAAGGCGGGATGCGAATGGGCCGATGTCGAGGACCTCGTCGCTCATGCTGCTGGGCTCGGCCTCGACGTGCGCGGGCTGATGGCGGTCGGACCGACCGGCCCACCGGAGGCAGCCCGGACCGGCTTCCGCCGCCTGCGCGCGACCGCGGACCGGCTCGGGTTGCGCGAGTGTTCGATGGGCATGAGCGCCGATCTCGAGGTCGCGGTCGAGGAGGGCGCGACCATCGTGCGGGTGGGGACCGCGCTGTTCGGTCCACGACCAGCCCGTCGCGAGATGCGACGATAGGCTCGACCCGCCAAGGGAGGCTTCCGCATGGCAGGAATGGGCCGTCGGGTCCTGGTGTATCTGGGACTCGTCGATGACGACGAGTACGAAGAGTACGAGCCGGCGTACGAGGACCAACCGGTCCGTGGCGCCGGTCGTGCGGTCGCGCCCGTGTCACCGTACGAGCCCGAGCCCACCGGCGGGGTGCGCACGCTCTCACGCGAGGAGAGTGGCGTCACGCTCCAGCCGAGGACCGCGGTCGTCCGGCCGATCACGCCCGTGCAGAGTGCGAAGGTCCACATCGTCGCGCCCGACGGCTTCAACGACGCCCAGGAGATCGGCGACAAGCTGAAGGCCAACCAGCCGGTCATCCTCAATCTGCAGAGCTCCGACGCCGACCTGCGCCGCCGCCTCATCGATTTCGCCAGCGGCCTGACGTACGGGCTGGGCGGCCAGATGGAGCGAGTCGCCAAGGAGGTCTTCCTGCTCACGCCGTCCAACGTCGAGGTCTCGGCGGAGGAGAAGCGGCGCCTGCAGGAGCGCGGCCTCATGCGGTCGTAGCGGGATGACCATCCTCGGGTCGCTGCTGGCGACCTCGCAGTTGGGCGTGCTGATCGTCCGGCTCCTCGACCTGTTCGTCATCCTGCTCTTCGGGCGGGTGATCCTGTCGTGGTTCCCGATCTCGCCGGACAGCCCGCTCGCCACCGTCTACCGCGTCCTGCACCAGCTCACCGAGCCCGTGCTCGGCCCGGTGCGCCGCATCCTCCCGCCGATGGCGGGCTTCGACCTCTCACCGATCGTCGTGCTGTTGGCGATCCAGGTCATCATCGTCCCGGTGGTGTCGCGGTCCCTCTGATCGCATCGGCGCGGCAGTAGCATCGACCCGCATGGAGCTCACTCCGGAGGCGATCCGCGAGGCGCGGTTCCGTGAGGCGTGGCGGGGCTACGACCGGAGCGAAGTCGACCTGTTCCTCGATGCCGTCGCGGTTGCGGCCGACGGGCCGCGCGCCGACGAGAAGTCGCTCGCGGCTGCGAAGGAAACCGTCGCCGCGATGCGCGCCGAGGCCGAACGCCTGCGCGACACCGTGTCCGAGCTCGAGGCCCGGCGCGACGAGCTCCGGTCGACGATCACCGCGCTGGCGGTCCACCTCAAGGCCGAGCAGACGCGCGTCCGCGCCCTCCTCAACGAGCTGTCGGCTCGGGTGGACGCCGACCTCTCCGTCGCGGTCCCGCCCGAGGGGCCGATGCCGGACATCGACCTCGAGGACGTGGCGACCGCCGAAGCCAACGACGCGTTCTTCGAGGACCTTCGAGCGTCGATCGCGGCGGACGACGGCTCGGGCCTCTTCCGGAAGCGGCGGCACGGCTGAAGCGACCGAGAAGTGGTAGTCCACCCGGTTCGTCCGCGTAAGCTCCGCTCCGCTCTCTTTCGAATGGATGGTGACTAGTGGTCCTCGTGAGCTTCGTGCTGGTGTTGGTGGCGGCAGTCACGCTCGTTATCGGCCTGCTCAACACCGGCTTGGGGCTGATCTACGTGTCGATCGCGTGCAGCGTCGTCGCCGGCGTCGTGCTCGCCCTCGCGGTGGTGCGCAGCCGGCCCCAGGCCCAGCTCGCCACCGGGGGCCCGATGCCCATGGGTGCACCGCCCATGGGTGCGGCGTCGATGGCCGAGCCGGCGGTCACGGTGCTGCCCCGGCCCGCCCCGGCCGCGCCGCCGAGTGCCGCGCCCAGCGCAGTGGTCGACGAGGTCGCGCCCGACGAGGTCGACGAGGAGCTCGACGTCGCGCCGGTCGGCGGCGGGTGGTCGGTCGCCGATCTCGAGAGCCCGGGCGCGGCCCACCTGGCCGAGATGGCTGGCGAGATGGAGTTCCCGATCGCCGACTACGACGAGCTGACCGTGGGCGAGATCGTGCCGCTGCTCTCCGAGCTCGATCCCGACGAGCTCGACGTGGTCGCCGACCGCGAGCGGGACGGCCGCGACCGGTCGTCGATCATGAACCGCATCGCCGCGCTGAAGGGTGAGCCGGAACCGGCGCCCGCGCCGCCGCCGCGCACGCCGGCCCGGAAGGCACCCGCCAGGAAGGCGCCGGCCACGAAGGCACCCGCGAGCAAGGCGGCGGCGACCCGCGCCCCGGCAAAGAAGGCGCCGGCCGCGAAGGCGGCCCCGCCGCCGAAGAAGGCACCCGCCAAGAAGGTGGCGACGAAGGCCGCGCCAGCGAAGAAGGCCGCGCCAGCGAAGAAGGCACCGGCCAAGAAGGCGGCACCCGCCACGAAGGCGCCGGCCAAGAAGGCGGCACCGGCCACGAAGGCACCGGCCAAGAAGGCGGCGGCACCGGCCAAGAAGACCGCCAAGAAGGCGGCCAAGCGCCGGTAGGCAACGTGGTCGGGACGCCGGTCAGGGCGCGCGCCCGAGCGCGACCCGGGCCGTCTCACCGTCGAGGTCGACGGTCACACCGTCGCCCTCGAACGAGCCCGACGTCAGGTCGACCGCCAGCACCTCGCCCGCGATCCAATCGCGGTGGGCGTCGACCGCGGCGGCCAACCGGGTCGCACCGGCGGTGTCGACGCGGACCGTGACGCGGTCGGAGAGCTCGAGCCCGAGTTGCTTGCGGAGGTCGTTGAGCGCCCGAACGAGCTCGCGGGCCAAGCCCTCTTGTCGCAACCCCTCGTCGAGGTCGAGGTCGAGGGCGACCGCCCACGTCCCCTCCTGGGCGAGCGCGAAGTCCTCGTGCTGGGTCGCGCGGATCTCGACGTCGCCTGGGCCGAGCCGCTCGCCCGCGACGGTCACCCAGCCGTCGCGCTCGAGCGACTGGCGGATGGCCGAGCCGTCGCCCGCCGCCAGGGCCGCCTTCACCTCGTTGACGCGAGGACCGAGACGCGGGCCGAGGGTGCGGAAGTTGGGAACCACCGACCACGAGATCAGCCCGGCGAGCGACTCGACCTGTTCGAGCCGCTTGACGTTGAGCTCGTCGGCGACCTCGCGCTGGACCTCGGCCGACAGCGTCGCGCCGGGGTGGAGGAGGAGGGCCCGGGGCAGCGGCTGGCGGGTCCTGACCTTCGCTTCGGTGCGGGCCGCCCGGCCCAGGCCCACCAGCGTGCGGGCGGCGTGCATCTGCGCCGGGAGCGCGCCGTCGCCGCCGCCGGCGGCGGCCGGCCAGTCCGACAGATGCACCGACTCCTCACCGGTGAGCGCGGTGAAGATCTCGTCGGCAAGGAATGGCGTCAGTGGCGCCAGGAGCTGCGCCGTCGCGACGAGGCAGCGGTGCAGTGTGGCGTGCGCGACCGGGTCGGCCGCCTTCCAGAAGCGGGGCCGCGACCGGCGGATGTACCAGTTGGAGAGGTCGTCGACGAAGTCCGAGATCTCACCGGCCGCGCCGAGCGCGTCGAATCCCTCGAGCGAGCGGGTGACGACGTCGATCGTCCGGTCGAGCCGGTCGAGGATCCAACGGTCCATCACGTGCGTGACCGACGACGCGGTCACTGCCTCGCCGGGCACCCAGCGGTCGAGGTCGGCGTAGGTCGCGAAGAACGAGAAGCAGTTCCACAAGGTGAGCAACGTCTTGCCGGTCGCTTCGCGGATGCCGTCCTCGTAGACGCGGCGGTTGGTCCATGGTGAGCCGGCCGAGAAGAAGTACCAGCGGAGCGCGTCGGACCCGAACGACGAGAAGATCTGCCACGGGTCGATGACATTGCCCTTGGATTTCGACATCTTCTGGCCGTCCTGGTCGACGACGTGGGCCAGGCAGACGACGTTGCGGTACGGCGACTGCCCGAACGCCAGCGTGTTGACCGCGAGCAGCGAGTAGAACCAGCCGCGCGTCTGGTCGATGGCCTCGCAGATGAAGTCGGCGGGGAAGTCGGCCGGACCGCCGGCGCCGCCGAGGTAGTGGTGCTGCGCCGTCGGCATCGAGCCCGAGTCGAACCACGCGTCGAGCACCGGAGCCAACCGGCGCGCGACGAGGGAGCACCCGTCGTCCGGGCACGGGAACTGCACGTCGTCGACGAACGGCCGGTGCAGGTCGAGGGCGGACAAGTCGCGGTCGGCGAGCGACGACAGCTCGGCGACCGTCCCCACGCACGTGTCGTGACCGTCGGGGCACCGCCACACGGGCAGCGGCGTCCCCCAGTACCGATCGCGCGACAGGGCCCAGTCGACGTTGTTGCGCAGCCACTCGCCGAACCGGCCGTCGCGGATGTGCTCGGGATGCCAGCCGATCTTCTCGTTCTCGGCCAGCAGCGCGTCCTTGCGGTCGGACGTGCGCGCGAACCACGACGTCTTCGCCCAGTAGATCAGCGGCGTGCCGCAGCGCCAGCAGTGCGGGTAGCTGTGGAGGTACGGCTGCTCGCGCACGAGCAACCGGCGCGCCGCGAGGTCGTCGATGATCTCGCGGTCGGCGTCCTTCACGAATCGCCCGGACCACGGCGCGATCCGGGCGTCGAAGGTGCCGTCCGCATCGACGGGGTTGAGGACGGGGAGGTCCTCGGCCTTGGCGACCTCCATGTCCTCGACGCCGAACGCCGGCGCGATGTGCACCAGGCCGGAGCCGTCGTCGGTGGACACGTAGTCGGCGAGCACCACGCGCGACGCCGATTCGTCGAGGGGGAGGAAATCGAACGGTCGCCGGTAGTGGAGGCCCTCGAGTTCGGCGCCCTTGAACCGCGCGAGGATCTCGGCGCCCTCGGGCGCGCGCGCCATCGCCATGACGAGATCGCGGCCGCCCTCCTCGTCGGCGACCCGGACGTAGGTGATGTCGGGTCCGGCCGCGACCGCGACGTTCGAGATCAATGTCCATGGTGTGGTGGTCCACACCAGCAGGTCGGCCCCGTCGTCGACGATGGGGAAGCGGACGTAGACGGACGGGTCGGTGACGTCCTCGTAGCCCTGCGCGACCTCGTGCGAGGACAGCGCGGTCCCGCAGCGGGCGCAGTAGGGCGTGACGCGGTGACCCTCGTAGAGCAACCCCCCGTCCCAAAGTTGCCGCACCAACCACCAGACGGACTCGATGTAGTCATTGCTCAACGTCCAGTAGGCGTCCTTGGTGTCGATCCACACCGCGGCCCGTTCGGTGAGGCTGGCGAAGTCCTCGACATAGCGCTGCACGGACTCCCGGCAGCGCTGGTTGAACGCCTCGATCCCGTACGCCTCGATGTCCCCCTTGCCGCGGAACCCGAGCTCCTTCTCGACCTCGATCTCGACCGGGAGCCCGTGGCAGTCCCAGCCGCCCTTCCGGGGGACGTCGAACCCCTGCATCGTCTTGAAGCGCGGGAAGAGGTCCTTGAAGACGCGGGCCCACACGTGGTGCAGGCCGGGCCGCCCGTTGGCCGTCGGTGGCCCCTCGTAGAACACCCACCGCGGCCGCCCGGACCGGCTGGCTCTCACCTGCGCGAACAGATCCGTCGACCGCCACCGGGCCAGCACGCGCTCCTCGAGCGCGACGAGGTCCAGCTGAGGGTCCACGGGACCGAAGGGCATCCCCATACGATAGGGGTGATGGTCGATGATCTGTTCGAGGTTTCAGGCGACGATGCGGTCGTGCTCGCGGTCCACGTGCAGCCGGGCGCGGGCCGCACCGCGATCACCGGTCGGCACGGCACCGCGGTGAAAGTGCGGGTCGCGGCCCCGCCGGAGGGCGGGCGGGCCAACACCGCCAGCGCCGAGCTCTTGGCGGAGACGTTCGGCGTGAAGCCGGCCGACGTCGAGTTGACGTCGGGGGAGAAGAGCCGGTCGAAGCGCTTCCGGCTCGGGGGCATCGACGTCGACGCGTTCCGCAAGCGACTGACCCAGGTGGTCGAGGAAGGTGCCCTCGGCGCCGGACCGGCGCCGTTGAGGTAGCAACGCCAGGCTGGTACCCTCCCGGCCCTCACCGCTCACGGAGACGGTCCCAGTCATGCCCCGAAGTTCCAAGGCGCAGCCCGCCACGCGCCCGGCGAAGGCCACCCCCAAAGCCGCGGTCAAGGCGACGAAGCCACCCACGAACGCCGCGAAGGCGAAGCCGGCCGCGCCCAAGAAGGCGCCGGCCAAGAAGGACGCGCCGGTGAAGAAGGTCGTTGCTCCGAAGAGGGCGGGGCCCGTCGCAAAGGCGCCGGCACCCAAGAAGGCGCCGCCGATGAAGAAGGCCGCGGCCAAGGCACCGGCCAAGGCGGCGACGCCGAAGCCACCGATCAGGGTCGTCAAGGAGATTGTCAAGGCGCCCGTGAAGGCGGCTCCGACCAAAGCAGTGCCGGCCAAAGCCGCGCCCACCAGGGCGGTGCCCGCGAAACCCAAGCCCGCGAAACCCGCGCCGGCCAAGGCAGTGCCGGCCAAGGCGGTGGCGCCGGTCACGAAGAAGCCGGTCGTCCTCGACAAGTTCCTGCTCGGCCAGCGCGAGCTGCTGCAGTCGGAGAAGGAGACGTACACCCGCCACGCCGAGGCGCTGCGGGCCGAGGCGGACCAGCTGGCCCAGGAGATGGAGCCCGGCGACATCCAGTTCGACGAGGAGTCGGGCGAGGGCGGCACGATGAACGTCGAGCGCGAGCGCGATCTCGCGCTGTCGGCGCAGGCGCGGCAGGCGGTGGAAGAGATCGACCGCGCCCTGGCCAAGATCGAGCTCGGCACGTACGGCATCTGCGAGGGCTGCGGCAAGCCCATCCCGCGCGACCGCCTCAAGGCCCTGCCGCAGGCGTCGCTGTGCGTGGCGTGCAAGAGCGGCGGGCTGTCGGCTCGCCGCTGAGCCGCTCGGCGCGGCGACCGGCGTTGATCGCCGGTGTCGCCGCCGCCACCCTCGCCGGCGACCAGCTCACCAAGTGGTGGGCCGTGCACGCGCTCGCGCACCGTGACATCCACGTCGTCGGATCGTTGCGCCTCGCGCTCACCCGCAACGCCGGTGGCGCGTTCGGCCTCGGCGCCGGCGTGATTCCCGTCCTCGCGTTGGCCGCGGTCGCGATCGTGATGGTCGTGGTGGCGCGCAGCGAGGCGACGCGCCGGCTGCCCGTCGCCATCGCCGTCGGGTTGGTGCTCGGAGGGGCGTTCGGCAACCTCGCCGACCGGGTGTTCCGGTCGCCGGGTGGGCTCTCCGGCAAGGTCATCGACTTCATCGACCTGCGGTGGTGGCCGGTGTTCAACGTCGCCGACACCGCGATCAGCATCGGGTGCGTCGCGCTCGTGGTCCTCATCGGGCGCCCGGCGCGGTCCGAGCGATGAGAGAGACGGTGCCGCGCGCGCTGGCTGGCGAGCGAGTCGACCGCGTCGTCTCGCTGCTCACCGGGGTCACCCGGGCCGACGCGGCCGCGCTGGTGGCCGGAGGCGCGGTGCGCGTGGGCGGCCGCGCCATCACCACCCGCTCGCGGCGGCTGGCCGAGGGCGACGTGCTCGACGTCGAGGTGCCGCCGCCGGGCGAGCGGCCGGCGCTGGCGCCCGAGCCCGACGTGACGGTGCCGGTCGTCCACGAGGACGCCGACGTGATCGTCGTCGACAAGCCGCCCGGACTCGTGGTGCACCCGGGTTCCGGGCACCCGACGGGCACGATGGTCCAGGGCCTGCTGGCCCGCTACCCCGAGCTGGCGCCGGTCGGCCAGCCCGACCGGCCCGGGGTCGTGCACCGGCTCGATGCCGGGACCTCGGGCCTGCTCGTCGTGGCCCGCTCCGATGCCGCGTACACCTCGTTGGTGCGGCAGCTGAAGGCGCGGTCGGTGGACCGGCGGTACCTCGCCCTGGTGTGGGGCCGGTTCGACGCGCCCGCGGGAATGATCGACGCGCCGATCGGCCGGGCGGCGGCCGACCCGACGCGCATGGCGGTGTCGGCCGCCGGTCGGGCGGCCCGCACGCGTTACGAGGTGCGCGAGACGTTCACGCGGCCGGGCGACGCCGCGCTGGTCGAGTGCCGGCTCGAGACCGGTCGCACCCACCAGATCCGGGTCCATCTCGCGGCCATCGGGCACCCGGTCGCCGGGGACAGGCGCTATCGCGGCGCGCGCGGATCAGTGCCGTTGTCGCGGCCGTTCCTCCATGCGCACCGGTTGGCGTTCGATCACCCTGCGAGCGGCGAGCGGGTCGCGTTCGCGTCGACGCTGCCGGCCGACCTCGAGGACGTACGTGCCGCCTTCTCCTGAGGTCGAGGGTCGCGACGAGGGCGACGTCGCCGCCCGGCGCACGCTCGTGCTGCTGGGACTGGCGCTGGTCGTCGTCCTCCTCGGCGCCGGGCTGCTCGTGGTCGCGAAGCACCGCCACGACGACTCGGGCCGACGCGTCGCCGGCCCGCTGCCGGGCGCCGCCGCGGGCGGGCGCCCGACCGACATCGGCCCGACCGTCAACACCGAGCTGGCGCCGTTCGTGGCGGCGCGCCAGCAGGCGCTGGCCTCGGCGACCGGCACCCGCCTCGCGGTCGTGTCCCTCGCCCGGTACGCGACCGAGGCCGAGGCGCGGCACGCGGTCGCGCCGGTGCCGGTGGTCGCGCTCGTCGTCGCCGCGCCGGGCGGCGGGCCGTCGGTGGTGCGCGGGAGCCTCGCCGATTGGGCCGGCCGTCAGCGCGACCAGGCCAAGGCCGACTTCGCCGACGTGCACACCATCGTGTGCAGCAAATCGGTCGACGACCCGGAGTTCACGTCGTTCTATGGAACCGAGGAGCAGCGGCTGCTCGCGCTGGAGTCGGCCGACGGCGGTAGCCCGGTCGTGTTCGGCGTCGTCGTCCGCGCGCCGGTCGCCGACCTGCAGTCGTTGGCGAAGGCGCCCGGCATCCGCTTGGTCGACGTCGGCCGCGACGGCCAGTTCGACGCCGCCGCGGCGTACCTCGGCCTGCGGCCCGAGGAGGTGAGCGTCGCCGGCCAGCCCACCGTCTACCGGCCCTTCACCGGCGGCCGGACGCCGCCACCGTGCCCGACGACTAGGTGAGCGCTTCGAGCGGCTCGGTGGTCGTGCCGGTCGCGCGCGACGCGATGTCGGCCAGCGTGAACGAGTCGAGGTGGCGCCGCATGTGCTCGCCGACGTCGGCCCAGACACCGAGGAGCACGCACTGGCCTTCGTGGTCGCACGCGCCGTTCTGATGCGGCTCGCCGAAGTCGCCGACCGCGATCGGGCCGTCGACCGCGCTGACGATCTGGCCGAGGGTGACGTCCTCCGGCGGCTGCGCCAGGACGTAGCCGCCGCCGACGCCACGCTTCGAGCGCACCAGGCCGGCGCCCTTGAGCGCGAGCAGGATCTGCTCGAGGTACGGCTGCGGGAGGCCGGTGCGCTCGGCGATGTCGCGGACCGATGTCGGCCCGGCGGCGCGGTCGGCGTGCAGGGTCAACGACAGAAGAGCCCGACAGGCGTAATCGCCCCTCGTTGACACGCGCATGCGCTCCAATCTACCGACCGCCGCCGGCTAGCCCCGTTCCACTCGCGGGCGCGAGGCGCCAGTTCGCGCCGCCCGGTACGTAAGCTCGACACATCATCGAACCCTTCCTCCCCGATTACGGCGGTGCCTGCCTCGACGCCGTCGTGCCCGCGCTGCTGGCCGGCGTGGCCCGCTCGTGGCTGCCGGCACGGGTGGTCGAGGCCCCGCAAGTGGTGCTGCTCTGCCTCGACGGGCTGGGCTTCGAGCAACTGAAGGCGCGCCCGCATCTCGCGACGACGATGGCGGCCATGGAGGGCGGACCGATCACGTCGGTCGCGCCGTCCACCACGGCGACGGCGCTGGCGTCGCTCGTGACGGGATCGCCGCCCGCGGTCCACGGCATCGTCGGCTATCGCGTGAAGGTCGGCCCTGGCGAGGTGCTCAACGTGTTGCGATGGCGGACGCAGCAGGGCGACGCCCGCGAGCGGATCCGGCCGGACTCGTTCGTCGGCGTCCCTCCCTTCCAGGGCGCGCCGGTGCCCGTGGTGACGCGCGCCGAGTTCGCCGACACCGGGTTCACCGCCGCGCACCTCCGCGGGACGCGGCTCGTCGGGTGGCGCATGCCCTCGACGTTGGTGTCGCGCGTGCGATCGCTGCTTCGTTCCGGCGAGCGGTTCGTGTACGCGTACTACGACGGCGTCGACAAGGTCGCGCACGAGTTCGGCTTGGGAGAGGAGTACGAGGCCGAGGTGACCGCCGCCGACCAGCTCGTCGACTCGGTCGCGGCCGCGCTCCCACCGGGCGCCGCGCTGGTGGTGACGTCGGACCACGGCCAGGTCGACGTGGGTGACGGCGTCGAGCCGCTGACACCCGGCGTCATCGAGTTCACGACGATGCTCTCCGGCGAAGGGCGGTTCCGCTGGTTGCACGCCCGGCCGGGGATGGCGGGCCACCTGCTGGACGCCGCGGAGTCGACGTACGGCGCGCGGGCCTGGGTCCGCAGCATCGACGCCGCCGAAGCCGAGAACTGGTTCGGCGGCGCGCTGAGCGACACCGCGCGTGGCCGGCTGGGCGACGTCGCGGTGGCGGTGCACGAGCCGATCGCCCTCCTCGACCCGGCGGACACCGGCGAAGTGCACCTCCGGTCGCGGCACGGGTCGCTGACCTCGGCGGAAATGCTGGTGCCGTTGTTGGTCCACGTCGCTTGAGTGGTAAGAACCCGCGTCATGGCCGACCCGCCGCCCGAAGTCGTCGACGCCCCGCCCCACACCGACGGCGACCTGCCGCCGTCGATCGAGGAGCCCGGCAAGGTCATGCGGATCGGCACCATGACCCGCCAGCTGCTCGACGAGGTCCGCCGGGCGCCCCTCGACGAGGCCGGCCGGACCCGCTTGCGGGAGATCTACGAGACCTCGCTGCGCGACCTCGCCGAGGTCATCTCGCCCGACCTCCGCGAGGAGCTGGCCAAGTACGCGCTCCCGTTCGACGACAAGGCGCCGAGCGAGGCTGAGCTGCGGATCGCGCAGGCCCAGCTGGTCGGCTGGCTCGAGGGCCTGTTCCACGGCATCCAGGCGAGCCTGTTCGCCCAGCAGATGCAGGCCCGGGCCCAGCTCGAGGAGCTGCAGCGCCGCGGGCTGCCCAGTGGCCAGCCCGGTCCGGCCACGCCGGGAGGCCCGTACCTCTAGACAACACCCTCCCGCCGCGCGACAGTCAGGGGCCGGTAAAATGACAGCTCTGTAACTCGTCCACAGGCGCTGTGGACGGGGCTGTGGACGAAGGCCTCGGGAGGTGTGCTGCAGGTGGCAGGTTCATTCACGCACCTCCACCTCCACACGGAGTTCTCGATGCTCGACGGCGCCGCCCGTGTCGACGAGGTGGTGGCCGCGGCGGCCGCCGACGGGCAGCCGGCGATCGGCATCACCGACCACGGCAACATGTACGGGGTCCTCGACTTCTACAAGGCGGCGCGCGCCGGCGGGCTGAACCCGGTGATCGGCAACGAGCTCTACATGGCCGCCGACTCCCGCCATGAGCGGCCACGACGACGCGGGCGGGTCGACGACACCGGCGGCGACGCCGGCGACGCCGGCGAGAAGCTCTATTACCACCTCACCGCGCTGGCCGAGACCAACCAGGGCTACCGCAACCTCATGAAGTTGTCGTCGGAGGCGTACCTCTCCGGCTACTACTACAAGCCTCGCTGTGATTGGGAGCTGCTCGAGCGGTACCACGAGGGGATCATCGCGACCACCGGGTGCCTCGGCGGCGTCGTGCTGCAGGCGTTGCTCAAGGGCGACGACGAGCTGGCGCTCAAGCGAGCGGCGCGGCTGCAGGACATCTTCGGGCGCGACAACCTCTTCGTCGAGCTGCAGGATCACGGGCTGGCCGACCAGCGGCGCACCAACCCGAAGCTGATCGACATCGCGAAGAAGCTCAATGCACCGTTGCTCGCGACCAACGACAGTCATTACACCCACCAGGAAGACCACATCGCGCACGACGCGTTGCTGTGCGTCCAGACCGGCAGCTCGATCGACGACCCGAAGCGGTTCAAGTTCGAGTCCGACCAGCACTACCTCAAGACGGCGGCCGAGATGCGCCAGCTGTTCGCGCACTGGGAAGTCGCATGCGACAACACCCTCTGGATCGCCGAGCGGGCCAAGGTCGAGATCGAGTTCGGCAAGCCGCAGCTCCCGGAGTTCCCGCTGCCGCCGGGCTTCGCGTCGGACACCGACTACCTCCACCATCTCACCTACGAGGGCGCCCGCCAGCGGTACGGGTCGGTGCTGCCGGCCGAGGTGCACGAGCGGCTCGAGTACGAGCTCGGCGTCATCGCCGACATGGGTTTCTCGGCGTACTTCCTCGTCGTCTGGGACCTCATCCGGTACGCCCGCGACTCCGGCATCCGAGTGGGCCCGGGCCGGGGGAGCGCCGCCGGCTGCTGCGTGGCGTACTGCCTGAAGATCGTCGACCTCGACCCGATCCGCTACGACCTGCTGTTCGAGCGCTTCCTCAACCCGGGCCGCAAGCAGATGCCCGACATCGACATGGACTTCGACTCCCGCTACCGGGGCGAGATGATCCGGTACGCGTCGGAGAAGTACGGCTGGGACCACGTCGCCCAGATCGTGACGTTCTCGACGATCAAGGCCCGGGCCGCGGTGCGCGACGCGGCGCGCGTCCTCGGCTACCCCTATGCGATGGGCGACCGGATCGCCAAGGCGATGCCGCCACTGGTGATGGGCCGCGACACCCCGCTGTGGGCCTGCTTCGAGAAGCACGACAAGTTCGCCGACGGCTACCGGGTCGCCACCGAGCTGCGCGACATGTACGAGGTCGATCCGGAGGCCCGCAAGGTCATCGACGTGGCCAAGGGCCTCGAGGGCCTGCGCCGGCAGGACGGCATCCACGCCGCCGCCGTCGTGATCACCAAGGACCCTCTCACCGACTACCTGCCGATCCAGCGCAAGCCCGAGTCGGGCCAGGCCCCCGAGGACGCCCCGATCGTCACGCAGTACGAGATGGGCGGTGTCGAAGAGCTCGGCCTGCTCAAGATGGACTTCCTGGGGCTGCGCAACCTCGACGTCATCTCCGACGAGCTCGAGATCATCCGGGACTTCCGGGGGATCGACCTCGACATCGACGCGGTGCCGCT
>JAODBK010000034.1 GCA_025463925.1 Acidimicrobiales bacterium | reverse complement strand
CTCGGGTTCCCCGCCGACGTCATGCGGGAAGCCTCCGTCGTCGGCGGGATCTACGGCGCCCAACTACCCGACATCGACGACCCCCGCGCGCAGGCCGTGCGCCTCACCACCACCGGCACCTAGTCGTCCGTCTGCCCTCTTTTTATTGTTCGTCCAAACGCAACGCCGCCACCAGCTACTGAGACCGACGCCTGGGCGGAGATCATGTTCCGCCGGGCAGAACAGTGTCCATAAGCCAGTTCTGCACCTGCTGAGGTTGCCGTGGCGCCACGTGCGGGCTGTCAGAGGAACGGCTGGATCGCGGGCTGTTGTTGAGCGCACGGTCCTAGCCACGAGACGAAGTCGCTGGGATGCTTCGCTGTCTGGACGTAGAGATCCTGGTTAGTGAGGTCGTGAAGGAGGCCGTCGGAGACCAACATCCGCGCGTCGTCGGACCCCTCCTCGAGAGCCCACTCAACAATCCCGAACACGGCCGGGAACGAGTTCGTCTCGTCACGGTCCAGCAACTCGATGAGGTGGACTACGAGGCGGCCGACGCGGAGGAACTCGCCGTCGTTCTCGTCATCGTGCGCGGCGTACACCGAGTCTTCGAATGATGGGCACGCCGCGACAAGCAGCGGAAAGACCTCGTCGTAGTTGATCACGCGCTGGCGCCGGTGTGGGTGGCCCGGCGGATCACTGGTCTCAGGTGCGCTCGCGGACCATGCGCGCGACATCGGTGCGGGAGGTGACTCCGAGCTTGCGGGCGATCCGGTGGAGGTGACGGTCGACGAGGGGGCGCGAGAGCGCCAACCGGTCGGCGATCTCTTCGTTGGTCAAACCGTACCCAACGAGCCCGGCCACCGTTCGTTCCTCGGCGGTGAGCATCGTCCATACGGTGCCCGTGCGCTGGCGCAGCGCTAGGTACTCTTCAGGGGTCAAGTAGTGAGGGTTGTCGATCACCATGCGGCCGCGCAGCAACTTGGGATGCGTTCGGAGGAGTTCCAGGATCACCTCGCCGTCGAACAGCCGGACGTCGTAGAGACACAGGAAGCTTTGAGGATGCCGCAGCGATATTCGGTTGATCTCGGCTTCGTAGGCGGCGAAGTCGTCGAAGTCCGCTGCGATCTCGGCCAACCCCGTTGTGTCGCCGGCGTTGCGAGCGAAGTCGAATCGACCCGAGGTCAGCGCATCGTCGTTGCTTTGAGTCCAGAAGTCGACCATGCCATCGACCGAGAAGGTGCCGGAGCGGAGGTAGGACTCTGCTGAGGTAAAGAGCTCGAGTTGCCCGGACGTGATGCAGGCTTCAACGTCTGCGGTGTCGGCGACCTCGGCCAGCAGACGCTGCTGATCTTCCGCCTCGATGACGCATACGCATTTGTCGCCTGCCACCAAGCCAGCCTCGAGATACGGAGCAAGCACGCCGTCTCGCTCATAGGCGCCGGCGTACAACGCGCAGATGTGGTCGCCGGCCGTGAGTGGCACGCCCGGCAAGCCGAAGGTCATCAGGTCTGGCACCGCCGCGAAGATACCCCGGCGATATCGACACCCGGAGTTGGCCGCGTGGTGTTCACACTGCCGTTGGTCACTCGGTCGGCGCGGGAGCTTGCGATCAGTGTCGCCATCAGCCGCCCGAACCGAGTCGTCAGGCGCTGGCGCTCGCGGGCTCTCATTGCGATCGGCTTGCAGAGCCACGGAGCAGGTTCCGAATTCGCAGTCGCCGTCGCATGCCTGGAGTATCGACTTTTGAGTGACCCGGCTGCATAGCGCGTTCGCGCCACGACGTCTCTTACTGGATGTGGTGGAACACGCCCCCCGAACCGAATGACGCTGATCGGACGATCGCCGGTCTGGTCGCGGAACGGGCTTGGCGTTCGTGTGCTGCGCTCGAGGGCCCACACCGCCAACGGGGAGGTGTCACGCATCCAGGCGACACTGACGCCGGACTCGATGGTGACCACACTCAAGAACACGGTCGACCATGTCGTCACCGAGTTCGGCGCGGCCGAGATGAGAGGCAAGTCGATCTCGCAGAGAGCCCGAGCACTCATCTCCATCGCTCATCCACAGTTTCGCGATCGGCTCACCGAGGATGCTCGGGATCTCCACTATCTCTGAGCGGGACGAAGGGAGATCGGCGGCTGTCAGGCCGTTCGGGCGGCTTGGTGGTCCGGTAGTGGCATGGTGATCTCGACGACGCCGCGGCCGTAGGCCCGTCCTGACACCAGACCGGTTCTGGTGAACAGGTCGAGCATCTTGTGGTTCTCGGGAAGCGTCTCGGCGACGAACCGCGTGATGCCCACTGCGTCGGCCGCGGTCACGAGCTCCTGAAACAGCAACGTCGCGATACCGAGCCCTTGGTGATCGTCGCGGGTGACGAAGGCAACCTCGGCGTCGCTGCCGTCGAGGCGGTCGTAGCGTCCCACCCCGACGATTTCGCCCTCCACGACGGCAACGAATGCTTGTCGGTCGCGATGGTCGACGTTGGTGAACCGCTCCACTTCTTTGAGGCTGAGGTGCGGATGGATCGCGAAGAATCGCGATCGCTGACTATCCGTCGACAGCGACTCGTGGAACCGCACGAGCCCGTCCGCGTCGGAGTGACTGATCGGACGAACGTTCACTCCGGCACCATTCCGTAGGCGATGCGCCATCATGTTCTCCTCAGTTCGTTCCTCTCACCCTCGCGCTGTGCCGAGCGTCTACGGCAGGGGACGTGTGCCCCTTCGGACAGGACCAAGGTCCTGATTGCGACGCGGGAGTGCACCTCCGGTCGTGCGCGAAAGAACGGTGGACCCGAGTGGGTCCACCGTTCTGATCGAAGGGGATGAAGTCGGTCGCCGGTCAGGTTCAGACGGTGACGGGCCGCATGCCGTCGGCGGTGACCTTCGCGGGCTGAGGCACTGCGGCAAAGGCCTCGTTCTTCGAGGTCTTGAGCGCATGGACAAAGCCAGCGAGCGACAGGAGGGCGAGTAGCGCTGCGACGATGTAGGCCACGGTGGCGACTTGGCCGCCCTTGACGCCGAAGACGCTGAACCCGAACGAGGTGAGCAGCAGGCCTCGGAGCGTCTCGTCCTTGAAGAGCGTCTCACGCTGCGCGGTGACGGCGGTCAGCTGCTTCTGCAGGTCAGGCAGCGCGGGGTCGTTGGCCGCGGTGGCGGCCTTGACCTTGGCGGTCAACGCGCTTTGCGGGGTGCCGAGGTCGGCGTAGGTCTGACCGTTGGCGACGGACTTGACGTGCAGACCGATGAAGTCGTTGGCGTAGCACTCGGCCTGCTTGCCGGTGGTGAGCGGCTGGCCGGCGAACTGCACGAGACAGGCAGACTTCGCCTCTTCCGCGGTGAGGGTGTCGGCCGTCTTGAAGGTGATGTTCTGCTGGCCCAGCTGAGCCTTCACGTAGCTCTTCGCGAAGTTGGCGTTGCTGGTCATCACGAGTCCGAGTACGAGCAGGAGGCCCGCAAGCGCGATCCCTCCGACACTGAACAGCACATCGAGGGTTCTGCGTTTCATTGGTTCGTCTCCTTGTTGGAGCTCCCGCTCCGTCACCGCTGCCGCGAACGCGGCGCTGTAGTGATCATCTGCTGGCGGGCCCGTTCGCCAGTAGGGCCCAAAGTCCCGGACGCGACCGACCTGTGGCAGGTCATGTCCGGGTGAGGACGACCTTGAGCGCCCCGGTGTCGGCGGCCCGACCGAACACGTCGTAGGCCTCGTCGAACTGGTCGAGGGTGAAGTGGTGGGTCACGAACCGGCCGGCATCGATCTGTTGGCTGGTAACGAGTCGCAGCAGCGTCGGGGTCGTGTACGTGTCGACGAGTCCGGTCGTGATGGTGACATCGCGGATCCAGAGCTCTTCGAGGTGCAGCGTCACGGGCTCGCCATGCACACCGATATTGGCGATGTGTCCGCCCGGTCGGGCCAGCCGAGTCGCCAGTTCGAAGGTCGCGGGCACGCCGACGGCCTCGATGGCCACGTCGGCCCCCAATCCGCCGGTCAGCTCCGCGATGATCGCCTCGGGATCTTCTCGAGAGTTGTTGACGACGACGTCGGCACCGAATTGCTTCGCGGCTTCCAGGCGGCTGTCGGCCAGGTCGATGGCCACGATGTGACTCGGGCTGAAGAGCCGGGCGCCCATGATCGCGGAGAGTCCGATCGGGCCTGCGCCGACGACGGCGACGACGTCACCGGGCTGCACCGTGCCGTTGAGGACACCGACCTCGTAGCCCGTCGGCAGGATGTCGGCCAACATCAGGATCTGCTCGTCGGTTGCCCCGGCCGGCACCGGATAGGTCGACGTGTCCGCGAACGGGACGCGCACGTATTCGGCTTGGGTGCCGTCGATCTTGTGGCCGAGGATCCAGCCCCCACCGCCGAGGCATTGGCCATAGCGGCCCTCGCGGCAGAAGCGGCAGGCGCCGCAGGCGGTGATGCAGGAGACCAGCACCCGATCGCCGACCTTGACGGTCTTGACGCCGGCGCCCACGGCGTCGACCGTTCCGACCGCTTCGTGGCCGAGGATGCGTCCATCGGTCACGGCCGGAACGTCGCCCTTGAGAATGTGCAGATCCGTGCCGCAGATGGTGGTGGCGTCAACGCGAACGATCGCGTCGGTGTCGTTGGCTATCTCGGGTTTGGGCGTGTCCTCCCAGGCCTTCTGGCCGGGACCGTGGTACACGAGTGCCTTCATGGCAGTCCTCCTCGTCGTCGTGGCTTCGACCATGCGCTCGACGCGGGGGACCAACTAGAGGCGAAGGTCACGAGTTCGTGACCTTCGGCCCTGCCGGGGAAGGCCGCGCTTCGTCAAGATCCAGGTATGGAAGTCGACCGCAACGGACTGGAGGTCCTCGGCCGTGACGAATGCTTGCGGCTGCTGGCGTTCGCGACACTCGGTCGCATCGGGTTCACGTCCGGCGCGTTGCCGACGGTGCTGCCGATCAACTTCCATCTCGACGGCGACCGCATCCTGGTGCGCACCGGTCGGGGCAGCAAGCTCGACGCCGCGCTGCGCAACGCGGTCGTTGCCTTCGAGGTCGACGACTTCGACCCGATCTACCACTCCGGTTGGAGCGTCGCCGTGACCGGCATAGCCACCGAGATCACCGATCCGACCGAGCTCGACCAGGCTCGCCAGCAGCCGGTCGCCCGCTGGGCGCCCGGGGACGAAGACGCAGTCATCGCCATTACGACCGAACTCGTGTCGGGGCGGCGCATCATCGCGGACTCGCTGGCGACGCGCCGCTGAGTCTCGACCCCGACTCGATCAGGTCCGTGGCACCTGCCATTCCAAGACGGTGCCGGAGGCGAGACCGGCACGCACCTCGAACCGGCCGCCATGACGGGCCGCCCGGGCGTCCATGTTCTTCAGGCCATGCCCGCGCCGCGTGACGGGCGCCGGTGGGCCGATCCCGTCATCGACCACCCGCAATACGACCTGATCGGTCACAACAATTTCGACATCCGCTCGCGTCGCATGCGCATGACGGGCGATGTTGCTGAGCGCTTCGCGCAGGGTCGCGAGGAGATCACCGGCGAGGTCGTCACCGACGCCGCTGTCGACCGGACCGTCGAACAAGCACCGCGGCTCGAACCCGAGCGCGCCTGCGGCCTCTCGTCCGAGACCGAGCACACGTTCGCGTACGCCACCGGCTCGTGACACCCGCGAAGATTCCAACTCGAAGATGGCCGAGCGAATGTGCTTCACCGTGAGGTCCAGGTCGTCGACCGCGGCCTCGATTCGCGTCTCGGTCGCGTCGGCATCGGTCCGCACCAGCCGAAGGGTTCCTTGCAACGACAGGCCGGTCGCGAACAGGCGTTGGATGACGGTGTCGTGCAGATCACGGGCGATGCGCTCGCGGTCTTCGACCAGCGCGAATTGCTGCACCCGGCTGTGCAGCCGCGCGTTCTCGATGGCGATCCCCGCCGCAGCCGCGAGACCGACCACCAACTCCTCGTCGACGTCCGTGAAGGCCTCAGCCGTCGTCTTGTCCGTCAGATACAGGTTGCCGAACACCTCATTGCGCACCCGGATCGGCACGCCGAGAAACGACCGCATCGGCGGATGGTGCGGCGGGAACCCGAAGCTGTCGGGATGCTCGCGCAGGTCGGGCAGCCGCAACGGTTTGGCGTCGACGATGAGCGAACCGAGAAGACCGTGGCCTTCGGGCAGCGCGCCGATGAGCGCGTGCGCGTCGTCGTCGATGCCGACGGTGATGAACTGCGCCAGCCGCGTGCCGCTGTCGTCGAGCACACCGAGCGCCCCGTAGCGGGCGTCGACCAGCTCCACCGCGGCCTCGACGATCCGCCGGAGCATGCTGGGAGCGTCGAGATCCGACGTGAGAGCGAGCACCGCGTCGAGGAGCTCGCGCAGTCTGCGGGGACCGGCCACCTCGGACATGCCGCCAAGATTACGAGGGCTGGTGGCAGCCGGAGTCGACGCGCCGAGCGAGAATGGGACCGTGACAGTGCGCGTGTTCCTGGTCGACGACCACGAAGTCGTGCGCCGCGGGGTGCGCGAACTGCTCGAAGCGGAAGACGACCTCGAAGTCGTCGGAGAGGCGGGCACCGCCGAGGAGGCCTACGGCCGTATCCCGGCAACAAGCCCGGACGTCGCCATCCTCGATGTGCGCCTACCCGACGGTGACGGTGTGGAGGTGTGCCGCGAGATCCGCTCGAAGCATCCCGAGATCGCCTGCTTGATGCTCACGTCCTACGCCGACGACGAAGCCTTGTTCAGCGCGATCATGGCGGGCGCCGCCGGTTATGTCTTGAAACAGGTGCGCGGCAACGATCTCGTCGACGGGGTGCGTCGAGTCGGTCGAGGAGAGTCACTCCTCGACCCTTCATTGACCACCCGAGTCCTCGACCGGCTACGCCACCCGGAACCCGACGAACTCGCCGGCCTCACCGACCAAGAACGACGCGTCCTCGACCTCATCGCCGAAGGGATGACCAACCGCCAGATCGGCGAGCAGCTCTTCCTGGCCGAAAAGACCGTCAAGAACTACGTGTCCAACCTGCTGGCCAAACTGGGCATGAGCCGCCGCTCCGAAGCGGCCGCCTACGCCGCCCGGCTCTCTGAACGCCGCCAACACCACGACCCGTAGACAGTTTCAGGCATGAAAACGAGACTCCATCGTCATCCCGATCGCGGCGTGAACAACGGCTCTGGCTTCGTCCCCGCGGAGATCTGTCGGCACCACGATCCCGTCGTGCACTCGCCAATAGAACTGCTCCCAGTCAGCCTCGGTGACCATCACCCTGCGCCGGTGCAGGTGGCGCCGTCACCCAGACGCAAGCCTGGCTGAAGAGGACTGTTCGCTCTCCAAGGTTGGGACCTTCGCCCCTGCAGGACCCGTGCGCAGAGGTGTTGGCTGGACGAAGACGCGCGACACATGGAAAGCCGCAGGTGACACCTATCGACATTGCCGAATCACACTCGAACCAACGTCATCCGACAGCCGCGCAGGATCCTGGTGGATGCGCTGCCCGGACTGCGACGGTTCCTTCCTGGGCGGACCCGGTCGCCATCGGGGGCCGGGCGGCCGAACCGATCGTCGAGTTGTGGGAGCACCTGATCGGCTGTGCCACACCGCCGTCGCCCGCATCCAATAGCCCGGCGCCACTACCAGAGCCGGCGCGTCGATGGCTCGACCACGCCATCGCACCGGAAGCGGCTCCGGCGCGCGCGGCGCTGCTGAGGATGAGCGGGCACATCAAGGTCGGACGCTGGCTGCCATTCCGGGCGATCCAGCTCATCGTCCCTCCACACGGGTTCGTGTGGGTGGCTCGGGCCGGGTGGGGACCGCTTTCGTTCTCGGGCTTCGACAGCTACGGACACGGCGAGGGCCAGATGCGCTGGCTCCTCGGCGGGCGCTTCCCCCTCATGACCGCGACTGGCCTCGACCTCACGCGGAGCGCGGCCGATCGCGTCGCGCTCGACGCGGTCTGGCTGCCGCAATCCTTCGCCAATGTGCAGTGGGAACCAGGTCCCCTCGATCGCTCAGCACTCGCGGTACGAGCGGTCGGAGACGAGAAGACTCCGGTCGAGCTGCGCGTCGGCGACGACGGTCGTCTGACATCGGTTCGCATGCAGCGTTGGTCCGCGCCGGACAAGCGACCGTGGGGCCGCTACCCCTGCGGAGGGATCGTGGACGCGGAGGCGACCTTCGACGGGATCACCATCCCGTCGCGCCTGCGCGTCGGTTACTGGGTCGGAACCGACCAGTGGCCGCGGGGAGAGTTCTTCCGGTGCGCGATCACCGACGCGGTGTTCCTGCCATGAGGGCCACCCGTCGAGAGTTGGGCGCGCAGGTGCGCAATGTCGCCCACGACCTTCCCGCGTTGCACTGCCCCGCTCTACCGCACGTGGCACACGCACTGGGGCGCGACGCCAGACGAGATCACCTCAGAGCTCCCGGGCGACACGCTCCTCCCGCACGCCCAGTTCCGATCGACCCGGGCGATCACGATCGACGCGCCACCCGAAGCAGTCTGGCCGTGGCTCGTCCAGGTCGGCTGCCTCCGCGCCGGCTTCTACAGCAACGACCTGCTCGACAACCTCGCCTATCCCAGCGCCACCACGATCCGGCCCGACCTCCAGCACCTCGAGGTCGGCCAGTGGGTCCCGATGTCACCGACACCCCCACCCACAGAGCGCACCGCCTTCAAGGTTCACTCCTTCGATACAAACAGCTGGCTGCTGTGGACCAAACCCGACGGCACATGGTCATGGCGGCTCACCCGTAGCGACACCAACACCACCCGCCTGGTTACCCGCGTCCACGCCGTCTACGACTGGCACCACCCACTGTCAGCCCTCTTCGGGGCGGTGCTCATGGAGTTCGGCGACTTCGCCATGCAACGGCGGATGCTCCGCGGCATCAAGCTACGAGCCGAAGCTCTCACCTCCCCGCAATCGCGCCACCACCGTGGGCCACCGCAAGCTGTGCCCGGCGCGAACACGCCAACCGCACCGGGCGTCTACCTCTACTGGATCCCGCTCGGCGCCGGCGCGCGAGTCGTGCGCAGCAGCGGACGGTTCTTCGAGACGTTGTCCGCGCTCGCCCAACGACGACCGCGACGCGACCTGTACCACTCCGCGCTCGTGGCCGTCACCGCCGACGCGCCGTTCAGCGTCGAGATGACCCCGATCCCCGGCCCGCGGGGCCCAGAAATCGCGGCGTGGTCGCCGAAGGCCCCGTTGGCATGAGATGGGCGCGACGCTTTCGCGTCTTCCGCTACGAGATCCGCCGATGGCGCGGCGGTGCGATCCCCGACATCTCGTACGCGGTTGCGAGTCCGGTGCGCGTCGCCGACAGCGACCTCCAACCGTTCGCGGGACACCGCAGCCTGACGACCGTCAAACGCCGCGACGCGCCCAGCGCGCCAACCGGCACGGGACCTATGGGACGTTCGGCCCTAGCCGAGCCGGTCCAATGAGACGCTCAATAGAAGTTGGCTCGAGCGAAGGACTTCACATGGCCAGCATCACCTCTCCCGGTACATCGTCGACGACCGTCCAGACAACACGAGGCGGAGATCTGTCGTGACCGCAACTGGCGACGAGTTCCATGTGGTCTTCGGGGCGGGACAGGTTGGCTCCGCACTGGTGGCCCGGCTCGCGAGCACTGGTCGGCGCGTGCGAGCGGTGTCACTGCACTCTCCGTCCGATCTGGCCGACGGGATCGACTGGCGCGGCGCGGATGCCACCAACATCGACGACGCGACCGACGCCGCCAAAGGCGCGTCGGTCATCTACCAGTGCCTCAACGCGCCATACACCCAATGGCCGCGACGCTTCCCACCGCTACAGCGAGGTGTCCTCGCGGCCGCCGAACACGCCGGCGCGGTACTCGTCAGTTTCGAGAACGTGTACGCCTACGGCCCCACCGACGGCACGCCGATGACCGAAGACCTCCCCCTGGCCGCGACCACGGTCATGGGCCGCACCCGCGCCGCGATGACCCGCGACCTGCTCGACGCGAACCAGGCGGGCCGAGCGCGGATCGTCATCGGTCGCGCGTCAGACTTCTTCGGCGCCGGCGCGACGGAGTCCACCCTCGGCGCACGCGTCTTCGCCAACGCGGTGGCCGGTAAGCGCGCCGACTTCCTGGGCAACCCCGATCTGCTCCACACCTACAGCTACGTGCCCGACATCGCCGCCGGGCTGGCAACGCTCGGCACCGACGAGCGCGCCATCGGCCAGATCTGGCATTTGCCGGGACCCGAGACCGTGACCACCCGATTCATTCTCGACCTCATCAGCCGCGAGCTGGGACATCCCGTCGGCGTCCGCTCGCTGCCCAAACCGCTGATGCGAGCCCTCACCCTCGTCAGCCCGATGATGCGCGCACTGACCGCGATGGCCTACCAGTTCGAAGAACCATTCATCCTCGACACCACCAAGTACACCGCGATCTTCGGCGCCGCCGGCACACCCCTCGCCACCGCCGTGACTGACACCCTCATCTCGTACCGAGCCGGAGCAGACCCCCGATGACCGCACTAACGATCCCGACCCGACACGACAGCGCGACCGCGGCGTGGTCCCGACGAGTGCGACGCATCGGAGGATTCATCCAGGCCGGCTTTGCGGGGTTCTGGCTCCTACGCGGCAGCGCCGCCCTCGGCGGCACCCCCGGCACCGCACTTGCCATTGCCTGTGTCGCGGTGGCCGCGGTCGTGGTCGCCTACGGCATCACGGCCACCGCCCACCAGGCCCCCCGACCCGACGGATCGGATGCCAGGCGCATCGAGCGAGCCATCACCATCGCAACCGTCATCCAGTTCGCCGCGTCGTTCGCCGCGCCGGCAGCGGTCATCGCCGCCGGACACGACGACTGGGTCCTCCCCTCCATCGCCATCACCATCGGACCGCTCTTGTTGTGGTTGGACAATCGCCTCGACATTCCCCGCTACCGACCCGTCGGATGGACGCTTGTCGCCGGCCCGGTGGCACTCGTCGCCGTGCTGAGCGGCTCCGCGTTGGCGGCCACCACCGGCCTCGCCGCCGGAACACTGCTATTGGCCACCGCCGCCGTCGGTTTCCACGAGCTCGCACCGTCCCGCAACTGACCGCTGGCCCAGCGGAGCGATGATCACGAGCGACCGGCCAGGACGTTGCGGTGAGCCGGTCACCAGGACTCCCCCACCCGGACAGCGCCGAGCCCGTCGAGCACGGTCGTCGGCGCGACCACCACCACTCCGGTCGCGCTGTCGGTGCCGATGACCATCGACGCGCAGGGTCCTCGGCGCAGCCAGCCGGGAACGCAGAGCCGGCCGCGGCCGTCGACGACCATCGCCGCACCGGTGCCCTCGGCCGCGAGCACCAGGGTGATTCGGTGGCAGATGCCTCGCACCTCGGTTCGTTCCGCGACACGAGCGCCGAGCGCGACGCGTGCTTCAGACGGAAGTGCGATCCGCCCGGCGGGGTCGAGGCGGGCGATGGCCCACGCTCATTCGGTCGGATCGGAGTCGTGACCGAGGTCAGCCAGCTGGCGCAGCGCGGTGCCGTTGCGGGAGTCGAGCATCGACCCAGCGTCGGCGTCGCGCGCTTCCGCGCCTCCGCGGGGACAGCCACGAGTTGTTGGGCTACATCCCACTGAACGGTGGGCGAGGGGGGACTCACCGACCGCCCAGTGGGCGACAACCCACGCCGTAGGCGTGGCATCGCCCTCCTGAGGTCGCCTTCCCATCATGCCGACGCGAGCCCACGTCCGCAAGACCATGAGTTGACGCGTAAGAGTCAACGCCGCTCGAGTCCTCAGCGCGGGTGAGGTCGGCACGGCCGAACTCAATTGCTGTTGACGACCGCCGCCAACCCGATCGCGGCGAACTGCACGACCGGCCGAGCCACCACCCACCAGCTCGACCCCTCGCCGACCAGGTTCCGTGACGTGAAGACCGCCGGGCGGGTACGAACCATATCTCCACGGTAGAGACCATCGACCAGAAGACCGAGGGCGGGTGTCCGATGGGCGCGCCCTCGCCCACGCGGTCATCCGCTGGGTGTGTCGCCCGGTGACGCCAAATACGGAATCGTCGTCGATACCCCAACAAGTTCGGGTGGTGCCGCCGCGCGGTACGTCGGACACTCCTGGCATGACCACCATCGAGGACAACAAAACCATTGTTCGGGACTTCATCGACGCCCTGTTCACCAAGGGCGACCTCGGTGCCGTCGACGAGTATCTCGCTGAGGATTTCGTGAATAACGACCCGCCGTTCGGCGCCGCGGCCGATCGCGAAGGGATG
>JAODBK010000062.1 GCA_025463925.1 Acidimicrobiales bacterium | reverse complement strand
TCGACGCGCTGGCCGCGGCCTGCCGGGCCGCCGCCGTCCCGTTGCTCTGCTTCGGCGGCGAGGCCGCGCCGGACGCCGAGCTCACGGCGCGGTCGACCGCGCCGGTCGCGCAGGCGTTCGAGTACCTCGTGCACGGGGGCCTCGCCAACATCGAGCACCTGCTGCGTTTCGTCGCCGACACGGTCTTGCTGACCGGCTTCGGTTTCGATCCGCCGATCGAGATCCCGGCCGCCGGGGTGTGGCAGGACCGCTCCCGCGGCGAGCGACCGGCAATGGTTCCCGGTTTCCCTCCGCGGGTCGGGGTGGTGTTCTACCGGGCGCACCTGATCGCGGGGAACACGCAGTTCGTCGCCGACCTGTGCGACGGTTTGGCGCGCGCCGGCGCCGAGCCGGTGCCCGTCTACTGCTACTCGCTGCGGCCCGATGGCGACGGGCGGGTGCCGGCGCTCGAGCACCTCGCCGGGTGCGACGTCGTGATCACGACCGTGCTGGCGGCGGGGTCGGCGTCCGATGGCGACGACGGGTGGGACCCGTCGGCGCTGGCCGACCTCGGTGTGCCGGTGCTGCAGGCGATCCCGTCGACGTCGTCGTCGGCCGAGTGGGCGGCGTCGAGCAACGGGCTGGCGCCGCTCGACGTCGCCATGCAGGTCGCCATCCCCGAGTTCGACGGGCGGATCATCGGCGTGCCGTTCTCGTTCAAGGAAACGGTGGACGACGGCGACGACCTGGGCGCGCCGGTGACCGCGTACCGCAGCGATGCGGAACGGGTGCGCCGCGTCGCCGGCCTGGCGGCGCGCCTGGCCCGACTGCGGTCGACGCCGGCGCCCGACAAGCGCATCGCGATCGTCCTGTCGGCCTATCCGACCAAGCGGGGCCGGATCGGCAACGCCGTCGGGCTCGACACCCCGGCGTCGGTGATCGACCTGCTGCGCGCGATGCGCGAGGCCGGATACCGCGTCGACGGCATCCCGGCCGACGGCGATGCGCTGATGGCGGCGCTGGCCGACGGGTTGGCGTACGACCGGGCCGCCCTGTCGACCGAGCAGTTGCGCGCCGCGCCGTGGCGCGGGCCGGCCGACCGGTACGCGACCGCGTTCGCGCGTTGGCCGGCGGCGCTGCGCGACGCCGTGACCGGCGCGTGGGGTGAGCCGCCGGGTGACGTGCACCTCGACGGCGACGGGTTCGTGTTCTGCGGTCTCGACCTCGGCCAGGTGCTCGTCGCGGTGCAGCCGCCGCGCGGCTTCGGCGAGAACCCGATCGCGGTGTACCACTCGCCGGATCTGCCACCGACGCATCACTACCTCGCGTTCTACCGCTGGCTCGACGAGGGGTGGGGCGCCGATGCCGTCGTGCACGTCGGCAAGCACGGCACCCTCGAGTGGCTCCCCGGCAAGGGCGTCGGCCTCTCGGCGGGGTGCTTCCCCGACGCCGCGTTGGGCGACCTTCCGCTCGTCTACCCGTTCGTCGTCAACGATCCTGGCGAGGGAACGCAGGCCAAGCGCCGGGCCCATGCGGTCATCGTCGACCATCTCCTCCCGCCGATGACGCGCGCCGAGACCTACGACGAGCTGGCCCGGCTCGAGTCGCTGCTCGACGAGTACGCGTCCGTCGCCGCGCTCGACCCGACGAAGCTCCCGGCGATCCGCGCCGCGGTGTGGGACCTGCTGGTCGAGGCCGAGATGCACCGCGACCTCGGCGTGGATGACCAGCCCGACGGCGATGCCTTCGACGAGCTCGTGCTGCACGTCGACGGGTACCTCTGCGAGCTGAAGGACGCCCGCATCCGCGGCGGGCTGCACACGCTCGGCCGCGCGCCCGGCGGCGAGGCCGAGCTGGATCTCGTCCTCGCCATCACCCGGCTGCCGCAGGGCCGCGTGCCGGCGTTGCGGCCGACGGTCGAAGGCGCGTCGCGCGCCGACGTCGACGCCGCCGAGGCGCACGCCCGCGCCACCCTGGCCGACCTCCAGCGCGACGACTGGTCGTACGAAGGCGACGATGCGACGCTCCAGTGGATCAGCCGCCGGCTGGTGCCGGCGCTGCGCCGCGCGCCGGACGAGATCGCGCGTCTGCTCGACGCGTTGGCCGGCCGCCCGGTCCCGGCCGGCCCGAGTGGCGCGCCGACGCGCGGCATGGCCCACGTGCTGCCGACCGGCCGCAACTTCTACTCCGTCGACCCGAAGGCACTGCCGTCGCGCCTGGCGTGGGCCGTCGGGCGCCGACTGGCCGACGAGCTGGTTGCCCGCCACGTCGCCGAGGAGGGCCGGGCACCCGACACCGTCGGGCTGGTGGTGTGGGGGACGGCGACGATGCGCACCGGCGGCGACGATGTCGCCGAGGCGCTGGCGCTGCTCGGTGTGCGACCCGTGTGGGCCGACGAGTCGGGTCGCGTCACCGGTGTCGAGCTGATCCCCGACGACGAGCTCGGGCGGCGGCGCGTCGACGTGACCGTGCGGATCTCCGGCTTCTTCCGCGACGCGTTCCCGCATCTCGTCGCGCTGCTCGACGACGCCGTGCGGCTGGCCGGCTTCGACGACGACCCGCGCGTCTTCGGTGCCAAGCCCGGCGCGTACGGGTCGGGAATCCTGCCGCTGCTCGAGTCGCGCGATTGGCGCACCGACGACGACCTGGCTGCGGTGTACCTGGCGTGGGGCGGCTACAGCTACGGCCGCGCCGGCATGGGCCGGCCAGCGGCGGAGGCCATGCGCCGCCGCTTGACCGCGGTCGATGTCGCGGTCAAGAACCAGGACAACCGCGAGCACGACATCTTCGACTCCGACGACTACCTCCAGGACCACGGCGGGATGGTGGCCACCATCCGTGCCCTGCGCGGTGGCCACGCACCGAAGGCGTGGTTCGGCGACTCGGCCGACCCGGCGCACCCGAAGGTGCGGTCGCTCGCCGAGGAGGCGGCGCGCGTCGTGCGCTCGCGCGTGGTGAACCCGAAGTGGATCGAGGCGATGCGCCGCCATGGCTACAAGGGCGCGTTCGAGCTGGCCGCGACCGTCGACTACCTCTACGGCTACGACGCGACCGCGCGCGTCGTCGAGGACTGGATGTACGAGCGGGTGACATCGGCATACGTCGCCGATCCCGAGACGCGGAAGTTCTTCGAACAGTCGAACCCCTGGGCGCTCCGTTCGATCTGCGAGCGGCTGCTCGAGGCGATCGACCGGTCGCTGTGGTCGGCGCCCTCGGACGCCGCGATGGCGGCCTTGCGCGACGTATTGCTGGAAGCCGAAGGGTGGGAGGAGAGCCGATGATCGACGCGGTGTTCCCGTTCAGCGCGGTGGTGGGGCAGGACGACGCCAAGCTGGCGCTGCTGCTCAACGCGGTCGACCCGGCCATCGGTGGCGTGCTGCTGCGGGGCGAGAAGGGCAGCGCCAAGTCGACGCTGGCCCGCGGCCTCGCCGGGCTGCTCGCGGGCGACGCGCCGTTCGTCGAGCTGCCGGTCGGCGCGACCGAGGACCGCGTCGTCGGCACCCTCGATCTCGCGGCGGCGCTCACCGGCGGCGGGGTGCGGTTGCTCCCCGGCCTGCTCGCAGCGGCCCACGGCGGCGTGCTCTACGTCGACGAGGTCAACCTCTTGCCGGACCATCTGGTCGACGTCCTGCTCGACGTGGCCGCGAGCGGTGTGAACCGCGTCGAGCGCGAAGGCGTCAGCCACGTGCACGCCAGCCGGTTCGTGCTGATCGGATCGATGAACCCGGAGGAGGGCGAGCTGCGCCCCCAGCTGCTTGATCGCTTCGGCCTGGCCGTCGACATCACCGCGCCGACGGACCCGCCGACGCGCGCCGAGGCGGTGTCGCGGCGGCTCGCGTTCGACGCCGATCGCGCCGGGTTCGCCGCCAAGTGGGCGGCCGACGAGCGCGACGGGCGCGAGCGGTTGGCGGCGGCCGCGTCCCGCCCGACCGCGCCGCTCGGCGCCGATCTCCTGGCGACGATCACGCGGCTGTGCGCGGCCGTGGGGGCCGAGGGCCTCCGGGCCGACCTCGTCATCGCCCGGGCGGCGAATGCGCTCGCGGCGTGGGACGGTCGCGACGCACCCGATGGCGACGACGTCCGGCGGGTCGCGCCGATGGCGCTGGCCCACCGGCGGCGCCGGTCGCCGTTCGAGGATCCCGGCATCGACGAGGCCGAGCTCGACGAGGCCATGACTTCGGCCATCGACGACGTCGCCGACGAGGCGCACGCCGGCGAGCACGAGCAGC
>JAODBK010000054.1 GCA_025463925.1 Acidimicrobiales bacterium | reverse complement strand
GCGGTGAGGTCGAACACCTCGATGGCACCCCGCCTGCGCCGCTCGGACACCACGGGATCGAGCGTCGGGACGGTCGCGGCGTAGAGCGTCTGTCCGTGCGGTCCGCCGATCTCGACTCCGAGCGTGTGACCGGTGGTCGCGATGCGGTCCAGGACGCGCCCGCCGTGTGCGATCCGAACGCATTCGCCGCGCGCCGAGTTGGCGATCCAGACCGTGCCGTCGGCGTTGGCGACGATGTCGTCCGGAGCGATCGGCGACGCCGATCGGCGGGCGATCTGTGGGTGCTCGAGTGCTCCGGCGATCCAGCGGGTGACCGCGCCGAACGGGCCGCCCGCCGTAACTGCCTTCCAGAGCAGCGGCGGGATCAACGAGGCCCACAGCCGCGGGCGGCACAACATCCCGTCGCCGTCGACGTCGAATGCGGTGATCCGGAACCGCAGCGTCTCGCACAGCAGCAGGCGCTTGCCGCCATCGAGAAACGCGGCACCGTTCGGGAAGAGCACCCGGCTGCTCTCCCCCAGCAGACGCCCGCCGGCGTCGAAGCACGCCACCGTGGTCGTCGCGGGTCCGGGCGGCGCGAACAGCGCCGCGTGCGACCCGGTTGCCGTCCGCTGCTCGTAGTCGAATCCGTAGTTACCGACGTAGGCGCGGCCGGCTGCGTCGACGATCATGTCGTTCAAGGTCCCGCCCGCGAGACCAACGAGATCGGCGTGGGTGACGAGCGTGCCGTCTTGCTCGACGCGGTAGACGACCTCGTCGACGGTGGAGAGCACGAGCAACCGGCCATCGGGGAGCCAGCCGAGCCCGCCGGCGCCCGGGATGTCGGCGATGACCTCCGCTTCGGCGTCGCCCTCGCCGTTCCAGCGGTTGACGGTGCCGAGGGCGACATCGGAGAACCACAGCGCGCCGTCGTGCCAGCGGAGCGCCTGAGGGATGCCGATGCCGGTGAGCGCGACGCGCGCCTTCTTCACGGGCGGCCTTTGCCGCGCGAGCCGGTCGGTATGGCGAAGCGCTCGGCGGTCATGACCTTCAGACCGGTGGGGAAGTCGTCCAGGCTGGCCGGCTCGAGCGCGTTGAGTCGCGCCTGTGCCTCGAGGTCGCCGGAAAACGCGGCGACGCTGAGTTGCGGGTTGCTGTTGGCCAGCCCGACGAGGGTGCCGGGCGCGCCAAGCTCGTGCATTGCCGCAACGGTGTTGGGGGCTCCGGTGTAGACCTCCAAGCCGGCCTGAACTTCGTGAGTCAGTCGGGCGAGGTCGCCTTCGGAGTCCTTCACCGCCTGCACGCCGAGCTCCGGCAGCAGGCTGACGGGGATCGACGCGCCCGCCTGGGGCAGGTGGTACGCGAGGACCGGTGTGCCCGCGGCCGCGCTGACGATCCCGGCGTAGTAGGCGCGTTGGTCGTCGATCCCCAGCGGAAGCGCGACAAGGGCGTCGGCACCGGAGTCGACGGCTGCCTTGGCCATCGGTTCGGTTCGGTCCGAGGGAACGCCGCCCACGTGGGCGAGGACGGTCGCAGACGCGGGCAGGGCGCGTCGCACCGAAGCGACGAGCTCGATCCGCTCGTGGTCTTCGAGCAGGAAGAACTCTCCCGCGGTACCCGCGATGAGGAAGGCCGTGATGCCGTCGCCGAGAAGGTTCTGCGCAAGCTCGGCGGTGGTGTCGACCAACAGCTGGTCGTCGTCGTCGAACAGGGTGAGCAGGGCGACGCCGGAGCCGGTAAAAACGGGCGCAGTCATCAGAACCACGTCTCCCAGGCGGCGAGGACGCCGTCGCGGTCGTCGATCTCGACGATGCTGCGCCACTTGTCGAAGGCCGTGCAGGGGTGCGAGATGCCGAACTCCAGAACGTCCCCGGGATGAAGCGGGGTCGGATCGGCCGACGGGTCGGCCTTCAAGCGTGTGTGCTGGTCCCACATCGAGTCGGTGCTCCAGCCCTGCACCGGGACGCGGCTGCCGTCGCGGCCGACGACGTTGAGGGCGCGGGGCATACCGAAGTCGTCGTTTCCGTCGCGACGCCCGAATGCGACGATGGCCACGGCGGGTTCAGGTGTGGAGACCACGTGGGACCAGAGCCCCAGCGCGGCCTGCAACGTCTCCGCCGGAGGGGCATCGCCGTCACCGGCAACGAACGGCGACAGGTAGACGTAGAGCCCGTGGTCGTGGGTGACGTAGCAGCCGCTGCGCAGCACCAGAAGCGAGGCGAGGTCGCGCAGGTACTCCACAACCAGGTCGAACGCGGCGCTGCCCCCGGCTGTGATGATCGGCTCGTCCATCAGGTAGCCGGCCTGCTGAGCCTGCTGGATGGTCGCCGCGACCGCGGATAAGTAGGTGTGCACCGGACTCAGGTCCGGGTCGATGATGTCGAGCGGCGGAGGCGGCCGCCGCCGCAGCGCCGGGATGATCCCCTCGAACGCAGACACGCCGGCGAGCTCAACGTGGCTCGCGCGGTCGACGGCCTGCAGCAGGTCATGGAAGGCCGCTTGCGTCCGCACTCCCGTGCGGCCGCCGGCAAAGCCGAGTTCCACGAAGACCCGCATAGTGCGACCGGCGCTTCGGGCCGCGTCGTCGAGTCGGTGGACGCCCTCGAGGCTGTCGACGAACAGGTAGACCTCATGGCCGAGGCCCGCGATGGTCATGAGCCGCCGCAGCTCGACCGGATCGACCAGCTGATTGGCTACCAGGATGCGCTCGGCGCCGGCATGAACGGCGGCTTCGGCTTGGCGCGGGGTGGAGACGGTGATCGCCCAGGCGCCGGCGGCGAGCTGGCGGCGGAAGAGCTCGGGCACCATGGTGGTCTTACCGTGCGGGGCCAGCGCCACGTTCTGGTTGCGGCACCAGCGGGCCATGGCTTCGATGTTGTGATTGACCGCGGAGCGGCGCAGCGCCAGAACCGGAAGCGGCAGGTCGCCGGCGGCGAGGTTCCAGCC
>JAODBK010000030.1 GCA_025463925.1 Acidimicrobiales bacterium | reverse complement strand
CGGCGCCGGCGCGCGTGGCGCCCGCGATCCGCCGGGCGCGGGCGCGCTTGGCACTGCACCGGCACCGCGCGGTCGACATCGAGATCGAGCTGGTGCACCGGTCGGGCGACTGGTGCGAGGTCGGCGTGCGCCCGTGCGGCCGGTCCGTCCCGGTCGAAGGCGGGCCGAAGCGCGAGCGCTACTTCGACGGCGCGTTGCCGTTGGTGACGCGGCTTGCCGACGCGTTGGTCGTCACCGTCGACGCATGGACGGCGTTGGCTCTGCGAAGGTAGCGAGGTGCGCGCCCTGTTCGACCGGCTGCCCCGGCTGGCCGACATGGTGCCGTTCGTGGAGCTCGCCGACGGGTTGCCGACGCGGGTCGAGCAGCTCGGGGAGCGGCTGTGGGTGAAGCGCGACGACGCGACGTCGTCGCGGTACGGCGGCAACAAGGTCCGCAAGTTCGAGTTTGTCATGCCGGTCGCCGCACGGCGCGGCGGGCCGATGCTGACGGCCGGCGGCATCGGATCGCATCACGTGCTCGCGGCGGCGATCCACGGGCGCCGGCTCGGGCTCGACGTCGAAGCGGTGCTTTACCCGCAACCCGAGACCGACGACGTGCGCGAGACGCAGGCGGAGCTGGCGTTGCTCGGCGGTGTACGCGTCACCCGGACGCCGCACGCGTACGCGATGCCGGTGGTGCTGGCGGCCCGCATGGCCGCGCTGGCGCCGCGGCGGCCGTATCTGCTGTGGCCGGGCGCGTCGACGCCGCTCGGCACCCTCGGGTACGTCTCGGCCGGTCTCGAGCTGACCGCACAGCTGCCGGCCGAGCCCGACGTCGTCGTGGTGCCGCTGGGCTCCGGCGGGACCGCGGTCGGCATCGCGCTCGGGCTCGCGCTCGCCGGGTGGCGCGATGCGACGGTCGTCGCGGTCCGCGCCGCGGACGCGGTGGTCACCAACGCGGTCGTCTTGCGGTCGCTCGAGGCTGCGACCGCGGCGATCCTCGCCATCGGCGGCTGGCGGCCGCGACCGGCGCGGCTCGTGATCGAACGCTCGTGGCTCGGGCGCGGCTACGGCCACCCCACGACCGCCGGCGCGGCCGCGCTCGAGTCGGCCGCCGACCTCGGCCTGACGCTCGAGCCGACCTACACCGCGAAGGCGTTCGCGGCCGCCCTCGACCTCGCCGACCGCGGCCAGTCGGTCGCGTTCGTCCTCACCTTCGCCGGAGGCCGGCCGGGCGGTTCCGCCTAGAGTCGCCTGCTCGTGGACGCACTCGAGTTCCTCGGACTGCAACCCACCGAGGACCCGGCCCGGTGGCGGATGACGGTCGTCCCGGCGGTGATGAGCGGCATGGGCGCGCTCTTCGGCGGGTGCGGGCTGGCGGCCGCGACCGAGGCGATGGAGCGGACCACCGGCCGGCCGACGATCTGGGCCACCGCGCAATACCTCTCGTTCGCACGGCGGGACGCGGTCGTCGACATCGACGTGGTGTCGATGGTGACGGGCCACCAGATCAGCCAGGCGCGGGCCGTCGGTCGCGTCGGCGACGACGAGATCTTCACCGTCAACGCCGCACTCGGCCGGCGCGACTTCGACATCGAGGGCCAGTGGGCCGCCATGCCCGATGTTGCGCCGCCGGCGTCGTGCCGGCCGCGCCAGTTGCTGCCGCGCCATCACGACACGGTGCTGAGCCGCATCGACATGCGGATCGCAATGGGCCGCGAGATGGAGGAGCTCGACGGCGAGGCTGGGATCGGGCGGGCTGCGATGTGGGCCCGGTTCCCCGACCTCGACGAGATCGGCACCACCGCGCTGTCGGTCGTCGGCGATCTGGTGCCGTGGGGCATCGGGCAGGCGCTCGGGCATCGGGCCGGCGGCAACAGCCTCGACAACACGATTCGCGTGGCCGCGCCGGTGCCGACCGAATGGATCCTGCTCGACGTCCGCGTGCACGCGGTGCGCGGTGGGTTCGGCCACGGCCTGGTGCACCTGTGGTCCGAGGACGGCACGTTGCTCGGCACCGCGAGCCAGTCGACGATCGTCCGACGATGGAGCACGGAGGCACCGAAGTGACCGACTCGAGCCGGTACGGCGTCACCATCCCGTTCGACGGCGTGCTGCTCGCCGAACAGCGCGAGTGGTTCGAAGAGGCGGCCGCGCTCGGGTACACCGACTTCTGGTCGTCGGAGGCCAACGGCGCCGACGCGTTCATCCCACTGGCGCTCGCCGCCGCCTGGACGCCGTCGATGCGACTCGGTTGCGCGATCGTCCCGGCGTACACGCGCGGCCCGGCGTTGCTCGCGATGACGGTGGCGTCGATGGCCGAGGCCGCGCCCGGCCGCTTCGCGTTCGGCGTCGGCACGTCGAGCGACGTGATCGTCGAGCGTTGGAACGGCATCCCGTTCGAAGAGCCGTACAAGCGTGTGCGCGACACCGTCCGATTCCTGAAGGCGGCGCTCGCCAACCAGAAGGTCGACGAGGCCTACGACACGTTCACCGTCAAGGGATTCCGGCTCGGGCGGGCACTCCCGCCGGATGCGGTGCCGCCGATCCTCGTCGCCGGCCTCCGGCCCGGCATGCTGCGCCTGGCCGGCCGCGAGGGCGACGGCGCCATCATCAACTGGCTCTCGGCCGACGACGTGAAGCGGGTCGCGCCCGAGGTCGGCGCCGGCAAGGAGATCGTCGCCCGCATCTTCGTCTGCCCGTCCGACGACGTCGACGCGGTGCGCGCCATGGGACGGTTCGCGATCGCCGCCTACCTCAACGTCCCGGTGTACCGCGCCTTCCACGAGTGGCTCGGCCGCGGCGACGACTTGCAGGCGATGTGGGACGCGTGGGCCGCAGGGGACCGCAAGGCCGCGGTCGCCGCCATCCCCGACCACGTCGTCGACGCCCTCATCGTCAACGGCACGCCCGACGAGTGCCGGGCCCATGTCGGCCGCTACGTCGCCAACGGCGTCACGACGCCGGCGCTGGCGATCTTCCCGCCGCCGGGGAGCGGGCCCGACGGCGTGCGGGAGGCCCTGCGGGCCCTCGCCCCGCGCTGAGCTCGGGAAGCACGCAGCGCGCGACGATTTGCCACGGCTCGTGGCATCCGCCTACCTTGCCGGCCGACCCCATGAGCCTGACAAGGCCTTGGCGCGCCCTCGTGCGCCTTGCGGCCGTGCCGACTGCAGTGCTCGGGCTGGCCTCGCTCCACAGTGGAGCGACACTCCACCCCGGCACCGCCCCTGTCCAGGAGGCGGTCGTCGGACGCGCCCTGGCGGTCGACCGGCTCCGGGCATCCGCCGAAGCCGCGATGGCCGACAAGACGGTCGATGCCGCCTCGGTGCCGGCAGTGTTCGTGACCGGTGCCAACCCGTCGCCCGAACCCGACCGGGTGGCGGTGGCGGCGTACCTGGCGGCGGCGTCGCGGTCGAGGCCGATCACCTTCGGGACGCCATGGGTCACGTTGGCGTGGCCGCTGCGCGGGCCGATCACCGGGCCGTACGGCGAGCGCCGGGGCAACGGCCGCCATCCCGGCATCGACATCAGCGTCAGCCCCGGCACCCCTGTGCACGCGGCCGCGCCCGGGCGGATCGTCGGCGCCGGCGTGATCGGCGGGTACGAGGGCTACGGCATCGTGGTCGTGATCGACCACGGCAACGGGATGATCACGATCTACGCGCACCTGTCGAAGGTGGGGGCGTCGATCGGCCAAGTCGTCGGAACCGGCGACGTCATCGGCGCGTCAGGCTGTAGCGGCGCGTGCACCGGACCGCACCTGCACTTCGAGGTGCGGGTCGACGGCAGCACCCGCAACCCGATGGACTACCTGCCGGCCTGAAGCCGGGCCAGCAGCTTCCGCATCCCGGCCAGCCATCGATCGCGCTCGGTCGCGCGACGGGCCTCGTAGTCGGCGACCTCGGGATGGGTGAGGATCAAGAAGCGCTCGTCGCGCAGGCCGGCGACGACCGCGTCGGCCACCTCGTCGGGCTCGATGACGCGACCGGCGGCGGTCACCACCGCGACACCGACCGCGTCGTCGACGGCGCCCCCGAACAGCATGTTGGTGCGGACGCCCTGCGGGCAGAGGCAGCTGACCTTCACGCCGGCGTCGCCGTACATGATCGCGAGCCACTCGGCCAGCGCGACCGCGCCGTGCTTGGTGACCGCGTAGGGCGCGGCGCCGAGATTGGTGAGCAGGCCGGCCGCCGACGCGGTGCTGAGGAAGTAGCCCTCACCACGCGACAGCCAACCCGGCAGCAGCGCGCGCGCCGCATAGACGTGCGCCATCAGGTTGATCTGCCACGACGCCAGCCACTGCTCGTCGGTGGCCTCGGGGCCGCCGCCCACCGCGATGCCGGCGTTCGCGCAGAACAGGTCGATGGGTCCGCACTCCGACTCGGCCCGCGCCACCAAATTGATCACGTCCGCTTCGACGGCGACGTTGGCCGCCACGGCGACGCCGACGCCATGGTCGAGCTCGGCGGCCACCCCGGTCGCGCCATCGCCGTCGAGGTCCGACACCACGACGGCCCGCGCCCCCTCGCCGGCGAACCGCCGGGCCAGCGCGGACCCGATGCCCCCGGCGCCGCCGGTGACCACGACGACCTTGTCCTTGACGTCCATCAGGCGAGCCTGGCCGGGTCGGGGGCGGCCCGGGCCCGGAATGGGGGAGGGGTGGCGGGGGTCACGGTCGAACCGTAACCCTGGTGACACATTCCCGTCACAGCCGTTCGCTACGGTGGAGTGACGGGTAAAGCAATCGCCGACTGATGACGATCTCTGACACAGAGCGCGTCATTCCGGGAACAGCCCGGGCGGCCGGCTCGTTGGAGACGACAGGATGAGCGAGACACTCGAGAACGAAGCGATCGTCGAAGCATTGGCCGTGATCGACCAGCACCTGCGCGAGCTGCATCAGCGCGAGCTGGTGTCCACCGCCGAGGTCTCGGACGTGTTGCTCGACGTCCGGTCGATCTTGGCGACCCTCGATGCCGCCGTCGACGACGTGGTGCCCTCGCCCAACTGAGCCCCCAGCGTTCTCAGAGGGCCAGCAGTTCGGCCTCCGCGGCGATGACGCACGCCACCAGCAGGTCAGGGTCGTCGATCGCGGCCCCGTCGAGGTTGAGGCCCAGGTCGAGCGCGCGCTTGTAGGACAGCACCGTGGCGTTCAGCGCCGTCCCCGCGGTGGGGCCCATCGGGTGGTTCGACTCGATGTGCGCGCCCGCGATCCACAGGTCGAACGGCGCGCCCCGCAGGTTGGACGTGGCGAAGTCGACCGTGCTGACTTGTTGGTGCGCGAGCCGGACCTGCACCGAGGTCGGCAGGTTGATGAGGACTCCGGCCAGCACGTCGGCGAGACCGATGGCCCGCTCGCCCTTGGTCTGATCGAGCCGGGCTCGCACGATCTGGAACCGCTCGACCGGATCCACCACGCCGGCCGGCACCAGGAGGCGCGTCGGGGTGAACGAGTTGCCGCTGGCACCGCGGTCGGTGCGGGTGTTCACCGGCATCGTCATGCGGAGGTCGCCGACCTCGGCGCCCTTGGCCCGGTGGTACGCGCCGACCGCGCCGGTCATCACCGTGACGAAGGCGTCGTTCACCGTGCCGCCGAGACCCTTGGCGGACCGGTGCAACCCGTCGAGGTCGAGGCGCAGCGCCTCGAACCGCCGGGCCAGTGAGCGCTTGCCGGCCCACAGCGGCGAGCGGGCCGGCTCGGTGATCGCGACCTGCCGCATCAGCGATCGGGCAGTGTCGACCGCGGCGCCCGGATGGCCGGCCAGGCCGGCGACGGCCCGGGCCGTCTTGGCGGTGCGCGACGCCTGGAGGCCGGCGGTCCGGACGACGTTGCCGAGCAGCGAGCGCCCGCCGTCAGCCCCGCCGGACGGGCCGTCGACCGCACCGGGGTCGGGATCGGCATCGGGCCCGTCGGGGCTGGCGTCGATGAACTGCATCGAGAGCCGGAGGCCACCCACGCCGTCGGTGACGGTGTGGTGCATCTTCGACAGGAGCACGGCCCGGTCGCCGGCCAGCCCCTCGACGACCGTGAACTGCCACAGCGGCCGGGCCCGGTCGAACGCGTCCTCGTAGATGCGGGCCGCGAGGTCGAGCACCTGCCGATCGTCGCCGGGCGGCGGCACCGCGATGCGCCGCACGTGGTGGTCGAGGCTGAACTGCGGGTCGGGGCGCCACTCGGGCGGGCCCCACCCGGCGGCCGCCGGCACGACGCGCTGCGCGAGCCTCGGGATGTGCGGGATCGCGGCCGCCATGCGCCGCTGCAGCCGGTCGAGGTCGGGCGGGCGATCGAGGAAGGTGACGTTGAGGAACGACGATCGGAGCGCGGGGTCCTTCTCGAGGTTCCACATCAGTGCCTCGGTGTCGGACATCCGCTCGGCCATGACGGGCGGACCGCTACCGCGGGATGCGGGTGTGCTTGAACTCGTTGAGGTCGGGCCAGCCGGTGGTGAGATCGAGGAGCCGCTCGATGGTGGTGATCGAGTCCTGGGGATCGTCGCTCGGCCCGTGCATCACCCGGACGAACACCGCTTGACCGTCGGCGATGAATGTCGGCACGCCGAACACGCCGTGCTCGTCGACCGCCCGCTCGTGGGCCTTCTCGAAGACCTGCATGGTGCGGCCGCCGGCGATGTCGGCGAACACCGCGTCGGCGTCGACGTCCTGCTCCTTCAGGATCGCCCGCAGCACGGCGTCGTCGCGGATGTCGCGACCCTCGTCGTGCCGGGCGAGGAACAGTGCCCGGTGCACCGCCGGGAACGCCGCCGGGAAGTTGTCCCGCACGGAGATGCCGACCTGCATGGCCAGCAGCCCGGCCTCGTGCTCCGGGTTCTCCCAGACAGCGGGCTGGCTCTCCTCGACGTGGATCTGGTTGAGGGAGAAGGGGACGAACTCGACGTGCCATTCGGCACCGGCGGCGAGCCCGACGAGCAGGTGCTCGTGGGCATTGCGGGCGAACGGGCACCGATAGTCCCAGGTGACTGCGAAGGATCGGGTCATACCCGGCTCAACCTACCCATCAGACGATCGATTCCACCGGCGGCAGCGGTGACAGGCGCCGGCCGACGCGGCCGAGGACCACGCCGATGGCGGCGCCGGCGAGGATGTCCGACGCGTGGTGGATCTTCACGTGGACGCGGCTGGTCGCCACGATCACCGCGATGGCGTAGTAGAGCGGCCACAGCGGATCGTCCTCCGACAGGAGGCCGGCGGCCGCGAACGCCGAGGTGGCGTGGCCCGACGGGAAGCTGGATGTGCGGGGCCGCCGGATCCGCATCGGCCGGTCGACGTCCCACGGGGGCCGGGTGCGGCGGAAGAGCGACTTGATGCCGACGTTGACGAGCAGTGACTCGGCGCCGAGCCCGAGCCCGGCCCGCACTGCGGCGTGCCAGTCCCGCTCGGACCGCAGCCCGCGCACCGCGCCGAGGATCAGCCAGATGAGGCTGAAGTCGCCGAGCTCCGACGCCGCGTAGAACACCCGGTCGGCGACCGGGTGGCCGCGGATCGGGTCGAACCACCCGTCCACCCGCGCGTCGAATTCGGCCACGCGTTGACGGGTCGCGCTCGACAGCAACGGCACCCGAAGACCGTAGCGGTGCCCACGGCCTTCTCCGGTCACGAGTGTGGGCGCGGCCCACACCAGTGACCGGAAAAGCCGGTCAGCCGCTCAGGTCGCGGCAGCGGGAGCACTTTCGAAGCCCGCCGGTGCCGGGGACGCGGTGGTAGCTCTCGATGCGGTCGTCGCCGACGGTGCAGATGTCGTCGTCGTGGTACACGTCGGTACCGGGCAGCTTGGAATGGAACGGCGCAACCTTGGCCATCGTGTCGTCCTCCTGAGATTGGAGGGGCGACGCTACGAACCCGCCGGCGCCGCGTCTTCACCCATTCGGGTCAGCGTTGCCGGGGGCAAGAGCCCTACGCGGACGCGGCGGTGAGGAGCTCGGTGGCGCGAGCGGGGTCGCCGCCGAAGGCGGGGCAGTAGGCCTGGAAGTTGCAGTAGTCGCAGAGGCGCGACGGCCGTGGCCGGAAGTCGTCGCGCCCGCACGCGGTCTCGACCGCCTTCCAGATCGCCTCGGTGCGCTGGCGCAGGCCGCGGATCGACTGCTCGGTCGGGGTGGCGATGATTGCGACCGGCTCTTGCAGGTACAGCAGCTGCACGCGGGCCGGCCGGCGGCCGAGCACCTGCTCGCACAGGAAGGCGTAGAAGTGCACGCCGCCGAGCCGGCTCTGCTCGTAGTTGACGCCCGGGACCTTGCCGGTCTTGTAGTCGGTGACGACGAGCTCGCCGTCGGCGTCGAGGTCGAGGCGGTCGATGACGCCCCGCAGCGTCAGCGAACCGACGGTGGCCTCGAGCCGCAGCTCCAGCCCGATCGGGTGCACGGCGCGCGGGTCCTCGATCTGGAAGTACCGGCGGACGTGGCCCTCGGCCTCGGCCGCGAAGGCCGCCTCGGCGTCGGCGTCGAGCCCGAGCCCGACGAACTCGGGGTCGTCGGCCATCTCGACGCGGGCCCGGGCCAGGCAGTCGAGGGCGGTGTCGATGGAGCGGCGCTCGGGCTCCTCGCAGAACAGCAGCTCGAGGGCCCGGTGCACGAGCGTGCCGCGGGTGGCCCAGGGCGACGGCGGCTCCGGGAGCCGGTCGATCGCCGAGAACCGGAACGCGAGGGCGCAGTCCTTGAAGGACGCCACCTTCGACGGCGACAGTGACGTGGGGAGCGGCAACGGCATCGAGTCCGAGGGTATCCCCGCCCTGCGACAGGAACGGGGACCGGTCAGGCCTGGCGGGCGATGGACGCGGCGACGGCCGCCGGGTCCTCCAGCGGGCCGAAATGGCCGAGTCCCGGGAGCACCTCGCTCGTGCCGTCCGGCAGCGCGGCCGCCTGCGCGGCGATGAGCGCCGGGGTCATCGCGTCGGTGGTCTCGCCGCACACGATGTGCACGGGCACCCGGACGTCGGGGAACCGGGCCCAGGTGCCGTGCGAGAAGCCATGGGCGTACACCTGGGCCTCGTCGTCGCGCCGGCACTTCAGCCGCACCGTGCCGTCGGGCAGGTCGTCGAAGCCGTACTCGACGTATGCCGCCAGCGCGTCGGGTGCGATCGAGTCGAACGGCGGCTTCGACGCGAAGTTGGCCAACGCGTCCTCGCGCGAGGCGAAGACCTCGCGCCGCCGGCGGGCACCGATCGAGAGCGGGTTGTCGGCCGGCGCGGGCGGTGGATCGGCCGGGATGATGATCGGCTCGTAGCACCACAGCGATCGGAACGTCCCGGGCCGGGCCAGCTCGGCCATGATCAGCGCGGCGCCGCCGGCCGAGTGCCCGGCGCCCATCGGCTGCTCGAGCGCGAGCGCGTCGACGACGGCCAGCACGTCATCGGCGAAGTGCTGCCATTCGAAGGTCTCGCCCGGCGCGGTGCGGTTGTCGCCGTGCCCTCGCTCGTCGAACGCGATGCACCGGAAGCGGTCGCGCAGGTGATCGACGACCGGCAGCCACACGTGTCCGTGGAAGCCGGTGGCGTGCGCCAGCACCAGCGGCGGGCCGTCACCGCCGAAGTCGTACATCGCGGGCACGGGCCCGCAAGCTACGCGAGCGCGGTGGTGGGCGCGAGCAGGGCCCGCATCTCGTGGGCCGGCAACGGTCGTGAGAAGTGGTAGCCCTGGAAGAGATCGCAACCAGTTGCGACCAGCCCCGCGAGCTGCTCGGCAGTCTCGACGCCCTCGGCGATCACCTTCATGTCGAGGGTGTGCGCGAGCCGCACGACGGTCTCGACGATGGCGGTGTCGGCCTGGCGCCGGCCGGCCACGCCGTCGATGAACGTCTTGTCCAACTTCAGGGTCCGGGCCGGGAAGCGGCGGAGATAGCCGAACGACGAGTACCCGGCGCCGAAGTCGTCGATGGCCAGACCGACACCGAGGCGTTCGAGGCGCCGCAGCGTCCCGAGGATGTCGTGGAAGTCGCGCATCACGTCGCTCTCGGTGATCTCGAGGACGAGCTGATGCACCGGGAACCCGGTGAGCCCGAGCACCTCGGCCACCGTTGCGACGAGATCGGGCTGCGCGAGCTGCCGGGCGGAGATGTTGACGTGCATCGTGGAGTCGGGGCCGAGGAGGCCTTCGGCCCGCCACGCCTCGCCCTGGCGGCACGCCTCCTCGAGGACCCAACGCCCGAGCGGCACGATGAGGCCGGTCTCCTCCGCCATCGGGATGAACTCGCTCGGCGACACCAGGTGGTCGCCCACCGGCCACCGCACCAGCGCTTCGAGCCCCATGATCTCGTTGGTGTCGACCCGGACCATCGGCTGGTAGTGCAGCATCAGGTGGCCGCGGGTGATGGCCCGCCGGAGGTCGGTCTCCGTCTCGAGCTGGGCGACGGCGCGGGCCGACATGCTGGCGTCGAACGTCGCGTGGCGCGAGCGACCAGAGTCCTTGGCCAGGTACATCGCGAGATCGGCGTTGCGCAGCACGTCGTCGGCCGCCTGGCCCGGTTCGCACATGACGATGCCGATGCTGGCGGTGGTGAAGACCTCCCGGCCGTCGACGACGAACGGCAGCCGGCACATCGCCACGATGCGATCGGCCACATGGACCGCGTCGGACGGGTCGTCCATCCCGTCGAGCAGGACGGTGAACTCGTCGCCGCCGAGTCGGGCGACGGTGTCACCGTCGCGAACGCACTGCTCGATCCGGCGGGCGACCATCACCAGCAGCTCGTCGCCGACGGAGTGGCCGAGGCTGTCGTTGACGACCTTGAACCGGTCGAGGTCGAGGAACAGCACCGACATCGGACCGGGGTGCCACTCCAGATGGGTCAGCGCTTGATCGAGCCGGTCCATGAACAGTGCGCGGTTCGGGAGACCAGTCAGCGCGTCGCGGAAGGCCCGCTCCTTCAGCTCGTCCTCGGAGGCCCGGCGCTCGGTGATGTCCCGGACGTTGGCGACGACGCCGTTCACACCCGGCGTGTCGATCAGGTTGGTCGCGCTGAAGTCGCACAGCCGAGCGGTGCCGTCGGCGTGGAGGAGGTGGATCTCGCCGGTGATCGTGGCGCCGGGGGTCGTGAGGATCGTCGCGAAGAGCTCGCCGGCTTGGGCGTGGTCATCGGGATGGATGGTGTCGAGGAAGGTCATGATCTTGTCGGGCTGATGCCCCAGGAGCTTCTCGATCGACGGGCTCTGATACGAGATCAGGCCGTCGGCGGCGATCACCGCGACGAGGTCGCTCGAATGCGCGAGCACCGAGCGGAATCGCATCTCGCTGCCGCGCAGGGCTTCCTCGGCCGCCTCACCCCGGGCCGCCGACGCGCCGAGCAGCCGCACGCCTGACAGCAGGCCGATCGTCGTGAGCGCGCCCAATCCGTACACGAGCGGCCGGTGCAGCATGGTGGGCGCGACGTGGAGCGCGACCCCACCGAGGCCGATCGCGCTGCAGACCGTCAGCCACGCCATGATCGGCCAGGTGGCGCGGCTGCCGTGGTCCTCCAGCAGTTGGGCGACGACGTACAGGTACCCCACCGACAGCAGCGGGCCCCACCCGGTGAGGTACATGGCCACCGTGCACGTCCCGAGCACCGACGCGACCCGCGCGTGCCGCTGCCACGCGGGTGCGTCCGCGCCGATGGTCGCCAGCGCGGTCGAGGCGACGGCGCTGGCCACGAGCACGCCAAACATCGCGACGAACGGGACGCGAGCCGACCAGTGCCATCGGCCGGCCAGGGACACGGCGGCCGCGAGCGCGGCGACGCCGGGGATCACGAACTTCATCCCCGCCCAGTCGCGCCCGCCGGTGGTCGGATCCATGCCGCTCCTGTCGGCCGGCGCCGGGGCGGTCTTAGTGAATCGCGGTTCGCAGGCGCGGCGGCCGCAGGCTGCCGAGGCGATCGGCGATGCGGGTGATCTCGCCATCCTCGAGCTGCTGTGGCCCGCAGGTGAGGACGTCGTTGAGGAGGCGACTCGGGACGATGGTCGCCCGCGAGATGTGCTCGGCGTGGCCGTCGACCACCACCAGCGGGTCGACGAACGGCGCCCACGAGCCCACCGACGCGAGGAAGTCACGGATCTCGCCCGCGGCGTGGGCCACCCGCTCGGCGGCCTCGGACACCGACGGCTGGTCGTCGGCGACCGCGAAGGCGCCGGTCGGGCCGATCACCACCCGGTCGCGCCCGTGGAGGACGCAGCGCCATCTCACCGGCAGCGCGCCGAGCGTCCGGTCGATCGCGGCGCGCCGAACCCGCACACCGGTGAACATGAGTAGTCCATCGGCACTACCGGGGCCGGTCTGAAGGGTTGGTACTGTCCGCGGTCGTGCCGGCCGCCGACGAGCTCGAAGCCGTGCTCGAGGCGAATCGGTCGTTCTACGACGCCTTCGAAGCCCGCGACCTGGACGCCATGTCCCAGCTCTGGGAGCACAGCGACCGGGCCACCTGCACCCACCCGGGCTGGCCGACGCTGCGTGGCTGGGCCCGCGTCGCGGCCTCGTTCTTCGCGCTGTTCCAGAACGACCAGCGCCTCCAGTTCATCCTCACCGAGGTGTACGGGCAGATGGACGGCGACGTGGGTTGGGTGTCCCTCGACGAGAACGTGCTCGACGTGGACGCCGGGCTGGCGGTCGCCGCGATGAACCTCTTCACGCGGGGCGACGACGACGAGTGGCGGATGGTCGCCCATCACGCGTCGGTGATCACCGCGCCCGCCACCCTGGATGACGAGGACCAGGGTTAGGGTGCCGCCGCGTGGGTCTGCTCGCGCACGCGCTCGGCTCGGGCGCCGACAACGTGACGAGCGCGCTGCTCGCGGTGGACGTCGGGCTGTTCGCGTGGTTCATGCACATCCGGCGGCGGCCCGACCGTACGTCGCGATGGCTCGGTGCCGGCCTGCCGGTCGTGATGATGGTGGTGCTGGTGGCGGCGGTGACCGCGACGACCTGGGTGCCCAAGCCAAAGCTGTCGGGGAAGGTGCTCGACACCAAGGCGCGGCTCGAGTTCGTGACGCCGAGGCCGGGCGAGGTGCTGCACAGCTCGCGGGTCCACGTCGAGCTGCGGCTGATAGGTGCCCGGCTGGTGCCGATCACGCGGACCAAGGTGACGCCTGATGCCGGCCACATCCATCTCTTCATCGACAGGCAGTTGGTCTCGATGGTGAACGGGTTGTCGCAGGACCTGACCGGGTTGACATCCGGCGAGCACGTGTTGGAGGCCGAGTTCGTGCAGGCGAACCACGTGCCGTGGCGCACCCCGGTGCGGACCTCCGTCATCGTCCAGGTCGCGTCGTGAGGCGCATCACCGGGGTCGGGGTCGCGGTCGCGACGTTGGCGCTGCTGGCGACGGCCTGCGGGTCGAGTGGCGGCCGCGCCGCCGGCCCGGTGCTCCACCTCGGCGCGATCTACCCGCTCACCGGTGCGCAGGGCACGAGCGGCGCCGAGGAGGCCCGCGGCGCGCAGCTCGCGGTCGACCTCGTCAACCAGCGCGGCGGGGTGCGCGGGCGCCGGGTCGCGCTCGACCTGATCGACGTGGCGCGGGCCGAGCAGGCCCCCGCCGCCATGGAACAGCTCGCGGCGCGCCGCGACATGATCGTCGTGGGCACCCACGGCAGCACCATCTCGTCGCCGGCCAGCGCGGCCGCGGCCCGGCTCGGGCAGCTGCTCTGGGAGACCGGCGCGGTCGGCGAGACCGCGCCGCTGGCCGAGGGCGGTGCCCACTTCTTCCGGCTGTCGCCGATGGGGGCCAACCTCGGTCGCAATGCGGTGGCGTTCGTCCGCGACGAGCTGGCGCCGAAGCTCGGTGCCGGCCGCCCGTTGCGGTGGGCGGTCGCGTACGCCGACGACTCCTACGGCCGGGCGGTCGGCCTGGGCGCGCTCGGCGAGATCACGGCGCGCGGTCCACTCGAGGTGGCGGCGTTCCCGTACGCGGTCACCGACGACATGGACGCGCTGGTGTCGCGGATCGCCGCCGCCCGGCCCGACGTGCTCGCGGTCGCGTCGTACCTCCAGGACGGCGTGGCCCTGCGGCGCGCAACGGTGAAGGCGCACCTGCCGCTGCTCGCCAGCGTCGGCACGAGCTCCGGATACTGCATGCCCGACTTCGGCGCCGCGCTCGGCCCGTCGGCGGTCGGCCTGTTCGCGTCGGACAAGCCCGACGGCGACACCATCAAGGTGGCGGCGCTGCTGCCGGACGCGCGCTCCGAGCTGGCGTGGGCCAAGGCGCAGTACGAGAAGCGGTGGCACGACGAGCTCTACGCGCCGGTGCTGGCCGGATTCGCCAGCACGTGGGCGCTGTTGCACCACGTCCTCCCGCACGCCGCGTCCTTGGCGCCGGCCGACGTCGCCGCGGCGGCGTTGGCGACCCACCTGCCGATCGGCACCCTCGCCAACGGCAGCGGCATCGACTTCCCGCCGCCGGGCCAGCCCGACGCCGGGGAGAACCGGGCGGCGGCGTCGGTGATCGGTGAGTGGGTGGCGCCGGGGCGCATGAAGGTGGTGTGGCCGCCGGCGTTCGCGACCGACCCGATCACCGTGCTGCCGGTCTCGTGACCGGGCGCCACCGTTCGGCGGTGGCCGGGGCTGCGGTGGCCCTCGCATACCTCGTGGTCGTGGTGCTGACCCCCGTGGTGACCGGCCGCCACACCCGTCCACTGTTCGACAGCTTCACGCCGAGCGTGCCGTACCACTGGGTCCACCCGCCGAAGGAGTTCGCGGCGAGCAACGTGAAGCCGCCCGCGACCGAGTCGGTGAAGGTGCCGCTCGGCCCGACCGGGTCGGCCAATGCCGGGCCGCAGACCTCCGACACCCAGGCGATCATCTCGCTGGTCGAAGGCGCGATCCCGCCGCACCCGCCGGACACCGAGGTCGTGGTGACGTTCGACGCGCTCGACCCGGCGACGCTCGGTCCGCTGCCGCCCAACGAGAGCCCCGACGGCAACGCGTACCGCATCACGGCGAAGTTCTCGCCCTCGGGCGTGCCGATCGCGAAGATCACCAAGCCCGGCAACGTGGCCCTCGATTCCGGCCTGGGCGCCGACGGCGCCCTCTTCTCGGCTGACGACGGGAAGACGTGGAAGGCGCTCGAGACGTTCGCCATCGGCGGCGGGACCCGCGTCGCCGCCATCTTCACGGACTTCGGGATCTACGTGCCGGCCCGGAGTCCGAACGCTCCGAAGCCGACGGTGGTCACCGCGCCGAAGGCCGGCGGCGGAAGCGGGTCGTCGGGCCCGGCGATCGCGATCGGTGTCATCGGCGCGTCGATCGTCGCCGTCGTGGTGGCCGTGATCATCGTGCGCCGCCGCCGCTGACCCGCGGTCGCGGGGAGGTCAGTCGATCCGGCCCTCGCCCTTCTGGTGGGCGCCCCGCTCGGCCATCTCCTTCTCGTGGGCGACGGTGTCGGGGTCGAGTGTCTGCTGCTCGGCCAGCTCCTCCTCTTCGGGAGTCGGCATCCGGTCGGCTTCGCCGTGCTTCATCGCATCGCGGCGGTCGGCCTCGTGGGTCGCGTCGCTGAGCTTCTCCTCGCGTTCGGTCATCCCCGCGCCTTACCCGGGATCGCCGGCCAGCATTCGGGCGAGCTGGGCGGCATTGACGACGGCGTCGTCGCGCCAGCAGTTGTTCATGAGGACGTGCACCTCGGTCGCCGACTCGGCCAGCTCGGCCAACCGCGGCACCCATTCGGCCAGCTCGTCAGGGGCGTAGCGGTACTTGAACCGCTCGGCCGCCGTCTCGGTGCTCTCCTCCCAAGTGGAGGTGTTGCGCCCGTGGAACCGCACCACCGCCAGGTCCGACGTCGCCGCGACCACCGGCGGGAGCGACGAGTCGAAGCCCTGTGGCTCGTCGACGCAGACGAACGCCAGGTCGAGGTTCTCGAGGAACTCGAGGGTGTTCTCGCACTCGGCGGCCGCGAGCCATCGCCGGTTGCGGAACTCCACGCACAGCGGAAGGTCGGGGAGGCGCTGGCGCGCCGCGAGGATCTCGGCGCGGGTGTCGTCCTTCGGCGTGAACCATCGCGGGTACTGCAGGAGGACGGCGCCGAGCTTGCCGGCCTCGGCCAGCGGCAGCAGCGCGTGACGGAAGCGGGCGAACGCCTCGTCGAGCACGTCGGGGGCGAGGTGGCTCGCATAGAGGCGCCGCTTGTCGCGATGCTCGCTCGGCACCTCACCCTGGAGGTCGGGCCACAGTGAGTGCGGGAACGTCGGGTGGCCGGTGAGGAGCGACCAGGCCTTCACGTTCATGGTGAATCCCGGCGGGGTGCGCTCGACCCAGCTCGCCGTCAGCTCAGGAGTGGGCGGGAAGTAATAGGTGCTGTCGGCCTCCACCAGGGGGAAGCGGGCCGCGTAGTAGGCCAGCCGCTCGGCCGCCTTCATCGACCGCTTCGGGTACCAGTCGGTCTCCTTGACGAGGGTGGCGTCGGTCCAGCTGCAGGTGCCGACCTTGACCCGGGCGCGCCCGATCTCCAGTGCCGGAGCGAGGTCGAGGGCCACCCGGGCGAACCTACCCAATGGCCGGCCGGTTGCCGCCGGGCGCCGTAGCGGAGGAGGGGGATCCTCTCGCTACGGCCACACCGGCCATGGGTCAGCCGGTTGCCGGGAACGTGGGAGAGATGTAGGTCTGCACTGGGACGGTGCATTCCGGCAACAAGACGAGCGTCCCTCGGGGGATGAGAGGACCCTCGACGACTGACCCGTGATCAGTATCGACCCCGACAGGCAGCCGGGTGAATAGCTCGTTCGACCCATTTTGTCGTGGTCCAAACGGGCCATCTGTCAACCACCCATGGCGGCGACGGCGTCCCCGCGAAGGCGGGTGTAGTCGACCTTCCCGGCCGGGCTGCGCCCGATCGAGTCGGTGGCGAGCACCCGGCGCGGCGCCTTGTACGCCGCCAGGCGCCCCTTCACGTGGGCGATCACGTCGGCCTCGTCGATGTCGCCGGCCGGCTCGATCGGCTCGACCCAGGCGACGACGACCTCGCCGAAGCGCTCGTCGGGAACGCCGACGACCACCGCGTCCAGCACCGCCGGGTGGCCCTTGAGGGCTTCCTCGACCTCCTCGGGGAAGACCTTCTCGCCGCCGGTGTTGATGCACACCGACCCGCGGCCGAGGATCTGGAGCGTGCCGTCGGCGTCCACGGTGGCGTAGTCACCGGGCACGGAGAACCGTTCGCCGTCGATGGTCAGGAACGTGCGGGCGGTCTTCTCCGGGTCCTTGTAGTAGCCGACCGGGCACGGCCCTTGGACGGCGACCCGGCCGATCCGGCCGGAGCCGGGCTCGACGTCGCGGCCGTCGTCGTCGATCACGCGGCTCCGGTCGCCGAGCGCGAACGAGGCTGTCTTGGTGGTGCGGCCGCCGCCGGACACCGACATGCCCATTCCCAGCGCCTCGGACGACGAGAACGCGTCGACCAGCATCATGCCGGGGTGGTGGCGGAGCAGGCCCTCCTTCACCGGCTCGCTCCACATGACGCCCGAGCTGGTGATCATGACCAGGCTCGAGATGTCCCAATGCCCGGGGGCGGCGTCGAGCGCCGCCAGCACCGGACGGGCGAACGCGTCGCCGACCCACGCCAGCGCGTTGACCCGCTCGCGTTCGATGGTGTCGAGCAGCTCGGCGGCGTCGAACTTCCGGCTGGTCAAGGTGACGATGGATCCGCCGAGGAACATCACCTGGAACGACGTGAACGCGCCGGTGCCGTGCATCAGCGGGCAGGCGGGCAGGCCGACCGGGCCGGCGCCGTTCACCCGCCGGCGCACCGCGTCGAGGTCGACGGTCGGCGGGTCGTGCATCGTCGCGGCGCTGAAGACGTCGTACAGATCGTCCTGCCGCCACATGACGCCCTTCGGCATCCCCGTGGTGCCACCGGTGTAGAGGAAATAGAGGTCGGCCCCGGAACGTGGCGCCGGACCTCGGGTGCGCCGGCCGGGCGACGCCGACGTGGCGGCGTCCTCGTACGGGACCGCCCAGTCGGGGCACGGCCCGCTCCCGTCGTCGACCCAGAGCCACAGCCGGACGTTCGGCACTCGGGCGCGCACCGATGCCACCCGCTCGGCGAACGCGCCGTGGAACACCACGGCCACGGCATCGCTGTTGTCCCAGATGTAGGTCAGCTCGTCGTCGGTGTAGCGATAGTTGGTGTTGACCGGGACGAGGCCGGCCTTGGTGCAGGCCACGACGGACTCGGTGTACTCGTTGCCGTTGTAGAGGTACTGGGCGACCTTGTCCTGATGGGCCGCGCCCGCCTCGTTCAGCAGGGCCAACGCGACACCGTCGGCGCGGTGGTCGAGCTCGGCCCACGTCCGCCGGTGGTCGGCGTCGACCAGCGCGCGCGCGTCCGGGATCTCGTCGGCAATCGTCTCCCAGACGTCGGCGAAGTTCCACCCGCTGCTCACGAGCGGCGATGCTATGGCGCGTGGACTTCGAGCTGCCGCCCGATGACGATCCCCGGCGGGTCGAGTTGCGCGCCTGGCTCGCCGGGCACCCGGCGCCGAGCGGTCGCCAGCTCGCCGAGGCCGGGCTGGTGGCGCCGCACTGGCCGCGGCCGTGGGGCCTCGACGCCGACCCGATCCACCAGCTCGTGATCGACGAGGAGCTGCGGGGGGCCGGCGTCCGCCGTCCGGCCAACATGATCGGGATCGGCTGGGCCGGCCCGACGATCATCCACGCCGGCACCGAGGCCCAGAAGGCCCGGTACCTCTTCCCGCTGCTCGCCGGCGAGGAGCTGTGGTGCCAGCTGTTCAGCGAGCCCGGCGCCGGGTCGGACCTGGCCGGCCTGGCCACGCGGGCGGTGCGCGACGGCGACACGTGGGTCGTCACCGGGCAGAAGATCTGGACCTCGTTCGGCCACGTCGCCCGGTTCGGGATCCTGATCGCCCGCACCGATCCCGACGCGCCCAAGCACGCCGGCATCACGTACTTCATCTGTCCCATGGACGCGCCCGGCATCGAGGTGCGGCCGATCGTCGAGATGACCGGCGCCCACCTGTTCAACGAGGTCTTCCTCGACGAGGTCCGGATCCCCGCCGAGAACGTCGTGGGCGACGTCAACCGGGGGTGGGAGCTCGCCAAGGTGACGCTGTCGAACGAGCGGGTCTCGCTGTCGGGCGGCGGCGCGCTGTGGGGCGACGGCCCGGACGCGTCGGGGCTGCTCGACGTCGTGCGGCGGGCCGGCGGCGTGCGCGACCCGCGCGTGCGGCAGCGGCTGGCGCGGCTGTGGTGCGACGCCGAGATCCTCCGCCTGATCCGGCTCCGCACCGTGACGGCGCGAGTGCAGGGCAAGCCGCCGGGACCCGAGGCCTCGGTCCGCAAGGCGCTCGCCGACGATCACGGCCAGGCCATCATGCAGCTCGCCAAGGACCTGGCCGGCGCCGAGGGCATGCTCGCCGGTCGCGGCCCGCTCGGTGACGACAACCCGATCTGGCACTACGGGTTCCTGTTCTCACCCGCGCTGACGATCGGTGGGGGCACCTCCGAGGTGCAGCGCAACATCATCGCCGAGCGCGTGCTGGGCCTCCCGCACGACGTCGCCCTCAACTGACCCGCGGGTCCGTCGCGAACGCGCCGTCGCGGCCGAGGAAGGCGCGGTGCCAGCGGCGCGGGGTGACGATGGCGGCGCGGGGTTCGTCCTCGAACAGCCAGCGGGCGAACTGCCGGCGCGACCACGCGGTCGCGCCGACGACGCGGACGGCACCGCGCGCGCCGGCGCGGTGCCGAAGCGCGCGGGTGAGCAGCGTCGACATCCGGTGGTCGGCGAGCAGGGCGCGGTCGGTGGCGCGGCGGTAGTGGGCGGCGGCGCGCGCGGGCCGGGTGGGGCCGGTCGCCAGAATCGCTTGGGCCGCGAGCCGGCCGCCGATGAGCGCCTGGGCGATGCCCTCACCGGTCATCGGGTCGGTGGCGCCGGCGGCGTCGCCGGCGAACAGCGCCCGGCCGCCGAGCCCGCTGAGCACCGCCCGGTCTATGCGGGCCGGGATCGGCCACGCCTTGTGCGGCGCCTCGGGCCGGGCCGCCGGCCCGAGCACCTCGGCGACGTGCGGTCGGGCGAGGAGCTCGGGCCAGAGCGACTTGAGGTAGCCGGTCGGCAGCTCGCGGTCGCGATGCACGCCGAAGCCGACGTTGGCCCGGTTGCCCGGCAGCGGGAACGACCACGCGTACCCGGGGAGGAGATCCGGCTCGAACCACACCCACAGGTCGCGCGCCGCGGGCGGGGCGACGTCGGCGAAGTACTGCCGGAACGCGTGCCACTCGCCGAGGTAGCCGGGCTCGATCGCGCCGATGGCGCGCCGCAAGGGCGACCACATCCCGTCGGCGCCGACGACATACCGCGCGGTGATGCCGCCGTCGACGCCGGTCACGTCGAGCCGCACATGATCGCCGTGACCGGCGGCGCCCTCGAGCGCGTGGCCGTCGAGCACCTTGGCGCCCGCGGCCCGCGCCACGTCGAGCAGCGTGGCGTCGAGGTCGACCCGGCGCGCCACCGCGGCGAAGACCCCGCGGCCGCGTGGCAGCGGGAAGTCGATGGTGCGGCCCGACGGCGACCGGACCCACACGTCGTCGACCGGCTGCCACGACGCCACCGCCTCGGGCCGCACGCCGAGGCCCTCGAGCTGGCGCAGCGCGCCCGCCGTCAGTCCGTCGCCGCAGCACTTGTCGCGCGGGAACCGGGCCCGGTCGACGACGACGACGTCGCGCCCGGCGCGCGCCAGCGTGATCGCGGCGGCGGCCCCGGCCGGGCCACCACCGATCACGGCGACGTCGGCGCGGTGGGGGTCGGCGGCACTGGTCACCGCGGGCAGTCGATCCCGTCGGCCGGTGCGTAGAGCGCGAAGAAGTAGTCGACCGACGTCTTGCCGTCGGCGAGGAACTTGCGGGTTCGCTCGGTCTTGACCGCGGTGCACGGCCCGCGCGGTGACGTCGTCTGCGCCGACTGCGCGACGTCGACCCACTTGGTCGAATAGAAGGTCACGGTCAGCGACGTGCTGGTGTACGTCGGCCACACGAGGATGCCGTGGGGACTGATGTTCTTCACGACGAGATCGGGGTGCGGGTAGTTGAGCGTCGACTCCCGACCGTACGGGTAGCGCGAGATGTAGAGCGTGTGGGCCTGGTACTCGAGGATCTGCAGGCCGTCGAAGAACGCGGCGTTGAAGAACGTGGTGCCCATCTGGCTGATGCCGCCGCCGATGTCGGTGGCGTGGGTGTTGTGCTCGCCGATGATCGGCGCGTCGACGAACCCCTTGGCCGTGGTGCGGGGGCCGACGTACTGGTTCACCGAGAACGTCTGGCCGGGCTCGATCACGACGCCCCGCAGGATGTCGGCGATGCGGTGGATGTTGATCACGCGCGGCTCGCCCGCGTGGTGCGGCGTGGTGAAGGTGGACGCCACCTCGGTGATCCCGAGGTTGCGGGCCTGCTCCACCGTCCGCTTCGGCGCGACCGTCTGGAGCGGGAGGACGAGGGGACTCGACGGGCGGCTGGTCAGTGCCGCCTCGACCAGCGCGACGGCCTTTGGCGCGCAGCACGCGGTGCCGGTGCGGCTCGGCGTGATCTGCACCTGGCCGCCGCTCACGACGAAGCCGGCGTCGACCGCGGGTGTGCCGGTCGACGGCAGGAGTCGTCGCAGCCCGGCAATGGTCGCGGTCGGATCGGCCGCCAGGTCGAGCCCCTTCTCGGTCGGCACCGCCTGCACCCAGCCCTTCAGGATCATCGCGTTGGCCGTCGCCGTGGTCGTGCCGGCCTTCAGGCTCAGTCCCGTCTGCGTCTCGGCCTCCGCTCGGTCGGCGACCTTCTGCGCGTCGGCGAGCGAGAAGCGCGGCTTCACCGGGCCGCGCCCGACGTTCACCGCGATGAGCGGGCTGCGGGCGGCGGCGGCGCGGATCCGGTCGACGAGCTCGGCCGGGTCGATGCCGCGGCCCGGCTCGCCGGCCACCGCGATGACGTGCCCGGCCTTGATCGAGAGTGTCGGCTCCGTCGCCGGCGTGCGCGGGCCCTTGTCGAGGCGAGCGATGACGTCGGTGGTGCCGACGCGCCCGACATCGACCCGGACCGGTGCGGTGGAGCTCGACACGAAGGCCTTGACCCACCGGACGACCCGACCCGGAAGCGTGCCCTTGCGCCCGGCCGAGAGCGCGCCGTCGACGGTGTCGGCCTCGCGGACCTTGACGCCGAAGTCGGCGCCCGGCGCGGTGAAGACGGCGCCGGGCGCAGTGACCTGCACCGTCGCCTTCGGGTACTGGGCGGCCAGCGCGGCCACGACGCGGCCCACGTCGGCCCGGTTCATCCCGCCCACCGGATGCCCGGCCAGGCGCACGCTCCGGGCCACCCGGCCGCCGTGGTTCGTGGTGTCGACGGCCCAGGCCGCGGTCGCGGCCAGCACGACGACCGCGGCGCCGCCGGCGGCGGCCAGCACGACGGTCTTGGCTCCGGGCATCCGGAGATGATCGCGTGCTAGAGGAGCTGGGTCGTCGCGATCAGCGGCTTTTCCGTGCCCCGGCCGTACCGCTCGCCCACGTTGCCGAGCCGGCCCGGCAAGAGGACGATGCGCTGCTCGCTGTCGACCTCGTCGACCGGTGCCGTGGTGAACGCGTTGTCGGAGTCGGCGATCAAGTTCACGTGGAGCCCGTGCGTCGCGATCGCGCCCTGGAAGAAGTGGTCGAACGGGACCGCGGTCGTGGGGTCGCCGTCCGTCGTCTTCCAACACGCACGCGGCGCGCCGGTGGCGTCGACGGTCGGGTCGGGCGCGCGCGACCGCACGTGCGGGCCGGGATTGGACCCGGTGCCGTCGTCGAAGCACGAGTCATCGCGGTAGTAGGGCGTGGTGGCCAGGCCGTATGCGGTGCCGCCGGTGACCTGTTTCACCGTCCAGCGGTCGACCCACGTGCCGTAGGGCCCCGACACCTCCTCGTAGGACAGCGTGCCGAGCGGGCCCGAGAACGTGGGGTCGACGACGTCGATGTCGTTGTCGATGCACCGCCCGGCCGGCGTGCTGCACGACCCGTCGGCCGGCGAGCCCGCGCTCACGTCCTGGGGGCCGACCACCGGAACCTGGTCGCCGTCGCGCAACCGCAGCCCGTCGGGCCCGACATGGGCGCGGGTGTTGCCGAAGACCTCGTCGTTCTGCCCGTCCGCCGGGACCCCGTCGGGCACGAAGGCATTGGAGTACGTCGACACCGCGCCGGCGTTGAAGTCCCACTGCGTGTAGATGCCGTCGCCCGGCGGGATCACGTGGACGCGGAGGGCGTCGTCCATCCGGATCTCGTCGCGGTAGAAGTACTCGGTGCGGACGTTGTTGGTGGAGCTGTCGGCGCCCCACGTGGCACGGATCATGCGCACCGGGCCGGCGCGCACACCCATCAGGATCGACGACCCACCCCAGTTGTTGGCCTCCTCTTCGTAGCCGCAGCACGGAGTCACCCCGCCCGGTCGCTGCTGGAACGCCCGCGCCTTCCACTGGTCCACGAGGTCGGGGCCGTACACCCACGAGCTCGCGGGGCCCGCCGCATCGTTGGTCGTCGCCGACGGCGCGACGCCGACCTGGGTCATCAGCCAACGGCCGTCGTAGCGGAACTGGTAGCGCGGCGTCCGCACCCACGCGGTGTCCTTCGGCCGGCGTTGCTTCGGCTGGTTCGTCACGCACTGGCCGGTGGTCGGGTCGAGCCACGCGCCCTTGGCGGCGTTGCCGTACGACCCGTATGCCGACTGGCTGTACAGGTAGGTGTCGCTGTCGGCGTCGGGCTGGTAGCGCACGTAGCCATTGGCCGCGGTGTACGCCGGCGCCACCGTGCCGTCGCTGCGCATGACGTACGCGGCCTTCGCCGGGCCGTTGGGATTCGTGGGATCGCGCAGGTCGACGCGGTAGGCGCCGACGACGTGCGCGGGGAGCGCGGCGCCGGCGGGCGCCGGCGGGCCGGCGTCGGACGCCATGAACGCCACCTCGTCGTTGGTGTCGAGGCCGGGCACCGGGTCGGCGGTGGTGCGGACCTTCGGATCGGCCGGCACCGCGCGGCAGGGGTTCGCCGGGTCCTGGCCGGTCCAGCGGAAGCGCTCCTCGTCGAACACCGGGGTCAGGTTCTGGTCCGTCTCGCTGTAGAAGGAGAACGTCGACGCGTCGTTCGAGAGGTACCGCGTGGCGAACTCGTCGACCTGGAACGGGATCTGCACGAAGCCATGACCGTCCCACCGGTACCCGAGCAGCTGGCCGATGGGCACGCCCTCGCCGAGCGCCTTGCCCGACGCGACCTCGGGGGATTGGTAGGAGTTGTGGCCGCACCCGTTGTCGCCGCTCGTGCAGGACGCGCCCGACACCGACGGCGCCTTGGCCGTCACCTCCGCCGGCGCCGCCCACTGGGGGAACGACGCACCGGTGAGCACGACGGGCTCGGTCTCGCGCGCCGCGGGGACCGTCGGGTCGACCACTGGAGGAGCGGCGGCCAGTGCGTGCGACGACGCGAGGGCGCCGACCGCGAGGGCGAGAATCGTCACGAATCGGGCGCGCGGCACGCACCTTCAGTTTGACGACTACCGGCAGATGTCCTTCGAGCGCTGGCGCGCCGCGACCGCGGCGTCCTCGTCGCGGCGTTGGGGCAGCGTCACCTGCACCACCGTGCCACCCTCGGGCCGGTCGTCGATGGTGACGTCGCCGCCGAGCGAGCGGGCGAGCATCCGCACCATGTACAGGCCGATGCCGTGGCCCGGGGCCTCGCCGGGATGGCGGCCGCGGGAGAACGCCTGGAACAGCACCTCCGGCGGCACACCGTCGAGGCCGGGTCCCTCGTCGAGCACCTCGACGACGACGCCGGTGTCCTCGACGCGGGCCCGCAGCGTCACCCGGCCGCCGGCCCCGTATTTGGCGGCGTTCTCCAGCAGGTTCACGACGATGGCGACGAAGCGGGACGGCGCGGTCGAGATCTGGACGTGGCGGTCGGTTTCGACGGCCAGCCGGCCGAGCGTCCGGAGGTGCGGGACGGCGTTGGCCGCTTGGTCGAGGAGTTGCACCAGCGAGACGCTGCGGACCCTGGTGCGGGCGAACAGCGGCCCGCTCTCGACGTCGGCCGGCGCCAGCATGTCGTCGAGCATGTCGCCGAGCTGGGTCGCCTGCGCCAGCGCCCGCACCGCGAGTTCGTGCCGCATCGCCGGATCGAGTTCGTCGTCGAGCAGGGTCTGGAGCCCGCCGATCACGACGGCGAGCGGGCTCCGGAGCTCGTGGGCGAGGAGACGGTCGACCTCGGCTCGCAACGCGACGCGGCCTTCGAGCGTGCTCAGCGCACCGCGCAAGCTGTCGAGCTGCGCCGCCTGCGCCTCGACCAGCCCGACGAGGCCGCGGAGGAAGACCTCGTCGTCCAGCGTCGAGTCGGCCATGACCCGCGTATCGGCACGGACGGCGACTTCCTTGAGGAATTTCTTGCTCGGCTACCCTCCGGACCATGCCCAGGGCGCTCATCACCGGCATCACCGGACAGGACGGCCGGCACCTAGCGCAACTGCTCGTCGGCAAGGGCTACGACGTGTACGGGATGGTGCGCGGCCAGAACAACCCGAAGATCCACATCCTCCAGGATGAGACCCCCGAGCTCGAGATCGTCGAAGGCGACCTGCAGGACCTCTCGTCGCTCATCGGCGTGGTGGAGCAGGTGCAGCCCGACGAGGTCTACAACCTCGGCGCGATCAGCTTCGTCGCCCTTTCGTTCCGCCAGCCCGAGCTCACCGCCGACATCACCGGTGTCGGCGTGCTCCGCATGCTCGAGGCGATCCGCGTCGTCGGCGGGACGCAGGACAACCGCATTCGCTTCTACCAGGCGTCGTCGTCGGAGATGTTCGGCAAGGTCCGCGAGACGCCACAGAACGAGATGACGCCGTTCCACCCGCGCTCGCCGTACGGCACCGCGAAGGTGTTCGGGCACTACACGACGCTGAACTACCGCGAGTCCTACGGCCTCCACGCGTCGAGCGGCATCCTCTTCAACCACGAGGGGTTTCGTCGGGGCCTCGAGTTCGTCACCCGCAAGGTGACCAACGCGGTGGCGCGCATCAAGCTGGGTCTGCAGGACACGCTGACCCTCGGGAACCTCGAGGCGTCACGGGACTGGGGGTACGCCGGCGACTACGTCGAGGCGATGTGGCGCATGGTGCAGCAGGACGAGCCGGGTGACTACGTCGTCGCCACCGGCGAGACGCACACCATTCGCGACCTGCTCGAGGCGGCGTTCCAGGCGGCGGGGATCGACGACTGGCAGGCGCTGGTGCAGACCGATCCGCGCTTCACCCGCCCGGCCGAGGTCGACCTGCTGATCGGCGACGCGTCCAAGGCCCGCGAGGTGCTGGGCTGGCAGCCGACCGTCGACTTCCCGACGCTGATCAAGATGATGGTCGACCACGACCTCGAGGTCGAAGCCCGCAAGGCCCGGCAGGTTCAGTGACCGCGCCGGTGGTGCCCGAATCTCAGTCGGCGCCGCCGTACGGCTGACCGGCCTGGTCGTAGCACTCCTCGTGGTAGTGCTCGACCCGGTCCCACCGGCCGTCGACATAGACGTTGGCGATGACCTGGCGGGCCTTGATCTTGGCCGTGAACTTCACCGGGGTCTGGCACTCGGCGCAAATGGCCGAGTTCCCGGCTTCGACGACCCGGGAGACGGCGCGGCTCGTGAACGTCGACTGCTTCGTTGCTGCCACCCATCAATGATCGGTCATCTGGCGGCTTATGTGAGGGATATGAGCCAGATGGCCTATTCCAGTGAGTGGCTGGTCGACGGCTGCGCACTTGACGGCGGGTCGGCCGCGTGTGACTGTTCGAATTGCCGGGGTCAGGGGTGCGTCCGCCGTGCACCCCGCCCCGGCACTAAAGATCCGCTGGCACGTCACGTCCGAGGCGGACCGATTCCCGTACGAGCCTCCGGATCGCGCCGTCGTCGGCGCCGCCGGCCACGAGATCAGCGGCGAGCTGCTCGACCCTCGCCGACCGCTCGCCGGCGAGGCCGGGTGCGCGGCCGCCGACCGCGGTCGCGACGATCAGGCACAGCGCGGCAGCCGCGGTGACCAGGCCGAAGGTCATGGCCACCGCGTTGTTGTCGGCGACGGAGCCGGCGATCATCCCGCCGATGCCGGCGACGCACACCACGACGACCAGCCGTCGCACGAGCCGGGCCGTCACCGCAGCCGGTCCGTCACCAGGTTGACGACGCGCGTCTCCTCGGCCGCGGGGAACGGGCCGGTGTCGCTGTGGAACGACGTGATGGCGACGGCGCGGCCGACTTGCGACGCGATCACGTCGACGGTCATGTCGATCGCCGTCGACGCGGCCGACAGCCGCACGATGGCGCGCAGCTGCACCGACGCCGCGTCCGCGGCCGACGGCAGCATGGTGACCGACTGCGTCTCGATCGTCGGCGCCGGGATGATGTCGTGGCCGCCGTTCTCCTGGAGCGAGTTGGCAAGGCAGTCGGTGAACGGCTTCGACGCGAAGTACGCCAGCGCTCGCCGGGCCCGGTCGGCGGTGTCGTACACCAGGACGGCCGAGCCGGCCCGGGTGATGCCGAAGCCCTTCGGGTCGCCGTTGCGGAAGGCGCGACCCGCCGACGCCTTCGGTGGGCCCGGGCCGTCGGCGTCGGCGCAGGCACCGGCCTGCTGGCCGAGCTCGGCGCGGGAGAAGGTGTTGGTGGCCGGGGGGTGGGCCGGGTCCCAGCCGCCACTCAGGTCGGCCGGGCTCAGGACCGCCCGGTCGGCGACCTTCTGCTGGGAGGACTGGCGCGTCAGCGCCACCAACGCGACCACGGCCCCACCGACGAGCAGGAGGACGATCAGCGTCGCGATGAGCGGGCCCCGGCTGGTCGACGGGTCGGGTTCGGCGGCGTCGGCCGTCGGCGTGGCGACGTTCGCCCACCCCTGCTGCCGACCGCACTGCTCGCAGAAGGCTCGCCCGACGTTGCCGGTGCCGCACGACAGACAGGTCCATGCCTCGTCGTAGGCCACGGGGCCAGGCTACCGGCCGGGTACCGGCGACCGGTCGGTAGGATCCAGACGTGGCTGACGATCCACAGGCAACCGCGTTCGGCGCGAACGCGTGGTTGGTCGACGAGATGTTCGAGCAGTTCCAATCGGACCCGTCGTCGGTCAGCGACAGTTGGCGCGACTTCTTCGCGGACTACGCGAGCAATGGAGCGGGCGCGCCGGTGACGCCGACGATGCCTCCGGCGGCCGAGCCTCCGGCGGCGAAGGGGCCGACCGCGGTGCCGCCGGCCGCCGAGGCACCGGCCGAGGTGCCGCCGCAGCAAGCGCCGGCTCCGGCTCCGGCGACGGCGCCGGCGGCACCGGGCGAGCCGATCCGCGGCGCCGCGGCCCGCATCGTCGCCAACATGGAGGCGAGCCTCGCGGTGCCGACCGCCACCAGCGCCCGCCAGGTGCCGGCCCGGCTGCTGGAGGTCAACCGCAAGGTCATCAACGGCTATCTCGGCCGCACCACCGGCGGCAAGGTCAGCTTCACCCATCTCATCGGGTACGCGGTCGTGAAGGCGATCGCCGACGTGCCGGTCATGAACTCGTCGTTCACCCACGACGCCGAGGGCCACGCGCGGGTCGTGCGCCACGAGCACGTCGGGCTGGGGTTGGCGGTCGACGTCGAGAAGGCCGACGGCAGCCACACGCTCCTCGTGCCGTGCATCAAGAACGCCGACACCCTCGACTTCCGCGGCTTCTGGTCGGCGTACGAGGACATGATCCGCAAGGTCCGCAACAACAAGATCGGGCCCGACGACTTCGCCGGGACGACGGTGAGCCTCACCAACCCGGGCACGATCGGCACCGTCCACTCGGTGCCCCGGCTGATGCCGGGTCAGGGCGCGATCATCGGCGTGGGCGCCCTCGACTTCCCGGCGGAGTGGCAAGGCGCCGACCCGATGACGATCGCCGACCTCGGCGTCTCGAAGGTCATCACCCTGACCTCGACGTACGACCACCGCATCATCCAGGGCGCCGAGTCCGGCCTCTTCCTGAAGCGGGTGCACCAGCTGCTGCTCGGCGAGGACGACTTCTACGTCGACGTCTTCCGGGCCATGGGCGTCCCGTACGAGCCCGTCCGCTGGCACCGCGACATCAATCCCATCGAGGGCGAGAAGGTCCAGCGCGAGAAGCAGGTCCACGTCCAGACGCTCATCAACATGTACCGCGTCCGCGGTCATCTGATCGCCGACCTCGACCCGCTGCGCGCCCACGAGCCGCACATGCACGGCGAGCTCGACCCGGCGACCTATGGCCTGACGATCTGGGACCTCGACCGCGCGTTCTTCACCGACGGGCTGGCCGGCACCGACACGATGACGCTCGGCGACATCCTCGGCGTGCTGCGCGACGCGTACTGCCGCCGCATCGGTGTCGAGTACATGCACATCCAGGAGCCGGATCAGAAGCGCTGGATCCAGGAGCACGTCGAAGGCGTGCAGACCGATCTCACGCGCGAGGAGCAGCTGCACATCCTCGACCGGCTCAATGCCGCCGAGGCGTTCGAGCGCTTCCTGAACACCAAGTACATCGGGCACAAGCGCTTCGGCCTGGAAGGCGCCGAGTCGGCGATCCCGATGGTCGACGAGATCCTCGACCAGTCGGCGCAGGCCGGCATGACCGAGGCCGTCATGGGGATGGCCCACCGCGGCCGCCTGAACACGCTCGCCAACATCATCGGCAAGAGCTACCGACAGATCTTCAACGAGTTCGAGGGCAACATCGACCCCGACACGACGCAGGGCAGCGGCGACGTGAAGTACCACGTCGGTGCGTCCGGCAAGTTCGTCGGCCGCTCGGGGCTCGACCTGCCGGTGACGTTGTCGGCCAACCCGTCGCACCTCGAGGCCGTCGACCCCGTCGTCGAGGGGATGGTGCGGGCGAAGCAGGATCTCATCAACGATCCCGGGGCGTTCTCGGTGCTCTCGCTGCTGATCCACGGCGACGCCGCGTTCGCCGGCCAGGGCGTCGTCGCCGAGACCCTCAACTTGTCGGCGCTGCGCGGTTACCGCGTCGGCGGCACGATCCACCTCGTCATCAACAACCAGCTCGGGTTCACCACGTCGCCGGAGTCGGCGCGCTCGTCGGTGTACGCCACCGATGTCGCGAAGATGGTGCAGGCGCCGATCTTCCACGTGAACGGCGACGACCCCGAAGCGTGCGTGCGGGTCGCGCGGCTCGCCTTCGGGTTCCGGCAGGCGTTCCACAAGGACGTGGTGATCGACCTGGTCTGCTACCGCCTGCACGGTCACAACGAGGGCGACGACCCGAGTTACACGCAGCCGATCATGTACGGCCGGATCCAGGACCACCGCTCGGTGCGCAAGCTCTACACCGAGGCGCTCGTGCGCCGCGGCGACCTCACCATCGAGGACGCCGAGAAGGCGCTCGACGACTTCTCGGCCAAGCTCCAGGCGGCGCTCGACGAGACCCGGCAGTCGGCGCCGCCGGAACCGGCGAAGGCCCGGCCGCCCCGGCCGGCGGTCGGCGTGCTGCCGCCGGTCGAGACGGGCATCGACCGCGGCGTGCTCGACCGAGTCGTCCAGACGTTGCACTCGCCGCCGGAGGGCTTCGAGGTGCACCCGAAGCTCTGGCGGCAGATCGAGACCCGCCAGAAGCTGTACGAGAGCGGCGAGGTGGACTGGGCGCTGGCCGAGGCATTGGCGTTCGGGTCGGTCCTCCTCGAGGGCAACGACATCCGGCTGTCGGGGCAGGACACCCGCCGCGGCACGTTCAGCCAGCGCCACTCGGTGCTGTTCGACCACCGCACCGGCCAGGAGTACGCGCCGCTCGCGCACCTCGACCCGGCGCAGGGCAAGTTCTGGGTCTACGACTCCTTGTTGTCGGAGTACGCCGCGCTCGGGTTCGAGTACGGCTACTCGGTCGCGCACAAGGACGCGCTGGTCGCGTGGGAAGCGCAGTTCGGCGACTTCGTCAACGGCGCGCAGATCATCATCGACCAGTTCCTCGTCGCCGCCGAGGACAAGTGGGGCCAGACGTCGGGTCTGGTGATGCTGCTGCCGCACGGGTACGAGGGCCAGGGCCCGGAGCACTCGTCGGCGCGCATCGAGCGGTTCCTGACGCTCAGCGCCGAGGACAACATGCAGATCGTCAACGCCACGACGGCGGCCCAGTACTTCCACGTGCTGCGCCGGCAGGTGCGCCGCGACGTCCGCAAGCCGTTGGTGGTGTTCACGCCGAAGTCGTTGCTGCGATCGCGCCACAGCCGCTCGCCGGTCACCGAGTTCGAGGGTGGGTCGTTCCGCGAGGTGCTCGACGACCCGTCGATCGACGACACCCGGGCCGGCACCGTGCGCCGGGTGATCCTCAGCAGCGGGAAGGTGGCGTACGACGCGATGACGGCGCGCGACGAGCGAGGCTCGCCGGCCGCGATCGTCCGAGTCGAGCAGCTCTACCCGTGGCCCGAGAGCCAGATCGCCGCCGTCCTGGCCCGCTACGAGCGGGCCGAGGAGGTCGTCTGGTTGCAGGAGGAGCCGGAGAACATGGGCCCGTGGGCATTCGTGCAGGGCCGTCTCCTCCGCCTGCTGCGCGACGACTACCCGCTGCGCCCGGTCACCCGGCCGGAGTCGGGCAGCCCGGCCAGCGGCAGCGCAACCGTGCATGGGCAGGAGACGGCCGACCTGCTCGAGCGGGTCCTCGCCTGACCCGGGTACGGGATCACGGTCGCACGTTCCGGCCGTGGGGGATGGTTGACTGACGGTCAAATGCCCCAACGCAAGGTGATCGTCGACGGCTCCAACCTGGCCACCGAGGGCCGGACGCTGCCGTCCCTGGCGCAGCTCGACGAGGCGGTCCGCGCCTTCCGGTCCGAGCACCCCGACGACGAGATCATCGTCGTCGTCGACGCCTCGTTCGAGTACCGGGTCGACGCCGCCGAGCGCCGGGCCTACGAGGAGGCCGAGCTGGCCGGCGAGATCGTGTCGCCGCCGGCCGGCGCCATCGGCCGGGGCGACGGCTTCCTGCTCCAGATCGCCGACCGCACTGGGGCGGTGGTGCTGTCCAACGACTCGTTCCAGGAGTTCCACGGCGAGTACGAGTGGCTGTTCAGCAAGGGCCGGCTGATCGGCGGCAAGCCGGTGCCCGGGATCGGATGGTTCTTCACGCCGCGGACGCCGGTCCGGGGGCCGAAGAGCCGCGAGGCGGTGAAGGAGGCCAAGCGGCAGCAGGCGCGCATCGGATCGCCCGAGTCGTCGAAGCCCATGCCGGTGCCGAAGGCCCCGCCGCCCAAGGCCAAGGCGGCGAAGGCCGCCAAGGCGGCCAGGAGCAGCAAGAAGATGAACGACGCCATCGCCGAGGCGACCGCCGAGGCGATCGCACCCGGGGTCGGCAAGAAGCGCCGGTCACGCCGCCGGGGCGGCGGTGGCGGCGGGGGCGGCGGGGGCGCTGGGGGGGCGGCCAGC
>JAODBK010000028.1 GCA_025463925.1 Acidimicrobiales bacterium | reverse complement strand
GCTGCGATCGCCGCTACTACCTCGAGCGCGACCACATCGACCCGCGGGCCAACGGCGGCGCCTGGTCGGCCGGCAACATCGAGTGGAAGTGCTGGTACCACCACGTCGAGAAGACGGAGCGGGACCGCCGCTCCGGGCTGCTCAGGGGTGGTGGCGGACCGCGGGGGTCACCGCCGTGAGATCAGGGCCGGGCCGCGGATTACCCGGTCTTCGTCACCACGACGAGCGCGCCGTGACCGCGCAGCTCGTTCAACGCGTCGATCGGCACGGTGAGGCCGGCGGGCAGGCCGAAGGTGTCGGCGTAGTCGGCGAACGACCAGACCTTGGCGCACAGCCGCGACGACCGGCACCCGGTGCTGGTGCCGCCGCTGCCGGCCACCATCGGCCAGCCGGCGCGGGCCATCGCGTCGGTGACGATGGCAACGGCGTCGCCGGTGGGCTGGTCGACTGCCGCCACCAACCGGCAGGTGTGGCCGGTGACCGGGCACTCCCGCAACGACGCGGTGACGGTCGCCCCGGCCGGCACGGGAATGATCGACAGCGCCGGCGGATCCACCTCGTGGCTCTTGGCGATGTCGACGGTGACGACGACGAGCGCGAGGATCAGCGCCAGCGCGGCGACGACCGCCGCGATCCACGCCACCCGACGCCCGACGCCGCCGTCGTCGTAACCGATTGCTAGTTGACCGCCCGCTCGCGGCCTTCCCAGTAGGGCGCCCGCAGATCGCGCTTGAGCGGCTTCATCGCGCCCGACAACGGGATCGGCTCGGTCCTGAACTCGACCTTCTTCGGCAGCTTGTACCCGGCGATCAGCCCGCGGGCGTGGTCGATGATCTCGTCCTCGGTGGCGGACGCGCCGGCCTTCAGCACCACGATGGCGAGCACCTGCTCGCCCCACGTCTCGTGCGGGATCCCGATGACGGCCACCTGCTCGACCGCCGGATGGCTGGCGATGGCGTTCTCGACCTCGACCGAGTAGACGTTCTCGCCGCCGGTGACGATCATGTCCTTCACCCGGTCGACCAGGAAGAGGTACCCGTTCTTGTCGAGGTAGCCCATGTCGCCGCTGTGGTACCAGCCGTCGCGGAAGACCTCTGCGGTCTCTTTTTCCCGGTTCCAGTAACGGTCCATGAAGTTGCCGGCCCGGGCGCAGACCTCGCCCTGTTCGCCGGTCGGCAGGATCGTGCCGTCGGCGTCCTGGATCGTGAGCACCACGCCGGCGAGGGGACGGCCGGCGGATCGCAGGATGTCGCCACCCGTGCGGTGGTCGTCCTCGGTGAGGAACGTGAGCACCGACGACGACTCCGTCATGCCGTACCCCTGCGAGATCTTCAGGTCGGGCAGCACCTCGAACAAGCGCTTCAGCAGCGCGCCCGGCATCGGTGACGCGCCGTACGTCAACGTTTTCAGGCTGGCCACCCGCTCGGCCTTGAAGTCCGGGTGGTTCAACAGCATCGCGATCATCGTCGGCACCATCACCGTCTGGTTGACCTGGTACTTCTCGATGAGCTCGATCACGTCGTCCGGCTTGAACAGCGGCACGAACACCGAGGCGCCGCCGCCCGCCGGGATGCCGAGGATCGCGGCCATCGACGCCGCGTGGAACATCGGCGTCTGGTGGAGGTAGACGCGGTCCTCGCCGAGGCCGATCGCGATGGCGACGTGGTACAGGTTCAGCATCTCGGCCCGCTGGCTCAGCAGCACGCCCTTCGGCAGCCCGGTCGTGCCGCCGGTGTACATCAGGATCACCGGGTCGTCTTCGTCGGGCTCCGCCGGCACGCGCGGCTCACCGGCGGCAACGAGCTCCTCGAAGTCGGCGTCGTGCGCGAAGTCCCCTTCACCCATGCGGACGACCGTGATGTCCTTGTCGAGGTCGGGCCGGGCCTGCTCGAGCAGCGGGGCGAAGAGCCAGTCGGTGAACACGACGCTCGTGCCGGAGTCGTTGAGGATGAACGCCAGCTCCTTGGGCGCCAGGCGCAGGTTGAGCGGGTTCACGATGCCGGCCCCGAGGAAGCCGGCGTGGTACAGCTCGAGGTACCGGTGGTTGTTGACGGCCAGCACCGCGAACCGGTCGGCCCGGGCGACGCCGAGCTGGCGCCCGATCGAGTCGGCCAGGCGCAACACGCGGTCGCCGTGCTGCGCGAAGGTGCCGTGGTAGTCGCCGTCGTGGAACCCCAGCCGGTCGGCGTGCCGCTCGACAGCCGGCAAGAGCTGTCGGTGATACACGAGCTCTTTCACAATGCCGAAGGCTACCCCCCACCGTTCTTCGCACGTCCGGCCAATAGGCTCCCGCCGCATGGACGCCGGAGCCCACCTCGCCGCCATCCGCCGCGACGCTGATGCGTTCGCCGCGGCCGTCCGCCGGGGCACCGGCGCGCCGGTGCCGAGCTGTCCCGGCTGGACGGTCGCCGACCTGGCGCGGCACATGGGGACGGTGCACCGGTGGGCCGCCGACCAGGTCGCGAGCCGGCCCGACCGAGGATCCTCGGCGGTGCCCGATCAGCCCGACGACGCCGGGCTCGCCGACTGGATCACCGCCGGCGCCGACGCGCTGATCGCGACGCTGGCCGCGGCCGATCCCGCCGACAACTGCTGGACCTTCGCCGAGGACAACCGCACGGTGTCGTTCTGGATGCGGCGCCAGGCCAACGAGACGAGTGTCCACCTCTGGGACGCCGAGGCCGCCCACGCCGGCGCCGACGGGCCCCCGCCGGTCGACGCCGAGCTGGCCGCCGACGGTGTCGACGAGTACCTCGGCACGATGCTCCGGCGGCTCCGCTCGCGCGGCGGCGCCGAGGCGGCCGGCGAGACGTACCACTTCCACCGCACCGACGGCCCCGGCGAGTGGTTCGTGGTGTTCCCATCAGCGGGCGGCGCGATCGTGACCGCTGAGCACGCGAAGGCCGATGTCGCCGTCCGCGGCTCCGCGTCCGACCTGGTGCTGTGGCTCTGGCGGCGCGTGCCCGACGGCCGGGTCGACGCCGTCGGCGACATCAGCCGGTTGGCGCGCTGGCCCGAGCTGGTCGTCGCGGCGTAGCGGTGGCGCGCTAAGTCAGCCGTTCGAGCTCGGCGACCAGCGCGGCCAGCCGGACGACCTGGCGGTCGATGGTGGCCAGGCACGCCCGCCGGTCGTCGTCGTCCATGGTGTCCCACTCCGCGGTCAGGGTCGCCGCCATCCCGACGATCGCCGCGGCCGGGCGCTTCATCTCCCGGGCCGTCGTCGACGCGGCATCCCGTTTCCTCGTGAGTATCGGCATCGATCGTTCCCCCTACCCCCGCGTCGGCATTCGGGGCGGGAACTTGAGCGATTGTCCGTTACGGGGAGAGCTCGCGACGGGATCCCTCTATCGCGGTGCGCACGACCTCCTCGACGTGGCTCGGATCGACGCCGAGGGCGTGGCCGATGTGGACGGACCAGATCTCGGATCGCAGGTTGGTCTCGAAGTCGAGCTCGGCCCGGACGTCGGCTCGGGCGGCTTGGCGGTTCTGGCTGACCATGACGAACGTCGACAGGAAGATCGCCTCGAGGCTGACGATCATCGTCAGCAGTCCGAACGGGTACTTGTCGAACTCGATGGACGCGCCGATCAGGCCGATGTTCAACAAGATCCACACGCTGAACCACACCGAGTGGAGGTAGACGAAGTTCAGCGAGCCGGCGAACGACGTGATGAGGTCGGCCGCTCGGTCCTGCGCGTCGCGCAGCGCGTCGAAGATGCGCCGTTCGTCGCGGACATTGCGCTTCATGGTGGCGAAGAGGTTGCCGTCCTCCAAGCCGTCCGCCTGGTCGATCACCCGGCACGCCGGGCAGTTGAGCGGGGTGTGGGCAGTATCGGTCATGCCCAAGCATGCGCCGGATCGGCCCGCGACCCATGTCACCCCGCGTGCGCTATGCGGCGTCCTCGCCCGGCCGCCAGGCGGCGAGGTCCCGCAGCCGCTCGTCGTTCGAGAACACCTCGACGATCGGCATCCGGACACCGATGCGCTTCTGGATCCTCTCGACGTCGAGATGCTGGTCCCACAGCACGAGCGTGACGACGATGCCGGCCTCGCCGGCCCGCGCCGTGCGACCGGAGCGGTGGAGGTACGACTTGTGGTCCTCCGGCGGGTCGTAGTGGATCACGATGTCCACGCCTTCGATGTGGAGCCCCCGCGCCGCGACGTCGGTGGCGACCAGCGCCGGCAGCTTGCCCTCGGCGAAGTCCGACAGCGCCCGCTCGCGCGCGCCTTGCCGCAGGTCGCCGTGGATGGCGGCCGCCTTCACGCCTTCGCGGCGCAGCTGCTGGGTGAGGCGGTCGGCGCCGCGCTTGGTGCGCACGAACACCAGCGTCTTGAACGCGCCACGGATGATCGACGCCGCGACCTTCGGCTTGTCGAGCTGGTGCACCGCGAGGAAGCGGTGCTCCATCTCCTCGACCGTCACCGTCGACGACTCGACCTCATGGCGCACCGGGTCCTTCAGGTACCGCTTCACGAGTTGGTCGACGTCGCCGTCGAGGGTCGCCGAGAAGAGCAGCGTCTGGTGGTCGTGGGTCAAGCGGCGCAGCACCCACTCGACCTGCGGCATGAACCCCATGTCGGCCATGCGGTCGGCCTCGTCGAGCACGAGCACCTGGACCCCGCTGACCGACAGCTCGCCCCGCTCGCCCAGGTCGATCAGCCGGCCGGGCGTGGCGATGGCCACGTCGACGCCGGTGCGGAGCGCCTTGATCTGCTGGTCCATCGACGTGCCGCCGTAGAACGACGAGACCTGCTCGCCGATGGCGTGGCCGAGCGGCGCCAGCACGTCGGTGACCTGCACCGCGAGCTCGCGGGTCGGCACCAGCACCAGGGCCTGCGGATGCCCAGGCGCCGCCGGCCCGAGGGCCCGCACCCGCTCGAGCAGCGGCAGGCCGAACGCCAGCGTCTTGCCCGATCCGGTCTTCGCCTTGCCGCAGACGTCGCGCCCGGCCAGACCGTCGGCCAGCGCGAGCTGCTGGATGGCGAACGGCTCGACGATCCCGCGCTCGCCGAGCGCGCCGACCAGGTCGGCGGAGAGTCCGAGATCGGCGAACGTCTGGCCCACTACGGCGGCCACGCTACCTGCCCCGTCCTCGTCGGCTGGAACTCAGCCGTACGCGATGACGGTGCGAGCACCCGACACGTACACCGCGCCAGCGCCCGCGCCCGGCGTCGCGAAGTTGGTGACGTCACCAATCGTGTCGTGCACGCGGGCCTGGCCCGACGCCGGGTCGAGCCCGTACAGCACGTTGCCACCCACGTCGACGACCCATACCAGTCCGCCGGCAACGATCGGCGGGCCGGCGTCGAACCTCGGCCCGGTCCACACGACGTTCATCGCCTTGTCGGCGACGTCCACCGCGTGCAGGCCGTCGCGGCACGAGACGTACACCCGGCGCCCGACCCGCGCCGTCCCGCCGAAGGCGGCGTTGCAGAGCTTCTTGTTCGAGAGCTCGCCGCCGATGCCACCGAGCCGGGACGGGTCGAGCACGTAGGCGACGCCGGCCTTGCCGGCCACCAGCACGCGGTCGGGCCAGCCGCCGGCCGCCGGCACGAACGCCGGCGACTCGCTCCCGAGGTCCACATCGCCACTGTTCAAGGTCTTCCAGTCCTTGGCGGCCCAGTAGCCCGCCGGTCGGAGCCCGCGGTCGAGGCGGATGACGGCGTTGGCGTAATCGAACGTCGACTGCGACGAGCTGTTGCCCGTCGCCGCGAACAGCGCGCCCTTGCCGTCCGAGACGACGCCGCCCGGCGACCACATCCCGGCTTCGTTCTGCGACGGCGTGACGTAGGACTCGACCGCGCCGGTGCCGTCGAGCGCGACGCTGACGATCGACCCGTGGTACGTGCCGCAGTCGCCGTAGCGGCCGCCGTACGGCGCGTACACGCGACCGTTGGCGATCAGGAGCGCGCCCCGCTGGTTGTGGAACTTCGGGTCGGCGCCGGGAGCGTCGACGGCTTTCCGGAAGGCCTCCTTCCCGTCGCCGAGGCGAAGGGCGACGAGCTCGTGCCGGATCCCCGCGACCATCGCGACCGCGTACACCAAGCCGGTGCCGCGATCGATCGCGGGTGTCCCGGTGATGCCGACCGGGTCGACGTTGCCGCACGGCAGGTCCCGCGCCGGTACCGGCGTGCCGACGTGCGCCGACCACTGCTGCTTCCCGGTGCCGGCGTCGAAGCTGAACACGGTGTCGTTCGTCGTCGCCACGATCACCTGATTGCCGGCGACGAGCGGCTGGCCGTACACGTCGCCGTCGAGGTTCACCGACTGCCATCGGCGCGTCGCCCTGGTGAGGTCGGGCAGCACCGGGTCCGCGCCCGATCGGGTCTCGTCCTTCTGGGCCATCAGCCACGTGCCGGGGGCGATGGCGCCGGACGCGCCGATGACGGGTGTCGGGGCCGACGTCGTCGGGCCGGTCCGGGCGGTGCTGGGGGAGCTTGCGCTTCCGGCCTTTGGCTTGGAGGACCCACCGCACGCCGCCCCGGCCATGAGCGCGGCGAGCACGACGACGAGCAAGCGCCTCGGCATCGCGTGACCGTAACCTGCAGCATCGTGATCGTGGCAACCGCGTCCGGCCGGATCGAAGGCGTGGATCTCGACGGCACCGCGGCGTGGCTCGGCGTGCCGTACGCGACGGCGCGCCGCTGGCAGGCGCCCGAGCCGATCGCCCGGTGGACCGGTGCGCGGGCGGCGACGGCCTTCGCCCCCGGCCCACCGCAACCGCAGACCGCCGTGCCCGGCGGGGCGACGCTGCCAGGGCTGGACGCCGACGCCACCGACGAGGATTGCCTCTTCCTCAACGTGTGGTCACCCCCGGGAGCCGCATCGGCGCCGGTGCTGGTGTGGCTGCCGGGTGGCGCGTTCGTGGGCGGCAGCGCGTCGCTCCCGATCTACGACGGTTCCCGCATGGCGGCGCGCCGCGGCGTGGTGGTGGTCACCGTCACCTACCGCGTCGGCGCGCTCGGGTTCGCGGCGATCCCGGGCCGGCCGCCGAACCGCGGGCTGCTGGATCAGGTCGCCGCCCTTCGCTGGGTGCGCGACAACATCGACGCCTTCGGTGGCGACCCCGCGAACGTCACCGTGTTCGGTGAGTCGGCCGGCGGCGGCTCGATCGTGCACCAGCTCGCGATGCCCTCGGCGCGCCATCTGTTCCGGCGGGCCATCGTGCAGAGCGGCGCCACCGACAAGACCCTGACGCCGGACGTCGCCGGCGCGGTTGCCCAGCGCTTCCTCGCGACGCTGACCGACGATGCCGAGAAGGCCAGCGTCGATCAGATCCTGGCCGCGCAGGGCGAGACGCTCTTCTCGATGTTCGCCGAGGTCGGAGCGATGCCGTTCCACCCGTTCGTCGACGGCGAGGTGGTGGCGTCGCGCCCCATCGAGGCGCTGCGGGCGGGGGCGACCGCCGACATCGCGCTCCTCATCGGCACGACACGCGACGAGATGCGCATGTTCCTCGACCCCAGCGCGTCCGACCTCGACCGCGACCGGCTCACCCGCCGCGCGGCGCGCTACCTCACCGCGCTCGGCGCGCCCGACGCCGACGATGCCGCGGCGCCGCTGGTCGAGCTGTACGACGGCGACCCGCACGTGCCGACGCCGAGCGACGTGTGGTCGGCCATCCAGACCGACGGCGAGATGCGTCGCCCGGCCGACGCGGTCGCCGATGCCCACACCGGGCCGACGTTCGGCTACCGGTTCGACGCGCCGCTGGCCGGTGCGCTCGCCCGGCACGGCGCGTGCCACGGGTGCGACCTGCCCTACCCGTTCGGCACCATCGACCGGAGCGGTTGGCGCGAGGTGGTCGGGCCGGGCGCGTCCGCGGTGTCGGATGCCATGCAGTCGGCGTGGGCCGCGTTCGCCCGCGACGGTGACCCCTCGTGCGACGAGCTCGGCTCGTGGCCCGAGTTCGGCGGCGACCGCCGGGCGACCATGCTGCTCGCCACCGAGCCGGCGTTGGTCGACGACCCCGATGGCGAGCGGCGGCGGCGCTGGGCCGCCATCGCCCCGATGCGATGAGCAATGGCGCCATGACCCGAGTCGCGGTGCTCGACGACTACCAGGACGTGGCGACGTCGATCGTCAAGTGGCCGCCCGGCGTCGAGCTGGTGTCGTTCACCGACCACGTCGACGACGAAGACGCGCTGATCGAGCGACTGGCCGGCTTCGACGTGGTCGTCGCCATGCGGGAGCGGACGGCGCTCCCGCGGCGGGTGCTGGAGCGGCTGCCCGACCTGCGCCTCCTGGTGACGACCGGGGTTCGCAACGCGGCCATCGACATGGAAGCCGCCCGCGAGCGCGGCATCGTGGTGTCGGGCACGTACGGCATCGTCAGCAACACCGTCGAGCTGACGTGGGCGCTGATCCTGGCCGTCGCCCGCCGGCTGCCCGACGAGATCGGCTCGCTGCGCGAGGGTGGATGGCAACGGTTCCTCGGCGCCGACCTCCACGGCCGGACTCTCGGCCTGCTCGGTGTCGGCAACATCGGATCGCAGATGGCCCGCATCGGCAACGCGTTCGGCATGGAGGTCGTGGCGTGGAGCGCCAACCTCACCGATGAGCGGGCCGCCGCGGCCGGTGCCCGCCGCGTCGAACGCGACGACCTGTTCCGCCAGTCGGATTTCGCGAGCATCCATCTGGTGCTCTCGGAGCGCACGCACCATCTCGTCGGGGCATCGGAACTGGCACTCATGAAGCCGAGCGCGTTCTTGATCAACACCTCGCGGGGGCCGATCGTCGACGACGTCGCGCTCATCGGCGCGCTCGAGCGCGGCGCCATCGCCGGCGCCGGGATCGACGCCTTCGAGGTCGAACCGCTGCCCGCCGACCATCCGTACCGGCGGCTGCCCAACGTCGTCGCCACGCCGCACATCGGCTACGTCACCGAGAGCTGCTACCGCATGTTCTACGACCACATCGTCGAGGACATCGCGGCGTGGCTCGCCGGCGAACCCGTCCGCGTCCTCTGACGGTGCTGGCGGGTCGGCCGGCCAGCCCGGCGGGGTAGGACCGAGCCATGGACAACGGCAACAAGCACGGTCCGAGGCTCGACGAGCAGCTGCACCACGAAGTGGAGTCGCTCACCCGCGGGGCACCGGTGGAGGCCCGCGCCGAGCCCGAGCGCGAGCAGCAGGGGGCGGCCGACGACGAGCCCGCCCCCGACGCGCTCATCCACCGCCACGAAACCTCCCGCGACGGCGCCCTGACCCACGACGAGGTGGAGCTGCGCAGTGACCTGGCCCGCCACCTGCGCCTGTCGGACTTCCCGGCGCGCCCGGCGCGCCTGCTCGAGCTCCTCACCGAGCGGAGCGCGCCCGAGTCGCTGATCGAGCGGCTCCGCCAGGTGCCCGACTGGGAGTACGAAACCGTCGAGGCGGTGTGGGAGGCCATGGGAGGCAACCGCGAGCGACGCTTCTGAACCGCCACGGGGTAGGACGCGGGCATGGCAACCGCGGCAGGACCTCGCCCGGCCGGACTCGACGCCCACGCACTGCCCGATGTGGCCGCCGCCTTCGGGCAACCGGGCCCGTTCGTCACCGTCTATCTCGATGTCGAGCCCGACGTCGAGGACGCGGCGCACCGTTCCGACGTGCACTGGAAGGACGTCCGCAAGGTGCTCGAGGAGGCCGGCGCCCCGGCGCGGGCCCTCGACGCGATCGCGGCCGTCGTCCCGGATGCCCACTTCCGGGGCGCGGCCATGGGCGCGGTCGCCAACGGGCGGGGCCTCCTGCTCGAGCGGTCCTTCGAGGACCCGCTGAAGCAGGACCTGGCCCGTGCCGCGTCGCTGCCGTCGGTCCCGCCGATGATCGAGGAGGCACAGAGCGAGCCGACCCACGTCGTCGTGCTGGTGGACCGCGTCGGCGGCGACATCGTCCTCGTGGACGCCAAGGGCGACGGTCGCGTGATCTCCGTCGACCCCGAGCGACCCGACGATCCCGTCATCCGCCGGAGCAAGCCCGGCGGCTGGTCGCAACGGGTGTACCAGCAGCGCGCCATGAACCGGTGGAAGTCCGACGCCGAGCAGGTCGCCGAGGCGACCGCGCGCATCGCAACCGACGCCAGGGCTCGCGTCGTGATCCTCGCCGGCGAGCCGCAGGCGGTCCACTTCTTCCGCGAGTCGCTCCCGCGCGGCTTCACCGTCGAGCTGCGCGAGATCCCGGGCAGCCGGGCCGCGGGCGCCGACACCGACGCGATGGCCGAGGAGGTGGTGCGGGTCGTCGCGACCGCGGTGGCCGAGGACACGGTCCGAGTGCTCGAGAAGTTCCGCGAGGAGCGCGGACAGCACGACCGGGCCGCGGACGGTGCCGAACCGACGCTCGCCGCGCTGGCCGCGGCCCAGGTCGACCTCCTGCTGGTGCACGACGACCCCGCCGACCAGCGCACCGCGTGGTTCGGGCCCGAGCCGAACATGGTCGGCATCGACGCCGAGACGGTGCAAGCCATGGGCGTCGAGGAACCCACCGAGGGCCGGCTGATCGACGTCGCGGTGCGGGCCGCGTTCGGCACCGGCGCGGCCACGTGGATCGTGCCGGACCACGGCGGCCCCGCCGAGCGCATCGGCGCCATCCTGCGCTTCGCCTCGCCGACCGGCTCCGGGTGACCCGATCGACCCCGATTGCGTCCCGATTGCGTCCCTGCTCGAGTGACCAGCCGGAGCCCCCCGCCGTCGCGGCGTTGCCTCGAGGCTCCAGCCGGTCCGTTCGTGCCTACCCGACGGGCCCGGCCCTCACGCCCACGGCGAATCGGCCCAGGCGCACGGCGATGCACCCTGCGCCTGGCGGGCGAACTCGCCGAGGAACCACTTGCGGAACGCCACCGCGATCGGCGGCGGCGCCAAAGTGAGCAACTCGGTGCCGCCGCGGCAGTACTCGTCGGCCTCGTCCAGCAACTCGTCGTAGTGGGTCGACGCCGCGCCGACCTCCGCCGGCAGGGCGTACTCGAGGTCGATGGAATCGTCGCCGCGGGCCAGTGCCGCCTGCAGGGCGTCGTCCTGCTCCCGCGTGAACCCCGCGAACCGGTGGCCGACCTCGTCGATCACCGCGATCAACCGGCCGGGGAGGTGGCGCGACTCGTCCGGATCGCGCTCGAGGATGAGCCGGAACTCCCGGAACAGCGCGTCGTACTGCTCCTGCGCGGCCCGCAGCACGTCGAGCGGCATCCCGACGATCCGCACCGTCACCAGCTCCGGGTCGCCGGGCCGGGCCGGCTCGGGCCCGTCGTCGAGGTCGGACCATTCGTCGAGATCGGACCAGTCGACCGTCGGCCCGGTGTCGCCCGCGCCGGCGCCGCCCTCGCTGACCACGAACCACACGACCTTGCCGGCGCCGGCGTCGGCCACGCCCCACTCGTCGGCCAGCGCCTCCACGAGGACGAGACCGCGCCCGGTGCCCGCGTCCGGTGCGTACCCCTTCGGGGCGGGATGCACCGGATTGCGATCGGCGACCTCGACGCGAATGGCCGCATCGGGCAGCTCGACCGCGACGTCGATGTCGGTGCCGGCGTGCAGCACGGCATTGGTGACGAGCTCGGAGAGCAACAGCGACGCCACCTCGACCAGCGGCTCGGTTCGTTCGGCACTGATCCGATTCGTGAGCCACTTTCTCGCGGCGCGCGCGCTGGCGATGTCGGGCGCAAGGCGCAGCCGCTCCGGCGGGGCCGTTGTCACCGCGTCATCATGCCGTGTCCGCGGGCGCCGGTGAGAGATCCGCGGAGTCAGTCGAGGTACGACTCCCACTGCTCGCCCATCAACCGGGCGAGCCGCTTCGTCTCCTCGTGCCGGTTCATCGCGGCCAGCACCCCCGCCACCAGCGCTCGGAAGAACGGTTCCCCCTCAGGTCCCGACCAGTTGACCCCGAGGTCGGCGAGCTGCTCGTCGGTCATCACGTCGATGGCGCCCCACCACGTCACGATCCGCTCGACGTCGGCCGGCGCCGCCCGCGCCACCCAGTGGAACTCGTCGGCACCGGCGGCGACGCCCTCCCACGTGTTCAGGAAGGAGCAGAACAGATCCAGCACGTCGGTCGGCACGGGTTCGACCAGCACCTCCGGGTGCTCGACCAGCGCGTCGAGGATGCGCTTGGTGTTGGCGATCCAGGCGCGCGCCGCGCGCGCCGGGATCGGACCGATGCGGACCTCGACGGTGGCGTCGTCGCCGGCGGTGCGATCGAGGAGGGTGCTGGCCAGCCGGTCGACGAAGTCGATGCCGCCGGTCTTCTCGACCACGCCGAGCGCACCGGCAGCCAGCGCGGCCTGATGGGTGCCGGCGTCGTTGGCCGCGGTGTAGAGGACGATGGCGGCCGACGGGGCCCGCCGGCGGATCTCCGGCGTGGCCTCGAGCCCACCGAGCTTCGGCATCATCCGGTCGAGCACGACGAGGTCCGGTTGGAGGTCGGCCACGACCTCGATGGCCTCCTCGCCGTCGGCCGCCTCACCCACCACCTCGAAGCGCGGGTCGCGCTCGAACTGCAGGCGCAGCAGCAACCGCATGTCGTCGATGTCGTCGACCAGCACGACGCGCACGCGCCGGCGATCCATCTCCGGGAGCGGGTCCCCCATGCTCACGATTGCATTGTCCCCCATCGACGCGCCGCCACACGGACAGGACGAGCGAACATCGGCCGCTACCCTCTGCGCGTGCGCGGTCGACGGGCGACGGATGACGAGGTCGAGACCTGGCAGAGCGACGGGTGGGTGCTGCTGGAGGGCTTGGTCGCGGCCGAGGAGATCGACGCCGCCACCGCCGATCTGCCCGAGATGTTCCCGACGCCGGAGCAGTACCACGCCGATCCCGAGGGTGAGACGGAGCGCTGGCTGGGCCGGCCGCCCGCCGCCGACGAGGGGTTCGTGTGGCCGCCCGACGGGCCGGGGTTCCGCCCCGAGCAACACCGGTGGCGGCGGGAGTTCCCGTTCGCGGGGTCGGGCCTGATGAACCGGCTGTGCGTCCACGACGCGATCGTCGACTTCGCCGAGCGGGCCATGCAGACGACCGACATCCGCCTCTACCAGGCCGGGGTCGCCGCCAAGTACACCGGGATCACCAACTACGAGCAGCCGATGCACACCGATCGGAACCACTCCTGGCTGCCGGCGCGCCGCGAAGCGCCGTGGTGGCACGTCGAGACGTTCCTCTATCTCTCCGACGTCGACATCGACCACGCTCCGACCCACCTCGTCTCGGTTCGCGATGCCGCCGGTCGACCGATCACCGCACCGCTGTTCATGCCGGCCTGGGATCCCGAGCTCTACGCCGCCGAGCGTCCGGCGAGCGGAGTGCGCGGGTCGCTGCTCGCGTACCGGCCCGACGTGTTCCATCGCGCCGTGAACCTCACCGCGCCCGGCGCAGCGCGCTTCCTCCTCAATGTCAGCTACAAGACCGCCGGTCAGGATTGGGTCGGCTACGACTCGTGGCAGTCACGCGCCAACGGGCCCGGTTGGGACGCGTTCGTCGAGGGGTCGACCCCGCGCCAGCTCGAGCTGTTCGGATTTCCCCCGCCGGGCCACCCGATCTGGGATGCCGCATTCGTCGACGCCACCGCGGAGCGCTACCCGGGCCTCGATCTCACGCCCTGGCGCGCCGCGCTCGCCGACCGGTGAGGCGCCGATCGTGCTCATCGTCCTCACAGGAAACGGCGTCAAGATCGGTGCCGATCATCGATCCACGACGACCATCCCATGGCAACCGGACCCCACAAGAGACGGGCACGCGTGCGCGCCCTCGCCGCCGCGATCGTCGCCGGCGCGTCAGTGCTGCTCGTCACTCGGGTGGTGCTTCCGGCGCTCCACCACCGACCCGCCGGACCACCGTGCATCGCGGTCGAAGGGACCAGCATCGTCCGGCTCGACCTCGAGCAGGCGGCCAACGCCACGACGATCGCCGCCGTCGGCAAGCGGGCCGGGCTCCCGAACCACGCGGTGACGGTCGCGTTGGCGGCCGCGCTGCAGGAGTCCGGCTTGCACAATCTCTCCGGCGGCGACCTCGATTCCGTCGGCTTGTTCCAGCAGCGACCGTCACAAGGATGGGGCACGAAGAGCCAGATCATGTCGCCGCGCTACGCCGCGACCGCCTTCTACGGGCGATTGGCCCAGGTCGCGGGCTGGCAGGGCCTGGCAGTCACCGAGGCCGCGCAGGCGGTGCAGCGCAGTGCCGCGCCCAGCGCCTACCGCCAATGGGAGGCGCAAGCCCGGCTGTTGGCGCGGACACTGACCGGCGAGGTGCCGGCCGGGTTCTCCTGCGCGCTCGGTGCGACGGATGGTGCGTTCGCCGCCGGGCCGCTGTCGACTGCCATGGCATCGGAGCTCGGGACCTCGCGCGCTGGTGATGCGTCGGCGGCCGGGCGCGGCTGGACGGTCGCCTCGTGGTTGGTGGGGCACGCGCAGCAGTACCGGGTCAGCTGGGTCCGGTTCGCCGGCCGTCGCTGGTCGTCCGGCAACGCCGCATGGGTGCCCGACTCGTCCGCCGGGCCCGGCGTGGAGTTCGGGTGAGCGGACCGGCCGGTCAGATCGTGCCGGCGCGGCGCAGGACTCGGTACGAGAACCATCCTGGAATGATGGGCAGCCAATACGTGACCAGGCGGTAGGTCAGGACCGACGCGATCGCCGGACCATTCGGCGCGCCGGCCACCGTGAGGCCGGCCACGAAGGCCGCTTCGACCGCGCCGAGGCCACCGGGCGTCGGCGCCGCCGCGCTGACCACCGAGCCGCCGAGGAACACCGCGGCCACGGTCGCGATCGGCAGGTGCAGGCGAAAGGCGCGCGTCGCGAAGAAGAGCGCCGCGGTGTAGCTCGCGGTGATGCCGGCGGCTCCGACCAGGAGCACCAGTCCCGCCCGAGGATTGCGAGCCGCCGACGTCAACGTGCGCCAGACGTCGCGCAGCGGCCGGGTCACGCGCGAACGGACGACCGCTCCCCAACGCAGCAGTCCGACGACGACGAAGGCGCCGATCACGAGGAGGAGCAGTGACCACCGCTCGGGGAAATCCGGGCCCGAGAACCGGAGGTGGGTGTGACCGGCGCCGAGCAGCGGCACGATCGCGAGCACCCCGACGAGATGGACCAGGAGGCCGGCGAGCGAGTTCAGACCCACGGTCGCGACCGCGTCGGTCCGCGACTTGCCGGCAGACTCGAGGTACCGCACGTTCGTCGTCATGCCGCCGATGCCGGCGGGCGCGAGTCGGTTCGTGAACGCGGCCGCGATTTGCACCGCCCACGTCCGCCCGAGTGCCAGGCCGATCCGGGCTGCGCCCATGAGCGCGATCGCCGCCGCGATGTAGGTGGCCGCCGACGCCAACGCGATCGCCGGGACCCATTCCCAGTCGGCCTTGGCCATGGCATCGAGCGTGGCCCGTCCCTGCCCGACCTGCGGCAGGAGCAGGTTGACCGCGAACAGCGCGCCGAACAGGGGCAGCAGGTTCTTGACTGCCACGCGGGTCGGCGACACGAGCGGCGGCGGCTCGATGCCGGCCGCTTCGGCGACCGTGGCCCGGAGGCGCACGAGCAGCTGATCGCGAGCGGCCATCCGCCGGTTTTGCGGTGAGAGCAGGAGCGGCTGGAGATGGTTCACGAGACGGCAGAGACGATCGGCATCCATCGCGACCACGGAGGTGCGGGTGGCGACGTCGACGCCGTATCTGCCGGCGACCGCGACGCAGAAGTCGGCGTCGTCGCGCGAGAACCGATCGTCCGATCCGTCGGTCGAGCCGTTGCCGAGGTCCGTCAACCACACGTGGCCGTCGGCAGCCACGACGAAGTCGTCGAGCATCACCCCGCCGCAATCGATGTCGGCGTCGTGCAACGCCGTGAGCTGGGCCCATGCGTCGACGATCACAGCGTCGCCGAGCGGCCCATCGCCGAGCGGGGTGCCGTCGACCCACCCGCGCGCCAGCAGCGCGACATCGTCACCGAGGTCGCGCGTCGCGACGAGTCGCGGTACCCGCACCCCGGCACGTTCCGCGAGAAGGAGGACGTAGGCCTCGTGCTCGACGCGTTGATGGGGCCCGTGCGGCGGCGCACGATCTTCCGGCTCGCGGAACGCGATGATCCGCCAGGCCCGGTAGAGCCAGTCGGCCTCGGGCTGGTCGCGCCCGACAACGGTGATCAGGGTGGGCGACCCGCCGTCCGTGCGGTAGCGGGCGATGCCCGAGTGCGGCGAGGCAACCGGCCCGAGGACGCCATCGACGCAGAGGCGCCCGAGCCCGCCGGCGTCGCCGATCGCGGCGCGGACCGAGTCGGCGTCGGGGAGGACGGCCGGCGAGCGTACGGCCAGCCGGAACAGCGAGCCGACGATCCAGCCGACGGCCACGCCGCCGATCACGTCGATCGGGAAGTGGGCGCCGACGTACATCCGGGCCACGCCGATCGCCACCACGCCGAACCACGCCAGCCGCCGATTCGGTCGTGAGAGATGGGGCGCGGCAACGGTCGCCAAGGCGGCGGCCACGGCCACGTGCGTCGCGGGAAACGCCAGCCCCGGCCGGCCCGAGCCGTGCAGCACGGCGTGGCCGAGCAGGACCTCGGGCGACTCCTGGTCGACGACGGTCTGGAGCACCTTCGCGACCGTCCACGCGATGGCGCCGCCAGCGAGGAGGTCGCGGCCGAGATTTCGGCGATGGCGCACGACCGCGATGGCGGCGAGACCGGGGACCGCGGCCAGCGCGCCGAGCTGCATCACGCCGAGGAGCGGCGGGCCGAAGGGCGTTGGCAGTTCGTTGATGAGCCGGAACGCGTTGACCTCGACGACGTTCGGCTCTCCGCGGTGGGCGACCCACACGCTGATGGCCAGCACCGCGACGGCGAGCACCAGGCGGAGCTCGAGCAGGCCGCGCCGTGACGGGCGGCCGCGTGGCTCGATCATCACCGCGATTCCAGTCGACCAGACCGCCAGCCGCTAGTTCCGGAGCGGGCGAGCCCGCGATTCCATCGGTCACGCAAGACTTTGCCAAGAGTTCATCGCATCGTTCCGAGGGGAACGGCGCGCTCGCGGCGAAATCGTCACCGTGCGAAGGACGAGGAGCACCGATCCGAAGCTGACCGCAGCACGATCCCGCCGGCGCGTGCTCACGCGAGCGCTCGCCGGCACCGTCGGCCTGCTGGCCGTCACCACGCGCTTGGCCACTGCGGCACCCGCGCCGAGCTCGCTCGAAGGGATCCCGCACTTCGATCATGTGGTCGTGCTGGTCGAGGAGAACGAAGCCGAGTCGACCACGTTCGGCGCCAACAGCCCGGCGCATTACCTGAACAGCGTGAGGACCCGCGGCGCGTTCCTGCCCAACTACTACGGCACCGGCCACGCCAGCCTGTCCAACTACGTCACGCTGGTCAGCGGCCAGCAGTACAACCCCGCGGAAGCAGGTGACTGCCTCGGTCTCAGCCTCTTCACCTGCGCGCAGCTGCAGACCGCCCAGGGCGGCGGCCGCCACCTCGGTGACCAACTCGATGCCGCCCACGTCTCGTGGAAGTCCTACATGGACGGCACACCCGCGCCTTGCTTCCACGGCCCCTACATGGCCGGCGACTCGACGCCCGACCCGTATGTCGGCGGCGACAGCCAGCAGCCGCCGGCCTATGACTACGCCGACCGCCACAACCCGTTCATCTACTTCCCGAACTTCGTCGGCGACCCGGCGCGCTGCGCCGCACACCAGATGCCCTTCACCGCGCTGGCCACCGACGTCGCCCACAACGCGCTGCCGCAGTTCGCGTTCATCACGCCCGACACATGCCATGACGGGCATGACAACCCGTGCTCCAACGGCAAGCCCGGCGGGCTGGTGAGCGCCGACGCGTGGCTGTCGGCCAACGTCCCCGCACTGCTCGACTACCTCATGCACCACAATGGCCTGCTCGTCATCAACTTCGACGAGGGTGCCGCTGACACCAACGACGTGTGCCCCACGTGCGCTTCCGGCGGCCTCGGCGGGCGCACCGGCGCGGTGCTGCTGTCGCCGCGGCTGAAGACGGGCCGCGTCGTCAATACGGGGTACGACCACGACAGCCTGCTGCGGACGATCGAGGACTCGTTCGGGATCTCCGAGCATCTCAACCTGGCCGGATCAGCCACCCCGATGACCGACGCCTTCGCGCGGTAGCCGCGCCGGTCGACCGCCCGGGCGGTCCACGTCGACCAGTACCCTCTGCGCCGTGGCACCGGGCCCGGCCGTCTTTCAACGGCGGACCACGGACGTTCTGGTTCGGTACCGGATCTGGCTCCTCGTCATCCTGGCGGTCGCCCTCCGCCTGGCGTATTCCGTGTTCGTCGTCAGCCCGCGGCTCACCGACGACGAGCTGCATTTCTGGCGGATCGCCGGCAACGTCCTGCACGGCAAGGGCTACTCGTATGCGGGACAGGCGACCGCCTGGCGACCGCCCGTCTACACGTATGCGTTGTCGGCCATGCGATGGCTGCACCTCGGTGTTCGCGGCGTGCAGGTCGTGCAGGCCATCATCGGCGCCCTCACCCCACTCCTGCTGATCGCATGCGCGCGCCGGGCTCGGCTGCCGGCCTGGGCCGCGCTCGTCGCCGGGTTCGTTGGGGCGATCTATCCGCCGTTCATCCACGTCGCCAGCCAAGCGCTGTCGGAGAACCTCTCCGTTCCGCTTCTGCTCGCCGCGGTTTGGCTGACGCTGTGGACCCTCGACGAGCCGAGGCGATGGCCGTTGGCCGCGTCATGCGGTGCGACGTGGGGCCTGGCGATCCTGGCCCGACCGTCGGCCATTCCGGCGCTGGTGATCGGCTTGGTCGTCGTGGCGCTGCGGCGGCCGTCGGCGTCGATCGCGATGGTGATCACCGGCGCGGCCGTCGTCATGCCTTGGGTCATCCGTGACGATCGCGCGGTGGGCGGTCCCGTCGCGGTGGTGTCGAACGAGTCGTTCACGCTTTGGGTCTCGAACCGTCTCGACGCCCGAGCATTGAAGGATGTCTTCCGCGACCCGCGCTACCCGGGCCTCCAGGACTACGGCGTGTACGGGCGAGCGTTCCCGGGCATCGAGCAGTTGGCGGCGTCGAAGGGCTTCGACTTCGACGCCGCCAATGAGTACCAGCGCGATCGTTGGTTCCGTCAGCTGGTGATCCACGACGTGAAGGCCAGCCCGTGGCGCTTCGTCCGGCGGGCGGCCGCGAAGTCGGTGCTCGCACTGGACCCGGCACCGGCCAACGCCAGTCAGCAGGAGAAGACGTCGACCGCGGCCAAGCTCATCCTCTGGATCACGACGGCGCCCGTCATTCTCTTCGGGCTCATCGGGCTCGGCCTCCTGATGGCGAAGGGCGACTCGGGCGGCCGGTTCCTTGCCATCGCCGCCATCGTCAGTCTCGTCGGCGTGGCGATCCACCTGCCCTACGTCCGTTACCGCGTCGGCTCGGTCGATCCGTTCCTCATCCTCGGCACCGCCCGGCTGTTGCCTCCCCTCACCGGCCATGTCGGCCGGTTGCGGGAGGCGAAAGCCGACCGCGCCGCGGCTCGCGTCACACGAGCCAGGCGTCGCCGGCTTTGAGCTCACGAATCTCACCGGCGGCCTCGGCGAACGACACCAAGGCGTCGCGTACAGCTTCCTGCCGATCTCGCGGCAGACGACCGAGAATGGCCTGAAGCGCGTCGCGGCGCGTCTTCATGACCGCCTCCACGACCTGCCCCCCGCGCGTCGACAGCCTGAGTTGCACCTCGCGGTAGGCCTCCGGCGACCGCACGCGCTCGACCAGGCCCTTGCGCTCCAGCCGCGCGACCAGTCGGCTGGCCGACGGCGGGTTCATGCCGACGTGGCCGCCGAGGGTGGCGATGTTCAAAGCGCCATGGCCGGCGAGCACGACGAGCGCCCGGTACTGCGGCACCGTGATGTCCTCGCCGGCCTCGGCGATGGACCGGGCCGCGACCGCGACGAAGGCGCGCGAGGCGTAGAGGACCTCATCGGTCAGGCGCCCGAGATCTGTCTTGGTCATGAAGTGACAGTTTGGATGGAGCGCCGACCGGCGCGTGTGAGTCGATCGGCTCATTGCGCATCAGTCGTCGATGGTTCACCGTAGGCCTTCGACAGTTGTCATACGACAATCAAAAACTCACATGAAGGACGACGACATGAACCTGACCCAGATCTGGTGCGCGATCCAGGTCCGCCTGCATCGCGACGAAGAGGGCGCCAGCCTCGTCGAGTACGCCCTTCTGGTCGCGCTCATCGCGGTCGTCTGCATCGCGGCGATCACCTTCGTCGGCTCATCGGCCTCGACGAAGTTCAGCACCGTCGGCTCCAACCTGAGCTGACCGACACCTGGCACCCGGGAGGGAGCGGCCTCCCGGGTGCTGGTTTCGCAGTGAGGCCGGGCCGAGCGGCAACATTCGCGGCATGCCCTCCGACGACGGCACTCTGCTTCGCAGGGGCATCCGCCTGGAGCAGTTCACCTTGGCGTGGAACGTCGTCGGCGTCGGGGTGCTCGCCGCGACGGCCATCGCGGCGCGCTCGATTGCCCTGGCCGCCTTCGGGTTCGACTCCCTCGTGGAGATCGCGGCATCCACGGTCGTCATGTGGGAGCTCACCAGCGACGACCGGCAACGGACCGCGCAGGCCCTTCGCCTGATCGGATTCGCCTTCGTCGTCCTGGTTCCGTACGTGATCGGGGTGGCGGTCGTATCGCTCGTCGCCGGCGGCCATCCTCGGCACTCGCGCTACGGCATGGCGTGGACGGCTGGCACCTTCGCCGTCATGGCGTCGTTGGCCATCGCCAAGCGCACGACCGGGCGCGCCCTCCATAACGAGGTCCTCATCACCGAGGGCCGAGTGACCGCGGTGGACGCGTACCTTGCGGCGTCCGTACTCGTCGGTCTCGCGTTGAACACCTTCGTCGGCTGGTGGTGGGCCGACCCCCTCGCCAGCTTGGTGATCGTCTTCTACGCGGTGCGCGAAGCACTCCACATCTTCGCCGCCGAGTCCTGAGAGACCGGGCTCGACCGGTGGGTCAAATGCCGATCCCAGCGTCCTGTTGGAGTTCCACCGTGTTGCCCGCCGGGTCGACGATCCAGATCTGCACGACGTCACCCTGTGCCCCGCGGACGTAGTCGATCTTTCGGGCTTCGAGCTCCGCGACCGCGGCATCCAAGTCGTCCACGGCGACGCAGTAATGGTTCCCGGTCGGCCGGATCCCGACATCACCGGGAGGCGCGTCGACCAGGTGCAGCTCGGCGCCGCCGAGCGCGAACCAGTGGCCCGCGATGCCTCCGATGTCGGGTCGGGCCTTCGAGTCGAGCCCGAGCAGCTGCCGGTAGAAGGTGCGGGTCTCGTCGAGCTCGCCCTCGATGTTCACGCTCACGTGCAGCACTCGGGTCACCTTCATGCCGGTCCCTCCAACTGCTCCATGAACTCCAGCCGCATCGCGCCGGGGGCATCGACGAACACGATCCTGCGGGTCCCGAACGACGATCCCGACACGATCTCCGGGCCCCACACCACCTCGTGCCCTTCGATCTCGCCGTCCAGATCGTCGGTGAACAACGCGACGTGCAAGAAGCACTCATCGGCCACGACGACATCGGGCTCATAGATCGCCTCGGTGAACATCGTGATGTGCAGGGGCCCCAGTTGGACATCGGCGCGACGAGCGTTTCGCCAGTCCTCCGGGTCAGTGACGACAGCACCGGCGCGGCGATAGAACGCCACCGCCGACTCGAGATCGCGGACCTTCACCGCGAGATTCGCGACCGCCGTGACCGTCATGGCGCCGATCGTAGGTGGCTGCGCACCTAGCCCTCACGAGCCGGGCCAGACGGATACGGCGGAGCTTCGCCCCAGCCCCATCTCGGCACCGGTGCGTGCGCGGCCACCTCCGCGCCATCCTGGGAGTTTCCGAGGGCCAGCCGGGTCCCCCATTCGAGGTACGCGACCAGCGCCGAACGGAACTCTGGATCGTTCGGCATCTCCGCGTCGTCGGCTGCGAGACTCATCAACGACGCGAATCGGAACCGCTGCTCGTCGGTGATGCCGAGCCGCAGGTGCTTGTCGAGCATCCGCTCGTATCCGCCGATGCGGTCGGTGTAGTCCGCCGGTCCACCGAACACCTCGCACCACCACGTCGCCACGTTGCGACGATGCTCCTCGTGCACACCACCGGGGAAGAACGGCGACAGCAGGTCGTCCTGCTCGACCCGGTCGTAGAAGGCGTCGATCATCCTGTCGAACGCGCCGCGACCTCCGGCCCAGTCGTACAGCGACGGATGCTCGGCCACCGACGCAACGTACCCCGCCGGTCGCGGTCATCGACCGCGGAATTGAGGCCTTGTCAGAGGTCTGAAAGGAGGACGCGGCGAATCATTTTCCTCTAACGCAACGGGGACGGACGCCGCGGCTACCCGGCGACGATCGGAGGTGGGATGTCGGGATGTGGGGCAGCGTCGCGCGCGGCCACTCCCCCAAACGTGACGAAAAGGCGCGTCCTCTTGGCTACGGCGCTTGGCGCGGTGGTCGCGGCGACGCTTGCCATCTCCGGCATCGCAACCGCGACTCGGCTCCGCGGCGAGCCGTACGTCGCCGCTTTTCACAACGCAACCCGCCCGATCGACATCGTGCTTGCCGAAGGGGACGGCCAGTCCTATGCCGCGATCGGTCGGCACCTTGTTCCCGGTCGAGCCATCACCGAGGCATTCGGTTCGCCGGCCGAGGCCGCCTATCGCGAGCAACGTCCGTTGGCAGCTTGGTTGGCGGCGCTGTCCGGGGACGTGCCCATCGGATTGCTCCTCGTCGCCGTCTTGGGATCGGCCGTGGCTGCCGGAGCGGTCGCCCAGTTGCTCCGGCATCGAGGCGCCGACCCTCTGCTCGGCACGCTCGTCGCCATCGCGCCGGGTTCGCTGGTCGCGGCGCGGTGGCTCATGCCCGACACGCTTGCTTTCGGCCTCGCGGCGGCGGCACTCACGACGCGCCGCCCGGCGTTGCGTTGGACGTTGCTTGCGGCCGCCGTTCTCACGCGAGAGACGACTGCCCTTGTCCCGCTCGTGCTCGCCGCCGAGGCGGCATACCGGCGCCGTCCGCGGGATGCTGCGATCCTCGCTTCGTCGGTCGCGCCGTGGGCCATCTGGATCATGATCGTCCGCGCGTCCATCGGCGCTTGGCCGACGGCCGGGACGTCGGCGGGAAGCCGGTTGGCGTTGTTCGGCGGCCTTCGGTCCCTCGGAGCCTCACCGGGCACGATCGTCGTCCTCACGGTTCTCGTCGCGGTCACACTGGTCGTGGTGCTCCGCCACCGGGCTGATCCGCTCGCTTGGGTGGTCATTGCGTACGCGCTGTTCGCGCTGATCATGGGTTCCGACGTCTGGCACTCCTGGCGTGGCTTCTCACGGCCGCTCCTACCAGTCCTTGGGTTCGGCCTCGTCCTCTTGGGCGCGCCGCGTGCCGCGGTCTCAACCGATCATCGGGTCGCGCGGCTCGCCGGACGGGCGCGCCGCGTTGGACTCGATCAACGGCGTTCGCCAGACAGCAATGACATCGCGATGGCGTAGTCGTCCACGCATCCGCGTGTTCAACTGATTCCCATCCAGTTGTGCATCGCGATGCGCTACCAAGCGATTACGTCGCCTCCTGATGAGAACACAGGCGAGCGTTCGATCGCTCGATAGCACCGACTCCCGGAAGCCGCCGCGCTCCGATGCTTGGCATTGCTTCATCCTCGTTTCCAAGGTCAGGAGCTTTCCGGATCCGAGTCCAATCCACTCCTTCCAGGGCACGTTCGGGTTCAACCGTCCGTTACGCGCCGGGCCGAGATCGTCGCTTCCCGACCGTGATTACGCAGAATGTAATCACGGTCATAAGGCCCCCGAGAGCCAGCCCATATCCCAGGGAAGATAACCACGCGTGAGCTCCATCGGCTAAGAGTCCGCGGACGAAGACTACGCACAGCCATGCGAACCCCATAATGACGGAGCCTTTGGTGGCACTGCTCGGCCGTTCCCGCTGTTGCTCGGCCACTTAGTAGGGAACCCCCGCCTCGTCGACGTATCCGGAATACCCCGAATACCCGGGACTTGGCGATGTGCGGGTCCCACCATCAGTCAATACGTTGCGGTTCAGTCCGCGCCGTCCGGTCTGAGTATCAAGCACGCACAACGCATCTATCGCTGTTGCAACGCCACTGACGTAAAGGTTCGCTTTGACGATTCCTGCCGTAAAGCGCGAGGACAAATAGAACGATCCCCACCAGATGCCACCCTTGACCCCGCCGACGGTCATGCCACCCTGCACGCCCTGCAAGACGGCCTTCTTCACGTGATGATGGCCCAGGAGGTTCAGAGCCCGCGCAACGAATCCAAAACCTGCGAGCTGTGCCGCCTTGTGCAACCACTTCGGACACTTCTGGCCGTCGAGGTCTTGGTGATTGATGGGGTCGTCGACGTACACATAGTCATTACTGCAACCACCCTCGACCGGGTCGACTTGGAGGAACCGACCGACAGACGGCAGGTACTGCCGAGCCCCCATCTCGATCGTTGCGATGCCACCGGCGTGCTCGAGGCCCCGCTGCTTCGACCCCAGCCAGCCGAAGTCGTAGTTGCCGCTGGCGTTGTCGGGAACCCCGGCGAGGGCCTGGCCGAACGGGTCGTAGGTCAACGTCGCCCCGACCTTGGCGCCCGACGCGTCGGCGACCGCCATGACGTCGCCGTGCACGTTCGGATAGCTCCACGTCTGCACCGCCGACATGCCGTTGGGCGCCACCGGCACGTGGGACTCGGTCGTCGAGTTGTTGCCGAGCTGGCCGTTGGCGTTCGCGCCCCAGACCCGCACGCCGCCCCACGACGTGGCCGCGATGCTGTGGCCGTCGCCGGCGCCGACCGCGCTGACGTTGGTCAGCCCGCCGACTTGGACCGCCACGTTGGAGTCGGTGGTCGAGTTGTTGCCGAGCTGGCCGTTGGCGTTGTGGCCCCAGGCCCAGGCGGTGCCGTCGGTCTTGCGGATCACCATGTGGTCCCGGCCCGCCGCCATGTCCACGACAGCGGTCACCCCGGTCGCCTGGACCGGCAGGTTGGTCGACGCCGGGGCGGTGGAATTGCCCAGCTGGCCGTAGGGGTTGTTGCCCCAGGTCCACACCGTGCCGTCGGTCTTGCGGGCGGCCGAGAACTCATAACCGGCTGCCACCTGGACCACGCCGGAGATGGTGGTCTGGACCGGGGTGTCCGAGCCGGCCCAGGTGTTGTTGCCCAACTGGCCGTGGCCGCCCGAGCCCCAGGCCCACACATTGCCGTCGGACTTGGCCACGAGCGCGGTGAAGCCGCCGGCCGCGATCGACACCACCCCGCTGAGCCCGCTGACCTGCTTCGGCACGTGGGACTCGTTCCTCGTGCCGTCGCCCAGCTGGCCCAAGACGTTGTAGCCCCAGGTCCACACGGTGCCGTCCGACTTCAGGGCCATGGCCCAGTCTGGCCCGACCGACACCGCGGTGACGCCGGTGAGCCCGCTGACCTGCACCGCGACGTTGGAGTTGGTCGTGGTGTTGTTGCCGAGCTGGCCGTGGCCGTTGTTGCCCCAAGCCCACACGGTGCCGTCGGTCTTGAGCGCCAGCACCGTCGTGCCGAAGGCCGACACCGCGCTGACACCGCTCAGGCCGCTGACCGGGACCGGCACCACCGAGTTGTTGTTGGTCCCGTTGCCCAACTGGCCGGCCCAGTTGTTGCCCCAGGTCCACACCGTGCTGTCGGCCTTGAGCGCGACCGAGAACACGTCGGCCGCGTCCACCGCGGCGGTGGTCGTGGCCGTGCCGGCAGCAAGCTTGTCCATCGACACCCCGCCCGGGAGCGCGAAGAAGCGGTCGATGAGGGCTCCGGAGCTGGTCGTCGTCCAGTCCGGGGTGTCGCCGTTGCCGCTGAAGCCGTAGCGGGTCGTGGTGCCGTTCTCGGTGCGCGACACGATGCGATCGGTGGCGTCACGGACATAGGTGACGGTCGTCCCGGACACCGACGTCGACAGATGCCGATCGGCGCCGTCGTAGCCGAGCGTCTGGGTCCCAAGCGTCGTGGTGTTGCCGTGGGCGTCGTAACCCGGGGAGCCGATGTTGGCATCGCTCGACGAGGACAACTTGTCGGCGTAGTCGTAGCAGTACGTCGTGGTGATCGCGTTGTCGACGACGCTGGTGCGGTTGGTGTTCTTGCCGGCTTCGGCGGACACGCACCCGCCCGACGGGCCGAAGTTGTAGGTCAACGCGTGGCCGGGAACCCAGGCTGCGGTCAAGCGGCCGGCGTTGTCGTACACGAAGTTGTTGCCGGCGTGGATGTCGGTCCCGTCGATCGTCTCGTCGACGACTTGGCCGGCCATCGTGCGAGTGACCGAGTCGCTGGCCATGCTCAGGCCGCCCGTGGCCGCGGCCTGTGAGTTGATCTTGCCCGCGCTGTCCCGACTGATGGCCAGACTGGTCCCGTTGCCGTAACTGACGCTCGACATCTCGCCGCTGGCGCTGTTGTAGCTCGGCGTCGCGACGGTGGCGCCGTCGACCTGCTGGCTCGCCAGACGACCCGTCGAGTCATAGGTCAGGCCCGTCGTGCCCGCCGGGGTCGCGACGGTGGTCACGCGACCCGCTTGGTCGTACGACGTGAGCGTCGTCGCGCCGTACACGTCGGTGTAGGCGGTCACCCGCCCCAACAGGTCGGTGGTCGTCGTGATGGTCCCGGCCGAGTCGGCCACCGTCGTCACCAGCGGGTTGCCGGCGAAGGCGTAGTTGTAGGTGATGGTGCGGGCCGGGGCGCCTCCGAGCGCCGGCACGATCCGCTGGGTCACCCGGCCGCGGTAGTCGTAGCTCAGGCAGGTCCAGGGGTCGGACCCGACGCGGGTGGCGGTGACGCGCCCGAAGGCGTCGTACACGGACTCCTCGATACGTTGTGGCGCGGTGCCACCGGGCGCGGGACCGGTGGCGGTCCGGACTCGGCCGCCTTGGTCGATGACCCCGGATAGCCCCGGGCAGAGCGTCGTGGCCAGATCAACGGTGGGCGGGTTGCCGTCGGCGCCGTAGTACGCGTAGATCGTCGGCCGGTTGGCGGTGGCGTTGCCGGGCAGGGTCTTGCTCGCGCGGCGGGCGAAGTGGTTCGCCGGCGGTGTCGGCCCCATCGGCTCGTAGGCCGTCGACGTCGTGAGGTTCGCACCTGACGGGTCGGTGGTGGTGGACGTCGCCAGGCCGACCGCGGGATCGGCGTAGGCCGTCGTGACCACGTTGCTCTGCTGGCCCTGGTCGTTGGAGGTCGTCGTCTGGGTGACGAGGCCGTAGCGGGCGAACTGGTTGCCCCCGAAGCTGGCCGTCCACGAGCCGCCGGGCGGCAGCCACCACAGCTCTAGCGCGGCGGTCGCGTTCGAATGGGGGCGGAACTCGACCAGCACCTTGTAGTGGGTGCTCGCGGCCAGGCCGGTGACGGTCCCGGGGCTCGTGTACACGCCGACGCCGTTGTTGGTGTCCTGCCACGAGTCGACGACCACCTGCGCACTGGCCAGCGGCGACTCCTTGTAGAAGGTCAGGCGGGCCCACCCGTGCAGATGCAGCCTGAACTGGTAGTCGCCGGCGACGGTCGTCAGGATGTCGCCGGTGTAACGGGCCGAGAAGTTCCCCGACGCCAGCTGCGCGTCCGGCGTGCCGGTGCCCCAGTCCTTGAACAGCGCGCCGTCCGGGAGCCCGACGCCGGTCGTGTGCACCAGCGGCGCACCGGCGAAGGAAAGGTTGTTCCAGTAGCCCGCGGCCAGGCCAGGGGTGATGCCGGTGTCGTAGTCGGTGTGCGTTTTCGGGACAGCTGGATTCGTGCATGATCCGTTTGGCTGATCGGTGAACGGATCGAAACAGTTCGCCGGCGCCGGACCGTAGACGTCTTTCGCTCGCTTGGCATAGTCATAGATGGTTGTCGTCTTGCGACCGGCCGGATCGATGGTCGACCTCGGCCGGTCGTCGCCGAACCACATGCTCGTCGCGGGATTGGTGGCTGTGGGGGTGACGCCACTCAGCAGTTGCCCAGAGGCCGAGTCGAACGTGACCGTGCGGGCCACGCCGTCGACGTCCTGGGTCACGAAGCCCTTGATGTAAACCCGGGTCTGCGTCGCCGAGTCGTACGTATAGGAATGCGCCGGACGGTGCGTGTCGCTGCCCGTCGCCTGGGGCAGGGTCACACTCGTCGCCCGCCCGGACGGGTCGTAGAGGATCTCGGTCTCGTTGGCGCCGGTTCCACCTCCGACCAGGAAGGCATCGTTGGCGAGCGCGTCGCGGACCTTCCAAAGGCGCCCGTAGGTGTCGTAGTTGAAGTCGATCAGCTCGTTGCCGTTCTGGGCGATGCGCATCAGCTGCCAGGTCTTGCCACCGTCAGGCGAGCTGTAGAACAGGTTCGTCCCGGAGTTGTTGTTGTCGGCCGTACCGCCGGAGTTGCCCGGGTAGTGGATCGAGCACAAGTAGCCCGACGGCGCATAGCTCAGTCCGCTCGGGTTGCCCCAGCAGTAGGTGTTGCCGCCGACCGCGCCGTAGTGCTCGCTGACGAACCGGCTCGAGATCGGGTCGGTCATGGTCTGGAGCTGGCCGGAGTTGTTCCAGCCGTAGCTGACCGTTCCCGACCGGCGGTCGTCGGCACCTGACGTCACGAACTGCAGGCCGCCACTGGCGCTGAACGTGTAGGTCGTTCCGTTTCCGTCTTGCAGCGACAGAAGGCCCGTGGGACCGCGCGACAACACCGCGTCCTCCTCCGGCGGAGTCACGAACGCTTTGCCGGCATCCGCGCCCGCCGCCGGCGCGTAGTAGTGCACCACGCCGGACGGCTCGTTCACCATCGCCGCGCCATTCGGCGTCGGTGTCACCGAGCTGTAGGCGAGAGTGTTGTCGAGGTCGGCGGACGCCGTCCAGCCCTGCGGAAGCACGTTCAGCGGCACGAACCAGTCGGCGTTGAGGACCTTCACCTGGTTTGCGTTGGTGTTGCCGTGAGGCTGGAAGTAGAGCGCGACACGGGCACCGCCGGTGTGCTCGTAGTAGTCGACCGTGATGGGGAACGACGAAGTCGGTGTCGGAAACGTGAACCCGGTCGGGTTCTGCCCGAAGTCGGGAGCCGAGTCGGCGTGATCGGTCCACTTCGAATACACCACAGTCGTGCCGATGGTGATCTTGACGCCGTCGTCGCTCAGCGCGCCGAAGTCATAGGTCACCGGGAACGTGGGCGGGTTCTGCATCGCCGGGACGCGGATCGTCCCGGTCCATTGGACAACGAAGTTGTCGTTGGGGACGACGCTCGGGAACGGTGAGCCGGTCCCCCACTCGAAGGCGACCTGCGGGTCGCGCCGAACCATCGCTGGTTGCTCGTCGCCGACGCGGTTCTGGTTGACATCGTTGTAGTACGAACCGGTCAGGCCCGAGGCGACCTTCCCTTGGGAGTTGTAGGTGAGGTTGAGGCCTACCGACCCATTCGCCGTCGGGTACGACGACGTCTTGACGTTCACCATGACGTTGCCGTTGGTGAGGTTCACCTTCGCCGGCCCGGCGGTGTCGTAGGGGATCGGCGCCTTGTCGCCGAGGCGGTAGTCCACCTTGAAGCTGTTCACCCAGCTGGGTTGTCGGGACCGTCCTCCGACATTGAGCGAGGTGTCGTCGATCGTCATGACGTGCCAGTAGTAGGTGACACCGTCCTGGAGCGAGCCCGCCGGCGGGATCCACGTGGGGTTCGTCAGCCCGTCATTGTTGTAAGCGCCGAGCCAGCCGGAATTGAGCACGTTGCCGCTCTCGGCGTCCAACCCGGTCGAGACCCGGAAGTAGTAGAAGATCTTGTCTGGCGGATTGGGGTCGGTGACGGCGCCGACCGAGAACGTTGGCCTGTCGGTGGTCACCGTTGTGCCGTTGGTCGGCGTCGCCGGACTCGCTTGCGCGGCGCCGGGGAGGTGGTCGTAGGTGACCCACAGGGCTGGCCAGGCGGATGAGTCGCTCCATTGACCCGAGTAGAACTTGCGGAAGCCGGTCGCGTCCTTCTCACCAGTCGACGCGTTGTTCAGGTACATCCCGAGCCCAAGGTTGGTGGACGTGCCGTCCCACCAGGCCTGCACCATCGACGTGATGTTGAAGGTCTCCCACGACGGCGCGCAGTCGATGATCCCGGATGCCGCGACGATGCCAGTGCTGCCCGGCTGGTTGTTCCACGTCGTGGCCGACGTCGGTGCCGACGTGTTCCCGAAGATGTTGGTAGTCGCGCCGCCGCAGGTCACCGGCACGAAGTAGTTGTAGATGTCGAAGTGGGCGTTCTGCACGTACATGTCGGCGTTCACCGGCATGCCGTTGAACTGGACGAACGTCCGGGTGGCGTTGAGGCCGCCTTGACCGGTGCACAGGTCGGTCGAGCCCGGGCTGCCGATGCGCAACTCGGTCTGGCCCGAGTAGGCGCCGTTGCAGTTGTCGGAGTTGACATAGGTGTCGACCGAGTTCGAGTTGCCGGTGGTGATCCCGAAAGTGAGGAACGGGTCGATGATCACGGGGAAGACGCGAAGCGGATCGGTGATCCAGCCCGAGGGCGCCGACGTCGTCAGCGTGGCGATGTTCGCGGTTTGACCATCGAGGGACACGGTGACGGCCGCCTCGGCGCCGTCGCCGGTCTGTGGGTTCAACGCGGAGTCGTGGGCGATGCCGCCACCGAATTCGGCAACGACGTCCCCGTTGGCGGTCACGAACTGGACGCCGGGGCCACCGAGACGAGCGGTGACGCCAGCCGGGAGCGTGAAGGTGGTCGTGTACGAGTTCCCGGCCGCCGCGGTGGCAAGGACGACGGACTCATCGACGCCGTCGACCGACAGCGCGTATTGCAGGCTGCGACCGACGCCGAGCGCGCCCGGATAGACGACGGTGTTCGACCCTGCCTTGGTGATGTCGGTCGGTGCCGGCACGGGAGATGTCGCGGTGCCGACGACGCCTGGAACGTCGAGCGCGCCGGGATGGGCGACGAGGATTGACCCCGAAGACGACTGGCCGGCGACCACATTGCCACCGGAGGAAGCGGCCAAGGACGCGACCGACGACGGTGCCGAGCGGCCGACGAGCCGTCCGTGCCCGTCGGAGGCGAGCGACAGGTCGATGTCGCGCCACGACCCGTCGTCGCCCTTGAATCGAACGGGCTTCGGGCTGACGGCGGCAGTGCGGGTGCCGTCGGGGTTGGCGTAGACCTTGGTGGTCTCGGTCGTTTCCGCGTCGACGACAGTCGATGTCGCTGGGTCGTAGGAAGACTTCTCCGACGACGGGGAAAGCAAGGTCGGCGCACCGGCCGTGGGCGGCTCGTCGAACGAGCTGCCTTGGACAGTGGGCGGCTGCGGCACGAGCGGCTGCGACGTCAGCGGTGCCACGTCGGTCGGCACGTTCGCGATGTTGGGTGTCGCGGCCGCTGCAGCAATGGCACTGGTCGTTCCGCTGGCGACCAAGGCGACGCCGGTTGTGATGGCGATGGCAGCGATGTGGACCCGTGCGCGTCCAAGCTTGCTCGCGCGCGTCAACTCAGTCGGTGTCAACCCGCCCTCCTAAGGTCCCGAAGTGCTCGTGTTCCGGCTCGGCTGCGCCGGCTCCTTCACCCGACCGGTGAATGGCATTCCAGAAGAAGGGTGAAACCCATTGAGTCGGCGTGGAACAGCGAAACACGCGCCGTGCGATCCGACCAGAGCCCGAACGGATCATTTCTGATGCTCGGAATAACCAGTTGAGAACTAACCCGTCGAGCGCCCATGGACATCTATGGACACTGCTGCGCGGTACGTCGATGTGCGATGGCGTTGACGCGAACCAAGGGTCGTTGATGCTGAGTTGCAAACGATGCAAACCGCAATCGACCTTCCGAATTGCGCGCGATTGGTGGCGCGCCACCAGACGTGACCATCGGCTGCCTGTCGTACTTCCATCGAGATCCAGGAGGCGAGTGACAGCTGCTTCAAGAGCGGCGCTTCAGGAGCCGGGCTGGGCGAGCCTTCGCGTGCGCCCGGCGGACATGATGTTCTGGTCGCCGGTCCGCCACGTGACCGTCAGCTTCACGCTGTCGATAAGCCAGCCGGCCGGGCCGTCGTTCGAACGCACGAGGTGATCGTCGTAGTACCCGCCAAGCGTGAACCACGAGAGCGGGTCTTGGGCGTCGAACACATGATGCGCCCAGAGGTACATGCGGCAGTGAGCCACGTCATCCTCCAGCTGCACCACTGCGTTCGACATCAAGTGCTGCGTCGCGTCGAGCCCGTTGAAGATCGGGCGAACTCCTTCGATCCACTCGTCCCGGCTGACCGTCGCGGGCGAGAAGCCGGCGTACGACGAGTAGTCGACGGCCACCTCGTCGGTGAAGATCGATCGGTACAGGTTCCAATCACGGGTGTCGACCCCATGTGCAAACCGGTACACGGTCTCGCACACGTTGTACTTGTCCTCGATGCTCATCTGCTTTCCTTTTGAGAGGGGACCAATGTGTGTCCAGGTGTCATGCGGCTTGGGCACTGGGCGACGAGGCCGTCGCGGGCGAACTGGTTGCCGCCGATCGCAGCCTTCGCGACGAAGTCCCGACGGCGGCAGCCACGAGAAGGTCGGCGTCGAACCACTCGTTGGCGCGACGCGTCGCCCGGTTGAACGTCACCGCGAGATCGAGCGTCGGCCGGATCAATGATCGGCGAGGTGGTCGAGCAGCTCGCAGTACTCCACGACGAACTGCTCGAGCCGGGCGCGGTCCTCGGCGGTGACTGGCTCGACCAGACTCACGTGAACAGCGTACCGGGGAGTCCCCGCGGCTCCCGCGGTGCGATTCACGTGCCGTAGAGCGCGGACGCTCCTGACCCATGGACCATCCGCATCCGCTCGACCCTCCTCAGCAGGGGATCGGATCCCACGGCGGCGGCGATGGAGCGCGTGCCGCGGTCGACGGCGTGGCGGTCGATGACGGGTTCGTGGTTGGGGCGGCGGGCCTGGCGACGCCGCCGAAGTCAGCACCCGTCGTCAACACCACGGTGGATCCACGGAGATTGCTCTGCAGTTCGAGAACGACCGGAGCCTTGATACGGGCGGCGAGTACCTGCGCGTCGGCTTTGCCCGCTGTCCCGTAAGTGATCGTGGTCTTCGCCACGCGAGTGGGTGCCGTCGCATGGTCGGTGACGTGGAAGCCCATCGCGCCGAGGCTGCCCGCGACTTGTGCCGCCTGACCGGCGACACCAGAGCCATTCATCACCGACACCGTGACCGACGCCGGGTTCACCGTTGGTGCGACCGGCTGGCTGGCCGTCGGGGTTGCCCCGTAGTTCTGCCAGGCGGCGATCACCTGGGCGTCGAGGGTCGGATCGGGCAGGAGAACGTCGCCATAGCCCCGGTAGTTGTTCACCGCCCGGTACGGGAGGGTCCAGCTCGGCATGTCGCTCGGTCGCACCGACCGAAGGTTGAGGCCGAGGCGAGCCATCCCGATCGCCGTGAAACTGGAGTCGACGGTGATGTTGTGGACGGCCTTGCCGAGGACCGCGTTGGCGGTGAAGGGGTTGGTCAGCGACTTGTGAAGGGCCTTGGCTGCCAACGCTCGCATGAAGGTGTGCTGACGTTCGATGCGGCCGATATCGCCGCTGCCATCGGGGTTCCATCGCCCGTTGGCGAAGTACTGGTAGTACCGGCTCCGCACCAGTGCCAGCGCAGCTCCCCCGTCGAGGGTGTGCGGTCCGCTCGTGGGGATGTTGAGACCTGACTCGTTGCCGGTCCCCGACGGTGACCCGTCCCGCACCGGGTACGGAAACGACATGCACACCCCGCCCACCGCACCGGCGATGCCTTGAAGCCCGGTGAAGTCCTCTTGGGCGTAGTGGTTGATCGTGATGCCGAAGTTCTGGGTGATGGTCTGGATCAGCCGTGAGGGGCTGGCGTCGAAGGCGGTGTTGATGCGGTTCGACGATCCGGTACCGGCGATCGGCACGAGCAGGTCCCTCGGGATCGACAACATCGACGCCTTGCCATGGCCGGGGTCGAGGTGGATCAAGATGATGACGTCGCTGCGCTGGCCCGCCACTTGGCTCGCGCTGCCGAAGTGTTGAGCGGCAGCCGCACTCTGGCCGGCCCGAGAGTCCGATCCGGTCAACAGGATCGTCTGCGGTTGGTCCGGGCCGACTGGGGTGATGCCGGAGACCGTGATGCGCCGGACCTGACCGAGGCGCACCACCGTGTAACCGAACCCGATCACGATGGCGATGGTGCCGATGATGAGCGCAAGGGCGATGCCCTTGACGACCCGCCGCCGGTTGCGTCGGCCACGGTTCGGATCGCCAGGCGACGGGAGCAGCGTGCCGTGGTCAGTTGGTGGTGGCGATCCCGGCGTGGTGGCGGATGTTGGGTCGTCGATGCCGTGAGTGTCCATCAGAGGTTTGACGTGAGGGGGGTTTCGGGGGGGTTCACCGGCATGCCCATTGTTGCGGACCGAGCATCCAAGTTGATTTCAGGGCCCGTTGCCGGGAAACGGTGGCGAGATCGCGCCGCCACGCACAGCCGATCACTCTGCGGTCATTCCCGGCCACGTTCGCCAACCGGTCGCGTGACTCAGGTCCGCATTCAGCCCAGTCTTGGACCTACGGCGTCTGCACCTTGTCGTTGTAACAACTCGCACCAGCCGGATCGCGCAAGATGCCGCCGTCATTTCCGCCACCGCATCGCATCCGTCCGCCCCAGGGTTTTGGTGGCGTGAGTTCGATGTGCTCTACCTCGCGGTCTCCTCGCCAAGCGTAGAAAACCACGTTGGCCAAAGGCGTGAGAGCCTGCGTCGAACCGTCGCTGAACAGGGCCACGATGTCGGTGCTGCGTGGATCGACCAGGGCCGCGAAGTCATGAAGGCCGGGACCTCGTTGGTGCGCGCTGTCGGCATCGACCAGTTCAAGCGGCTCGATCGAGAGGAAGCCGACAGAACCTGCGGCCGGATCCGCCACGCAGTTCGTTGGTCGTCCTCGGTACTGAAATCCCTCTGATCTCAGGGGACGGAACTGACTCGCGCCTTGCACGGTCCTTTGGATTGCGATCCCGCCCAGGTCCGGCGACGTTGAGACGGAGACGCACAGTTCGTTCGGGCCACCGGAGGCGGTGAAGATCTCCCAGCCGATGCCAGCCGTCGTACCGGCGGCGGTCTTCGTCCAGGGTCCGTTGGGGGTGATGCCCTCCATCGGCTTGGCGCTGTCGAACTCGAGAACCTGGCTCGGCGGCGGCAGCGGGATGTTCACAGCCACGCCGAAGTCGTAGAGATCCATCGTCGAGATAGAAGTGAACTGGGCGGGCGTCGGTGCCGGGACGGTCGTGACGACCGTGAGGCCGAGCCGACGCAGTCGGCCCTGACCGTCGATCCAAGCGTCGAACGGGCCTTCGGTCGGGAGCGCGGCCGCGACGCTGCCATGGGCGAACACGGCGCGGTAGTGCGTGGTCGGGACGCCCCGGACGTCCTCGTGACCCACCGTCGACACGTGTGTCGCCTTGTTGTGGAGGTACTGCAAGGCAGTGGTCGGATCACCGAGCGGGAACAACGAGCTCGACTGGTCGGGGCTGCCTGGCCCGCTGAATTTCTGCCACGGTTTCGCGCCGGTCCCGAGCGCGGGAACGTTGAGGCGTAGGTACGTCGCAGATCCGTCGAAGATGACCTCGTCGGAACTCTTGCTGTCGGCGCCGACCATGAAGGTCAGGTGGGCTCGATGGGAGGCGTAGTCCACCAACCCGTCGCCCGAAGCCTTGGCGTCGCCGACGCTGGCCGCCAACGGCGATTCGGAGTGCGAGTCGATGTGGACCCGGAATGTACGGGCCGAGGAGAGTTGGGACTCCGCGGTCGCGAACACGCTTGTCGTCGACGTTGACCTGCCGCACGACGAGGCCATCATCGTCGCGGCGATCGCGACCGCAACCGCGCCGTGTCGCCCGTGGGTCACGCTCTCAACGGTACCGTCGACCGATCCGCCGGAGTTGTGTGCTGGCAGGTGCCAACGGACTGCCGGAGCCTGGCGCGTTGTCCATACTGGCCCCGTGTTCGGCCGTTGGCCAAGGCTCATCATCGGTGTCGTCGCCGCATTCGTTGCCGCAGGTGCGCTCATCTGGTTCGTGTGGCTACCTCATTACCGACCGAGCCTTCGCGTCGAGGAGCGATATGGGTGGATGTGTCAGCCCATCAAGGCCGGATCAACTGGTCCAAGGTCGCTCGCAACCACATCGCGTTTGCCTACATCAAGGCCAGCGAAGGGGGAGATTTCACCGACCAGTCGTACGCGCTGAACTGGACCGCCTCCAAGGGCGCCGGTCTGGCACGCGGGGCGTACCACTTCACAGTCGCCCACTCCGGCCTGGCGACGCCGCCGTCAGCGACTCCACCCAGCCCAAAAACCTTGGTGTTGCCGTCGAAGCCTTCGGCGACTCACCGAGAAGATGACGATCTGAAGCCCGGAGAACATCACCCGGCACATACAGGCCGGTCAGGCCCACGACCTCATGACAGGTTCGACCGGGCACGGAGGTTGCCGACTGCGATGATCGCAACGGTGATTGCGCCCATGATGACCCCAACAACTGCGCCGTAGGCGGCGCCTGAGGCCCATACGTGGGCTCCGTCGCTGAGGAGAGCGCGGGTGAGCACGATGACGAACCAAGCAAGCGCCATGATTGCTGGGCCTTTGACCAGGCTGTTCGGGGGTCGAGGTGGCGTTGCTTCGGCACGCCGCAAGGATGCCGCTCGAGGATCGTCAGTCGGTACCCGGGACCGCCGACTCGCGGGCGCGTCGTCGTTCCTCATCGAAGTCCTCCTGCCATGAGGCGCGCTCTTCGGGATCGAGGTCGTTCAACCGACACGCCATGAGCGTCCACGGAACGGGGCAGTGGCCCGGATGATCCTCATCCGGACATAGCGCGCGGGCGATCGCTTCAAGGGCAGTGTCCTTCTGTTCCTCAGTCGCTTCGATCACGGCGCTGACCTGCCAGATCGTCCGCTCACCGCTCATGCACCATGATCTCCCCAACCCGGTTCCAAATGCGAGCGACTTCGGCACTTGTGCCGGTGATCGAGCAGCGGCGTATCTCGACATACAGGATGCTCGGAGCTACTCCCGCTCAGCCGCACCTCGCGTGTTGTCGGCCGCCCTGAGCGACGCGTCGTTGAACGGAGGTCGGCCTTGTACCGGGCAGGCCGCGACAACCTCCTGCCGGATCCGGCGAACCTTGAAGTGCCTGGCACACTGTGGTGTGGACGAACGCCGATACGGCCTTCGACGCAACCGGACCATTCAGCAACAGGTCGTCGCTCACGTGGGCAGCACCGACCCTGAGCGTCTTGGTCGCCAAGCGGAACGAAAGACGGGATTGCGAACGCAGCGAGCCGTAGCGCATCGTCGCACTCGTCGAAACGGGGCCTGTCGGACGAGTTGTCGCGCGTCGCGCTCGACAAAGAGATCGAGCGTTTGAAGCCGTAGTCGCGGCGATCACACGAGCAATCCACAGCGGCGGACTGAGAGCAACCTTCTGGTCGCCGATGCCCTCGATGCCGTGCTGCTCGACCGGGTTCGGCGGCTGTCCGCCCGGTTCGGGCTGGCGACTCCAAGACATCCCGAGTTGGACGCGCGACAAAGCAGTCCAGCTACCCTCTCGCCACCATCGCCACGGGGTGGTGCAGGGGTGAGGTCTGGTGGATGAACGACGAGACGGTGCCGTTGGGCATGTCGCCTGACGAGCTGCGCCAGGTTGCGGAGTCGATCAAGTGGTACCACCAAATCGATCTCGGCCAGGGCGTGGTGACCGACGGCTATGACACTCGGCGGCGACTCCAGGAGTTGAAACTGCCGGACCTGCACGGCAAGAGCGTGCTGGACATTGGTGCGTGGGATGGCGCCTACTCGTTCGCTGCCGAGCGGCTCGGCGCGAGTCGGGTGTTGGCCACCGATCACTTCGCGTAGGGTGCCGCGGGGTGGACCAGCAAGGCGGGCTTTGAGCTGGCGCGCCGGGCGCTCGGGTCCAAGGTCGAGGATCTCGACATCGATCCGGTGGATCTGTCGGCTGAACGGGTCGGTACGTTCGATGTCGTGTTCTTTCTCGGTGTGTTGTACCACCTCAAGAACCCGCTGCAGGTGCTCGAGCGGGTCCGCGACGTGAGCGGCGACCTGGTGGTGTTGGAGACCGAGGTCGACATGCTGTGGAGTCGCCGGGCTGCGGCCGCGTTCTACCGCGACACCGAGTTGTATCAGGACCCCACCAACTGGTGGGGTCCGAACCCGCGTGCGGTGTTGGCGATGTTGCGTTCGGCTGGGTTTGCGCGAGCTGCGGTGGTGACACGGCATCGTCTGCCCTACATCGCAGGACGGGCGCTATATCTCCGAGTCCGCAAGGGAAACCGCCTTCTGCACGGGCTTCGCCGCGATCGGGTCGTGTTCCACGCCTGGTGCTAGCGCGCGGGCGCTCGGAGCATGCCGATGAATGCCCTCGGGACTCAGTCCGGGTGCTGGCATGAGTTCGAGGAGGCCGGCTAGCTGCCTGGGCTGGCGCAGGGGCGTCGGCCACAATCTGAGCCATCAGCACGCACCGGAGGGTTCTTCGCGTAGCCAGGTACCGCTTCGGGGCGACCTTCGGCCGCCGGTGGAGCGGCTATACCGCGCTCCTGCTCCTCATCGCTCTCACCGGCGGGGTCGCGATGGCGTCGGTCGCCGCCGCCCGGCGCACGCAGTCTTCGTTCTCGGCGTACCTGAAGAGCACCAACCCGTCCGACCTCACCATCTCGGCGTTCGGCGTCGGGCCGGGGTCGGGCGCAGGCCAGCAGAAATCGTTCACGGATACGGTCGCCCACCTGCCCCACGTCCGCCACTTGGCCACGTTGATCGGCCTCGACGCGATCGCGCTGGGGCCGGATGGCAACCCCTCCCCGCATACCGACAACGTGATCCCCGCCGGCAGCGCCGACGGGCTCTTCAGCCGGCAGGATCGGGTCACCGTCATCCGTGGCCGGGCCGCAGACCCCAACCGCAGCGACGAGTTCGTGGCGTCGAGAGAAGCGGCAAGCGAGCTCGGCCTCCACGTCGGCCAGGTCATGCCGATCGCGTTCTACATCGACGCCCAGACCAATGCACCGGACTTCAGCGCGCAGACGGTCGCCCCGAAGATCCGGCTCGGCGTCCGACTGGTCGGCATCATCGAGTCGAGCAACGACGTCGTGCAGGACGACGTCGACCGCTTGCCGGGCCTGATGGTGTTCACGCCCGCGATCTCCCGACAGCTGGTCGCCGGCTCGACCGTCGCCACCTACAACCTGCAACTCGACCACGGTGGCCGGGACGCGGCCGCCGTCGAGCAGGCGTTCCTCCGCGTGCTCCCGGCCGGCTCGACCTACAACTTCCACCTCACGTCGCGGGCGCATGGTGCCGTCGAGCGGGCGGTGCGGCCCGAGTCGATCGCGCTCGGCGGGTTCGGCCTGATCACCGGCCTGGTGGCGCTCTTCATCGCCGCCCAGGCCATCATCCGCCAGGTGCGCGCCGGCGACGCCGAAGTCCAGGTGCTTCGGGCCATCGGCGCCGGTCCGTCGACGACGGTCGCCGACGGGCTGACGGGCGTGCTCGGCGCGGTCGTCCTCGGAGCGATGCTCGCCGTGGGCGTCGCGATCGCGCTCTCGCCGATCGCCCCACTCGGCCCGGTCCGTGCGGTGTATCCCACGCCGGGGATCGCCGCCGACTGGACCGTGCTCGGCCTCGGCCTGCTCGTCCTGATCGTCGTGCTCGGCGTGGTCGCGGTTGCCATCGCCTACCGGGCGGCACCCCACCGCGCCGCGCGAACGTCGGCGGTCGCACCCGAACGACGGTCGAGCGCGGCGCGCCTCGCGGCGGCGTCGGGGCTGCCGGAACCGGGCGTCGTCGGCATCCGTTTCGCACTCGACCGGGGACGCGGCCCGGCGGCTGCGCCGGTTCGTTCGGCGCTGCTGGGCACCACGCTGGCCGTCGTGATGATGGTGGCGACGCTCACGTTCGGGGCCAGCCTGCACGCGCTCGTCTCGCGGCCGGCGCTCTACGGATGGAACTGGAGCTACATCCTCGACCCGTCGAACAAGGTGCCCACCAACGCGGTCGCCATGCTGAACCACGACCCCGCGGTGTCGGCCTGGACCGGCGTGACGGTCGCCAACGCGCAGATCGACGGCCAGAACATCCCGATCCTGTTGCAACAGGCCGGGGCCCAGCCACAGCCACCGATCCTGTCGGGTCACGAGCTCGAGGCCGACGATCAGACCGTGCTCGGCGCCGAGACACTGAAGCGGCTGCACAAGCGGATCGGCGATTCCGTCGTCGTCACCTACGGAACGCCGGAGGCCGCGCCGGTCTACGTGCCGCCGACCACGCTTCACATCGTCGGTACCGCGACGATGCCGGCCATCGGGTTCTCGAGCATCACCGGCGACCACCCGTCGATGGGATCCGGCGCGCTCATCCCGGTGGGCATCGAGCCGCTGGCGTTCCGGGAGGCGCAGCGCAGCCCCGATCCGTTGATCGACGACGGGCCCGGCACCGCCCTCGTGCGGCTGCGGCCCGGTGTCACGGCCGCGGCCGGTCGCGCCGACATGCAGCGCATCGCCGACGCCGCCATCAAGGCGCTGGCCGCCGACCCCAACTCCGGCGGAAGCGACGTCCGGGTGCTGCCGGTCGAACGGCCGGCCGAGATCGTCAACTACCGGTCGGTCGGCGCGACGCCGGCGGTGCTGGCGTTGGGCCTCGCCGCCGGCGCGGTCGTCGGGCTGGCGCTCACGCTCGTTGCGTCGGTCCGGCGGCGCCGGCGCGACCTGGCGCTCTTGAAAACGCTCGGGTTCCGGCCACGGCAGCTGGCCGCGACGGTCGCCTGGCAGGCATCGGTGGCCGCGGTCATCGGCATCGTTCTCGGCGTGCCGCTGGGCATCGCGCTGGGCCGGCAGCTGTGGATCATCTTCGCTCACAGCATCCACGCGGTGCCGCACCCGGCGGTGCCGGTGCCGTCGGTGCTGCTGGTCGCGGCGGGGACGCTCGTGCTGGCGAACCTCGTCGCCGCGCTGCCCGGTCGAAGCGCGGCACGCACTCCGGCGGCGATGGTCATGCGAACGGTTTGATCCCCCTTCGTTGCCGCCCTGGCGGCTCGCGCGGCGGCTATTGGCAGGCGTAGTCGGCGTCGAACCCGTTCGACGGGTACTGGGTGAGCTTCACCGGCCCGCCCGTGAATCCGGCGGTCGAGCAGCCCGTCCGGGCGGTGGACACGCTGGTGTATCCGGCGATCCAATCCGGGTTCGCGGCGAAGTGTGTGCCCGCATCCCCGGTGACCTGGCCCCACTGATACGACGTCGAGTAAACGCCGACCTGGGTGACGCCGACACGTTGCAGATAGGCGACCGCGCCATCGAGGGCGGCGACATCATTGGCCTTTGACGACGGTGTCTGGCCGTAGGCGGACTCCAACGTCTGCCAACTGTTCGTCGTCTCCACGTCGAGCCACCACGGAGCCTGTGCTGCTGTCAGCGTCGCCGTCTGCACCGACGTGCCATTGGCTTGTTGTTCGGCGGCGATGGCGTCAGTGAAGGAGTCGTTCGCGGCGTTCCAGCCATAGTCATAGGAGCAGGCCGTCGAGTTGGTGGCCGCCGGATCACAATTCTGAGGCGCGGTCTGACCAGTCGGCCAGTGTGACGAATAGGCGGGACCCGGATCGGCGGTATTGGCGTAGAAGGCGGGCGAATGATTCGCGGCCTGCTGCGCCCACATCAGTTGGGTGCTCGCACACGGGTTCGCGCGGTAGACGATGCCGTTGTTGACCCCGACGATCCCGAACAACGGCGACGACGGCAGCGGCTGGCCGCACTGCGGGTAGGAGACGTCATAGCCCCGTGACGTCGATGGCGGCGGAGGCTTCGGCTTCGACGGTCGAGCCTGCGCCGCCGGGGCCAGCGCCAACCCGATGCCAATGGCGAACAACGACATTGTCACGACGCGCGTCCGCCAGCGTCTGTTCTGCTTCGTCATCTGTACCCTTCCGCCGTTCCGGTTCCGCGAACGCTACTCGTCATGGTCGAGAACGGTGACCGCGGGTCTCAAACTTGTACACGCCGGGCGGCCGTCCGGTGCCGTGGAGGAGATCGCACCGCGGGCGAGGTCATGCGCGTGAGTAGGCCGGTTGGCCGATGTCGTCAGCGCGAAGCACCTCGACCGCGGAAGATGATCTCGGCGACAACGATGTCGACCACGAACACGACACCGAAGACAATGCCCGCTCGCCGCTCAATCCGTACCTGGCTGTTGTGGCAGGCGTCGCGCTCAGCCGCCGTGTGGAACTCTTGGGCCGGGCCGTTGATGTAGTCGAACCAACTGTCGCAACGCAACTGCCCTGCGGGGGTGGTGACGGTGGGCCGTTGCGCGAGCTGCACCGCGGCGAAGATCAGCGACGCAAGTACTGCGAGACGCAAGAGCCAGCGCAATACCCGCCCGCCGTCTCCCGGCTCCACGACCCCAGCGTAGATCCGCCGGAGCCTGCGAGACCGGCGATCAGGTCAAGTGGAGGATCACAGGTGGCCATCCGATAGGTGCCCCGGTGCGCTATTCGGAGGGCGTGTCAGCCAGGAGCGCAGTGGCGGCATCGAGGTCGTCCTCTGCTACGAACACTGGCACGCCCTGGGCAAAGGTGACGGACCCGTAGACAGTGTCCGACCCGTATGAGGAAGCTCGCAGTCCCGAGGCTCGAAGTCGAGCGACAAGTACGTCGGCCTCCATGCGGGGCACTCGAGTGAGTTCAACGATCCGACCGGCGAAAGGGTTGGCCGATGGGTGGCCGTTCTCGGCCGGGATCGGCGGATGATCCACGAGCGGGACGCGGCAGTCAGCACACGCGGAGAAGCCGGGCCGATACTCCGCACCGCACTTTGGACACCAGGCCACGCACACCATCGTCCCACTGCCCGCAGGGCATCAGGGTTGTGCCGTTCCAACGTGGCCTGACCCCCCGTTCCGTCGATGTGCACCTCCACAGCGAGGGCGACCAGAGTGTGGCAGTGACGGAGGTAGCTCGCCGTGTGCGGCCGACCCTTCCTGCGACGGGTAATGGCATCCCGAGTCGGAGCCTCGATTTCGCGTGCGCGTATGAGATCGACGTCGCGTCCGACGACGCCCGATCACCAGAGCAGTGGGCGCGAGCGGCGTGGGAGGGAGCACCCCGCACCGTGGGTTGCGCATCGTGGCATCACATCCCGGTCGCCGGGAGCTGACTCCCAGATGCACCGGCGAGATGCTCTGACAGGCGCGAGGGTTGGTTACGGCGCGAAGCACGCCGTCATGCTGGTGACGCCATGGCTGTCGCAGGTGGTCGAGTGCTCCGCGGCCGGAAGGACACCGTGGGGACCGGCGGGATGGACGTACAACAGGAACGTCCCGCCACCGACACCGGTGGCATCGATGGTGACGAAGGGCTTGTTGCCCGGAGCACCGCTCGGGACGAACGTGTTGCTGGCGACATCGAATGTCCCGACCGATGCGTGCGTGGTTTGGGCGCTGACATTGATGCAGTCGTGCGCGAACGCGGGCGCGGCCGCGCCGATTACCAACGCCGTCGTCATTCCGGTCGCGGCGACCAACTTTCGTGCAATGGGACGCATGATCTTTCCTCCCTCGCGGCCGGAGGTCTCAGACCGCGCATCACCGTCGATCCTCCACCGTTGTCCGCCTACCCGCCCAGGGAGGTAACCGGCGTCCGAAATGTGGTGGCAGCACTCCTGATGGCCACAACCGGTTCGCCATGCACGACTTCGGCATCACTTCTCGGTCGCGACCTCCCGCAGCCGCGACACGACGGTGAGAACAAGGGTCAACGCGTGGCATCCGACAACTGATGCGGTCAGCAGGCAACCGCCGGGCAACCGGGGTCGAGTCAGAACCATCCTCGGGTGGCTTCGATTTGTCGTCTCCCGGTGTACCGAATCAACGGTGGCAGGGAGGGGTTCGCCGGGTTGTTCCCGATCACGAACGCTGGGAGGCGACACATGTCCCGCAGCCCGTTCTCTTCCGATCGCCGCGGCCGGACGGCGCTGATGCTGGTCGCGGCGCTGGTGGTGCGTTCGACCGAGGAGTCCTGCCCGCCGACGCAGAACTACCCCTGAGCCGATCAGGGGACGATGCGGATGCGCTGGGAGAAGGGCACCAAGTCGAGGCGGGTGATCCTCGCCGGCTGTGCGCTTGGTGTTCTCGTCATCACCCACGCCATGACGGCCTCAGCCTCGGGACCGGCATCATCAAACCGCCTCGAAGCGAACCTCACGAACGACGCCTCGGCAGACAACGGCGAGCCGAGCATCGCCATCAACCCGATCGACCCCAGCAACATCATCGTCGGCTACGTCCAGAACTACGACGCCGGAATGCACGCCGCGACCTATCAACAGTCGCCCAGTCCGCACAACGTGCTGGCGACGATCCAGAGTTGTGGCTACGCGGTGACGCACGACGGGGGCACGACCTGGGTTCGCCGGCCCATCCCCTACTCGACGCTCTCGCCCGATCCCATCTTCACCAACTGCTCCGACGAGATCGCCGCCTTCACGCGAGACGGCGTCGCCTACCTCATGATGTCGACGTTCAGCGACGCCTTCCCGGCCGTGACCGAGGTGCGATTGATCGCCAGCCGCGACGGCGGTGCGACCTGGAGCCCGCCGAGCACCGCCCTGCGGAACACCTTCGGCCAGAACGGATCACTCACACCCGCTACCCCCGGCCTGCACCTGTTCCTCGACCGGCCGTGGCTGACCATCGACGACTCGACCGGTCGGCTCTACGTCAGCGTCGCCCAGTACTGGGTCGACCCAGCGGGCATCGCGCACAACGTGCTGATCATGACCACCTCGACGAGCGGCGGTCGCACCTGGAGCGAGCCGACGCAGGTCGACGGTCCAGTACCAACCGGCGAGACCGAGACCCAGTACCCACCACCGACGGCGGGCCACGGCGAGTTCGCCATGGCCTACGTCGCGCCGGCCGGGGCCACCAGTAATCCGACGTGCCGATGCGTGGTGTTCGCGTCGAGCCGTGACGGAGGCCGGACGTTCACGCGACGCTCGACACCCTTCAACGGCGACCCGACCACCGGCAATGGCATCTCCACCCAGCTCGTCGCCGATCCAACTCGCGCAGCCGCGTTCGCCCTGATGACCGTGGCCCATGGCCAGGTCCACGTCTCGCGCACCGTCGACGACGGCCGAACCTGGTCGAAGCAGGTACCACTCGGCATCAGCGGCACCGTTCCCTGGGAGCCGTGGGCGGCGTTCTCGCCCTCGGGGACGCTGGGGGTCGTGTGGCGGGCGCAGTACCCGGACATGACCTACGACACCTGGGCAGCGACGTCGGCCAGCGGCGGGTTGCACTTCGCGATGCCGACCCGGCTGAACACCCGTCGCTCCCCGGCCCCGAACTGGTACCTGCGGGTGGGCGGCGACGACACCACCGGTCTGGCGCTGGATGCCGGCAGGTTGATCGCGGCCTGGGGCGACTGGCGAGGCAGTCATGGCGAGGATGTGTGGTGGGCGCGAGTCCCCACGCAGGGCGAGGCGCCACCAGCGGTCTAGTCGCGCAACCGGTCTGAGACGAGAAACGTAGAAGGGCCACCAGCCGGTTCGGACGTTTGCCCTGGTCAGCTCGCATTTCCGTTTGACGACGAGTGACCGCCACGAGCCACGAATCGCGGCCTCTTGTGGTGCAGGTGTGGTGCAGCTACGTCGGCTCCGGCGCGCCTCGCCGACGGATAGGCGGCTCCCGGCGACCCCGACGCGCGAGCAGCCAGTCGACGTCGTAGCCGCGCTCCGCCTCATCGGCGAGGGCCTCGATGTCGGCATCGGGGAGCACCCAGCCTGACTTCGTGACACAGACCCTGGGCTCGTCGTCGCTCATGGCAGTCCGAGCACGTCGCGAAGCACATGGTCCACAGCGGTGAGGTCGGCAGCAGAGAGCGTGCCGCGTTGGCCCGACAACAACCGCCGCTCCATCACCTGCAACCGCCCGGCACGCACGACCGAAGGTCGGAGCAGGCCGGCCAGCTGCCAGTCGCGCAGCTCCACGTCGCCGAGCCAGGGCGCGGTGACACGCGTTCCGCTGCTGATCATCGCCACGACGACGTCCGGTCCGGCGTTGTACGCGGGGACCGAGATGACGCACACGGGCCTGCGCTTCGAGCCTGCCAGGTCCGAGTACAGGAACGGGCCGAGGTAGATCTCACCGCGATCCAGCGGCTATCGCCAGGCGGCGTCGGGCTCGTCGTCGTAGCCGGGATCCTCCTCGAGGATCCAATCGCTCACGAGCGTCGCCGGCGGCGCCCACGCCGGGCGGCGCCACCCGAGAAGCTGCTCGCGACGCGCCCAGAGCTTCGTCTCCGCCGCCTCGACTCGCTCCTGAGCCGCCCGCAGCTCGTCAGCCCTCATGGCGGCGACATCCTCACCGGGCCGAAGCTCCTTTTCCAGGAACCTCTCGTATGCCTCGACGGCGGTGCGAAGCTCCGCGTGCGCGGCTTCGAGCGCGGCTCTCTCTTCAGGGGTCAAGTCAGCCTCGGAGCGAGACGGCGTCGCGTTGGACACGGAGATATCGTACGTCCCGCCGGTACGAACGCCGCTTGGAGAGCGTCAGTTGCGCCCTCCGATGGGTGACTCTCCAAGCGCCTCGACCAGCTGTTCACGCGATCCGAGGAACTGCGCGTCCAAGGAGCGGCCTGCCTTGCGGCACCTGCGCCCGTAGGCGTTCGCGTCCCGCGGACCCGGCGGAAGGGCTTGACGGCGATAGCCGCGACCGGCCGGCCAGACTCCATTACCGTTTCGCGGCATGAACCGGCCGGTCGCGGACGACAATTGAGCGAGACGCTCAGCGTCGCTTATCGGACGCGCCTTGGGTCAATGTGGTTGGGGGATTCCCTGGAACTCCTCCAGCATCTGGACGACGGAAGTATCAACCTCATCCTGACGTCGCCGCCCTTCGCCCTGACGTTTCCGAAGGAGTACGGCAACCATCCGGAGGACGAGTACGTCGCATGGTTCGACCCGTTCGCGGCGGAGTTCAAGCGGGTGCTCGCGAACGACGGAAGTCTCGTCATCGACCTGGGCGGGGCTTGGTTGCCAGGACGCCCGACGCGGTCGCTCTATCAGTATCGCCTGCTCGTGCACCTCGTAGATAAGCATGAGCTCCACCTCGCGGAGGACTTCTACTGGTTCAACCGTGCCAAGTTGCCCGGCCCTCAACAGTGGGTGACGGTTGACCGCAGCCGCGTAAAGGACGCGGTGAACACGATCTGGTGGATGTCGAAGACACCAATACCCAAGGCCGACAATCGTCGCGTGTTGAAGCCGTACAGCAAAGATATGCTCCGCCTCATCAAGAGAGGTACGTACAATGACGGCGCGCGTCCGTCCGAACACCGCATCGGCAAGAAGTGGGCAAAGGATCGCGGCGGGGCGATTCCGCCGAACGTCATTGAGACGTCGTACCCGGAACCGGACAACATGCTGGACTTCGGCAACAACGCGGCGAACGACTCGTACCACGTCTTCTGCCGCAGCAACGACCTGAGGCGGCACCCGGCTCGGTTCCCGCGACAAGTGCCCGAGTTCTTCGTCAAATTCCTCACTGACGTTGGTGACACGGTGGTGGATCCATTCGGGGGCTCGAACGTGACCGGTGCGATAGCGCAGTCCCTGGATCGACGTTGGCTGTCGTGTGAGATCGACAAGGACTACATCGTTGGCTCGCTCGGCCGGTTCCATCGCGACGACCTGCGCTTGGCCGAAGGATTGGATGATCGTGACCTCGACGCGTTCGCGTGGCCCGAGCCACCAGCGCAACAGACACTGCTGTAACGCGGCCAAGTGGGGGCACGCCACCTGCGTGACCCCCACTTACCGCTCGTGAGTGGGTATGGCCGGGTGACGCAATGTCACGCGGGACTGACCCACCCGGAGACTTACCCGTCGACCTCCTCGTCGGAGATGGCCTCGAGTTCGAGGATGGGCGCGTCCTCATGCTCATCGACGTCGAGCGCATCATCGTCCCGGTCACCGAGCACGTCGGCGAGGTGGTCGTCCGCCGTGGACGCGCTGTCGATGATGTGCTGGAGCTCCTGTCGTACTTCTGGCCAATGCTCGGGTCCGATGTCGGCTGAGCCGAACAGGTACTGGCTCTCGATGTTTTCGTCGATGACACGCTTCATTTCGCGGATAGCATCGGCAGCATTGCGCAGCTGCCGTACGGCCTTGAGATAGACGAGCTGGGGGGACGCGTCACGTTCTGCCTGTCTGACCCGCTCGTTGAAATCACGTCGTGCGCGGTCACGCTCCACCTGCTCGGCACGTGCTTCTCGACGGGCTCGGTCCTTTCCCTTCGATCGTGAATGATCCTGCAGCAATGCTGCGTTGACGTCATCGTTGCCGAGTAGGTGCTGGACGATCTGCACCTTCTCCGGGAGCGAGTACTTGTCGAGATGCTTTCGGCGAAGGCCTCGTTCACGTGCTGCACGACGAGCATCGTCCACCTCTTCCGCAGGGACGACGCCCCACGCCGCCGATTTGCGGCCGGCGGACGTCATGCGCTTCTCGACCTCGCGGATCAGGCCAAGCCGGACGAGCTCGATGCGCCGCGGACTCGTTTCAGACTTCTTGCGCCCAAGGTGCGCCACCAGTTCGTCGTCGGTCATTGGGCCGGTATCCCGGAGCGCGACGTACACGGGGACCTGTGTCATCCGCAGCCCGGCAAGGCGATGCCGAGCCGGATCGCGCGCGATGGCCTTCCACCACCGCACCCGCTCCGCATCGTCACCCGTCGCATCGGCCGCGGCCAGAACCATGTCTTCCGGCATCGCCGCCAAGACCCCAAAGGCGTCATCGGTGGGGGTATCCGGTGGCGAACCCCGAGAGGTCCGCCACCGGAAGATCCACTCCGACGCCACGTTGTCATCCACCGTGGCGCCGCCTTCCTACTCGCCCGAGCCCAGCTCGGGATCGGACGACTCGATCACAGGCACGGTCGCCGCCGGGAGCGCCGGGGAACCGCCGTTCGTTGACGGCCGCGCCAGCTCGGCGACGACCCGCTTGCGGGCGATGTCGATCATCTTCGTGATCTGGGGCCCGATCTCGGGGTGCCTCGCCTCCACGACGAGCTTGTTGTGCAGGCGTAGCTCTTTGGCGGCGCTCAACAGCTTCTCGATCATCGGGTCCACCGACTCCTTGAGGATCAAGTCCGCGTTATCGGTGACGAAGACGCCGACGATCTCGTCAACGCCCCGCTGGACGAGCGTGCGGATGACCACCTCAGTCCGCCCCTCCTTCCCCATGCGGGTCTGAATCGACCCCTTGCGGTTGGGGTTGGTGAGGTTCCACGCCGACCGCTTGAGCTTTTCCCGGACGGCGGCGTCGAGGGGCGACATTTCCGCCGTGTTGTCCTTCGGATCCGCGCCCGGCACGCCGGGGAACACCGCGGCGAACAGCTCACCGACGGTGAGGCTCTTGCCCTTCTGGGACATCTCGGTGCGGTTGGTGACGATGTGCGACGAAACCACCGTGTAGACGCGATCCTTCATCGCCTCGGTGTCGCGCACCACGTCACCTGCCCTGTTCACCTTGACGAGCCCGGCCTTTGCGTACGCCGCGGTGAGCCCAGCCTCGAGCTCCTCCTTGCTCACGACGTACGGCTCGGAGCTGACGTCGTCGAGAATGGTGTCTTCCATGCTTGGTTTCCCTTTCTGGAGCACGCGCCCGCGAGGGCGGTGGTGCAGGTGGATGGTGTGTTGCTGGGTGGTACTACGACCTGATGGAGCGCAGGTGGCGCTGCACCTGTTCGGTCAGGACCGAGTTGAACGGCGGCGTCATGGCCACCGTGCGTACGACATCCTCGATGCCGAAGCCCACTTCGAGCATGTCGACGACGAGCTCGACGCGGCCCAAGTAGGTCAGCGTCTCGGCCAACGCCGCGTCGAGACGAGAAAGGCCGTCCTCCGAGAGGACGGCCGACGTGTTCATCATGCAGCTCCCTTCGTTGCGGCAAGTCGGCGGGTGCCGGTTGGCGCAGGGCCGATTGTGAGCTCGTTCCGCGTCGGCGTCAAGGGCCGGTTCGTGGTCTCGCCGTGGTCTGTGACACGGCGATCCCCTCCCCGTTGGCTAACAACATCGGGTCGGAGCAGGGGATTCGTGGTGGTGGAGGTGAGCGGACTCGAACCGCCGACTTCTACGTTGCGAACGTAGCGCTCTACCAGCTGAGCTACACCCCCGGACGGGGCACACAGCGTAGCGCCGTCGGACCTTTCGCGATTTCTGCACCGAGGGGTTGGAGAAGTCGCGAATAGTCGGGCCGTCGGCGACACCCGCAAGGCCGAGGCCTCAGTCGCCGGCCGGACGGTGCTCCTCGAGCGCGTGCTGGAGGCGGGACTGGACGACGGTGACGGTGAGGTCGCCGCGAGTGCGCTCGAGGACGGCACGGAGCGCGTCGGTGGTGCGGCGCAGGCCGGCGGTCACGGCGTCGGGGTGGTCGACGGTGACGAGCTGGGAGTAGACGTCGTCCATCGCGCCGAGCAGCTGCTCGGCGCGGGCGATGTCACCCTCGCGCAGCCGGTCGAGACAGTTGCGCCGCAACTCGGATGCCGCTTCGGCCAGGCCGTTCAGCCACGCCGACGCCGCGACGCCGAGACGCGCGGCCGACGGCAGCGCCGACGAACCGTCGACCAACGCCGCGCACAGCCGGGCCTCGGCGTACTCCTTCTCGGCGTCGGCCAGCGGGCCCGACGCGGCCAGCACCGGCCACGGGGTCAGCGCCGACTGGGCCTCGCGCAGCGCGGCCTCGGAGTCGGCGGCCAGCGACGCCGCGGACGACGCCTCGCCGCGGTGCACGGCGCGGATCGACGCGCTGGCCAGGCGGACCACGCGCCGGCAGGCCGGGATGGCGACCTCGCGAGCCGCGTTGGCGGTGTCGAGGGTGAGGCGCGCCTCGTCGACGAGACGATGCAGCTCGTCGGGGGTCGTCAGCTCAGTTGGCCGAGCGCCGGAGCAGCAGCGGCTCGACCGACGGCCCGGTGCCCGGCAGGAAGCGCACCTTCATCTCCCGCTCGGCGGCGGCGTTGCGCGTGCGGATGAGCACACCCACGTACAGCACGAACAGCGCGTCGACCGCCAGGTGCACGAGCAGCATGACCGGTGCGACGAACGCCAGCACCAACGAGATGACCATCGCCGCCAAGAGGAAGGAGAAGACGTCGCGGCGCCGCTTCTGACGCCGGGCCCGTGACAGGGCCGAGGACGACGACGAACCCGGACCGGCACTCCGGCGAACCCCCGCCGTCGGGCCGGCCAGACTCGCCAGCGGCCCCGCGGCGGTGAACGCCGCCCGGCGGGCCGCCATGAACGGGACGCCGGGAGCACCCGGACCCGTCCGCGAGATCGTGGACATCTGCCGCCGGAAGGCGCCGATCGAATCCGCCGGCCGCGCCTCGGCGCGGTTGCGGAGATACGGCGGTACCAACATCGCCGCCCAGAGCACGGCGAGGATCAGCAGCACCACGATGGTCAACGCTCCTCGACCTACCTTTGCGTGTCGGCGACCGTACTGCCGCGTGGAGGCAGGGTGGTGGATGTGGACCCCGCCCGCGGGCCAGCGATTTCATACCCCAAGCCAAAAGCCGGACGCCATTTCTTGCTAGCCGGAGTGTACCATCCGCTAACTATCGAGCGCACGACGGTAGGTGCCCGACCGGCCGCCCGTCTTCTCCCACAGCGTCAGCTCGCTGATCATCATCGACCGGTCGGTCGACTTGCACATGTCGTAGATCGTGAGCGCGGCGATCGAACACGCGGTCATCGCCTCCATCTCGACGCCGGTGCGGTCGACGGTGTCCACCTGGCACTCGACCTCGATGTGGTCGTCGGCCAGCGTGAAGTTCACGTACACCGACCCCACGAGCAGCGGGTGGCACAGCGGGATCAGGTTCGGCGTCTGCTTGGCCGCTTGAATCCCGGCCACGCGCGCGACCTGCAGCACATCGCCCTTCGAGATCTCGGTGCTGGCCACCTTGTTCACCGTCTCGGGCTGCATGAACACCTTGCAGCGGGCGACGGCCCGGCGGTGCGTCGCCTCTTTGGGCGTGACGTCGACCATGCGGGCCCGGCCCAACGGGTCGAGATGGGTGAGGCCACGGTCAGCGGGCATGGCGGAGAGCTTAGTGGCGCGGGTTACCCGCCGATCTGGCTCATGCTCCGATTCGGCCGGATGAACTCGACCCGCCCGATCGAGTGACCGGCCCACTTGCCGGCGACGTCGACCGCGATCGCGTCGGCCAGCTGGTCGTCGGTCGCGCCGCCGCGGAGCAGCGTCCGCAGATCGGTCTCCTTCGTGGCGAAGAGGCAGTTGCGGAACTGGCCCTCGGCGGTGAGCCGCACCCGATCGCAATCGCCGCAGAACGGTCGGGTCACGCTGGCGATCACGCCGACGTCGCCGGCGCCGTCGCGGTACCGCCACCGTTCGGCCGGCTGGCCGGCCCGCTCGCTGATCGGCTCCAGCGGGAACGCGGCGTCGATGGCGGCGACGACCTCCGCCGCGGGCACGACCTTCTCCATCCCCCACTCGCCCTGGGCATCGAGCGGCATGAACTCGATGAACCGGACGCCGACGCCCTTCTCGCGACCGAAGCGCGCGAAGTCGACGACCTCGTCGTCGTTGACGCCCCGCACGAGCACGCAGTTGATCTTCACCGGCGCGAGCCCGGCGACCAGCGCGGCGTCGATCCCCTCGAGGACCCGGTCCATGGCGTCGCGGGCCGTGATCTGCTGGAACCGCTCGGCCTGAAGCGAGTCCAGGCTGATGTTCACCCGGTGCAGCCCGGCGTGCTTCAGGTCGGCGGCCATCAGCGCGAGCGTCGCCCCGTTCGTCGTCATCGCCAGGTCGACACCGAGCCGGGCCAGCTTCTCGATCAGCAGGGGCAGATGGGCCCGCACCGTCGGCTCGCCGCCGGTGATGCGGATCGAGTCGAAGCCGAACCGCTCGACACACACCCGCCCGACCCGCTCGAGCTCCTCGAACGTCAGCAACTCGTCGCGCGGCAGCCACACCATCCCTTCGTGCGGCATGCAGTAGGTGCACCGGAAGTTGCAGCGGTCGGTGACCGAGATGCGCAGGTCGCGCACGGTGCGGCCGTGGCCGTCGACCAGCGGCGCCGGCGCGCTCACGCCGCGACCTCGTACGCGCCCGGCTTGCTGTGGCGGAACGTCACGCTCATGCGCGGCGCGGCGGCCTTCCGCTTGGGCACGCAGTGCTCCCACGTCTGCTGAGTGGTGCCGCCCATCACGAACAGATCGCCTTGGCCGAGCTCGAACTTCAACGACGGGCCGCCGCCCCGCGGCCGCAGCCGGAGCGGGCGCCGCTCACCGAGCGACACGATGGCCACGACCGGCTCGGCCATCTCGCGGTGCACCCGATCGCGGTGCCACGCGACGCTGTCGGCGCCGTCGCGGTAGAGGTTGACGAAGCACGAGTCGAACTCCACGCGGTAGCGGCCGTCGAGCCAGCACCGCACGTCGACCAGCCGACCCGGAAGCGCGTCGATCGGCCACACCGTGGTGAGCCGTGGCTCGGTGACCCGCTGCTCGTACATCCACCGGTCCTTCTGTCGCCATTCGCCGCCGGCGACCAGCTCGGCGAACAGGTCGTCGGGCCGGGCGAGCCACCCGGGCGCGTGCTCGACCCACGCCGTCGCGTCCAGATCGCGACGGGCGACCTCGACCGACGGCTCGTCGAACAGCGCGGCCTGCCAGGTGAGCTCCATACGGAATGCCGATTCTACGAGAGGAGCAGCGCCTCCACGTCGGCCCCTGCCTCGAAGCCCTCGCCGTCGGGCACGAGCGCCAGGGCGTTGGCCAGCGCCATCGCCCGCAGCAGGTTCGACGCCTGCCCACCCGACGACCGCACGTGCACCCGCCCGTCGCCCTCGAACGTGGCCGACACCCGCACCAGGTGGAGCTTGCCGTCGGGCCGCCGCCGGAACGGCTCGTCGGCGATCGCCTTGACCCGCGGCCGGTCGAGCTGGCGGTGGCCCATCATCCTGCGGAGGGCCGGGCGGGCGAACAGCTCGAAGCTGACGAGCGACGACACCGGGTTGCCCGGCAGCCCGAACACCGGCTTGCCGCCATCCACGCCGCCACCGACGACGCCGAACGCCAACGGCTTGGCCGGCTTGATCGCGATCTGCCACCAATGCATGCGACCAATGCGCTCGAGCACGACCTTGACGTAGTCGAAGTCGCCCATGCTGACGCCGCCGCTCGTCACCAGCGCATCGCACTCGGCCAGACCTCGCTCGATCACCTCGGTGACCGCGGCCTCGTCGTCGGCGACCAGGCCGAGGTCGACCGCGGTGCACCCCGCCTGCTCGACCAGCGCCAGCAGCATCGGCCGGTTGGTGTCGCGGATCTGGCCGGGCCGCAGCGGGCGCCCGTCGGCGACCAACTCGTCGCCGGTCGACAGCACGCCGACGCGCGGTCGCGGATGCACCGGCACCCGTTGGAAGCCGATCGACGCCAGCACGCCGAGGTGACGGGCGGTCAGCTCGGTGCCCGGGCCGAACACGACATCACCGGGCGCGACGTCCTCGGCCGGCGGGCGGACGTGGTCGCCGGGCTTGGCGGCGCGCGAGATCGTGACCTTCTCGTCGTCGACCGTCGTGTCCTCCACCATCACGACCGCGTCGGCGCCGTCGGGCATCGGCGCGCCGGTCATGATGCGGATCGCCTGGCCTGGGTCGGCGTGCAAGCCGGCCGGATCGGCGCCCGCCGGCAAGGTGGCGACGACGGCGAGCGTCACCGGTACCGCAGCGACATCGGCCGCCAGTACCGCGAACCCGTCCACCGCGGTGTTGGCGAACGGCGGCACCGCTTCGTCGGACGTCACCGCCACCGACGTCGCGCAGCCGAGCGCGTCGGCCAGCGGCACCGCTCGCGGATGGAGCGGCTGGCACTCGGCGAGGATCGCTCGGCGGGCCTCCTCGAGCGGGATCACACCAGCTTCTTGCGCTGCACCAGGTCGACGAGGAACGCGGTGAACTCCGGGCCGAGGTCCTCGCGCTCGATGGCGAGCTCGACGGTGGCGCGGAGGTAGTCGAGCTTCTTGCCGATGTCGTAACGGCCGTCTTCGAACACGTAGCCGTAGATCGTCTGCTCCTGCAGCAGCAGCGCCATGGCGTCGGTGAGCTGGATCTCGCCGCCCTTGCCGGGCGGCACGCGATCGATGGCGTCGAAGATCTCCGGTGTGAAGACGTAGCGGCCCATCACCGCCAGGTTCGACGGCGCGTCCTCGGGCGCCGGCTTCTCGACGATGCCGAGCACCCGCACGAGGGTGTCGTCGACCGCCTCGGGCGTCACGCAGCCGTAGGCCGAGATCTCGGCCCGCGGGAACTCCTTGAGCGCGACCACCGAGCGGCCGTAGCGCTCGTAAACCGACACCATGTCGGTGAGGACGTTCGAGTCGTCGACCATGATGTCGTCGCCGAGCATGACGACGAACGGCTCGTGGCCGACGTGCTGCCGCGCCGCCGCGACCGCGTGGCCGAGGCCGAGCGGCTCACCTTGGCGGACGTAGTGGATGTCGGCCATCTCCGCGATCTCGCGCATCTGCGCGAGCTGCTCGAGCTTGCCGCCCGTTTCGAGGTAGTGCTCGAGCTCGAACGACCGGTCGAAGTGGTCTTCGAGACTCCGCTTGCCGCGACCGGTGATGATCAAGATGTCGCGGATCCCCGCCCGGACCGCCTCCTCGACCACGTACTGGATTGCCGGCTTGTCCACGACCGGCAGCATCTCCTTCGGCTGGGCCTTGGTCGCCGGGAGGAAGCGCGTCCCCAGCCCGGCGGCGGGGATGACCGCCTTGCTGACCGCGCTCGTCATGGCTGCGCCTCCTCGACTCGGTTCCGGCCGCCGGTCTTCGCCCGGTAGAGCGCGGCGTCCGCGCTGGCCACCAGCTCGTGCACCGTCTTCCCGTGGTCCGGGTAGGCGGCGACGCCGACCGAGATCGTCACCGATATCGACGTTCCGTCCACGAGGAACGGCTCACTGGCGATCGCATCGCGCACCTTCTCGGCCAGCACCACCGAACCGTCCAACGGCGTCTTGGGAAGGATGAGCGCGAACTCCTCACCGCCGTAGCGCGCCACGACGTCGACCTCACGGGTCGCCTCGGTGAGTCGGCGGGCCAGGTCGACGAGCACCGCGTCGCCCGCCTGGTGCCCGTGGACGTCGTTGACGTTCTTGAAGTGGTCGATGTCGACAAGCACTACCCCGAACGGCTCGTCGAAGCGAGTCGCACGGTGATTCTCCTCGCTGGCTCGCAGGTCGAACTGGCGACGGTTCCACACGCCGGTGAGGCCGTCGGTGATCGAGAGCCGCTTGGCCTCGTCGTACAACCACGCGTTCTCGGCGACGACCTCGGCCTGGCGCACCAGGCTGCGCAGCAGCGAGAGGTCGTCGGCATCGAACGTCGGCGGCCGACCCGGTCGGCGGCCGTACAGCGCCACCACGCCGAACGGCCGGCCCCGCACGCCGATCGGAACCGCGATCGCAGCCGGCTCGGCCGGCTCGGACGGCGACAGCCCGATCGGGCCGGGCCAGGTGACCGGCTTGCCGGCGTTGGCGGCCGCGCCGGCCAGGCCCTCGCCCTCGAGCAACTCCACCGTCACCGCACCGTCGGGCCGGGACGCGCGCGGGATCAGCCGGCCGCCGGCCGCGGCATAGAACACCGCGGCGACCGGACCCAACGACAGCGTCGCCGTCTCCACGACCGCGGCGACGATCTCGGCCAGGTCGGTGGTGGCCGCCAGCGCGCCCGCGAGCCGGTCGAGCGCGGCCCGCGTGTCGGCCGACCGGCGCTCGAGCTCGCTGATCCGCGCGACCAGCGACTCGACCGCGGCGGCCAGC
>JAODBK010000027.1 GCA_025463925.1 Acidimicrobiales bacterium | reverse complement strand
GCGGCACCGGCGCCACGGTCGGCAAGTGGCGCGGGCCCGACGCGGTGCGTCCGGGCGGCGTCGGCACCGCGTCGTTCGCGGCCGGCGACCTGGTGGTCGGGGCGCTGGTCGTCGTCAACGCGTTCGGCGACGTGCTCGGGCCGGGCGAGGCGCCGGCGCTCGACTGGCCCCGGGTGCCCGCCGAGGAGCAGCCATTCGCCAACACGACGATCGGCGTGATCGCCACCACTGCGGCACTCGACAAGACGGGCTGCCTGCTCGTCGCCCAGTCGGGCCACGACGGCCTGGCCCGGGCGCTGTCCCCGGTGCACGCCCGGGCCGACGGTGACGCGCTGGTCGCGGCGTCGTGCGGGGCGGTCGAGGCCGTGGTGGACCACGTCCGCCTGCTCGCCGCCGCCGCGGTCACGGCGGCCGTCCGGGTCGCGGTCGGGCCGGGCTCGGACGACGACCGGCGGTAGCATTTCAGCCCATGCCCACGCTGGCCGAGCTCGAGGCGGATGCTTCGGCCTGCGTCCGGTGCCCACTCGCGGCCGGCCGCACCCAAGTGGTGTTCGGGGTGGGCAATCCCGACGCCGACGTGATGTTCGTGGGCGAAGGCCCCGGCGCGGAGGAGGACAAGCAGGGCAAGCCGTTCGTCGGCCGGTCGGGCCAGCTCCTCGACCGCCTCGTCCTGCAGGAGATGGGCCTGACGAGGAACGACTGCTACATCGGGAATGTCGTCTGCTGCCGGCCGCCGGGCAACCGCGACCCGCTGCCCGCCGAGATCGAGGCCTGCCGGCCCTGGTTGGAGGGCAAGCTCGACCTCATCGACCCCAAGGTCGTCGTCACCCTCGGCAACTTCGCGTCGAAGCTGCTGCTCGACACGACGACCGGCATCACCAAGCTGCGGGGCCGGACCTATCCGTACCGCTCCGGCGTGCTCATCCCCACGTTCCATCCGGCGGCGGTGCTGCGCGGCGGCGCCGAACCGGAGGCGCAGATGCGCGCCGACCTGGTGCGGGCCAAGCTCGCGCTGGAGCAGCTCCGGGCGGCGGCCCCGGCATGATCCGCGCCCACAGCAAGTCGGTGGACGACACGCGAGCCCTCGCCGGCGAGTTGGCCATGTTCGCCAAGCCGGGCGACGTCATCTTGCTCAGCGGCGACCTCGGCGCCGGCAAGACGGCGTTCGCGCAGGGCTTCGGTCGGGCCCTCGGCATCGACGAGCCGATCACCAGCCCGACGTTCACCCTCATGCGGCAGTACGACGACGCGCGGGTGCCACTGCTCCACGTCGACGTGTACCGGCTCGATCGCATGCAGGAGGTCGTCGAGCTCGGCCTCCCCGAGATGCTCGACGCCGGCATGGTCGCGCTGGTCGAATGGGGCGACGTCGTCGCGCCGGTGCTGCCGGCCGACTTCCTCCACGTCGACCTCGACTTCGGCGACGGCGACGACGAGCGCGCGGTGCGGCTGCGGTCGGTCGGCGCGTCGTGGTCGGCGCGCATGAACGCCATCGGGCGCGCACTCGAGCGCTGGACCGTGTGACGTGCTGATCCTCGGCATCGAGACCGCGACGTTGCAGGCCGGCTGCGCCATCGGCGGTCACGAGGGCGTGCTGGCCGAGTTCCACGTCTCGCGCGGCCGTCGCCACGCCGAGGTGCTGGCGCCGGCGATCGAGTTCACCTGCCGGCAGGCCCTCATCGAGCTGAAGGAGATCGGAGCGATCGCGGTCGACATCGGCCCGGGACTCTTCACCGGGCTGCGCGTCGGCGTCGCCACCGCCAAGGCCATGGCCCAGGCGCTGCGGGTGCCGATGATCGGCGTGTCGAGCCTCGACCTCCTGGCCTTCCCGGTGCGGCACACCAGCAAGCTCATCGTCGCCGCCATCGACGCGCGGCGGTCCGAGCTGTTCTACGCGTTCTACCGGCAGGTGCCCGGCGGCGTGCAGCGGCAGAGCGGCTACCAGGTCGGGACGGCCGACGACCTCGCGTCGGAGCTCCTGGCCACCGGGCACGAATCGTTGCTCGTCGGCGACGGCGCCCACCGCTACGCCGGCACCCTCGGCGAGGTCGGCGGGATCGAGTTCGGCGATGCCGGCTTCGCGTACCCCTCGGCGTCGGCACTGGTCGAGCTGGCCCACGCTCGCGCCCTGCGGGAGGAGTTCGTGCCCACGTGGGAGCTCGAGCCGTTCTACCTTCGCAAGGCGGACGCCGAGATCAACTGGGAGCGGCGCGACGCCGCGGAAGCCAGCTGATGCCGCAGGCACCGGTCGACCGGCGTCCGGGTCAGGCGGCGCTCGCCGTGCAGATCGTGCCGATGCGGCGGCGGCACCTCCGGTCCGTGTTGCACATCGAGAGCCAGGTGTACCCGCGCCCGTGGTCGCTCTCGTTGTTCATGTCCGAGCTCGCGCTGCGGTCGACGCGCGCGTACTACGTCGCGCGGGTCGACGGCCTGGTCGTCGGCTACGCCGGGCTGATGCTCACCGTCGACGACGGTCACGTGACCACCATCGCGGTCGATCCGGTGTTCCACCGGCACAAGATCGCGACGCGCCTGATGCTCGTGCTGGCCCGCGAGGCGCGGCGGCGCGGGGCCACCGCGCTCACTCTGGAGGTGCGGGTCAGCAACAACGGCGCGCAGGACCTCTACCGCAAGTTCGGCTTCGCGCCCGCGGGCATGCGGAAGAACTACTACGTCGAGACCAACGAGGATGCGCTGGTGATGTGGGCCGAGGACATCGACGCCGATGCGTACGAAACGCGGTTGTCGAACATCGACGCCTCGGTTCCGGGAACCACGCTGATCGACGAGTCGCCCCAATGGTGACGGACGAGCGCGCCGAGCCAACCGTCGTCCTCGGCATCGAGACGTCCTGCGACGAGACCGCGGCCGCCGTCGTCGCCAACGGCGCCGCCGTCATGTCGTCGGTCGTTTCGAGCCAGGTCGACCTGCACGCCCGCTTCGGCGGGGTCGTGCCGGAGATCGCGAGCCGCGCCCACGTCGAGCTGCTCACGCCGGTGGTCGCCGAGGCCCTCGTCGAGGCGGGCATCGACGGCGACGGCGTCGACGCGGTCGCGGCCACGATCGGGCCCGGCCTGGTCGGATCGCTGCTCGTCGGCATCAGCGCGGCCAAAGCGCTGTCGCTGGTGTGGGGCGTCCCGTTCGTCGGCGTCAACCACCTCGAGGCCCACCTCTACGCGTCGTTCCTCGAGGAGCCCGACCTCGAACCGCCGCTGGTCGTCCTGCTGGTGTCCGGCGGCCACACGTTGCTCATCGCGATGGAGGGCCACGCGCGGTACCGGCTGCTCGGGACCACCGTCGACGACGCCGCCGGCGAGGCGTTCGACAAGGTCGCCCGCTTCCTGGGGCTCGGCTACCCCGGCGGCCCGGCGGTGGACCGCGTCGCGATGGAAGGCGACCCGGCCGCGGTCGACTTCCCCCGCGCCATGCTCGACGACGGGTTCGACTTCTCGTTCAGCGGTCTGAAGACCGCGGTGATCAACCACGTGCGCAAGCACCCGGGCCTGGCGACGGCCGACGTGGCGGCGTCGTTCCAACGGGCGGTGGTCGACGTGCTCGTGCACAAGGCCCGGCGGGCGGTGCGCGAGACCGGTGCCCGCGGGCTGTGCCTCGCCGGCGGGGTCGCGGCCAACTCGCTGCTGCGCGAGCGGGCGCTCGACGCCGCGATGGAGGACGGCATCCGCTGCTACCTCCCGAGCCGGTCGATGTGCACCGACAACGCCGCGATGGTGGCCGCCGCCGGCTACTGGCGCCTGCGGTCCGACGGTCCGTCCTCGCTGGCGCTCGGCGCGGCGCCGAACCTGCGGCTGGCGCTCGGTTAGCAGTCTCGGTTGATGAGTGCTGGCCTGGCGGGTATCGTTAGCACTCGGTAACCGAGAGTGCTAACGCCGGAGGCGCCGAGCAAATGAACCTGAAGCCGCTGGAGGACCGCATCGTCGTCCGCCCCAACGAGGCGGAAGAGACCACGGTGAGCGGGATCGTCATCCCCGACACCGCCAAGGAGAAGCCCCAGCAGGGTGAGGTTCTGGCCGTCGGCCCGGGCCGCCGCTCCGAGCACACGGGCGATCTGATCCCGATGGACGTGAAGGTGGGCGACACCGTCGTCTACAGCAAGTACGGCGGCACCGAGATCGTGGTCGAGGGCGAGGACCTGCTGATCCTCACCGGCCGCGACGTCCTCGCCATCGCCGACAGCAAGAAGAAGAAGTAGGGGCCCATGGCAAAGATGCTGAAGTTCGACGAGCACGCGCGCCGCGGGCTCGAAGCCGGCGTCAACAAGCTGGCCGACGCGGTCAAGGTGACGCTCGGGCCGCGCGGGCGCAATGTCGTCCTCGAGAAGAAGTTCGGCGCGCCGACCATCACCAACGACGGCGTGACGATCGCGCGCGAGGTCGAGCTGGAGGACCCGTTCGAGAACGCCGGGGCCCAGCTGGTGAAGGAAGTCGCCACCAAGACCAACGACGTCGCAGGCGACGGCACCACCACCGCCACCGTGCTGGCCCAGGCGCTCGTGCGCGAGGGACTGCGCAACGTCGCCGCCGGCGCCAACCCGCTGTCACTGAAGCGGGGCATCGAGAAGGCGGTCGCAGCCGCGGTCGAGTCGATCAAGAGCCAGGCCAAGGAAGTCGACGACAAGAGCGAGATCGCCCAGGTCGCGGCCATTTCGGCGGCCGACCCGTCGATCGGCGAGGTCATCGCCGACGCCATCGACAAGGTCGGCAAGGACGGCGTCGTCACCGTCGAGGAGTCGAACACCTTTGGCATGGAGCTCGACTTCACCGAGGGCATGCAGTTCGACAAGGGCTACCTGTCGCCCTACTTCGTCACCGATCCGGAGCGTCAGGAATCGGTGCTCGAGGAGCCCTACATCCTGATCGCCAACCAGAAGGTCAGCTCCGTGCACGATCTGCTGCCGGTGCTGGAGAAGGTCATGCAGGCCGGGCGCCCGCTGCTGATCATCGCCGAGGACGTCGAGGGCGAGGCGCTGGCGACGCTCGTCGTCAACAAGATCCGCGGCACGTTCACGTCGGTCGCGGTGAAGGCCCCGGGCTTCGGTGATCGCCGCAAGGCGATGCTGCAGGACATCGCGGTGCTCACCGGTGGCCAGGTCGTCAGTGAAGAGGTCGGGCTCAAGCTCGACAACATCACGCTCGACATCCTCGGCAAGGCCCGCAAGGTCACCATCACCAAGGACACGACCACGATCGTCGAAGGCGGTGGCTCGGCCGAAGAGGTCAAGGGCCGGATCGCGCAGATCAAGCGCGAGATCGACGACACCGACTCCGACTGGGACCGCGAGAAGCTGCAGGAGCGGCTGGCCAAGCTCTCCGGCGGGGTCGCGCTGATCAAGGTCGGCGCCGCCACCGAGATCGAGCTCAAGGAGAAGAAGCACCGCATCGAGGACGCGCTGTCCGCGACTCGTGCCGCCATCGAGGAGGGCATCGTCCCCGGCGGTGGCACTGCGCTGCTTCGCGCCCGGGGTGCCATCGCGAAGCTCAAGCTCGACGGTGACGAGGCCACTGGCGCCGCCATCGTCAGCAAGGCCCTCGAAGAGCCGTTGAAGTGGATCGCCATGAACGCCGGCTTCGAAGGCTCGGTGATGGTGCGCCAGGTCGAGTCCGAGAGCGGCAACGTCGGCCTCAACGCCGCCACCGGCGCGTTCGAGGACCTGGTGAAGGCCGGGGTCATCGATCCGGCGAAGGTCACCCGCTCGGCACTGCAGAACGCCAGCTCCATCGCAGCTCTGCTGCTCACTACCGAAGCCGTCGTCGCCGACAAGCCCGACAAGGGCGACGCCGCGGCCGCGGCGGCCGCCATGGGTGGGATGGGCGGCATGGGTGGCATGGGCGGCATGGGCGGGATGATGTGACGGCGAGCCAACCATCGTGATGCTGCGTCACCGGCCGGGCGGGAAGCCCGGCCGGTCCGCGTAATGTCGAACGCCATGGACCGCCCGCCCCCCGATCCCGTCAAGCTGCTCGCGTACTGGATGGAGTGGGAGCGGGCCGAGACGCCGCCGGGCCGGACGCTGGCCAACCTGAAGACCGCCGGCATGCGCGAGCTGCTCGACGCGCTCGCGGCCGCGGCCACCGAGGCGGCGGCGACGGCCGAGTCGGCCGAGGCGGCCGGCACCTGAGCCGCGAGCCGGCCCGTACGCCCCGACAGCACATCCCACGCCCGCCGGTCACGCGGCCGGGGGGCGAGGCGCCGTGGGCCGGCCGGCCGCCGTCCGCG
>JAODBK010000094.1 GCA_025463925.1 Acidimicrobiales bacterium | reverse complement strand
CCGTGCCGGCGCGGCCGCGAGCGCGGGCCCGGACCGCGCCGAGCGTCGCCGGCGGGAGCAACCCGGCGGCCAACGCCGTCCTCGCGAAAGCGCCCGACTCGCGCCGGCAGCGCGTGTTGGCGGCGATGATGCTGGCCCTGCTGGCCGCCGCGCTCTGGTGGTTCGGCGGCGCCGAGTCGCGAGGGCCGCGGCTGCTCGGCTCACTCGGCGGGGCGCCGGGTTCCACGACCGCGGCAGCGCCGGCGACGGTGGTCGGCGGCATCGGTCGCTTCGCCCGGCCGCGGGCCGGCCGCCCGCAACCGCTGACGTAGCCTTCTGGCATGGCCGCGGGCACCCGTCAGGAGCGCGTGGCAACCCGCGAGCGCAACCCGAAGTGGAAGCTCCCGGTGGTGCGCATCGAGATGTCGGAGTGCATCAATTGCGACGCGTGCCTGCGCCACTGCCCGGACCAGTTCGGCGCGATCTTCAACCACGGGATCGACGTGATCATCGTGCCCGAGCTCTGCTCCGGCTGTGGCAAGTGCCTGCCGGCGTGCCCGGTGGACTGCATCTACGAGGACCCGACCCCGGCGCCCACCCCCGACGAGTGGTGGGCCCATCCCTACGGCCCGGAGGATCCGTATGTCTGATTCGCCTGTCATCGCTGGTTGCGAGCCGTTTTCCGCACCGGGCGGCCCGCACGGCGCGCTCGTGATCCACGGGTTCACCGGCAACCCGCACTCGATGCGTGGCCTGGCCCAGGCTTTCGCCGACGCCGGCTTCGCGGTCGAGCTGCCGCGCCTCCCGGGCCACGGCACCACCGTCGAGGACCTGCAGACGACGTCGTGGGCCGACTGGTCGGCGACCGTCGAAGCGGCGTACCAGGACCTGGCCGGTCGCAGCGACAAGGTCGTCGTCGCCGGCCTGTCGATGGGCGGCACCCTCACGGTCTGGCTCGCCGAGCGGCATCCCGAGATCGCCGGCATCGTCGCCATCAACGCCGCCGTCGACCCACCGGCGGAATCGTTCCTCGCCATGCTGCGGACGATGCTCGAGCAGGGCCATGAGGTGATGCCGGCGGTCGGCGGGGACATCGCCAAGCCCGGCACCGAGGAGCTCGGCGCGTACGGCGCCACGCCGATCAGGCCGCTGCTCTCGTTCGTCGAGCAGAGCGACGAGCTGGTGCCGCGGCTCGGCGACATCACCTGCCCGGTGCTGATCGTCACCAGCACCAACGACCACGTGGTGCCGCCGGTGTCGTCCGACGTGCTGGCCGCCAAGGTGGCCGGTCCGGTGGAGCGGATCGTGCTCGACCGCAGCTTCCACGTCGCCACCGTCGACTGGGACAAGGACGAGATCGAGCGGCGGGCGGTCGAGTTCGCCCGCAAGGTGACCGCGGGCTGACTCGCCGGCCGGGCCCGTGCCCCGGCAAAGCCGGAAACCGGCGGGGACGTGGACAGCCGTCTCCTACGATGCCGGTCCATGGGTGCCCGCCTCTCGCGCGACGACGTGGCCCACGTAGCCGGGCTGGCCCGGCTGGCGGTCACCGACGAGGAGCTCGACCGCTTCACCGAGCAGCTCGCCGCGGTGCTCGACCATGCCGCCGACGTCGAGGCGCTCGACATCGCCGACGTGCCGCCGACCGCGCATCCGCTGCCGCTGGTCAACGTCCTGCGCGACGACGTCGTCACCCCGTGCCTCGACCGCGACGAGGTGTTGGCCCAGGCACCGGCGATCGAGGCCGGGATGTTCCGGGTGCCCCGCATCCTCGGCGAGGCACCGTGACGACACCGGCGACCGCCACCGCGGTGGCACTGGCGGCGTCGGTACGCGCCGGCGAGCGGTCGGCGGTCGAGGTGGTCGAGGAGCACCTGGCCCGCATCGCGGCGCGCGAGAGCGAGCTGCACGCCTTCAACCACCTGATGGCCGGGGACGCTCGCGCCGCCGCGGCGCGCGTCGACGAGCGCGTGGCCGCAGGCGAAGGCCTGCCGCTCGCCGGCGTCCCGGTCGCGCTGAAGGACAACCTGTGCACGCGGGGTGTACCGACGACGTGCTCGTCGCGCATCCTCGAGGGCTGGCGACCGCCGTACGACGCCACCGTCGTGTCGCGGCTGCAGCGCGCCGGCGCGGTGGTCGTCGGCAAGACGAACCTCGACGAGTTCGCCATGGGCAGCTCGACCGAGAACTCGGCCTTCGGCCCCACTCGGAACCCGCACGATCCGTCGCGCGTGCCGGGGGGGTCGAGCGGCGGGAGCGCGGCCGCGGTGGCCGCCGGTTTCGCGTCGCTCGCGCTCGGTTCCGACACCGGCGGGTCGATCCGGCAACCGGCGGCGTTGTGCGGCGTGGTCGGCATGAAGCCGACGTACGGCGGGGTGTCGCGCTACGGCCTCATCGCGTTCGCGTCGTCGCTCGACCAGGTCGGGCCGTTCGCGTCGACGGTCGAGGATGCCGCCGTCCTGCTGGAGGCGATCGGCGGGCATGACCCGCGTGACTCGACGTCGATCCCCGGAGGTTTGCCCGGCGTCGTGGACGGCCTGGCCGCCGGTGTGGAGGGGGTGCGCGTCGGCGTCGCGCGCGAGCTGATCGACGGCTGCGACACCGACGTCCGGGCGCGGGTCGACGCCGCGGCCGCGGCGCTCGCCGACGCCGGCGCCAAGGTCGAGGACGCGTCGCTGCCGTCGGCGGTGCACGGCCTGTCGGCGTATTACCTCATCGCGCCGGCCGAAGCGTCGAGCAATCTGGCCCGGTACGACGGCGTCCGCTACGGCCTGCGGGTCGACGGCGACGACATCACGGAGATGTACACGAGGACGCGAGCCGCGGGGTTCGGAGCCGAGGTGAAGCGGCGCATCATGCTCGGCACGTACGCGCTTTCGGCCGGGTACTACGACGCGTACTACGGCCAGGCGCAACGGGTGCGGACGTTGATCATCCGGGACTTCGAGCGGGCCTACGAGTCGTTCGACGTGCTGCTGGGCGCGACCGCGCCGACGGTGGCCTTCCCGTTCGGTGCCAAGTCGGAGAACCCGCTGTCGATGTACCTGTCCGACGTGTTCACCATCCCGTCGAACCTGGCCGGTCACCCGGCGATCTCGGTGCCCTACGGCACGGGTGCCGACGAACTGCCGGTCGGCGTGCAGGTGCTGGCGCCGGCGCTCGGCGAGCCGGTGCTCTTCCGCGTCGCGGCGGCGTTGGAGAGGAGCCTCACGTGATCGACGGCTGGGAGATCGTCGTCGGGCTCGAGGTCCATTGCGAGCTGTCGACCGACACCAAGCTGTTCTGTGGCTGCCCCAACCAGTTCGGCGCCGAGCCCAACACCAACATCTGCCCGGTGTGCCTCGGGCTCCCGGGCTCGTTGCCGGTGCTCAACCGCCGCGCCGTCGAGTACGCGATGCGCATCGGCGAGGCGCTGCACTGCACCGTGCAGCCGAGCCTCTTCCACCGGAAGAACTACTTCTATCCGGACATGCCGAAGGACTACCAGGTCAGCCAGTACGACATCCCGATCAACATCGGTGGCCGGCTCGACCTCGGCGACGGCTCGCGCGTCGGCATCACGCGGGCCCACATGGAGGAGGACACCGGAAAGACCTCACACGTCGGTGAGACCGGGCGGATCCACGGCGCGACATACTCGCTGGTGGACTACAACCGGGCCGGCGTCCCGCTGGTCGAGATCGTCAGCGAGCCCGACATCCGCTCGGCGGCGCAGGCCCAGGAGTACGTCCGCGAGCTGCGCGCCGTGCTGCTGGCGGTGGCGGTCTCCGACGCCCGCATGGAAGAGGGCTCGATGCGCGTCGACGCCAACGTGTCGGTGCGGCGGGCGGGATCGGACGAGCTCGGGACGCGCTGCGAGATCAAGAACCTCAACTCGGTGCGGTCAGTGGGCCGGGCCATCGAGTACGAAGCGGCGCGCCAGGTCGAGCTGGTGACGGCGGGGGCGCGCGTCGTCCAGGAGACGCGGCACTGGGTGGAGGACGAGGGCCGCACGGTGTCGGGCCGGTCGAAGGAGGAGTCGCACGACTACCGCTACTTCCCGGAGCCCGACCTGGTGCCGGTCGAGCCCTCGCCGGAGTGGCTCGCGTCGGTGCGTTCGTCGTTGCCGGCCCGCCCGTCCGAGCGGCGCGAGGCGCTGGCCGCCGCGGCCGGCGTCGCGCCGGGCGAG
>JAODBK010000081.1 GCA_025463925.1 Acidimicrobiales bacterium | reverse complement strand
GGGCGACTGGCGAGCGCGCGCCGCGTACGACGCGTACCGGCTCGGCGCCGGCGTCGCTCGCGCGCTTCCCGGACCGGTGGCCGACCTCACCGCGCGCGGCGCCAGCGCCGTGCTGCTCCCGGCGATGCGCGGGCGGCGCGACATGGTCGCCCGCCACCAGCGGCGCGTCCGGGGTGGGCAGCTCGGGCCACTGGCGGTGCGGCGGGCGGTGCGGGCGACGTTCGATTCCTACGCGCGCTACTGGCTCGAAGCCTTCCGGCTGCCCGATGCCAGCCCCGATGCGCTGGCCGCCGGGATGACGGTCGAGGGCTTCGAGCACATCGAGGAGGGCGTCGCCGCCGGCAACGGCGTGATCCTCGCGCTGCCCCACTTGGGCGGCTGGGAGTGGGCCGGCGCGTGGGTCGCCCGGTGCAAGGGGCTGAAGCTCGCCGCGGTCGTCGAGCCGCTGGAGCCGCCGGCGCTGTTCGAGTGGTTCGTCGGCTTGCGCAGCGACCTCGGCATGTCGATCATCCCGCTGGGCGACGGCGCCGGTGGCGCGGTGCTGCGCGCGCTGCACGGCAACGAGGTGTTGTGTCTCTTGTGCGATCGCGACATCGGCGGCGGGGGCGTGGAGGTCGAGTTCTTCGGCGAGACGACGACGTTGCCCGCCGGGCCGGCGACGCTGGCGTTGCGCACCGGCGCGCCGCTGCTGCCGACCGCGGCGTACTTCGGCCGCGGCCGCAACGCCCACCACGGCGTCATCCGACCGCCGCTGCCGGTCGAGCGGGGGAGCGGCCGGTTGCGCGACGACGTCGTCCGCATCACCCAGGCGCTGGCCCACGAGCTCGAGGTGCTGATCCGCCGCGCCCCCGAGCAGTGGCACCTGCTGCAGCCGAACTGGCCGACCGACAACCAGGCCTGACGCGCCGCACCGGGCTCGACCGGCCGTCTTCGACCCAGCCGCGCCAGGACGAGGATGCTCGCGGGATCGCGGCCGCTACGCTCCGTGGGTGCGCGTCGGCCTGGTCTGCCCGTACAGCCTGACCTTGCCCGGCGGCGTGCAGAACCAGACGCTCGGCCTGGCCCGCTCGTTGCGGGCCGCCGGCCACGACGCCCGCGTGCTCGGCCCGTGTGACGGCCCACCGCCTGATGTCGGGGTGACCCCGCTCGGGAACTGCATCCCGCTGGCGTCGAACGGCTCGGTCGCGCCGATCGCGCCGGACGTGCCCTGCATGCTCCGCACGATCCGCGCGCTGCGCGACGAGGGGTTCGACGTGCTGCACCTGCAGGAGCCGCTCGTCCCCGGCCCGACGATCACGTCGCTGCTCTTCACCGACCGCCCGACGATCGGCACCTTCCACCGCGCCGGGTCGAGCATGGCCTACGACCGGTTGCGTGGCTTGACCCGCTGGGGGGCGCGCAAGCTCACCGTCCGGGTCGCGGTGTCGGAGGACGCGCGCTCGACCGCGGCCGCGGCGCTCGGCGGCGACTACGTGCTCTTGCACAACGGCGTCGAGGTCGAGCGCTTCGCGAAAGCGACGCCGTGGCCGACCGACGGACCGACGATCTTCTTCATCGGCCGGCACGAGCCGCGCAAGGGTCTCGAGACGCTGCTCGCCGCGATGGCCGAGTTGCCCGGCGACGTCCGCCTGTGGGTCGGCGGCGACGGCCCGGACACGCAACGCCTGAAGGACGCGACCGCGTCCGACGCGCGGATCGAATGGTTGGGGAGGGTCGAGGACGCCGAGGTCGCGCGCCGCCTGCGCGGTGCCGACGTCTTCTGCGCGCCGTCCTTGTTCGGCGAGAGCTTCGGCGTGGTGCTGCTCGAGGCGATGGCCGCCCACACGCCGATCGTCGCCAGCGACCTGCCGGGGTACCGCAACGTGGCCCGGCCCGGCGAGGACGCGATCCTCGTCCTCGCGGACGACGCCACCGCGCTGGCCGACGCGCTGCGGGAGGTGCTCGGCGACCACGCGCTGGCCGATCGACTGGTCGCGTCCGGTGAATCCCGGGCCGCCGAGTTCTCGATGGACCGCTTGGCCGAGCAGTACGTCGACCTCTACGAATCGGTGCGCTAACCCGTCTGGATGTCGATGACGATGCGGGCCGGGTCCTTCAGCTCGCTGACCCGGAACGGCGAGCCGGTGCGCAGGCCGATCGCCCAGGACAGCACGCCCTCGAAGTCACCGGTGGCCACGACCTCGGTGATCACCACCGCGTCGGCCGGCGTGATGCGGGTCGAGCCGGTGTAGACGATCTGGCCGGTCTGCGGGTCGGCCTCGCCGGCATCGGCCATGCGCACGAAGAGGTAGGCCTGGCCGGCCACCGCGACCGGCTTGCCCGAGCCGTCCTGCACCGGCTGGCCGGTCTTCGACGAGACCGCCCAGCCCGGCACCGCGTTGTCGCGGAACTCGAGCACCACGCGGTCGAAGCCCGGCTGATGCGCGGTTCGCACCGCGGTGAGGACCGCCTTCGGGGTCCGGTCCGGCACCGAGACCGGCGACGTCCCGGCGCCGGCAAGGGCGGTGGTGCTCGTCTGCGGCGCGGTCGCGCTGGCGGGCTGCGTCGACGTCGTCCCCGACGAGCCCCCGGGCGGCGCCGGGCTCGCCCTCGGGTGCGACGAGCAGCCGGCGGCGATCCCCGCCACGACGACCAACGCCCACGCACGCCGCACGCCGGCACGGTAACGGACCCCGGACGCGGAGGAGGGGCCCGTGCTGGGGTTCGGGCCCCTCCTCGCCAGCCGGCTCCACCGGCGACGACGTTGGTGCGGCGGATCAGTCGATTCTGGTGGGAGTGCGGAGCCAGCGAATGATCCCGGCGGCGGTGGCGATCAACAGCACGCCGAACACGGCCAGGAGTGAGGTGTCGGTGCCGGTGCGGGGCAGCTCACCGGGCGTCGTGCCGGGCGTCGTCACGCCGGCCGTCGGCGCGAAGTCCGACGACGCGCTCACCTCGGCGACGCTGATCGCGGCGCCACTCGTGAGCGCGCTGGCGACGCCGAGCGCCGAGGCCAGGCCGGCGGCGTTCGTCACCTGCGCCAGTGGCGCCGCCGCGGTGCCGAGGATGCTGCTCACCGGATCGGTCACGGCGTAGGTCGCGCGCCGGAAGGTCGCCCGCTTCAGTGCCGAGACGATCCCGGCCAGGTTGGCCGGCGGCGTCACCGTCGCGGCCAGGCCGGTGATCGACGCGACCGCGTGGGTGTACCCGCCCGACGACGAGACGCTCTTGCTCTGCTCGAGCACCTTGACCGACACCAGGTTGGCGAGCGCCGGGTTGATCGTGCCGAGGATGCCCGAGACCTTGGCCGTCACGCTGTTCACCAACGCCGCGACATTGGCGCCCGCGGCCGCCAGGTCGACGCCCGGAACCGTGAGGGACCCGACCTTCACCGAACCGACCTTGCCGGTGACGGAAGCGGCCGAGTTGGCGAGGGAGTCGCCGGCCTTGGCGGTCAGGCCGACCTCGAGGCCCGTGACGGCGAGCAACGGCGAGGCGTCGAGGACGGCGAGCGCCGAGTTCAGGAGACTCTGCAACTGGGCGACCAGCGCGTTGATCTGGGCGAGCACCTGGTCAGCCGTCGTGACGCCGGCGGTCGGCGGTGTCGTGGGAACGCCGCCGATCCCGCCCAACCCGCCGAGGATGCCGCCCAGCGCGGGATCGACGACGCCGGCGATCGGCGTCGAGCCGACGGCGCTGCCGATGGTCGCCTGCAACCCGCTGATCGCGGCCGGCAGGCTGGTCAGCGCGCCGGTGAGCGCCGCGGTGGTGGGCAGGCCGGGCACCGTGATGCCGAGCTGGCCGACCAGGTTCGTCACGGTCGCGAGCGACAGGCTCGCCGGGTCGATGCCCAGGCCCTTGAGCAGCGCGCCGAGGTCGAGGACGGTGAGGCTCGGCATCGCGACGCCGCGCGTGCCGTTGGCATTGGCCGAGCCCGCGCTGGTGCCGAGGCTCGACGTCAGGCTCGGCAGGCTGAGGATGCCGCCGCCCGCGACGGTGAGGTTGGTGACGGAGCTGCTGAGGCCCGAGTGCGCGCCGGCCGAGTCGACGGTCGCGTTGAGGGTGCCGGGCGAAACGCTGCCGGTCGCGACGGCGGCGGGCACCGCGCCCGGCACGCCGACCGTCGGCACCGCGATCGATTGCGTCGCGCCGGTGGACTTGACGGTCACCGAGGGGGCGGCGACGTTGAGCGCCGACACCGAGGCCGAGGCGATGCTGAGCGGCGAGAGCGTGCTCGACGCGACCGACGGCGCTGCGACCGTCGGGTCGGTCGTGGACTTGCTGGCGTCGGTGAGTGCCTTGATCGACAACAAGGACCCGACGCCGACACCGAGCACCTTGGTGCTCACCATCGACGTTCCCACGCCATTCGTCGCCGCCGTCGCTCCGCCGGCGGACACCGCGGCTCCACCGAGCGCGAGCACCGTGGCTGCCGCGGCAATGCGCTTGATCCCCATACGTCCCTCCCAGTCGTCCCGCCGGCGTCGTTGTCCACTTTGTGTCCGCGTCGGCGCGGCGCGCCATGGCAAGAACGGGCCATTTCGTTCGGTCCGACGGACTAGTCATCGGTTGGCCGTGACGCGCCGTGGCTCCCGCCTGACCGTAAGATGCGCCGGATGGTCGCCGTCGTGATCCTGCTCGTCGTCGTGGTGCTGCTGCTCCTCATCGTGGGCGGCATGTACAACGGCCTGGTCCGCCTCCGGAACCGGGTCGCCGCCGCCTGGGCCCAGATCGACGTCCAGCTGCGCCGCCGCTACGACCTGATCCCCAACCTGGTCGAGACGGTGAAGGGATACGCGAGCCACGAGAAGGGCACCTTCGAGGCGGTCACCCAAGCTCGCGCCAACGCGATCAGCGCCCAAGGCCCGGCCGAGCAGGCGCAGGCCGAGAACGTGATCTCCGGCGCCTTGAAGTCGCTGTTCGCGGTGGCCGAGGCGTACCCCGACCTGAAGGCGAACCAGAACTTCCTCGCGCTGCAGGAGGAGCTGACGGCCACCGAAGGCCGCATCGCCTACGCCCGGCAGTTCTACAACGACAACGTGCAGAAGCTGAACACCAAGATCCAGACCGTCCCGACGAACATCCTCGCCAACATGTTCGGGTTCACCCCGCACGAGTACTTCGAGGCCGACGACACCAGCCGCGGACCCGTCAAGGTCGAGTTCTAGGTCCGTTGTACGAGCAGATCGCCGCGAACAAGCGGCGCACGGTCTTGCTCATCGCGGCGTTCGTCCTCGTCGTCGGCGCGGTGGTGTGGGCGGTCCAACTCCTGCTGGGCTTCGGGCTGGCCGGGCTGTTCATCGCACTGGCCATCACCGCGGTCGGTGCGATCGCCGCGTACTGGAAGTCCGACGCGGTGGCATTGGCGATGAGCCACGCCCACCCGGCCGACCCGGTGGAGTACGCGCGGTTGCACAACATCGTCGAGGGACTGTGCATCGCCGCCGGCCTGCCGAAGCCGCGCGTGTACATCATCGACGACCCGGCACCGAACGCGTTCGCCACCGGGCGCGACCCCAAGCACGCCGCGGTCGCCGTCACCACCGGGCTGCTGGAGAAGATGAACCGCGTCGAGCTCGAGGGTGTCCTGGCCCACGAGCTGAGCCACGTGAAGAACTACGACATCCTCGTCTCCACGCTGGCGGTGACGATGGTCGGGGTGGTCGCGCTGCTGTCGGACTTCTCGTTGCGATTCCTGTGGTGGGGCGGGCCTCGCCAACGGGACCGCGACCGCGACGGTGGGGGCGGCCCGCAGGCGATCCTGGCCCTGTTGGGCATCGCGCTGCTCGTGCTGGCGCCGATCGTCGGCCGCCTCATGCAGTTCGCGGTGAGCCGCCGGCGCGAGGCGTTGGCCGACGTGAGCGGGGTGGCGCTCACGCGGTATCCACCCGGACTCATCTCGGCGCTGGAAAAGTTGCAGGCGGACACGACCGTGGTGGCGTCGTCGTCGACCGCGACGGCGCATCTCTGGATCGAGTCACCGCTCGCCCGCAAGCCGGAGGAAGGCCGCATGGCCTGGGTCAACCGACTGTTCGACACCCACCCCCCACTCGAAGAACGCATCGCCGCGCTGAAGGAGCTGTGACGCCCGTGGTCTCCAAGACGTTCTCCCGTCGCGCCCTCGTCGTCGGCCTGACCGGCGCGATCGCCCTCTCCGCGGCGTGTGGCGGCGGCGGCAAGAAGTCGGCCAAGTCGTCGTCGTCGATCCCCGGCGCGTCGACGACGACGACGGCCCCGCTGCGCTTCGCGCTGACCGGCCTGGCGTCGTCCGACGCCAAGCTGGTCAACCGACCGGTGCTCGTCGTCAAGATCGAGAACGCGCCCGACGCCCGGCCGCAGTCGGGCCTCGAGGCGGCCGACGTCGTGTACGAGGAGGTCGTCGAGGGCGGCCTCACGCGGTTCCTCGCGGTGTTCCAGTCGCGCGACTCGGACCTCGTCGGTCCGATCCGGTCCGTGCGCCCGACCGACCCCGACATCGTGCGACCGCTCGGCGGCCTGTTCGCGTACTCGGGCGGGACGAAGAAGTTCATCGGGCTGCTGCACCAAGCGCCGGTCCGCGACGTGGGCTACGACGAGTTCACCAGTGCGTACGACAAGCGGAGCGGCCGGCGGGCTCCGCACAACCTGTACTCGTCGACCAAGAAGCTGTACGTGAAGGCCAAGGAGAGCGACCGGAACCCGCCCGACCTCTTCCACTTCCTCCCGATGGGGACGCCGTTCGGCGGCGCCGCGGCCACGCCGGCGTCGTCGGTGAACGTGGTGCTCGGTCCGCTCGGCACCGCGTCGTACCAGTACGACGCCGCGACCGGCACGTGGCTGCGGTCGGAGCAGGGGAGCCCGCACGTGGTCGAGGGCGGCGTGCAGATCGCGCCCACCAACGTCATCATCCAGTACGTGCGCTACGTGGCGTCGCCGGGCGACACCGACGTCACCGGGAACCCGGTCTTCAAGGCGCAGGTCGTGGGGTCCGGCGACGCGTGGATCTTCAGCAACGGCAAGGTCGTCAAGGGCACCTGGTCGAAGCCGACGGCCGACGCGCTGACGACCTACCTCGACGCCTCCGGCCAGCCGATCGCGCTCGTCCCTGGTCAGACGTGGGTCGAGCTCCCGCCGGTAGGGGCACAAACGACTGTCGGGTAGCGCACTTCCGGTCCCTAGAATGTGAGCCATGGAACGCGCCACCGGCACCGATCGCGTCAAGCGAGGCCTGGCCGAGATGCTGAAGGGCGGCGTCATCATGGACGTCGTCACGCCCGAGCAGGCGACGATCGCCGAGAACGCCGGTGCCGTCGCGGTGATGGCGCTGGAGCGGGTGCCGGCGGACATCCGACGCGACGGTGGCGTCGCCCGCATGAGCGACCCGGCGATGATCGAGGGCATCAAGGCCGCGGTCACCATCCCGGTGATGGCCAAGGCCCGCATCGGCCACTTCGTCGAGGCGCAGGTGCTCGAGGCCCTCGGCGTCGACTACGTCGACGAGAGCGAGGTCCTCACCCCGGCCGACGAGGCGCACCACGTCGACAAGTGGGTGTTCACGGTGCCGTTCGTCTGTGGTGCGACCAACCTCGGTGAGGCGCTGCGGCGCATCAGCGAAGGCGCGGCGCTCATCCGATCGAAGGGCGAGGCCGGCACCGGCAACATCGTCGAGGCGGTGCGGCACCTGCGGGCCATCCTCGGCGACATCCGCCGCATCACCCAGGCCGACTCGGCGGAGGTCTACGGCTGGGCCAAGCAGCTCCAGGCGCCCGTCGGTCTGGTGCAGGAGATCCACGACACCGGGCGGCTGCAAGTGCCGCTCTTCTGCGCCGGCGGCATCGCCACACCGGCCGACGCCGCGCTGGTGATGCAGCTCGGCGCCGAAGCGGTGTTCGTCGGCTCGGGCATCTTCAAGTCGTCCGACCCGGCGACGCGCGCCAAGGCGATCGTCGAGGCGACCGCGCACTTCACCGACCCGCACATCGTCGCCAAGGTGTCGCGGGGACTCGGCGAGGCGATGCGCGGCGAGGAGATCGACAAGCTCGACGTCAAGCTGGCCGAGCGGGGCTGGTAGTCACTGATGCCGAGGCCGCCAGGTGGGCGCGAAGGTCGGCGTCGTCGCGCTTCAGGGAGCGGTCGGCCTCCACGTTGAGGTGCTTCGCGACCTCGGCGCCGATCCCGTCGAGGTGCGCACCCCCGAGCAGCTGAGTGGCATCGACGCGCTCGTGCTTCCCGGCGGCGAGTCGACGACGATGTCGAAGCTGCTGGACTCGTCCGGGTTGCGCGCGCCGGTCGCGGCCCTGCTGGCCGACGGCGCGCCGGTACTCGGCACGTGCGCCGGCATGATCCTGTTGGCCACCGAGGTGCTCGACGGTCGCGCCGACCAGCAGAGCTTCGGCGCCATCGACCTCACCGTGCGCCGCAACGCGTTCGGCCGCCAGGTCGACTCGTTCGAGACCGACGTCGTGATCGACGGGCTGGCCGGCGGACCGTTCCACGCGGTGTTCATCCGGGCCCCGTACGTCGAGACGGTGGGCCCGTCGGTCGAGGTGCTGGCGACGGTCGACGACCACCCGGTGCTGTGCCGGCAGGGCCCGGTGCTGGCGGCGGCGTTCCACCCGGAGTTGTCGGGCGACCTGCGGCTCCACGAACTGTTCATGAAAGGCGTGTAGGCATGTCCGGTCATTCGAAGTGGGCCACGATCAAGCACCAGAAAGGTGCGAAGGACAAGGCGCGCGGCAAGTTGTTCGCCAAGCTGATCCGCCAGGTCGAGGTCGCGGCGCGCGAGGGCGGTGGCGACCCCGACATGAACCCGACGCTGCGGACGATGTTCAACAAGGCGCGCTCGTCGTCGGTGCCCATCGACACCATCGAGAAGGCGATCAAGCGGGGGACCGGCGAGCTCGAGGGTGTCCGCTACGAGCAGGTGTCGTACGAGGGCTACGCGCCGTGCGGCGTCGCGGTGTACGTCGAGTGCCTCACCGACAACCGCAACCGCACCGGCGCCGACGTGCGCAACATCTTCTCGAAGAACGGCGGCTCGATCGCCGAGCCCGGCGCGGTCGCGTGGCAGTTCGAGCGCAAGGGTGTGGTGATCCTGCCGCGCGCCATCGCCGAGGACGACCTGATGCTCATCGCGCTCGAGGCCGGCGCCGAGGACCTCACCGACCAAGGCGACACCTGGCAGCTGACGTCGCCGCCGGGTGAACTGCACGCACTGCGGACCGCGCTGGAAGACGCCGACATCGCGTTCGACTCGGCCGACCTCACGATGATGCCGACGACGGTCGTGGCACTGGAATCCGAAGCCGACGCCCGCAAGGTCCTGCGCCTGATCGACGCACTGGAGGACCACGACGACGTCGGCGACGTCTACGCCAACTTCGACATCCCCGACTCGGTCTTGGAGGCGGTCGAGGCATGAACCAGCTCAATCGACTTCTACCTCCACTGGAGCGCGTAATCCGCGCGTAATCCGCGCTCATAGGGAGGTAGAAGTAGACCGACCGGGAATGTTCGTGCGACGACCGCTCAAGGCGATCGCGTGGCCCCGGCGGCGGCAGGGGGCGAGCGGTCGTCCTTCATGAACGACCACATGACCTCGTTGGCGCTGATCGACATGTCGACCGCTCCGGTGCCAGGGAACGCCGATTCCTGTCGTCCGGGCCAGGTGTGCCCGCCGATCGATGATCGGTAGAGGCGCAACTCCACGCCGCCGAGGCAACCGGACCATCGGTCGAGCGTCACCGTGGCGGTGATGCGGATCGAGACGCGAGGGTCGCGACATCCGTCGATTTGCGCCCATCGGGCCATCGCCGTCTGAACGCTGTAACCCCAGTACGCCTCACCACCGTTGCCATAGGGGTCCACCGTGTCCTTCTCGCCATGGAAAGCCACGACGGGCATCGGACGCGTCGGCGCACACGTCGCGGGGTCAGGCCGAGTGTTGTCGTGCGGGTCGGGGTTGCCCGCTCGCACGCCCATGACCGGGGCGACCGCGGCGATGCGATTGCTCATCGCACAAGCGAGCACCGATGCCATCCGGCCACCACCGGATGCACCGGTGGCGTAGACCCGCGTGGTGTCGACGCACAGGTGATGGGCAATCGCGCCGATCGCGTCACCGATGAAGCGCACGTCGTTGCGAGATCCCGGTGGCACCGGCACGCCCCCGACCAGCGGGACGCCCGGAACGTTCCAGAAGTATCCGGCCGGCAGTGGAAGCGGGACCGCGGTGGTCGGCACGCCGCCGTCCGGGTACGCCACCAGGAAGCCGTGCGCGTCCGCGGTCTGGTCCGTGCCCGTCGAGGCCTCGTGTCGGGCCCCGGACTGGGTGCTGCCGTGAAGGTTGAAGAGCAGGGCCAGGGGTTGGCGGGCGTCGTAGCGCGGCGGGATGTGCACGAGCACGGGATAGGTCTTGCCTTGTGATGCCACCGGAACGGTCACGGTGCCGGGTCGCGCTTGGTGTTGTCCAAGACAAGGGCTGGCGAGCGGCGCGCTACGCGCCGTGACCGGCGCGAGCGCGCTGAGCCCGCACAGGGCAGCCACGCCGATCGCGATCGTCACTGCACGGCGCCCCACGGCCGACCTTTTGTCCGATCAAGTTACGAAGCGCATGTTGCGGAACGCCCGTACCGTAATCTAGGCAGATGGACCGGTCAACGGCAGTGGGCGGTCGCCCGCGCGATCCGAGAGTCGATGAAGCCGTGGGGCGGGCAGCCGCGGAACTCCTCGACGAGGTCGGCTACGACGCGCTGACCATCGAGGCAGTGGCGCGGCGCGCTGGCGTTTCCCGGGGCGCGCTCTACCGTCGGTGGCCGAACAAGGGCTTTCTGGTCTACGAAGTCCTGCTGGCGCCCGCCGGCCCGGGCGAGGTCAAGGACAGTGGTGACCTGATCGCAGATCTTCGACAGGTCGCGACCGACAACGCAGCAAGCTTCCGTGATCCGAAGCGCCGGGCCGTCGTGGTCCCGCTCATCGCTGACCTGTTGAGAGACCCCCGCCTGGCAGAGGAGCTCAGGCGCTCGTTCTTCGGGCCCCGATCCGAACAGATCGGCCGGCTCATCCGAGCGGCGGTGGCCCGAGGCGACGCAACGACGACCATCCCGCCCGAGTTCGTGCCGGCGGCGCTCAGCGGCCCAATGCTGTATTCCCTTGTGGTCCGCGGGAAGCCAGCGACCGACGAGGAGATCGCCGCGCTGGTCGCCGCGCTGGTCCACGTCAACCGAGTCGGCGATCGGTAGCGCACCGCGGACTTCCGCCGCGGCCCGCGTGATTCGAAGGGATGCGCCCGTGCTCGCGCGGTTCGTGCGATCACGAGCGCACCTGTCACGAGTTTGGTCGACGGTCGCCTGAGAGACGCTCGCCGAGCTTCGACTCGTGTTGCTCCATCAACTCGAGCTCTTCTTCTTCTCGGTGGGTGATGGCATCGTCGGTTGCGTCGGGAGGGCCGAGGCCGAGCCGATCGAGCTCACGCGCTTCCTCGGTGCTCTCGGAGTCGCTGTTCGCAGGCTTCTCTTCGCGAGCCATGTTTCCCGACGTACCCGCGAACCGATCATTCGGAACGCGAATCATGTGACGCGTCCCGACGCGATGTTTGCGGACAAGCCGCGGATTCTCCTGGCCGGACTGCTCGCGCTCCTGGCGTTGGGGACCGTCGTGCACACCCTCGTCGTCACCGTCCGCCGCCGCCGTCGAGAGTTCGCGATCGTCAAAGTCCTCGGCTTCGAGCGACGACTTCGGCGCTTCTGCCTCCACTGAAGCGCGCAATCCGCACTCGTCGGGAGGGAGAAGGAGATCGATCGGCGTCGCCCGGTATCCGCGTCGTGGCCCGCGGGCCGCGTTATTGTCGAACGGGTGTTCGTGCTCGGTGTGGACCCGGGGCTGTCGCGCTGTGGCTACGGCGCGGTCGAGGGAGGGCCGAAGCCGCGCGCCGTCGCCGCCGGGGTCCTCACCACGCCGCCGGGCGACCCGCTGCCCGACCGCCTGGCAGCCCTCGACCTGGAGATCCGGGCGCTGCTGGCCGAGCTGCGGCCCGACGCCGTCGCGGTCGAGCGCCTGTTCTTCCAGACCAACGCCCGCACCGCGATGTCGGTCGGTCAGGCCAGCGGGTTGGTGCTGGCCGCGGCAGTGCAGGCCGGCGCCGAGGTCGCGCAGTACACGCCGAACGAGGTGAAGCAGGCGGTCGCCGGCTACGGCGCGGCGCCGAAGGAGCAGGTGCAACGGATGGTGCAGTCGCTGCTGGGGCTGGCCGAGAAGCCGCGGCCGGCCGACGCCGCCGACGCGCTGGCGCTGGCGCTGTGCCATCTCGCCAGCGCGCCGCTGGCGCGCCGGATCGCGCTGGTGCCCGGCGGTCGTCGATGATCGGGTCGCTCCGGGGCACGCTGCTCGACCGCGCCGTGCGCGGTGCCGCCGCCGAGGTCGTCGTCGAGGTGGCTGGTGTCGGTTATCGCGCGCTGGTCGCGCCGCGCACGCTGGCCGAGCTCGGTCAGCTGGGCGACCAGGTCTTCCTCTGGACGCACCAGCACATGCGCGAGGACGCGGTCTGCCTCTACGCGTTCGGCGGGCGCGACGAGCGCGACTGCTTCGAGGCGCTGATCGGCGCGCACGGCGTCGGACCGGCGCTGGCGCTGGCGATCCTGGCGGTGCACACGCCGTCGGCGTTGCGGCGCGCGCTGGTGGACGGCGACGCCGACGCGCTGACGCTGGTGCCGGGCGTCGGCAAGAAGACCGCGGCGCGGCTGCTCATCGAGTTGCAGAGCCGGCTCGACGTGCTGGACGGGCCCGACCTGTCCATCGTCGTCACCGGCGACGGCTCCGGCCCGCCGCCCGCCCGCGCCGACCTCCGGGCCGCGCTCGCCGGTCTGGGCTACGAGGCCGACGAGGTGCGCCACGTCCTGCGCGAGCTGCCCGACGACGGCGATCTCGACACCCTCCTTCGTGACGCGCTGCGCCTGCTGGCGGTGGCGACGCGGTGAGCCGGTGAGCCGGAACGAGGTGCTGGCCACCGCGCCGGAGCCGGACGACGAGCGCGAGGAGGTCAACCTCCGCCCGCGGCGGCTCGACGAGTTCGTGGGGCAGGACGGGTTGCGCGAGCACTTGGAGATCGTGCTCGAGGCGGCCCGTCGTCGCCGCGAGCCGGTCGACCACCTCCTGCTGTGCGGGCCGCCCGGCCTCGGCAAGACGACGCTGGCGGCGATCGTCGCCGCCGAGATGGGCGCGGGCTTCCGCGTCACCTCGGGCCCGGCGCTCGAGCGGGCCGGCGATCTGGCGGCCCTGCTGACCAACCTCGACGACGGCGACGTGCTGTTCATCGACGAGATCCACCGGCTGCCGCGCATCGTCGAGGAGGTGCTCTATCCGGCGATGGAGGACTTCGCCCTCGACATCGTGATCGGCAAGGGCCCCTCGGCGCGGTCGATCCGGCTGGATCTGCCGACGTTCACCCTCATCGGCGCGACCACCCGCACCGGCCTCATCGCCGGCCCGCTGCGCGACCGCTTCGGCTTCGTCGCCCGGCTCGACTACTACGCGGTCGACGAGCTCGACGCCATCGTCACGCGCGCGGCGCGCATCCTCGACGTCGACTGCCACCCGGCCGGCGCGCACGAGATCGCCCGCCGGTCGCGCGGCACGCCCCGCATCGCCAACCGCCTCCTGCGGCGGGTGCGGGACTACGCCGAGGTGCGGGCCGACGGCGTCGTCACCGAGACGGCGGCCCACGACGGGCTCTCGCTGTTCGGCGTCGACGAGGTCGGGCTCGACAAGGTCGACCGGGCCATCCTCGACGCGGTGTGCCGGCTGTTCGGCGGCGGCCCGGTCGGCCTGTCGACCGTCGCCATCAGCGTGGGGGAGCAGCCCGACACCGTCGAAGACGTCTACGAGCCGTTCCTCATGCAGCTGGGCTTCCTCCAGCGCACCCCCCGCGGCCGCGTCGCCACCCCCGCCGCCTGGGCCCACCTCGGCCTCCCGGCCCCCCCGCCGGCGACGCCGCCGACCGCCAACCTCTTCGACTGACCCACCCCGCCCGCGGGTCAGGGGCCGGCGGCGACCTCGGCGGTCATCGTCAGGTAGGCCAGGTAGGCGACGGTGGCGCTGGCGATGACAAAGGGGACGCCCGCGACCGGCTGGTGGCCGAGCACCGCGGCCAGCGAGCCCGGGGGGTGGAGGGCGGCGAGGCCGGCGACCGCCGCCGCGCCCAGATCGACCAGCGCGTGGACCGGGGTGACGCGCGACGGGCGGGCGCCGAAGCACTGGCACGACGCCGCCGCGCCCGAGCGGACCCAGCGCGTCAGCACGACGGCGGTGAACGCGCCATACGCGGCCGCCACCACGAGCGCGCCGAGCCGGTTGCCGGCCAGGACGGCGTACCCGCCCACCGCGACCTCGGCCGCACCGAGGACGCGACCGCGGGCCCCCGACGCCGCGGCCAGCTTGGCGACGCCGGCGGCGACGAGGAGCGCGGCGACCGCGGCGAAGGGACCGGCGATCACGCCGACCACCGCGTCGCCTGCGGGTCGATGCGGATCGCGGCGAGCATCCGCTCGACGGTCGCGACGAGCGTCGAGCGCCCCGCCAGGTCACCGAGCACGACGTAGAGGCACCAGGCGCGGCCGGCCTCCTGGAAGAACCATTGCGCGCCACCTTGCCCGGGCAGCGCGTGCTGCAGGCCGTAGGCGCTGAACGCACTCGGGTCGAGCTGCCGCGGCATGCCCTTGGTGGCGAACAGCGCGGTCTTGGTGCTGTCGGGGTCGTACTCGAGCAGCACCACCAGCACGTCACCCGGTCGCATGATCTCGACCGCGCCGCTGCCGAAGTCGCCCCGCTGCTCGGGCAGCGGGAAGTTCGCAAGATGGGCGACGGTGTGGGTCGACTCGGTCATGTCGCGGCCCGACGCCGCCGCGAACGGGCGGACCTCGGGCGGCATGGGATCGACCGGCCGACGGGTGATGCGGCCGTCCCAGCCGGCGGGCAGGTCGACCGACAGGCCATGGCCCTGCAGCGTCGCCATCAGGCGCCTCCGGCGGCGGCCACGCCGGCCGCGACCGCCAGCGCGACACCGGTGAGGCCGACGACCGCGGTGCACGCCAGGCGCGCCGTCGGCGCCAGCCGGGCCAGCCGCCGGTGGGCGGCCCGCAACCGCTCGGCGTCGTCGACGTCGGCCATCGTCAGCACGACGAGCGCGCGGCCGGCGCCGAACGTGAGCCCCACCAGCGCGCCGCCGGCCGGGCCGCGCGAGAGCAGCGCGAGCAGCCAGGTGAGGTACACCGCGGCGGTCGTCACGATGGTGACGGTGCCGAGCCCGAGCTGCGCGCCGTACCCGGCGCCGTAGACCCAGCCGCGGTAGCGGTGCAACCAGTGCTCGTCGACCTGCCGCCGCGGTCCCGGCAAGGGCCGGCCGCCGCGCTGGTGGTCGACTGCGGCGGCGCCCGCCGCGGCC
>JAODBK010000109.1 GCA_025463925.1 Acidimicrobiales bacterium | reverse complement strand
ATGCCCATATACTTGCGGCCATACAGGGTCTTTTCGCCCCACACGCCCCAGTCCTTCGCCATCTTTGTTTCTGGATCGGAGCCCAGGGCGACCTTGAGCTTGTATTTCTTTCGGAATTTGGCATGGGAGTCCAGACTGTCCTTGGAGATGCCGATGACCGTCACGCCCAATTTGTCGAAGGCCTTGCGGCTTTCGGAAAAGCCGATCGCTTCCTTGGTGCAGCCGGAGGTATCGTCTTTGGGATAAAAATAGACGACATAGGACGCACCTTTCAGGCTGGCGGAGGAGATCGTCTCGCCGCTGTCACTCGCGATCTTGAAAGAAGGGGCTTTGTCCCCCGCCGCCAGCGCCATAAAAGATCCCAAGCCCTTCTAATAAATCGGATTTAACCCCAACTTTCGGGGTCAGTGCAATCGCAGCATCGCTCCCCAGGACCGGAACATTTGCCCTTTTTAGGCCTAACAGTCGTAATAAAGCATCCGATCCCCAGAGAATCTCCTGCGTGAAGCTGCCTTTTACGAATTTCATAAAGGCTCACCACATCAGCCGCGCCGCGCTGACGGCTGGCGTGTTGGTGGCCGCCATCGTGTTTTTCGTGGCCGGGGCGGGCCTGCGCCTGCTGTGGGGGCCACTCTCGCTGGGCCCGTTGCGCAGCACCCTGGCCGGGGCAATCCACGATGCGCTGCCCGGCATCAACCTGGACTATGACGAAGCGGCCATCGAATGGAGCCGCGATCAGGGGCGGGTGGATCTGGTGGTGCTGGGCACCCGTATCGCCGACTCCAAGGGCCGCATCGTGGCCAGTGCCCCCAAGGCCGTAATCGGTCTGGCCGCCGCGCCATTCCTGCAGGGCAAGTTTGTGGTCAAGCGCATCACGCTGGTGGGCGTGCAATTCACCCTGGTGCATACCAGGGACGGCCGTATCCGGCTGGGCACGCAGAAGGATGTCGGTGGTGACGACATTATCGGGCGCATCAGCGACGTGATCGATGCCCGGGGCAGCGAGTCCTCCTCGCTGGAAAGCTTCGCCGTGCGCAACGCCAAGCTGGGACTGTATGACGAATTCACCGGCCTGAGCCTGACCTCGCCGCGCGCCAATCTGGTGCTGCGTTCCAAGGGCGACACCATCGGCACCAGTTTCGACGCCGATGTGGTGATCTCGGGCCGCACCAGCCATGTGACCGCCGACATCACCTTGCCGCCATCCAAGGGTCCGGTCCTGGGCACGGTTTCCGTCACCGGGCTGGACCTGCGCGCGCTGGGGGCCAATTCTCCATTTTTCGCGGGCGTGAAAAACCTTCCGGTGGTGGCCAGCGCCTCGACCGAATTTCGTGTCGAGCCCGGCGGCAAGCTGGGCTTCGCCGCCTTCGACATTATCGCTCGCGGCGAAATTCCCCTGGCCGCGATGAAGAGCAAGGCGCTGCATCTCAGTAGTTTACGGTTGGTGGGACGCTATGACGGCGCGGCGCGCCATCTGGCGCTGACCACCGCCGATCTCGATGCCAGGGAGGCCCGCGCGCTCCTGAAAGGCACGGGGGATTTCTTCTATAACCCAAGCGGCAAATTGGAGCGCATTCATGCCGACCTCTCCGGCAAGAATATCGCGCTGGACATGCCGGGCGTGTTTGCGCAAAGCGTGGGGTATCAATCGCTGGTGCTGGCCGGCGACTATCTGATCGCACCGCGCCAGTTCAACGTCACCCGCTTCAACGTCACTGCCCAGGGCTTTGCCCTGGATGCCTCGGGCAGTGTGCGTTTGAACGACAATGGGGCGCCGGGACTGGTGGCCAAGGCGCGCATTCCCGCCATGCCGATCCGCAAGCTGCTGCGCTATTGGCCGCTGCCGGTGGCACCCGGCGCGCGCAGCTGGATCGACGACAACATCTTTGCCGGCGACATGGGGCCGCTGGAAGCGCAAGTCAACTTTCCCCCGGGCATGCTGGACCAGGCCATATATCCGGAAGATGCGCTGAAGCTGACCTTCGCGATGGCGAACATCGAAGGCAATTATGTCAGGGGACTGACCCGCGCCACGGGCGTAATGGGTGACGCCATCCTGACCGGCGACACCTTTCAGGCCGCCTTCGCCAGCGGTCATATCGGCCCGCTCAATGTCAGCCGGGGCACGGTCTTGATCCCCAACCTGCATCAGACCGGCACGGTGGGACAGTTCGGCGTGCATGTCGACGGCGCCATGTCCGATGTGATGGCGCTGATCGACATGAAGCCGCTGAACTATCCCACCAAATTCGGCATCGATCCCAAAACCACCGGCGGGGCGGCCAGCGCCGACCTGATGTTCCATGTGCCCATGCTGGCGGACCTTCCGGTCGACGATGTCGGCATCTCGGTGAAGGCGGCCGTGAGCGATTTTGCCGTCACCCTGGGCGGCCACACCCGTCTGACCGACGGCGCGGTCAATTTCGACATCGACAACAGCCATCTGCACCAGACCGGCGCGGTCAATCTGGCGGACACGAGGCTGAACGTGGACTGGACGGAAGATTTTCGCACCAAGGACGCTGTCACCAGCCGGTTGACGGTCAAGGGCGCGATGACGGAAGGCGGGCGCCAGGCTCTGAACATCGGTCTGATGCGGTTCTTCCGCGGCACGGTGCCCATCACTGCCGACATCATCGGCCATCGCGGCAACCTGATGCACGCCGATGTGACG
>JAODBK010000110.1 GCA_025463925.1 Acidimicrobiales bacterium | reverse complement strand
TACGCAATACAATGTACCGCTGCCCAAATGGTACGGGCTTATATTTGTAACCCCCTCTCATCACAGGGTGCACCATGCATCAAACATTCCTTACCTTGATAAAAATATGGGCATGGTTTTAATTATATGGGACAGGCTGTTCGGCACCTTTCACGAGGAAAACCTGCCTGAACCTGTAAAATATGGGCTAACCCACCAACCTGATGACCTAGGACCGGTAAATATCCTCTTTCATGAATGGAAGGCTTTATTGGCCGATGTAAAAAAAGCGCCGACATTAAAAACCAAAATACAATACTTTATAAACCCGCCGGGATGGAGCCATGATGGCAGTACGCAAACGGCAAGGGTGTTGCAAAGGGAGTGGGAAGAAAATAGTGCTGCTTAAAATTCTGCCCGAAGATTTGTAAAGATGTTAATATAAACTCTCAAACGGCTTCTGCCCGTTCAAATGTATCCGCACCTGAAAGGGCGGAGAGTTAGTTATTAATTCTCGGCATCAGTGCAGGCTGACAACGCGCCTTATTTGTTATTTTTAAACCGCCAGATAACTATAAACTTATCAGGTTTGGATGGCGATTCGCTTACTTCATGATTGATAAACTAGTGAAGTCCGATTTCCACGGCGCCAAATCCGGCTATAGGATAAACCCCGATACTTCCCTTTACCAGCACCCAGGTCACTTTACCTCAAATATTCTTCTTTACCGGGCAGAAAGCCAGCTCTTGTTTACTTATCCAGGCAAATCATCCGGCCTTTTATAGCAGTTGTTATTTGTCATGATCCACCCCTCATTCTGTCACTTTTACACAGCGCAAAATCCTGAAATGCCTTCGATATTTGTATTGTCAATAAAGTCAAACTAATTTAAATAACATATTATGAAAAGAGTATTTAAAGGATCTAACATCCTCAAACAGGTATTAATAATTGCTATGCTTTGTTTTACAGTATTTCAGTCTAATGGGCAACAGCTTAAACCTGCCGACAGTGGCTATGTGCCTGTTAATGGCATTAAAGTTTATTACGAAGTATATGGTGACGGTAAGCCGCTCGTGCTGCTGCATGGTGCTTTTATGAACATTGAGATGAACTGGGGGCAATTAATACCTGAATTGTCAAAAACAAGAAAAGTAATTGCCATTGAAATGCAGGGACATGGGCACACCCCATTTTCCGACAGAAAATTAGAGCTGCCGACCATGGCAAGTGATGTGGCAGGCGTAATGGATCATTTAAAGGTTGACAGTGCCGATGTGGTAGGATATAGCATGGGTGGTTCTGTCGCTTATCAGTTAATCATACAAAGCCCTAAACGGGTAAAAAAAATGGTGATCATTTCTTCTACTTATAAAAGTACCGGCTGGGCGCCCCAGGTAGCTAATGCATTTAAAAACATGAGGCCTGAAATGTTTGCGAATTCGCCTATGAAAACGGCATACGATGCGGTTGCACCTGACAAAACAAAATGGACAAAGTTTATAGAACAGATGCTTGTTTTTCTCGCAACGCAATTCGACATGGGTGACAGCAATATTGCGAAAATTACTTCGCCGGTATTGATCATTTCGGGTGACAATGATGGCCTGGATAAAGTTGAGTTGGCGAAAACGTATCAATTACTGGGAGGTGGTGGATCTGCCGATCTGGGACCGATGCCAAAATCGCATTTGGCTGTTGTTCCTTCGCAGAGTCATGTCAGCCTAATGACGCAGACAAAAACTATATTAGGTTACCTGGATGGCTTTTTAAAGTAAACTAATCGCATTTGGTATTAAAAAGAAGCTTCGATAAATATTTTCGGACGATGAGCATTAATGTCAGATTTATCTATAAACTAATTATAAACAAATGAGAAAAATCAGAATTTTTGAACATATCTCGCTGGATGGCGTGATAGAACATGACGGAGACTACACCTATGGCGCATGGACGACACCCTATCGAAGCCCTGCCGGGGCGGCAATCCTCTTTGAGGCATACGGACCGAACTTCGACCTGTTGCTTGCCCGCCACACCTACGATATATTTAGTAACTTTTGGCCTACTGCCGGAGATTTCCCAATGGCAAATGCTATAAACGCTGCAACGAAATACATCGCAACCCACAGGCCGGACAGCCTGGAATGGGGTCCGGTAAAGAATTTAGGCGGGGACGTTATAGAGGCGATTCTCGATCTCAAGTCAACGAACGGTCCCGACCTGATCGTCGTGGGAAGTTCGACGCTAACGTCCGTGTTGCTTGACCAGGGACTGGCTGACGAGATTGTGCTCATCACCTACCCGGTTTTGCTTGGCCGGGGTAAACGCTTATTGTCGGACAGTATTGACGCCCGGGAACTTGCTTTTGTCGACTCGAAGACCACGCCCACGGGTTTGTTTATCAACACATATCGACACGTTGGACCGCTGAAATCCTAATATTTCACTGACGCAGGCGGCTAAACGAGCGACAAGTCTATTATTATCGGTTGATTCAGGCTGGCCAATATATCACCAAACCCGCTAAAATAAAAAGCGCTGATATACCCATTATCGGGGTATTGCAATCCGATCCTCAAAATGAAACCCCTCAAGTCACAAGAGTTGAAGAGTTTTGTATTTTATATTCAATACGCCGAAGACTATGCTATGGCATATTCATCCGGAGTTTAAAACTCCGGATACCACTTGGGTGGTACAGATTTAGAGCGGTCGGCCCTTGGTTTATTGAAAGAATTGAAGCAGGCGGAGTAAACTAAGGTCATCCGTATATCAGCAATTCCGGCTTTTTACTTAGCTTTATACCAACAGAACTACACCCTAAACAAAAACCAATCGCGGCCTGTTTTTCACAACCACAAACCCGGCAAAGACGATCAGTAAGTTAAAGTGGTTCAGGATTGATTTTTGATCATATTATTTATGCAAATTAAATTTTTTTGCCCCAAATGGGGTTCTGACAATATTACGTGGGATGATTTTTGTGCGAATGTAAAAGCTGCAGGCTATGA
>JAODBK010000064.1 GCA_025463925.1 Acidimicrobiales bacterium | reverse complement strand
CGACCGCGCTGGCCGACACCGACCCGCGGGTGCGGCGCCGCGCGGTGATCGCGGTCTTGGCGACCGGCGCCGGGCCGGGCCCGCTGGTCGAGCGGCTCGCCGATCGCGACGCGACCGTCGTCGAGGCCGCGGCGTGGGCGCTCGGTGAGCTCGGCGCGGACGCCGGGCCGGGCGCGGTGCGGGCGCTGACCGACGTCGCCGGCGACCACGCCGACCCGCTGTGCCGCGAAGCCGCGGTGGCGGCGCTCGGCGCGATCGGCGATCCCGCCGGGCTCGCCGCGATCCTGGCCGCGACGACCGACAAGCCGGCGATCCGCCGCCGCGCCGTGATCGCCCTCACCCCGTTCGAAGGACCCGACGTCGACGCCGCCCTGGCCCGCGCCCTCACCGATCGCGACTGGCAGGTCCGCGAGGCCGCCGAGGAGCTGTCCCGCCCCGATCGTTGAACCGGCGCTCGCCTGGGGATGTGGGCCAACGTTCAAAGAACGGTCGCCGGGAGGTCAGCCGCCTTGCATGAACAGGACCCGGAGGGACTCGAAGGCCTCGAGGCACTTGCCGGCGCCGAGCACGACGCACTCGAGCGGGGCGTCGACCAGGTGGACCGGCAGCTGCGTCTCCTCGGAGATGCGGCGCTCGAGGCCGCGCAGCATGCCGCCGCCGCCGACCAGGTTGATGCCCTGCATGATGAGGTCCTGAGCCAGTTCCGGCGGCGCCTGGCCGAGGCACTGCACGACGGCGTCGACGATCGCCCGCACCTGCTCCTCGATCGCGCCCCGCACCTCCTCGGGCGACAGGATGACCGTCTTCGGCAGGCCACTCATCAGGTCGCGGCCACGCACCTCGGCCTTCACCTCGTCCTCGGTCGGGTAGGCCGAGCCGATGGCGAGCTTGATCTCCTCGGCGGTGCGCTCGCCGATGGCGATGCCGTACTCGCGCCGCACGTAGGTCTGGATCGACGCGTCGATGTCGAAGCTGCCGACGCGGATCGCCTGCAGCGCGACGATGCCGCCGAGCGAGATGACCGCGACCTCGGTGGTGCCGCCGCCGACGTCCACGACCATGTTGCCGAGCGGCTCGTGGATCGGGAGACCGGCGCCGATCGCGGCGGCCATCGGCTGCTCGATGAGCTGCGCCTCGGCTGCGCCGGCCTGGCGCGCCGCTTCCTTCACGGCGCGCCGTTCGACCTCGGTGATCGCCGACGGCACGCAGATCAGCACGCGCGGCCGGTGGAATCTCGAGAGCCCGGCGCGCTGGAGCAGCAGGCGGATCATGCGTTGCGTGATCTCGAAGTCGGTGATCGCGCCCTGGCGCAACGGACGGACGGCGACGATGTAGCCGGGCGTCCGGCCGATCATGTGCCACGCCTCCTGGCCCATGGCCAGGACGTCGTGCGTCTGACTGTTTAGGGCGATGACCGTGGGCTCGTTGAGGACGATTCCCCGAGCTCGGGCGTACACCAAGGTGTTGGCCGTGCCCAGGTCGATGGCGAGGTCCCTAGCCAGCTCGCCGCCTTCCCTCGGGGCTCTGGTCGTCAGGGGCCAGCGCCCGCAACTCCCGGGAGAACGCGTCCATGTGCGCTTCCATCGACCGCGGCTTGCGATGGCGGAGCCAGAGCAGCCCGCAACCGATGAGGCTGATGACGATGGCGACGCCGAGGAAGACGAGCTGCGTCACGAGCCGACCTCGGTGACCGTGTGCGCGCCGGTGCCCCAGTCCGACCCGGCGGCCCACGTCTCCTTCTTCCAGATCGGGACGGTGGCCTTCAGCGTGTCGATGGCGAACCGGGCGGCGGCGAACGCCTCGGCCCGGTGCGGCGACGAGACGACGACCACGACCGCCGCGTCGCCCACCGCGAGGCGCCCGACGCGATGGAGCATGGCGATCCGCCCGACGTCGGTCCAACGGGCGCGCGCCTCGGCCGCGATCGCCGCCAGCCGCGTCCCGACCTCTTCTTCGTAGGCCTCGTACTCCAACTCGCTCACGCCGGCCCGACCGTCGGCGTGGTCGCGCACGTTGCCGCTGAAGAGCACCACCGCCCCGCACCACGGGAGCTCCGCCCAGGCGAGCGCCGCCCCGACCGGCAGGTCCTCGGCGAACAGACCGAACCAGTCGTCGCCCTCGACAGGAGCTCGCCGACGCAGAGGCATCGGAGTCATGGTACGGCAGCCCGGTTCGGGCCGCGATCCGGGGAAGAAAGCGCGCCGGTACCCTGACCGCATGCCCTTCGACGACGGTGACGAAGGTCCCGTCTTCCGGGAGCCGCCGCCGGCCGACGATCGCCTGTGGCGCCATCCGTCGGAGCTCGGCCCGGTCGCGATCGCCGACCGGCGCGGGCCGTGGGCCGTCGCCGTCGTGTCGGGCCTGATCGGCGCCGCGCTGGCCGTCGGCCTGGTCGCCGTCGCGTGGGGCACCAACACCCGCACGATCCGCACCGTCGAGCGGCTCGGCGTCCCCGCGCCGGCGCAGACGGTCTCGGCCGCGGGCCCCTCGCCGGTCGACATCGCGCAGAAGGCCCGGCCGGCCATCACCCAGGTCATCGTCCGCGGCCGCAACGGCAACGCCATCGCGTCCGGTGTCATCTTCCGGACCGACGGTCACGTGATGACGAACAGCCACGTGGTGCTGGGCGCCGAGTCGGTCCACGTGGTCCTGGCCGACGGCAAGCAGATCGCGGCCAAGGTCATCGGCACCGACCTCGACACCGACCTGGCGGTGCTGAAGATCGACGGCGACCACTACCCGGTCGCGGTGCTCGGCAGCGCCGCCCAGCTGAAGGTCGGGCAGTACGCCATGACGATCGGCGACCCGCTCGGCCTCGCCGGCGGGCCGTCGGCGACCGCCGGCATCATCAGCGCGCTGCACCGGCACATCTCGGCGAAGGATGACGGGCGCCCGTTGCTCGACATGATCCAGACCGACGCGCCGATCTCGACCGGCTCGTCGGGCGGCGCGCTGCTCGACAGCTCGGGTCTCGTCGTCGGCATCACGACCGCGATCGGCGTGAGTGACGCCGGCGCCGACGGCCTGGGCTTTGCAACGCCGATCGACGTGGCCCGCTCGGTCGCCGACGAGATCATCGCCCGCGGGCACGTGGTCCACGCGTGGATCGGGCTCGACGGTCAGGACATGGACACCACCATCGACCCCGCGCTCGACGTCGACGGTGGCGCGGTGGTCGGCCGCGTGGTCGACGGGGGGCCCGCGGCCAAGGCCGGTCTGCACGTCACCGACGTCATCATCGCCGTGGACGGCAAGACCGTGATGGGGATCGGCGAGCTGGTGATCGACCTCCGTGGCCACAAGCCCGGCGACGTCGTGACGCTGTCGGTCGTCCGGGGCCACGAACGCAAGCTGATGAGGGTGACGCTGGCCGAGCGACCACGCGAGCTGGCGGCGTGACACGCGAACCGGCCGGGTGAGCATCCCGTAAGGTCCCGAGACCGAGCGCGGCCGAGTGGCGCGACGACCTCGGCGGCTTCGACGCTACGAGTCACCGCCGGCTCGTCGCCCGCCGGCTCGCCGGCGACCGGCACGAACCAGCGCGACGCCGCCGGCCGTCAGGCCGGCCAGACCGACGACGGCCCCGCCGAGCGCCACCGCCTGGCGGCGCTTGGCGTTGAGCGACTGCCACGGCGAGGGGGGCGCGCCGGCGACGAGCGCCTCCTCGTTGGTGTGCGAAGGCTGCCAGCCGGCGGCGCGCAAGCGGTCGTTGGCGACGACCCACGGCTGCTCGAGCCACGGCTCGGCCTCGGCGAGCGATCGGTCGAAGCGACTGGCGAGCCGCGGCGGGAGCGACAGGCGCCGGCCACCCGCCAGCTGCCGGGCCTCGTCACCGGCGATCCAGCCGTCGGGTGCGACGTTGAAGACACCATCGAGTCGCGCCGACATGGCGAGCTGGATCGCGGCCGCGACGTCGTCGGCGTGCACGAACTGCAACGGCGGCCGGGCGCCCCCGGCGCGCGCCGCGTCGAGCACGAGGCGCGTGATCCAGTTGTCGGCGCCGGGCCCGACCACGGTGACCGGGCGCAACACTCCGAGCGTCGAGCCGGGATGGCCGTCGCGCCACTCGGCTGCAAGCCGCTCGGTCTCCGCCTTGTGGGCCGCGTAGGCCAGGCCGGCGTTGGGCCGGATCGGCGCGTCCTCGGTGAGCGGCACCGGGTTGCCGGGCCACGCGCCGTACACCAGCGCACTCGACATGTAGACGATCGTCGTGACGCCGGCCGCGCCCGCGCCGTCCAGCACCCGCCGGGTGCCCTCGACGTTGATGCGCGTCATCAACCGCCGGTCGCGATGCGGCGCGATCAGGAACGCCAGATGGGCCAGCGCGTCGACCCCGTGCAGCAACGGCTTCAGCTCGGCGGTGGCGATGTCGACGCGATGGAATTCCAGCTTCGCCGGCATCACTGCCGAGTCCCGCGCGTCGATCCCGACGATCCGTTCGACCGACCGATCGTCGGCGAGCCGGAGGAGCAGCCGCTGGCCGAGCACCCCCGAAACCCCGGTCACGGCAATCGTCGACATCGCCCTACCATGCCTCCATGGCGTCATCCGGGGAAAGTGGCAACCCGTTCGAGGGGGTGCCGTTCTTCGGGGACATCATGCGGATGCTGCAGCAGGCGGGGGGCCAAACCGGGCTCGGATGGGACGTCGCCCGGCAGATGGCGGTCGCGGTCGCCACCGACGGTGAGAGCGAGCCCAACGTCGATCCCATCGAGCGCATGCGCTTCGACGAGCTCGTGCGGGTCGCCGATCTGCATGTCGCCGACGCCACCGGGCTGGCCACCGCGCCGGCGTCTCGCGTGCTCGGGGTGACGCCGGTGACCCGCGCCGACTGGGCGGTCCGCAGCCTCGACGCCCACCGCCCCCTGCTGGAGCGCCTGGCCGGCTCGCTGACCCGCATGTCGGAGGATCCGGACGGACCGGAGCTGCCGGACGATCCCGACGATCCGATGGCCGGCATGCTCAGCGGCCTGACCCAGATGCTGGGCCCGATGATGCTCGGGATGACCGCCGGTTCGATGGTCGGGCACATGGCCCGCACGTCGCTCGGGCAGTACGACCTGCCGTTGCCGCGGCCGGCGACCGACGATCTCCTCGTCATCCCCGCCAACCTGGCCGAGCTGGCCGAGGAGTGGTCGCTGCCCGACGACGAGCTCCGCCTCTGGGTCTGCCTCCACGAGGTGACGACCCACGCGGTGCTCGGCCGGCCCCACGTGCGCGAGCGGCTCGAGACGCTGCTCGGCTCGTACGCCGACGGCTTCCGCCTCGATCCGGGCGCGCTCGAGGCGTCGTTCGGCGACGTCGACCCGTCGGACCCGGCCGGCTTGCAGGCGCTGGTCGACCGGCCGGAAGCGCTGCTCGGCGCCATGCGGACCGACGAGCAGGCCGCGACCGCGACGCGGCTCGAGGCGATCACGTCGGCCATCGTCGGCTACGTCGACCACGTCATGGACACGATCGGCACCAAGCTGATCCCGTCCTACGGGATGACGACCGAGGTCCAGCGGCGGCGTCGGGTCACGTCCGGCGAGAGCGCGCGATTCGTCGAGCGCCTGCTCGGCCTGGATCTCGGGCAGCGCCAGTACGACCGCGGCACCGCGTTCGTCGCCGGCGTCGTCGACCGCGCCGGCGAGGCGGGCCTCCAGCGGTTGTGGGCCGACGAGACCACGCTGCCGACGCCGGCCGAGATCGACGCCCCCGGCCTCTGGCTGGCGCGCATCGACCTCTGATCTCGCGCTCGCGCTCGGTGGCGGTGGGCGGGCGGCCGCTCACGAGGTCGACGCCGGCGCGGCGACCGTCCGGCGGCGCACGAGCTGCCGGCCGCCGAGATAGCTGAACGCCGCGAACGCGATGCCCAGGGCGATGGCGACCATCCCACCCCAGATCGGCACGGGGATGACGACCGGCAGGAACGACCCGGCGACCCACGCCACTTGGAAGCGCGTCTCGAACCGGGCGAAGGTGCGGCCCCGGGCGGCGTCGGGCGCGTCGCGCTGGACGATCGAGTCGAACGCCAGCTTCCCCGCGCTGACCGCGAGGCCGATCACGCCGCCCAGCAGCATCACCGCCGCGATCACCGGGTGCGACGGGCGGGTGCCGACCCACCGCGCGCAGATCAGCGCAACGACGGCGACGCTGATCAACGAGAACAGCAGCACCCGCTCCTCGGGCACCCGCTTGCGGACGCGGGGCGCGACGAGCGCGCCGGCGAACGTGCCGACCAGGCTCGCCGCGATCGCGACCCCGAACCACCACGATGGATGGTGCACGGCCCGCTTGAAGCCGAACGCCACGAGGAAGGTGAAGAACCCGACCCCGGCGCGCAAGGCGGCAACCGCGGCGCCGGCCATCACGATGCCCGATCCCTTGATCGCGTCCCGCGCCGCCCGGTCGGCGGCGTCGGCCGCGTTGGCCTTCGCAGTGCGGTCGCCCGCGCCCGGGGCCCGGGGAATCCGCACCGCGGCCAGCGCGGTCGCGAGGTACAAGACGCCGGCCAGCCGCAACACCCACGGCGCGCCCAGGAACGAGAGCTTCAACACCGCGGCCCCCGGGATGGCGATGACGAACCCCGCGACCACGGCGATGACCGCAAGGCGCGAGTTGGCTTCGACCAGCTCGCCCTCGGCGTCGACCACCGACGGCACCAACGCGCTCTTGGTGATGGCGTAGGCCTTGGTCAGCACCAGCAACCCGAACGCCTCGGGGTAGAGCCAGATCGCGCTCGACAGGTGACGCGCCATGGAGAAGCAGATGGCGGCGCGACCCAACGCGGTGCCCAACACCATCGTGCGCCGGCCGGCCCGGCTGTGGTCGAGGATCGGGCCCAGCACCGGCGCCACGACCGCGAACGGCGCCATCGTGAGCGCGAGGTACAACGCCACCTTGGTCTTGGCCTGGCTCGGGTCGATCGAGAAGAACAGCGACCCGGCCAGCGCCATCGTCACCAGCGTGTCGCCCGAGACGCCGAGCGCGTGGGTGAGAGCCAGGCGACCGAACGGCGACGACGCCATGATGCGCGCCGACAGGGTGCGGCCGTCGGGCCCGCGTAACGGTTGCCAGCCTCCGCCCGTGGTCCGCGACTTCACCGGCCCATGGTAGGAAGTGCCGGGGTCAGACGATGGGAGGACGGGCGATGGCAATCGAGACCGGGCAAGCGGCGCCGGAGTTCGAGCTCAAGGGCACCGACGGCGAGACCCACAAGCTCTCCGACCACCGCGGCAAGGACAACGTGGTGCTGGTGTTCTACCCGTTCACCTTCACCGGCGTGTGCCAGGCGGAGCTGTGCTCGCTCCGCGACGACATCTCCCGTTTCGAAGCGGCCAACGCCCAGGTCTACGGCGTGTCGTGCGACAGCACCCACGCGCAGAAGAAGTGGGCCGAGGAGCAGGGCTTCACCTTCCCACTGCTCTCGGACTTCTGGCCGCACGGCGAGGTGTCGCGGGCCTATGGCGTGTTCAACGAGGCCATCGGCGCCGCCATGCGGGGCACCTTCGTGATCGACAAGGACGGCACGGTGACGGCGGCGTTCCAGTCCGCCGATCTCAAGACGCCGCGCGCACAAGAGGACTACGAGAAGGCGCTGGCGCAACTGCCGTAGCGACCTTTCGCTCAAGGCCGGCACCCGACCGGTCGAGCAACAGTCTCATGGCCGAGCTCTCCAACTGGTTGGGCGACCTCTGGGAATCGACCCCGGAGGGCGAGGAGCAGGTCTACGACTGGGCCGACGACGAGGTCCTCGAGACCGCGTTCAGCAAGGCGGCCCCGGCCAAGGCGCTTCCCGACGACCTGGCCGGCGTGCTCACCCACGCGCTGGGCTCGAAGCCGACGGCGCGCTCGGCGCCGGCGGCGATGGCCGAGCTGTCGGCCGCGGCCCGTCGCCCCGATCAACCGGCGAGGGAGTCGGACCCGGAGCCGGCGGTGCCGGCACCGAGCGAGCCCGAGGTCATCGTCCCGGCGGTGCTGTCGTGGTCCGGCCGGTCACGGGCCGAGGACGACATCCTCCCGACGCGCCGCCCCCAGGGCGGTCGCCTCGTCGCGTTGCGCATGGCCTTCCGCAAGCGGTAGCGGGGTGCTGAAAAACCCCCGGTAGGTGCTCGCGTTTTGGGGGCGGCGCCGTCATGCTGACGACCTTGAGCCCCGAGGATCTGATCCCGCCGGGTCATCCGATCCGTCGTATCGCGGGGTTGTCGACGCGACGACCTTCACCAAGAACCGTGAGCGCCTCTTGTCCCATGAGATCGCCGATCGGTTCTTCGCCATCGTGGTCGGACAGGCGTCGCACAAGAGCTTCAAACCCGCCGACGGGTCCGGGCCGCAACGCCGGCGTCGCCGGGCCGCAACGCCGAGGTCGACTACCACGGCCAACGGCGCAGCAACGACACGCATCGCTCCAGCACCGATCCCGAGGCGCGTCTGGCCCGCACCGCCGTCTGAAGCAAGCCAAGTCCGGCTTTGGCCGCGCTGGCCGCCGGCCGACCGCCGAACTCGAGCACCTGACGATGCCCGGCAACGTCGAATCGACGTGGAATCGCCCACACTCGACCGCCGCGGGGTCGTAAGGGCGCAGCTGAGCCGATTTTCAGCACCCTGCGAACGGGGATCGCCACGACCGGGACGGTCGTGCGAATGCGAGGGTTGTGCACCGTTCAGCTCGTGCACCGATTGGCAGTGCCGGGACCCCAGCGGTGCTCGCTCGTAAAAGGTCCGCCGAGAATTTCCTTCGCGCACCCCCTCTGACCGGGCGTTGTTGTCTCACCCCCTTCGTAGGCTTGGTGCCATGTTCGCTGGGGTGCGCGACGAGCTGCGGCAACTGGTCGACGGGCTCGACCCGGTCGCGCTCGCGCCCACCGACGCGGTGCGCGTGCTCGACGAGCTGGTCGAGATCAAGCGCCTGGTGGGCGCGGCCGAGCTGTTGGTGCTGCCCCGAGCGACCGACTCGCCGATGTGGCGCCAGGCCGGCGAGCGCTCACCCGAGCACTGGCTGGCCAAGAAGGGCGGCACCACCGTCGGCTACGCCCGCAGCGCCCTCGAGTGCGCCGAGCGGCTGGAGTCGCTGCCCGACACCGAGGCCGCGCTGCGCGGCGGCCAGCTGTCGGCCGACCAGGCCGTGGCCATCGCGGCCGCGGCCAGCGCCGACCCCGGCGCCGAGTCGGCGCTGCTCGCCCGGGCGGCGCACGACTCGGTCCTGGGCCTGCGGGCCGAGTGCGAGCGCGTCCGGGCCGCGGCGTTGGGCGACGAGGGCCTCGAGGCCCGTCAGCATGCGACTCGGGGGCTGCGCCACCGGGCCGACCCGGGGCGGGGCTTCGTGCTCGAAGCCCAGGGCACCCCCGCCGCGGGGGCCGAGCTGCTGGCCTGTTTGGCGCCGTTCGAGCGGCAGGTGTTCGAAGCGGCCCGTACCGCGGGCCGGCGCGAATCGCGCCCGGCGTACGCCTTCGACGCCCTGCTCGCCATGGCCCAGGCCGCGGTCGGCGCCGGGGCAACGACCACCACCAAGGCCAAGGTGCCGGCCAAGGTCATCGCCCGCATCGACCACGCCGCGCTGGTGCGGGGCCACACCCATCCTGCTGAAACGAGCGAGATCGCGGGCGTGGGCCCGGTGCCGGTGACCACGATCGCCCGCATGGTCGCATCGGGTGACGCCTTCCTGGCCGCGGTGGTGACCAAGGGCGTCGACGTGCTCACCGTGGCCCACCCCGGCCGGCGGCCGAGCGCGGTGCAGCAGAGCGCGCTCGAGTGGATGTATCCCGCCTGCGGCGGCGAGAGCTGCACCGTTAGCCACGGCCTCGAGTTCGATCACCACACCGACTGGGCCGACACCCACCACACCATGCTGAGCGACGGTGCCATGTTCTGCCCGTTCGAGCACGACAAGAAGACGTACCAGGGCTGGACGGTGGCCCCGAGCCCCGTCCCCGGCAAGAAGCGGCTCATCCCGCCACCCGGCCCGGATCCGCCGGACGACGGCTGACCCAACATCCGACAACCGCAATCGCCGGCCGCGCGAAAACGCGTACGCCCGTTCGTCGCGGACCGATGGCGACGGGATACCGTCCGTCGGCCACGGGCGAACGGAGGTTGTCGATGGCGCGACATCGCGCGGTGGCCCTGCTGACGGTGCCGGTGGCGGTGGCGGCGGCGATCGCGCTCGCGTCGTGCTCGAAGGGCGGCTCCGGCTCGGACTCGGCGGCGAGCGCCGTCGTCAACACGTGGAAGGCACCGGCGGTCGATCCGGCGAAGGTCCCGCTCGGTGACGGGCACCGGTCGACGACCGAGGCGATGGTCGGCCGCGTGTTCGCGTGCGCCGCCGGCGGCGGCGGCGGTGGTGGCGGCGTCGGCGGCGCCGGGGTGGACGGTCCGTGGATCCACGGCGATACCTGGGACTCGACGGCCAAGGCGGTGGTGCAAGGCGCGGTGGCCTGGCCCCAGGCGTCGTACTCGATGACCATCAGGGGCGCGACGCGGACGATCGTCACCAACGACCTGCCCGCCCACGAGAAGACGGGCCTGTTCCCGATCGCGTCGACCGACCCGGCGTCGGCGTACGACCGCAACCCCAACCGGATCGCCGAGCACCCGACGACGATCACCTTGCCGGTGACGCCGGCGGCGGCGTCGGCACCCACGTGCGTCGGGGGCGGGCCAATCGGCGTGCTGACCAACGGCGTGTTCGTGTTCGACGCGCTCGACGGGCCCGGCCGTGACGCCGCCGCCCACGAGACCCAGGATCTTTGCGGAGGCCATCCGGCGCCCGGCAACGAGTATCACTACCACGACGTCTCGACGTGCATCCGCGCGGCCGCGACCGGCCCATCCACCGTCGTCGGCTGGGCGTTCGACGGGTACCCGATCGTCGTCGAACGCGACGCCGCCGGGAGCCTCCCGACGAACACCGACCTCGACGAGTGCCACGGCCGGACGAGCCCGGTGCGCGTCGACGGCCGCGTGGTGACGACGTACCACTACAGCGCGACGCTCGAGTACCCCTACTCGATCGGATGCTTCCGCGGTCGGAACGCCGTCACGACGCGTTGAACTTGTAGCCCAGGCCGCGGATGGTGACGATGCGGCGAGGGTGACCCGGGTCGTCCTCCACCTTCGCCCGCAGTCGCTTGACGTGGACATCGAGCGTCTTGGTGTCGCCGACGTAGTGCAACCCCCACACGGTGTCGATCAACGTGTCGCGGGTGACCACCCGGCCGGCGTTCAAGAGCAGCACCTCCAGCAGCTCGAACTCCTTGAGCGGCAGGAGCACCGGCTCGCCGCCGACGCTGACCTCGTGGCGCGCCGGGTCGAGCCGGACGCCGGCCACCTCGATGGCCTCGGCATCGTCGGGACCGAGATCGGGCCGCGGCGCCCGGCGCAGCGCGGCGCGGATGCGGGCCACCAGCTCGCGGAGGCGGTACGGCTTCGGCACGTAGTCGTCGGCGCCGACCTCGAGCCCGACCACGGTGTCGATCTCCGACGTCTTGGCCGACACCATGATGATCGGCACCTGCGAGCGGGTGCGCAGCTGCCGGCACACCTCGATGCCCGACATGCGCGGGAGCATGACGTCGAGCAGCACGAGGTCGGGTTGGATCTCGTCGAACAGCCGCAGCGCCTCCGGCCCGTCGGTCGCGACGTGGACGAGGAACCCCTCGCGCTTCAGGCCCACTGTGAGCGCCTCGACGAAGCTCTCCTCGTCCTCGACCACCAGCACGGTGGTCTCGGTCGTGTTCGCCATCAGCCGGCCTCGCGGACCGCGACCGGCCCCGGCCCGGCGGGCAGCCGCAGCGTGAAGGTCGAGCCCTCGCCTTCGTGGGAGTCGACCCGCACGTCGCCCCCGTGGTTGCTGGCGACGTGCCGGACGATGGCGAGACCGAGGCCGGTGCCGCCGGTGTCACGCGCCCGCGCCCGGTCGACCCGGTAGAACCGCTCGAAGATGCGCTCCAGGTCGCGGGCCGGGATGCCGATGCCGTGGTCGCGCACCGCCAGCTCCACCCAACTGCCGTCGGTCGCGCTGGAGATCTCCACCGTCGCGCCGTCGTCGGAGTACTTCACCGCGTTCTCCAACAGGTTGTAGAGCGCAGAGACCAGCTGGCGCCGCTCGCCGTTCAGCGCCAGGCGACGCGACGGCTCCGGCACCTCGATGGTGATGCCGCGCAGCTCGGCGGTCGGTCGCACCCGCTCCACCGCCTCGGCGAGGACGCGGTGGACGGGGACGGGCTCCCGGATGGGCGCCTCCTCCGACTCGATGCGGCTGAGGTCGAGCAGGTCGTCGATGATCCGCCCCACTCGCGTCGCCTCCAGCTGCATCCGCTCGGCGAGCCGGCGGGCCACCGCCTGGTCCTCCTCGTCGGCGAGGGTCTCGGCGAGGAGGCCGAGCGCGCCGACCGGCGTCTTCAGCTCGTGGGAGATGTTGGCGACGAAGTCGCGGCGCACCGCTTCGAGCCGGCGCTTCTCGGAGACGTCTTCGATGACGACGACCGCGCCGATGCTGCGCTCGCCGTCGTCGATCGGCGACGCCGACATCGTGAGGGTGCGCCGGGGCGGACCGTAGAGGTCGAGCTGCTGCACACCCGCCTCACCGGCCACCGCGGTGTGCATCAGCTCGACGAGCGCCCGCTCGACCAGGACGTCGCCGTGGCGGGCGGCCACGAAGGGTTCGGCGTGACGGTTGCGGTGGATGATGTCGGCCTGCTCGTCGCACAGGACGACGCCGTGCGGGATCGCCTCGAGGGCGGCGCCGAGGCGCTGGATCACGACGCTGGCCGCGGCTCGCCGACCGGCCGCCTCGTCGACCGCTCGCTCCAGACGGGCCACCTGGGCAGATGCCGCCCGGCGAGTGCGGAGCACCCACGCCACGGAGAGCAGGACGATGACGCCGGTGGCCGCCACCATGGCGACCTCGGCGCCGCTCATCGGGCCGAGCGTACGTGCATTCAGCCCAGCCCGAGGATGTCCGCGATGGCCGCGGCCGCGGCGTCGGTCGGCTTCGGGTCCTCGACCGCCCGGACCCCGACGAGGCAGGTGACCGCGACCCAGCCGGCGGCGACCACCGCGGTATCGGTGCCGGCCTCGAGCTCGTTCTCGGTGGCTCGCAGTTCCAGCTGCAGCAATCCCTCGGCGTTGCTGACCATCGCCGCCTGCACCGTGCCGAACGGCGCCAACGCCGCCGGTCGAGCGCCCCGCAACTCGCCGAGCGGCAGGTTCGGGACATTGACGTTGAGCACGGTCTGTTCCGGCGCGTCGAGGAGCCAGTCGACGGCCGCGGTCGCGACCGCGGCCGCGGTGTCGAGCCACGAGGGTTCGCCGACGTCGATGCTCACCGCCAGCCCTTTGACGCCGAAGTTGGCCGCGGTGAGGGCGGCGCCGACGGTGCCGGAGTGCATCACCGCCCGGCCGGTGTTGCACCCGGGATTGATGCCGGACACCACCACGTCGGGCGGCGCACCGAACCCGCCGAGGCGGGCCGCCATCACCGCCAGGCCGGGTGGCCCGTCGACGCCGTGCACGCTCACCCGCTCGAGGTCGGCGATGCTCGCCACGCTGACCCGGATGCCCTCGCCGGTGTGCACCGGCCCGATGGCGGCGCCGCTGCCGCTCCGGTCGTCGAGCGGCGCGGCCACGACGACATCGAAGCCGTCGAAGCCCGCCATGGCGCGGGCCAGGACGGCCAGCCCGGGCGCGCCGACGCCGTCGTCGTTGGTGACGAGGACGCGCGTCACGAAATCTCCGCGGCGAGCGAGGCCGGGTCGCCGGTCATGAGGTACAGCACCCGGTCTCCGACGGCCACGGCGTGGTCGGCGATGCGCTCGAGGTGCCGACCGGCGAGCAGGGCGTGCAGCACCAGGCCGCTGGCGTCGGGCCCGTGCTGGACCAGGAGGTGCGCGGTCAGCATGCGGTAGGCCTCGTCCAACGCGTCGTCCTCGAGCTCCAGCCGGGCGGCCAGCTCGACATCCTGCTCCCGCCAGGCGTGGCGGGCCCGGGCCACGAGGTCCACCGCGCCGCCGGCCATCTGCGTCAGGAGCTTCACCGACACCGGCTCGCGTTCCCAGTCGAGGACCGCGATCTTCGCCAGCGACACCGCGCCGTCGCCGGTGCGCTCGAAGTCGGACATGACTCGCAACGACGAGACGAGGAAGCGCAGATCGATGGCGACTGGCGCGTTGCGCGCGATCAGCTCGTAGGCGCGCTGCTCGAGCTGGAGGAACAAGGTGTCGAGCTCGTCATCACCCGCGATCACGACCTCGGCCCGCGCCCGGTCGCCGGACAGCAGCGCGTCGCCGGCCGATCGCACCGCGTCCTCCGCCATGCTGCCGAGCCACGCGATGTCGGCTCGCAACGCTCCCATCGCCTCCTGGAACGTGAGCCGCGTCGTCATCGACTATCCGAACCGCCCGGTGATGTACGCCTCGGTCCGCTCGTCGTCGGGCTTGGTGAAGATCTTGGCGGTCGGTCCGACCTCCACGAGCCGGCCCGGATCACCGGTGGCTTCGATGTTGAAGAACGCGGTGGTGTCGCTGACCCGCGCCGCTTGCTGCATGTTGTGAGTCACGATCACGATCGTGTATCGGTCCTTCAGCTCGGCCATGAGGTCCTCGATCTTCAACGTCGAGATCGGATCGAGCGCCGAGCAGGGCTCGTCCATAAGCAGCACCTCCGGTTCCACCGCGATGGCTCGCGCGATGCACAACCGTTGCTGCTGGCCGCCGGAGAGCCCGGCGCCCGGGCGGTCGAGGCGATCCTTGACCTCCCCCCACAGACCGGCCTGCTGAAGCGACCGCTCGATCACGTCGTCGAGCTCGCTGCGCCGGTGCCGGCCGTTCAAGCGGAGGCCGGCGGACACGTTGTCGCCGATCGACATGGACGGGAACGGGTTCGGCCGCTGGAACACCATGCCGATCGATCGACGGACCGAGACCGGATCGACCGACTGGGCGTAGATGTCCTCGCCGTCGAGCAGCACCCGGCCCTGCACCCGCGTCCCGGCGATGACCTCGTGCATCCGGTTGAGCGTGCGGATGAACGTGGACTTGCCGCAGCCCGACGGCCCGATGAGCGCGGTGACGTGCTTCGGCTCGAGCGACAGCGTCACGCCGTCGATGGCCTGCGTCTTGCCGTACCAGGCGGAGAGGTCGGTGACGTCGATGCGCTTCATCATCGGCTTTCTCGGGTCACTAGGTGGCGAGTCGATTGCGGCGGGTCAAGAGCCGGGCGATGGTCGTCAACACCAGCACGACGACGATGAGGGTGAGGGCGCCCGCCCAGGCCCTCGTGACCGCGGTCGCGAAGGCGGAGCCGGCCTGTTGGAACACGAACAGCGGCAAGGCCGACTGCGGCCCCTTGAGCGGGTTGGTGTTGGTCACGTTGTTCCCGAACGACGTCAGCAGCAAGGGCGCGGTCTCCCCGGTGACCCTCGCCACCGCCAGCATGACACCGGTGGTGATGCCGGCCGACGCCGAGGGCAGGACGACGGAGAGCACCGTGCGCCACCGCGGGACGCCGAGGGCGTAGCTCGCCTCGCGCAACGTCGTCGGCACGAGCCGGAGCATCTCCTCGGCCGACCGCACCACGATCGGCAGCATGAGCAGCGCCAGCGCCATCGCGGCCGCGAACCCCGAGAACCCCTGGTGCAGGCCGAGGACCCAGAACGCGTAGATGAAGAGGCCGGCCACGATCGACGGGACGCCGGTCATGACGTCGACCGTGGTCCGCAGGATCGTCGCCAAGCGGCCGCGTCCGTACTCCACGGAGTAGATCGCCACGAGCAGCCCGGCCGGCACTGCGAGCAACGATGCGAGCAGCACCTGCTCGATCGTGCCGACGATGGCGTGGTACGCGCCGCCCGTCGTGTCGCGTACACCGACACCGTCCATCGTGTTGCTGAAGAACGACGGCTTGAGGGCGTCGGCACCCCGGACTGCCGTGTACACGAGCACCGCGCCGAGCGCGAGCAGGCACGTGGCAACGGCGGTGACGATGAGCGCGTGGAAGAACCGGTCGACCGCTTGGCGGCGACCTTCGATACGGGCGGCGGTGACGAGGTACCCGGCGACCGCGCACGCGTAGCCGACGACGACGAAGTCGGCCCGCCCTTGCATCGGCGTGATGGCGAACAACCCGGCGGCCACTGCGACACCAGCGCCCGCCGACACCGCCGCCTGCCACCGCTGCAGCCGACCGTGGGTGAGGAGGTCGGTCACGGCCGCCCCTCGGCGAACCGGGCCTGCCGGGTGACGACGCCGCGGGCGACGATCGTCACGACCAGCGTGATCGCGAACAGCAGCAGGCCGCTGGCCACGAGCGCCGACCGCCCGATCGATCCGGCCTCGCCGAACTTCGTGGCGATGTTGGCCGCAATGGTGTTGCCGCCGGGCCGGGTGATGCGGAAGCTCACGTCGTAGGTCGCGGCCAGCACCAGCGCGATCGCGATCGTCTCGCCGAGGGCGCGGCCGAGACCCAGCACGATCGCGCCGATCATCCCGTTGCGTCCGAACGGGAACACGACGGTGCGGATCATCTCCCATCGGGTGGCACCGAGCCCGTAGGCCGCCTCGCGCAGCTCGTTGGGCACCTGGGCGAAGACCTCGCGCGTGACCGCGGCGACGATCGGGAGCACCATCAGCGCCAGGACCACACCGGCGAGCAGCATCGACCCGCCGAACTGGTTGTCCGGGTTCTTGAAGAGCGGGATGAACCCGAGGTGATGGGCGAGCCAGCGCTGCATCGGGATCATGCGCGGCTGGAGGAAGAGCACGCCCCACAGACCGAACACCACGCTCGGCACCGCGGCCAGGAGCTCGATGAGCCAGCCGACGATCCGGCCGGCGGCCGGCCCGGCGTACTCCGAGACGTAGAGCGCCGACCCGACGGCGACCGGCACCGCGATGACCAGGGCGATCACGCTCGACAGCACGGTGCCGAACACCAGCGCGGCCACGCCGAACTTCGCCGGCTCGAGATCGGGGAACCACTGCTTCTCGGTGAAGAAGTGGACGCCGGCCTTGCTCAGCGCCGGGCCCGCCTTGACCAGCAGGAAGACCGAGACGACGAGCAGCAGGATCGTGACCGCGAGCCCGACCCCGGTGGTGATCCAGCGGAAGAGCCGGTCACCGAGGCGCTCGATCGGCGGGGCAGGCGGCGCCTCGTCGGCTACGTGGACGTCGAGCGTCTGCACCGTCCGCCACCGTACGAAGTCCAGGCGACGATCGCGTGGACGCCCGGTGAACACCGGATGAACGGCGGCCGAAAGCCCCGCACGGTCAGGCCGGCGTCTCCTCCAGCTCCTCGTCCGGCACACCCAGGTCCCACTCGAGGATGAGGTTCTCCCGCTCGGCGTCGCGGACCACCCGCTCCCGATTGCGCCGGAACTGGGGGTCGTGGGGCGGCAGCAGCAGGAGCCGGGCCAGCGCCCGCTGGCGGAACTCCTCGATCACCGCCCGCTCCCCGAACTCCGAGTGGACGTCCCAGTGCGGGGCGACCGGGCCCAGGTAGACCACGCGGACGTGGCCGCGTGGCGGCTGGGGGGCTTCGAGCTCCTCGGGCGACGTGGACATCGGATCGATGGTAGTTGCCAGGGAACCGAACACGATCCGGCGGCGTCGGATGTGACGTACTGCGAGGTGGAACCCAACATCGGCCTCGCCCGTTGGATGGGTATGGCTGCGCGAGGAGGCGACATGGACACCGACTGGATGGCCGATGGCTTGTGCCGGAGCTGTCCCCCGTCGGTCTTCTTCCCGAGCGATGGTGTCGGCGTGGAAGTCGCCCGCCGCATCTGCGCCGACTGCCCGGTGCGGGAGCCCTGCCTGGAGTACGCCCTGCGGAACGGGGTCGACCACGGGGTGTGGGGCGGAGCGTCCGAGCGGGAGCGCCGCCGCATCGCCCGCCAGCGCCGCCTGGCGGCGGCGTCGTCCCACTGACGTCGGGGGCGCTCAGAAGCCGTTGAGGAGCGCCCGGCAGGCGGATCGAAGCCGGTGGGCCAATGACGCCTTCCGGGTCGACGGCATCGAGCCGGCGACTTCGGCCAGCTCGGCCGTGGGCGCGTCGCCGACCAGGGTGTAGACGGACCGCCCGGCCTGCCAGAGCAGCACCTCGCCACCGGCCCACGAGTACTGCCACCCGCCCACGCCGGCCAGCGTCGTCGGCCGGCCGCCGGCCGGGACGCGCGTCGGGTCGAGGCGTCCCGGCTCCTCGAACACCGACAGCTGGTACAGGCCGTCGCTGTAGAGCAATTGCACCACCCGGCCGTGGGTGTACACACCGATGCGGCGGTAGCCGTCGAGCAGCGACGCGGGCGCCGCGCCCGCGACCGCGCTCGCCTTGGCGCGCGACGTCGTCCGCTTCGCGGTCGGAGCCGGGATCGTGGCCCGTGGCCGCGGTGCACCAGGAGCGAGCTCGACGAACTCGACGCCGCGCACGACGCTCCCGGTCTCGTCGAGCTGATCGCGGCGCACCATGAGGTTGGTGGCAACGTCGAGGGAGAGCCGCTCGCGCACCACGCCATTGCGGCGCACCTCGACGAGGGTGGTCGGCCGGCCGGCGACGAGCCCACCGGGCATCGTCGAGAGCTGATACTTGCGACCGGGGTCGGGCCGGGCACTGGGGCCGAACGCCGACGGCCACAGCAACTCCCACGTGGAACCGGTGTGCCGCAGAAGTCGCACCGTGTCCTGCGCCATGAGGGCATTGCCACCGGTGACGACGAGCGTTCCGCCCGCGCCCTCCACGGAAACGCGCGTGTCGTGCACACCCGACTCGTCGCGCCAGTGCACGACGACGACGCCCGTGAACGTCATGGTCTGCGACGCCCGACGCGCCTGGTCGATGGGGCTGTCACCGGACAGAGCTGCGGAGGCCGGCGCCGCGGTGGTGCCGCCGACCGCGGCCGCAGCGAGGAGCGCGACGGCGATCAACCTCACGGCGGTGGCACCGTCGTGGACGTCGACACGAACACGGTGGTCGGCACGACGATCGGCGAGAGCTGTGCGACCGGATCATCGACCAACGACGCGCTGACGACGTGGTCCTCGACGAGCGGGTTGATCGTCGGCTTCACCCGGCGCGCCGGAGCGGACATCGACGCCAGCGCGATCGCGGCCGCGGCGCCGGCGGCGAGGACGCCGAGGCCCACGGGCATGCGGTGCCGTCCCCGCCCGAGCATGTGCTCGTAGAAGCCGGTCGGCGGATCGACCGCCGGCAGCGCTCGCAACCACGAGCGGGTCGCCGCGACCGCGTGCAGCTCGGCGGCACACGCCGGGCACTCGGCGACGTGGGCCCGCGCCGCGGCTTCGTCGGCCGCGTCGAGCCGCCCGTCGAGCAAGGCGGACAACCGATCGTCGAGGTGCTCACTCACGGCGACAACACCTTGCGCAACAGCGCCCGGCCGCGATGGATCCGGCTGCGCACGGTGCCGGTCGGCACCGACAACGCCGTCGCGATCTCCTCGTACGACAGGCCGACGACGTCACACAGCACGACCGCGGCCCGGTACTCGTCCGGCAGATCCGCCAACGCCGCCTGCACGTTCTCGGGCAGCGCCGATGCCGCCAGCGCGACGTCGGCCGACGGCGACGGCGGGACGACCTGATCGGGATCGGCCGGCAGCGCGACGACCGGCCGGCGACGCCGTCGCCGGACCTCGTCGAGGAACGCGTTCGTCGTGATGCGGCTCAACCACCCCTCCATCGAACCCGGCTGGTAGGTGACCAGCCCCCGGCGCACCCGGAGCAGCACCTCCTGCACGAGGTCTTGTGCGTCGTCCTCGTTCCCTGTCAGGCGGAAGGCCACGGTGTAGAGGAAGCGCCCGTGCTCGCGCGCGACCTCCTCCCACGTGGGGACGCGACCGTCCGCCATCAGAACGACGGAGGGTGGCTCGACGGTTCCAAGCCACTGGCGGCGGCGAGCGCGTCGAGATCGTCCGGAGCCGTGATCGAGAAGGGCACCGAACCGTCGTTGAGGATCAGGTGGGCCACGCCGAGGTCGCGCCACGCCGCCAGTTGCTCGGCGATCTGTTCGAACGTTCCGACGAGCCGACCGCGCCGCCACTCGGCCAGCCCGACACCGTCCAGCACCCCGGCCGGGGCCGACGCCCGCAGGCGATCGAAGCGCGCCGCGAGGTCCGCCTCGTTCTCGCCGGCCAGCGCGTGCAGGCCCAACGACCGCGTGACGGTGGCCGGATCGCGACCCACCTTGTCGCACGCGCGCGCCAGCACGTCGAGCCGACCGCGGTACTCGTCCGGTGTCATTGTCCAGACGGTGTTCCACCCGTCGGCGTGGGCCGCGACCACGCCGAGGAGACGGTCACCGCGGCCACCCACCCACAGCGGTGGCGCCGGTCGTTGCACCGGGCCCGGCAACAACGGCACCGCGGCCGAGCCATCGAGCACGGCCCGCACCTCGTCGAGGGTGTCGGCCAACTGCCGCAGCCGCACCCCGGCCCGCTCGAACGGGATGCCGGCAGCCTCGAACTCGGCTTGGAACCAACCGGCACCCAACCCGAGCACGACGCGGCCGTGCGACAGGACGTCGAGGCCGGCCGCCACTTTGGCCAACAGCGCGGGCGGGCGGAACTGGGCGCACAGGACGAGCGTGCCCAGCCGCACCCGGTTCGTGACACGCGCGATGCCCGACAACGCCACGATCGGGTCGTACGTCGCCCAGTCGTCGGCCGGCCCCCCGTACCGGTCGAGCCGGCCGAACAGGTGGTCGGCCAGCCAGACCGACGCGAATCCGAGCGCCTCGGCGCGCCGCGCCGTGCCCGCGATCGTCGACCACCGCAACGGGCGATCGCCCGGCACGGAGTAGTCGGCATACGGGAGGGCGAGGCCGATCTCCATTCCTATGGGAGCGTACGGGCGTGCTGGCGTGCGTCGTCAATGTGAGCGAAGGGCGCGACGCCGGCGTGCTCGCCGCGCTCGACGCCGCCGCCGGACGATCGTTCCTCGACCGGCACACCGACCACTTCCATCACCGGTCGGTCGTCACCATCGGCGGTCCCGACGTGGAGGCGGCCGTGCGCGCGGTGGCGCGCGTCGTGGTGGCGCGCGTCGACCTCCGCGACCACGCCGGCGCGCATCCGCGCATCGGTGCCCTCGACGTCGTGCCGTTCGTCCCCCTCGCCGACGCGCCGATGGCCGACGCGCTCGCGGCGCGCGACGACTTCGCGACGTGGGCCGGCCGCGAGCTCGCCTTGCCGTGCTTCCTCTACGGGCCGGAGCGCACCCTTCCGGCCGTCCGGCGGGGCGCGTTCACCACGCTGGCTCCCGACGCCGGGCCGGCGGCGCCGCACCCGACCGCCGGTGGCTGCGCGGTCGGCTCGCGCCCGGTGCTGGTGGCCTACAACGTGTGGCTCGACGCGTCACCCGACGAGGCACGCGCCGTCGCGACCGCGGTGCGCGATCCGCAACGCGGCGTGCGCGCCCTCGGGCTCGACGTCGGTGGGCGGGCGCAAGTGTCGATGAACCTCACCGATCCAAGCCGGTGTGGGCCTGCCGACGCGTACGACGCTGTGGCCAGGCTCGCCACGGTCGCGGGGGCGGAGTTGGTTGGGCTCGTGCCCGAAGCCGTGCTGCGCGCCATCCCGCCCGATCGGTGGGCCGAGCTCGACCTGGCGCCGTCACGAACGATCGAGGCCCGCCTGCGAGAGGCGGGCCTCGATGGGGGAAGATCGCATTGACCGCAGGTTCAGGCCGACGCCACGCCCGTCCGCCGGGCCAACGCCCGCTGGCGCCGGATGCGGCGGCGCTCCCGCTCGCTCATGCCGCCCCAGATGCCGAACTTCTCGCCATTCGTCAGCGCGTACTCGAGGCAGTCGGCACGGACGACACAACCGCGGCAGACCTCCTTGGCCTCGCGCGTCGACGCGCCGCGCTCGGGAAAGAACAGGTCGGGGTCGACACCCATGCAGTTGGCCTGGTCCTGCCAGCTGCGCTCGCCGTCGTGTCCGGGGTTGATGTTGATCACACGGTCCATCGGGAAAGCCCCCTTCTGGCCGGCTCGTGGCACCGGTGTAATTACAATGGTGTGATGTTCCTCTCTCCGGGCGCCGCGCGCAAGGGGCAATTCCGGCGCTGATGCGGATCGAGGCCGTCAAAGGGGACATCACCCGCGAATCCGTCGACGCCATCGTCAACGCTGCCAACTCGTCGTTGCTCGGTGGTGGCGGCGTCGACGGCGCCATTCATCGTGCGGCCGGGCCCGAGTTGCGCGACGCGTGCCGAGCGCTCGGCGGATGCGCGACCGGCGATGCAAAGGCGACGCCCGGCTTCCGTCTGCCGGCGCGTTGGGTGATCCACACCGTCGGACCGGTCTGGCGCGGTGGTCACGACGGTGAACCCGAGTTGTTGGCGTCGTGCTACCGGAGGTCGCTCGAAGTGGCCGACGAGATCGGCGCGCGCTCGTTGGCGTTCCCGGCGATCTCCACCGGCGTCTACGGCTACCCGCGCAACGAAGCAGCCGCGATCGCGGTCAGGAACCTGCGGTCGGCGTCGACCGGCGTGGACGTCGTGCGGCTGATCGCGTTCGACGACGAGACGGCGGCGCGGTACGAGACGCTGCTGAGCTAGCCCGCTCGGCGGTTGCGGCCCCGCATGGCGCGCTTCTGCTCGATGAAGTCGACGAGCACGTACGAGCCCAAGGTGTCCGGTGTGGTGAAGAACGCGCGGCCGCGATTCATCTGGGTGAGCTTCTCCACGAACGTCCGCAGGTAGCTCGTCGCATCCAGCATGAAGGTGTTGATGCGGATGCCCTCGCGCGTGCACGACGCGACCTCTTGCAGGGTCGCGTCGACGGTCTCCTTCACCGGCGGATAGCTGAAGAACGGCACCGGATCACCGGGCACCAGATGCGCGGTCGGCTCGCCGTCGGTGATCATGATGATCTGCTTGGTGCCCGGCTGGCGGGCCAGCATCCGCCGGCTCAGCATGAAGCCGTGCTGCATGTTGGTGCCGTACACGAAGTCCCACGACACCTCGGGCAGCTGCTCCGGCTTCAGCTCGCGCGCCACCTCGCTGAACCCGACGATGCCGAGATAGTCGCGCGGGAACTGTGTCGAGATGAGCGAGTGGAGTGCCATCGCCACCTTCTTCGCGGCGAGGAAGTTGTCGCGCATCGGCATCGACAGTGAGAGGTCGAGCATGAGCACGGTCGACGTCCGGGTGAGCGTCTCGGTGCGCTCGACTTCGAAATCGTCGGGCGAGAGTCGGACAGGCACGCCGCCGCCGTTGCGTTGGATCGCGTTGCGGACGGTGCGCTCGATCGACAGGTTGAACGGATCGCCGAACTCGTACGGCTTGGTCTCGTAGGTCCGCTCCTGCCCGATGCCGGTGCGCTCGACCTCGTGCTTGCCGACGTGATCCTTCGTCAGCTTGGCGAACAGGTCGGACAGCGCGTTCTGCCCGATGCGCCGCATGCCCTTGGCGGTGAGCTCGAGCCGGCCCTCGCGCGTCTCGATGAGGCCGGCCTCCTCGAGCTGTTTGGCGAGCTCCGCCAGTTGCTCGAGCGCGCGAGCGCTGTCGTCGCCCAAGATGCGCCGCGCCGCGTCGGTGTCGACCTCGGCCAGCGCGCCGGGTGACGTCGCCGATCGCATCAGGTTCTCGAGCTGGTCCATCTCGCCCAGCTCGTTCATGAGCTGCGCCGCCTCGGCGAAGCCCAACGGGTCTTGGCCGCTGAAGTTGTACCGGCGGTCCCATCCCGCCTGCGGGAACGCCTGCTGCAGGTGCTGCGACAGCTGATCGACCTGCCAGCGCAGATCCATGTCCTCGAGCAGCGCCTCGGCCAGGCCCTGGAGCTGCGCCCGCTGCTCGGGCGTCATCGAGTTGAGCATCGCCTGCATGGCCGCCATCTGCTCGGCCATCTGCTCGAGCAACTCGTCGAGTGTCTGCGGGTTGGCCGGGAAGAAGTCACCGAACTGCTGCATGAACTGCTCGAACGCCGGCTGCGTGTCCTGCCCCGCCTCGCGCATCTCCATCAGCCGGTTCAGCGCGCTGAACATGTCCTTCATGCGGGCCAGCTGCTCGGGGCTGACGTCCGACATCGCGCCCGACATCTGATTGAAGTAGCTCTGCATCAGCTGCTGACGGAGCTTGTCCATCAGCGCCTCGAACTTCTGTTGCGCCTCGGGCGACGTGAACTCGTACTCCTGGAGCGCCTTGACCTGGCCGGCCAGGTCGGGCGGCAGGAGGTCGAGCTCCATCGACCGGTCCTGCGCGACCCGCTCGGCGATCTCCTGGCGCCGCTGGTCGCCCGACTGCTGCGCCTGCTGGCGGAGCTGCTCGATGCCCGCCCGTTCCTCCTCGACGACATCGCGCAGCTCCTCGGCGATGTCGTCGTAGACGCCGCCGAGGTCGTGCTGCTCGAGCGCGTCGCGCCGGCGGCGACGGAGCCGCTCCATCAGCTCACGCAACCCGGCGATCCGCTCGCCGTTGCGGTCGCGGAACCCGGATTGGAGCATGCGGCGCAGCGCCGCGTTCAGGTCACCGTGGTACAGCAGGTCGTCGGTGATCTCGGAGAGGACGTCGGACGCGTCGAGGTCGAAACCGACCTGCGTCCCGTCCCAACGCGAGTAGCTGAATGAGCGGGGCATGCCGCCCCCAACCTACGCCGCCGCCGACCCGAATGGATCCGCGTCAGGCGTCAGGCGTCGGCGTCGGCCAGCTCGGCTTCGGTGACGGTCCAGCTGTTGCCGCACTCGAGGCAGTGCTGGAACATGACCCGCTCACGGATGTCGATCCGATCGAGATAGCCACGACCCGTGCACTCCGGGCACGGTCCCGGTCCGCCCCACGTCTGCCGTGCCGGCTCCAGGTCGATCACGATGTCCACGTCATCGGCCTCGGTGTCGGTCGCCTTGCCCTTGCCGAAGAGTGCCATGGCCCCTCCTCCTTGGTTCCGCTCCAGGCGTCAGGGTAGGCCAATACCACCACCGATGTCACTTCATGTAAGGGAAAAACCACTCCTCGTCAATTGTGGAGTTCGTCAGGCAAGGGTGCTGTTCACCGCCTGCTCGACCGCCAGGCCGACGGCCGACAGTCCCCCGAAGATCCAGACGGTGCCGATGCCGGCCTTGTTGGTCGACAGATAGCTCTGGGCCGCCGGCGACAGGGCCGCCGGATCGGTGAGGAGCAGGGGTCCGCCCAGCTCGGCGACGGCCGTGCCACCGCCCAGCGCGTCGGGGAACGCCACGCCGCTCGCCAACCCCACGTCGGCGGGGCTGGTGAAGAACGTCGCCGCCACCCGCTTGGCGGTGTCGTACCGGTCGGTGCCGACGACGGGCGTGGCCGCGGGATCGGCCGCCGCCGCCGGACCGCCGATCGCGAAGCGGGTCGCGCCCGAGTGGGCGGCGATGTAGGCCTGGACCGATGCCGGCATGGTCGTCCCGTTGGTGAGCAGGATGGCGCCGTTCTTCTCGGCCGCCGCCGGGCCGGCCGGCAAGGCATCGGCGAAGTTGGTGCCGGTCGTCAGGAACAGCGTGGAGGGATCGCCGAGGCCGGCGCTGGCGATGGTGAGGGCGGTCGCGAACCGGTCGGCGCCCTGGTAACGGATGACGTTGTACCCGTCACCCGCGATGGCGTCCTGCACCGACTGCGACAGCGCCGACAGGCCACCGAGCAGGAAGACGGTGCCGCCCTTGGGGAGGGCCCGCTCGATCTCGGCCTGCACCCGCGGGTCGAGAGCCGCCGTCGGGTTGAGCAGCATCGGCGCCTGCCGCGCCACCGCCAACGGTGCGCCGGCGAGGGCGTCGGCGTAGTCGTCGGACCGGGCGACGACCACGGCCTTGGCCGTCGCCGGGCTGAAGAAGGACGACTCGATCGCGGTGCCGATGCGGTCGGTGCCGGCGACGCGGGTGGCCGGCGGGCCTGGCGCGAACGACGCGGTGTCGGGCGCCGAGTCGAACACGATCGTGCTGGGCGGTACGAATGCCAGCGACCCGACGGCCCACGCGAACGTGGTGGAGCCGTCGATCAGGGCGCGGGGGAACGTGATCGAGATCGACGTCGAGTCGGGTCGGGTGACGGTCGCCAGTTGCGTGTGCGGGGTGCCGTGCGAGACCTCGCCGATCAGGGCGGTCCCGTCCCACCCGGCGATGACCTCGTGGTCGATCACGTTGTCCCCGTTTATGTCTATGGGCACAAGGAACAACGCGTCCTGATCGGTGAAGGCGTCGTAGGTCGTGACGAGGATCGTCACCGACGTCGCGTCACCCGAACGGGTGGCCGTCGCGATGTCGAGCGTGCCGCTCACGTCATTCGGGTCGGTGATCGAATCGCCGGTGACGCCGGAGTAGTTCATGCGGCCGAACTGCGCGGCCCTCGTGAACAGGCTCGTCCGGGTGGCCGCATGGGCGGCCGGCACGCCCGTGGCCAACGCACCGAACGTCATGACACACGCGATTGCACCCGCGCGAAACGTCGCCGAACTCATTGGGTTCCCCTCCCCGATTCGCCGTTCTGGGAGAGATGGTAGCGGGCTAGCCGCGGCCCCGATAGGTGGCCTTGCCGCCGGCCGACTCCTTGTTCAGGCGCTTCGACAGGTGGAGGCCCTCGAGCACGAACTCGACCGCGCTCGCCACCGCCGCGGGTGATTCGCTGCCGGCCAGGTCGGCGACCGCGGCCCGCAGCGCCGGCACCTTCGAGACGATGCCGACGTACTCCGCCGACGCGATGTCGTCGCCCGCGTGCACGATGGTGCCGCCGTCGAACGTCGTCAGCAGCTCGGCCAGCTGGTCGATGCGGCACCGCTCCTTGAACACCGTCAGCACCGCGGACTTCAGCAGGCGCTCGACGACGCTCTCGTCGCGCCCTTCTTCGATCGTCTCGATCTCCACCTTGCCCGACGTCGACGCGGCCAGCGCGTCGAGGTCGCTCACGCGGGGGACGATGTCCTTCTCTCCCAACCGCAGCGCCCGGCGGGTGGCGTTGGCGACCAGCGTCTCGTGATTGGCGATCGTGAGCCGCACCGACACGCCCGAGCGCTGGTTGATGTGGGGGCTCTGGCGGGCCAGCTGCGACAGCGTGCCGATGATCTCGGCCATGAAGGCGGGCATGACGACGCGGTGCCCGGCCGGCTCGACGATGCGCGCCTCCTGGTCGACGACCGCGAGCTCGGTCGCCACGTCGAGCGGGTAGTGCGTGCGGATCTGCGCGCCGAACCGATCCTTCAACGGCGTGATGATGCGGCCGCGGTTGGTGTAGTCCTCCGGGTTGGCCGAGGCGACGAGCATCACGTCGAGCGGCAGCCGGATCTTGTACCCGCGCACCTGGATGTCGCGCTCCTCCAGCACGTTGAGGAGGCCCACCTGGATGCGCTCGGCCAGGTCGGGCAGCTCGTTCATCGCGAAGATGCCGCGGTTCGTCCGCGGCACGAGGCCGTAGTGGAGCGTGAGCTCGTCGGAGAGGTAGCGGCCCTCGGCGACCTTGATGGGGTCGACCTCACCGATGAGGTCGGCGATGGACGTGTCGGGAGTGGCGAGCTTCTCGCCGAATCGCAGGTCGCGGTGCAACCACTCGATCGGCGTGTCGTCACCGTGCTCGCGGATGGCGTCGCGCGCGTGCTTCGACACAGGGTTGAACGGGTCGTCGTTGATCTCCGACCCGGCGATGATGGGCATGTACTCGTCGAGCAGGTTGGTGAGCGACCGGATCATGCGGGTCTTCGCCTGGCCGCGTTCGCCGAGGAAGATGACGTCGTGGCCGGCCAGCAACGCGTTCTCGAGCTGCGGCAGGACCGTGTCGTCGTAGCCGACGACGCCGGGGAACAGTGGCTCGCCGGCGGCGATCTTCGTGGCGGCGTTGGCCCGCACCTCGTCCTTGACGGTGCGCGACTCCCAACCCGACTCGCGGAGCTGACCGAGGGTGGCGGGACGTGACATGGCCGCGAAACTACCGTGCCCTCCGTGCAACGGCGCCCCGCTCGGTTGATCTGGGCGGCCGGCATCATCCTGGCCTGCGACCTCGCCGTCTTCGGCGTGCGGTCGCGACCCGTCAAGGTGCGGGTCCGGGTCGTGACGGTGACGACCCTGCCGCCGGCCGGCCACCCGGCGGTCGTGCCACCGCTCGGGCAGGCCGAGGTCAGCGGCGAGGCCCGGACCCTCAGCGCCGACGGCGCCGTCACCGATCCGCTGCCGTTGCCGCTCACGCTGAACGCCGAGCGCGGGCAGGGCTCGGCCACCATCGAGAACGCGATCGTCAACGGCGCCCGGACCGCGATCGTGTGGACCAGCGGGACACCCCTCCCGATCACCGCCGGCGACGGCGCGACGCTCGACCTCGGCCCGGCCCACGTCGACCTCACGCCCACCGGCGCGACGTGGGCGCTCGACGGCGCGGCGCGATCGTTCTCGGCGGGCCGCTACCACGCCGGTGCCGCGGTCGCGGTCGGACGCGGCGGACTGGCGACGCCTCGCGACGGCGTCGACTTCACGGCCGACGCGCAGACGACGCTCGTCACTCGTGGGGTGACCGTCCACCTCGAGCCCGGGCCGGTCGCGCTGGCCGGCCCCGGCAAGGTCGCCACCACCGGCACCTTCACCGTGACGCGCAACGACGGCACCAGGACCGCGACGATGCTGACGTTCGGGCCGGGGCCGTTCCGCGTCACCGTCACCCCGGAGGGCGACCACCTCGTCCTCGACGCCACTCTCAACGGTCCCCTCACCGTTCTTTGAACGCTCGTCCACCTCTGCGGTGGTCCGACGTTCAAAGAACGGTTGGGTGGGGGCGGCCACTACCCTGCGGCCGGTGGACCTCTCGGGGACGTGGCGGGCCCGCCTCGCCGACGAGGCGGCGCGCCGCACCTTCGCCGACATGCAGGTCGACGCGAGTGACGGCGACTGGGTCGACATCGACGTCCCCGGTCACTGGCAGTCGACGAAGGAGTTCACGGGTTCCGACGGCCCGCTGCTGTGCCGCCGCTCGTTCGCGTCGCCCGCGGACGAGGGCACGCGGTGGTGGCTCGTGCTCGACGGGCTCTTCTACCAAGGCGACGTGTGGCTCGACGGTGGCTACGTCGGCGCGACCGAGGGCTACTTCTTCCCGCACCAGTTCGAGGTGACCGACGCGGTCGGATCGCGCCGCGAGCACGTGCTGGCAGTCGAGGTGACGTGCAACCGGCCGGCCGACCTCACCGCCAAGCGCAACCTCACCGGCGTGTTCCAGCACTGGGACTGTCTCGACCCGGAGTGGAACCCCGGTGGCATCTGGCAGCCGGTGCGGCTGGAGCCGAGCGGGCCGGTGCGCATCGCCCGACTCCGAACGCTGGTGCACGAGGCGACGGACGTGCGGGCCGTCGTCAGGTTCCGGGCCGAGGTCGACGCGACCGAGGCCGGGGCGGTCGCCTTCCGGACGACGATCGGCGGCACCGAGCACGTCACCGACCAGCCACTCGCGGCCGGCGAGAACCGCGTCGAATGGTCCGTCACCGTCGACCGGCCCGACCTCTGGTGGCCGCGCTCGCTCGGTGGCCAGGCGATGGCCGACGTCGCGGTCGAGGTCGTGCTGCCCGACACCGGCGTGTCGGACCGGCGCGCGTTCCGCACCGGCCTCCGCCAGGTCCGGATGGACGACTGGGTGCTGCACGTCAACGGCGAGCGGCTGTTCGTCAAGGGCGCCAACCAGGGCCCGCAGCGGATGGCGCTGGCCGACGTCTCGGTCGCCGACTGCGAGCGCGACGTCGGGCTGGCCATCGACGCCGGCCTCGACCTCCTCCGCGTCCATGCCCACGTCGGCCCGCCGGCCCTGTACGACGCCGCCGACCGCGGCGGGCTGCTGCTGTGGCAGGACTTGCCGCTGCAGTGGGGCTACGCCGCCGGGGTGCGCAAGCAGGCGGCGCGCCAGGCGCGCGAGGCGGTCGACCTGCTCGGCCATCACCCGTCGATCGCGCTGTGGTGCGGCCACAACGAGCCGATCGCGCTCGACGTGACGCCTGGGCAGCCGGTCGAGAAGCGACGGCGCACCGTGATGCGGCTGGTCGCCGGTTGGGAGCTCCCGACCTGGAACAAGTCGGTGCTCGACCGGTCGATCAAGAGCGCGCTGGCGAAGAGCGACCCCACCCGGCCGGTCGTCGCGCATTCCGGGATCCCGCCGGGACCCTTCGCCGGCGGCACGGACAGCCACCTCTACTTCGGCTGGTACCACGGCAACGAGCGCGACCTCCCCGGCTTCCTCGCGGCGTGGCCGCGCATGGCGCGCTTCGTGAGCGAGTTCGGCGCGCAGGCCGTCCCCGCCAACGCCGCGTTCATGGAACCCGAGCGGTGGCCCGAACTCGATTGGGATCGTCTGGCCCGACGCCACGCGCTCCAGCGGTGGGTGTTCGACACCCACGTCCCGCCGGCGGAGCACGCGACGTTCGACGAGTGGCGCGACGCGACTCAGGCGTACCAGGCCACGGTGCTGAAGCACCACATCGAGACGTTGCGCCGGTTGAAGTACCGGCCGACGGGCGGCTTCTGCGCGTTCTCGTTCGGCGAGGCGTACCCGGCGGTCGCGTGGTCCGTGCTGGACGACGAGCGCGCCCCGAAAGCCGGGTACCACGCGGTCGCCGAAGCCTGCCGGCCGGTGATCGTCGTCGCCGACCGGCCGGCGGCGGCCTACCGCCCTGGTCAACCGATCGCGCTCGACGTGCACGTCGTCAGCGACCTGCGGACGCCCATCCGCGGTGCCGAGGTGACGGCGGCGCTCGGCTGGCCCGGCGACGAGCAGCGGTGGCGATGGGGCGGCGACATCCCCGCCGACGGGTGCGAGCGCGTGGGGACGCTGCAGGCGGTCGTACCGGACGCGCCGGGCGAGCTCACGCTGTCGCTCGATCTATCTGCCGGCGAGATGACGGCCATCAATCGCTACGTCAGCCGGATTGCGCGGAGCTGACAGGCCGGTGACAGGATGCGCCTCGTGAACGTGCACCACCACACGTACGACGCGGTGATCGTGGGCGCCGGCGGCGCCGGCCTGCGAGCGGCCATCGAGACCGCCGGCAAGTGCCGCACCGCGGTGCTCACCAAGCTGTACCCCACCCGGTCGCACACCGGCGCCGCCCAGGGCGGCATGTGCGCCGCCCTCGCCAACGTCGAAGAGGACTCGTGGGAATGGCACGCGTTCGACACCGTGAAGGGGTCGGACTACCTGGGCGACCAGCCGGCCATCGAGATCATGTGCCGCGAGGCGGTGGACGCGGTCATCGAGCTCGAGCACTACGGGCTCCCGTTCAACCGCACGCCAGAAGGCAAGATCGACCAGCGACGGTTCGGCGGCCACACCCGCAACCACGGTGAGGCGCCGGTGCGACGAGCGTGCTACGCGGCCGACCGCACCGGTCACATGATCCTGCAGACGCTGTACCAGCAGTGCGTGGCGCGCGACGTCAACTTCTTCAACGAGTACCAGGTGCTCGACGTCGCGTTCGCCGACGGCCGCGTCGCCGGCGTCATCGCGTACGAGATGGCCAGCGGCGACCTGCACGTCTTCAACACCAAGGCGGTGCTGTTCGCCAGCGGCGGCTTCGGCAAGATGTTCAAGGTGTCGTCCAACGCCCACAGCCTCACCGGCGACGGGCCCGGGCTGCTCTACCGGCGCGGCATCCCGATGCAGGACATGGAGTTCTTCCAGTTCCACCCCACGGGCATCTACAAGCTGGGCATCCTGCTGTCGGAAGCGGCGCGCGGCGAAGGCGGCATCCTGCGCAACAACAGCAACGAGCGCTTCATGGAGCGCTACGCGCCGACCGTCAAGGACCTGGCGCCGCGAGACATGGTGAGCCGGGCCATGCTCACCGAGATCCGCGAGGGCCGGGGCATCGGCCCGAACAAGGATTACGTCCACCTCGACCTCACCCACCTCCCGCCGGAGCAGATCGACGAGAAGCTGCCCGACATCACCGAGTTCGTACGCACCTACATGGGCATCGAGCCCAAGACCGCGCAGATCCCCATCCAGCCGACGGCGCACTACGCCATGGGCGGCATCCCCACCAACGTCAACGGCGAAGTGATCGTCGACGAGCTCAACACCGTCATGGCCGGCCTGTACGCCGCCGGCGAGTGCGCGTGCGTGTCCGTGCACGGCGCCAACCGGCTCGGCACCAACTCGCTGCTCGACATCGTCGTGTTCGGCCGGCGCGGCGGTGCCGCCATGGCCGAGTTCGTGCGGAAGGCGGCCATGCCCGACCTGCCGAAAGGGGTCGAGGAAGAGACCCGCGGCCTGATCGAGCGAATGAAGGTCGGCAGCGGCGGCGAGAACGTCGCCGACATCCGCACGGTCCTGCAAGAGGAGATGATGGACAAGGCGTCGGTGTTCCGCACCGACGAGAGCCTGAGCTCGATGCGACAGACGTTGACCGAGCTCAAGGGCCGGTACGAGAAGGTCTCGATCCAGGACAAGGGCGAGAAGTACAACTACGACCTCACCGAGGCCATCGAGCTGGGCTTCCTCATCGACCTGGCCGACACCCTCGTGGAGGGCGCGTTGGCCCGGACCGAGAGTCGTGGCGCTCATTTCCGCGACGACCACCCCACCCGCGACGACGCCAACTGGATGAAGCACACCCTCGCCTACCGCACCGAGAGTGGCGGGGTCCGGCTGGCCCACAAGCCGGTCGTCGGCGGCAAGTACCAGCCCATGGAGAGGAAGTACTGAGACCGGTGGCCGTCAGCGTCGAGCTGCGCATCAAGCGGTTCAACCCCGAGCAGGACACCAAGCCGCACTGGGAGTCCTATTCGGTGGACATGGAAGAGAGCGACCGGGTCCTGGACGCGCTGCACGAGGTCAAGTGGCACCAGGACGGCACCTTGACCTTCCGCCGCTCGTGCGCCCACGGTGTCTGCGGGTCCGACGCCATGGTCATCAACGGCGAGAACAAGCTCGCGTGCACCACGCTGATCAACGAGGTCGGCCACAAGGTGACGCTCGAGCCGATCCGCGGCCTGCCGGTCGTCAAGGATCTGCTGGTCGACATGGAGCCGTTCTTCGCGCAGTACCGCGCCGTGCTGCCGTACCTCATCAACGGCACCGACCCCGGTTACAAGGAGCGCCTTCAGTCGACCGAGGACCGCGAGCGCTTCGACGACACCACCAAGTGCATCCTCTGCGCAGCCTGCACGACGTCGTGCCCGGTGTACTGGGGCAACTCGTCGTACGTCGGCCCGGCCGCCATCGTCAACGCCCACCGCTTCATCTTCGACTCGCGTGACGAAGCCGCGACCGAGCGGCTCGACATCTTGAACCAGCGCTCCGGCGTCTGGCGCTGCCGCACCGCGTTCAACTGCTCCGAGGCCTGCCCGCGCGGCATCAAGGTCACGCAGGCGATCGAGGAAGTGAAGCGAGCGATTCTGTACAACCGCGTCTAGGCGAGATCTCAGGGGGAACCAATGCGCGCTGCCGTATTCGTCGGAGTCGACGAACCGCTGTCGGTGGAGAAGCTCACGCCGACCGACCCCGGTCCGTACGACGCAGTCGTCCGCGTCGGCGCCAGCGGCGTGTGCCGCAGCGACCTGTCGCTGGCTCACGGGCACCTCCCGATCCCGCCGCCGGTCATCCTCGGGCACGAGGGCGCCGGCGCCGTCGAGTCCGTCGGGAGCGCGGTCACCCGCGTGCAGCCGGGTGACCGGGTGATCGCCGCGTTCGTGCCGGCGTGCGGCCGGTGCTTCTACTGCGTCCGCGACCGGACGCACCTCTGCGAGCACGGCATGGACGGGATGATGACGGCGAAGGCGACGCGCGACGACGGCTCGGCGCTCACCGCGTTCTCCGGCCTCGGCACGTTCGCCGACCAGATGACGGTGCACGAGTCCGCGCTGGTGAAGGTCGAGACCGACCTTCCCGACGAGCAACTGGCGCTGATCGGGTGCGGCGTGACCACCGGCGTGGGCGCGGCGCTGAACACCGCCCGGGTCGAGCCCGGGTCCATCGTGGCCGTGATCGGCTGCGGCGGTGTCGGCCAGTCGGTGATCCAGGGCGCACGCATCGCCGGGGCCGCCCGGATCATCGCCGTCGACCCGGTCGAGCTGAAGCGCACGGCGGCGGTCGACTTCGGCGCGACCGATCTCGTCGATCCGGCCGACGGTGACCCCGTCGCGCAGGTGCAGCAGCTCACCGGCGGGCGCGGCGCCGATTTCGGTTTCGAGGTCCTCGGCCGGCCCGAGACGATGAACCAGGCCTACGCGATGACCCGGCGAGGCGGCACGACGACGATCGTCGGGATGCCGTCGTGGGACGCCGAGGTGACGTTCTCGGCCTTCGGGCTGTTCTACGACGAGAAGCGGCTGCTGGGCTGCGTCTACGGATCCGCCCAGGTGCACCGCGACTTCCCGAGGTTCGTCAGCCTGGCCGAGAACGGGCGCCTGGATCTCGGCCACATGGTCAGCCGGCGGATCGCTCTCGGCGAGGTCAACGACGCGTTCCGGGCCATGGAGGCCGGCGAGGTGATCCGCAGCGTGATCACCGATCCGCAGCGCTGAGCCACGGAAACCCGGTCAATCAGCTCATTTCTCGCGACCAACCACCGATAGGCATGTCGTTGGCCGTATCCTTCGGCCCCGACGAACGACCCGGAGGTCGGTCGCCCGGCAGCACTCCCGTGCGTTGTGGCGGTCTCCATCGGGGGGTGGAACCGCACATATGCACGACAGCCTTCTTCACCAGATCATCCGACGCGTGCTGCTGCGCCTCGTCGCGCTGCTGCGCGCCGCCGCCGGCCGCATCGAGCGCCAAGCGGCCCGACCGGCGTTCCCGCTCCCGCCCTGGGCCGACGCCGCCCGCGTCGACGCCGCATGGGTCCGCGCCTCGCGCCGGTCGCTCGCGGCGTGCGCCATGGCGGCGTTCGTCCTCGCCACCTTCGGCACCGCGGCCGCGGCGTTTCAGGCCCGGCCCACCGGTCGGGTGACGGTGCGCCTGGCGCGCGCCGGCGCGGCGGTCCCGGCGCCGACCGACCATCCCGCGGCCGAGGCGTACCACTCCAAGAAGACCGTGCCCAAGCATCCGTCGACCACCTCGGCTCCGAAGTCCGTCGTGAAGCCCGTCGCACCGAAGCCGGTCCCCAAGCTGCCGACGTACGTCCAAGGCGTCCGGCCCGACCTGCCGGTCGGCAAGGGCATGTGGATCTGGCTCCCGGACAAGTCGGACGGCGGCGACCCGGTCGCCATCGTCGCCCGCGCCAAGGCGGTCGGCCTCACCCACGTCTACGTGCGCATCGGGTCGTCCTGGGACGGGTTCAACGGCGCGCCGTTCCTCGCCCAGCTCATCCCGGTCGCGCACGCCGCCAACATCAAGGTGTTCGGCTGGGACTTCCCGCGCCTCCTCGACTGGCCGAGTGACGTGAACCGCGCGCTGGCCGCCATCACGTTCCGGGCTCCGAACGGGCAATCCATCGACGGGTTCGCCGCCGACATCGAGACGCCGTCGGAGGGCACGTACCTCACCACCGCGTCGGCCGACACCTACGGCGCGGTGCTGCGCAAGTACATCCCGAAGAACTATCCGCTCATCGCGGTGACGCCGCGCCCGTCGGCGCACACCGTCGAGGTGAAGTACCCGTACGACAAGATCCTCGCCCACTTCGACGCCGTCGCCCCGATGGTCTATTGGCTGAACCGCCAACCCGACTCGGACGTGGCCGGCGCCATGCGCGATCTCGCACCGTTCGGCAAGCCGATCATCCCGGTGGGCCAGGCCTACGACGGCGCCGCCGAGGGCGGCCGGCCGGGTGTCCCCACCCGGGACGAGCTGTCCCGCTTCATGGCGACCGCGGCCGCGCAGGGCGCGCCCGGCGTCTCGTTCTGGTCGTGGCAGCACGCGGACCAGGAGGTGTGGGACGCCATCCGCGACGCCCCGCAGTTCCGCCTCTCCCCCTCGTTGGCCCGACGCTCCTGGTCGGGCTAGCGCCCTTTCGGGAGGTCAGCGGACGCCGGGCTGGAGCCACTCGGTCCAGCCGACGCCGGTCGAGTCGGTCGACGTGAACCGGCAGAGCGAACGGGGGAAGCGGCTGATCCGGCCGTCGGGTGCTTCGAGCAGCACCGGCGCGTGCGCGACCGGCGCGACGTCCATGGTGACGCCGGCGAGCGACATCGTCGCCGTGACCGGCAGGTCCTCCGCTCCGAGAACGGTGTCGACGCGGAAGCCACCGTCCAGGTCGATCTCCCGCACCTGGTCGGCGCCCGGGTCGAGGACGAAGCCGGGCGAGAGGGTCGAGCCGGTCGGCGCCACCGCGTGGAACGCCGAGCCGTCGGCCATCTGGCCGGCGGTCCAACACCACCCGGGCGTGCCCCACCAATCGCGCCCGCCCCACGAGTGGTCGCGCTCGCCGATGGCGTCGATCGCCAGCCGCTCCGACCCGACCAGCACCTCGCCGTGCACCCGGCAGGGCACCTCGTAGCGCGTGATGCCCGCCGGGTACGCGTACGGCGCGGCCCGCGCCTCCCACTCCAGGTCGAAGCCGAGCGCGACGCGGTCGCCCCACTCGCCGCGGTACGCGTCCGCCGGGTCGTCGAGCGCGACGGCGAACGCCTCGAGGCCGACGCTCCAGTGATCCCACGGGGTCTCGCAGATGAGGTCGGCCCACAGGCCCTCGCCCCGGATCTCGAGGCCGGCCGCCGGAATCGCGACGTCGTGATCGCGCACGACGACCAGCGGGCGGTCCTGGCCGACGAGGCAGGCCCACCACCACGCCCGTCCGAACGACGGGATGATGCCGAGCCGCAGGTACCCACCGAGGCGTCCGTCAGGAGTGGCGAAGTCGAAGTACCACGACTCGCTCCAGAACGGTTCGGCGCCGGGTGGGTGCCGGAGCTCGTCCCGGTCGTCCATCGCCGGATGGTAACGGTCTCGGCAATGATGATGGCCGGTGACGCACTACGAGGTCCTGGGGGTCGGGGCGTCCGCCGGCGCGGACGAGATCCGGCGGGCGTACCACGCGATGGCGCGGCGCCATCATCCCGATCTCGGTGAGGTGCGCGACACCGGCACCATGCAAGCGATCAACGGCGCGTGGGCGGTGCTGAGCGATCCGGCGCGGCGCCGCGCCTACGACGCCGAGCTCGGCATCGGGGTCCCGCAACCACGGCCGACCGGATCCGCGGATGCCGCGCACATCGCGTTCATGCACGAGCCCGACCGGCCGCCGCGCCCGGCGAGGACGCCCGGCGACCACCTCGTCATGGTGCCGGTGGCCCTGCTTGTCCTGGCCGCGGCGTGCTTCTCGTTCTCGCTCGTCTCGGCGCTGAAGGTGTTCTGGGTGCTGGCGGTCGTGCTGCTGCCCGTCGCCGGCGCGTCGTTCCTCGTGATGCCGCTGTTCGTGCTCCGCCGCGACCGCCGGCTGGCGCGACTCGGGCGTTGACGCTCCTCAGCGCGGCGTGACGCCCGACCGGCGCGCGACCCAACCGCCGGGACGGTCGGGCACGCCCTCGTGCTTCAGCAGCCAGCGCTTCCGGTCGAGCCCGAGGCCATAGCCCCCGAGGCTGCCGTCGGCCGCGACGACGCGGTGACACGGCACGACGATCGGCACCGGGTTGCGGCCGACCGCCTGCCCGACGGCGCGCGGCACGCGACTGCCGTGCCGGCCGGCCAGCGCCGCCAGTTCCCCGTAACTGACGACGTCACCGCCGCGGACCTCGCGCAACGTCGCCAGCACGACTCGCCGGAACGGCGGCTGACCGTCGAGGTCCACCGGGATGGCGTCGAGGGCATCGACATCGCCGTCGAAGTAGGCGCGCAGCCGCGACGCGATTGCGTCGGTCGCCTTCGAGCGTTCGTCGTCGACGGGCTCGCCGGGCGCGAGGAAGTCGATCGAGCGCACTCCGGCCGGCCCCACCTCGACCAGCAGACCGCCGATCGGGGAGTCGATGCCGAAGGTCACGCGATCAGCCCGAGCTCCCGCACCGCGTCGCGCTCCTCACCGAGCTCGGCCACGGACGCGTCGATGCGCGACCGCGAGAAGTCGTCGATGTCCAGACCCTGCTCGATCGACCACGAGCCGCCCGACGTGGTGACGGGGAACGACGACATCAGTCCCTCGGGGACGCCGTACGAGCCGTCGGAGCAGACGGCCATGCTCACCCAGTCGCCCACCGGCGTGCCGGCGACCCAATCGCGCACGTGGTCGATGGCGGCGTTGGCCGCCGATCCCGCGCTCGACGCGCCGCGCGCCTCGATGATGGCGGCGCCGCGCTGCTGCACGGTCGGGATGAACTCCTTCTCGAGCCAGCTCTGGTCGTTGACGACCTCGAGCGCCGGCTTGCCGTCGACCTCGGCGTGGACGATGTCGGGGTACTGCGTCGCCGAGTGGTTGCCCCAGATCGTGATGCGGATGATGTCGTTGACGGACACACCGGCTTTGGCGGCCAGCTGCGCCTTGGCCCGGTTGTGATCGAGCCGCGTCATCGCGGTGAAGCGCTCGGTGCCGATCTTCGGGGCGTTGTTCATCGCGATGAGGCTGTTGGTGTTGGCGGGATTGCCGACGACGAGGATCCGGACGTCGTCGGCGGCGTTGTCGGACAGCGCTTTCCCCTGCACGGTGAAGATGGCACCGTTGGCTTCGAGCAGGTCCTTCCGTTCCATGCCCTTGGTCCGGGGCCGGCTCCCGACGAGCAGCGCGAAGTTCACACCTTCGAAGGCGGTGTCGGCATTGTCGGTCGGGACGATGCCGGTCAGCAGGGGGAACGCGCCGTCGTCGAGCTCCATGACGACGCCCTGGAGCGCGCCGAGCGCCGGCGTGATCTCGAGCAGGTGGAGGATGACCGGTTGATCCGGCCCCAGCAGGGCGCCGCTCGCGATCCGGAACAGCAAGCTGTAGCCGATCTGGCCCGCGGCTCCGGTGACGGCGACGCGAACGGGGGCCTTCTCGAAGCTGGTCATGATCGGATTCTCCCCTTACAGCCGCTCGATGATCGCCGATGCGAACTCGCTCGTCTTGACCTCGGTGGCGCCGTCCATCAGCCGGGCGAAGTCGTAGGTGACGATCTTGTCGGCGATCGTCGCCTCGAGCGCCCGCACGATGTCGGCTGCGGCGTCGAGCCAGCCGAGGTGCTCGAACATCATCACCCCGGAGAGGAGCACCGAGCCCGGGTTGACCTTGTCCTGACCGGCGTACTTGGGCGCGGTGCCGTGGGTCGCCTCGAAGATCCCGTGGCCCGTGACGTAGTTGATGTTGCCGCCCGGCGCGATGCCGATGCCGCCGACTTGCGCGGCCAGCGCGTCGGACAGGTAGTCGCCGTTGAGGTTGGTGGTCGCGATGACGTCGAACTCGTCGGGCCGGGTGAGGACCTGCTGCAGCGTGATGTCGGCAATGGCGTCCTTCACGAGGACCTTGTCGCCCGGCTTGCCGTCGCAGTCGTCCCAGCCCACCGCCACGTCGGCGAACTCGTCGCGGGTCAGCTCGTAGCCCCAATTGCGGAACGCGCCCTCGGTGAACTTCTGGATGTTGCCCTTGTGCACGAGGGTGACGCTCTTGCGGCCGTGGCTGACCGCGTACTCGATGGCGGCGCGGATGAGCCGCTTGGAACCCGTCTCGGAGATGGGCTTGATGCCGACGCCCGAGTCCGGCCGGATCTCCCAACCCAGCTCGGCCTTCAGCAGCTCGATCAGCTTCTTGGCCTCGGGCGTGCCCTCCTCGACCTCGAGGCCGGCGTAGATGTCCTCGGTGTTCTCGCGGAAGATCACCATGTCGACCTTCTCGGGATGCTTCACCGGCGACGGCACGCCGTGGAACCAACGGACCGGGCGCAGGCAGACGTAGAGGTCGAGCAGCTGGCGAAGGGCCACGTTGAGGCTGCGGATGCCGCCGCCGATCGGCGTCGTCAGCGGGCCCTTGATGCCGATCAGGTACTCCTTGAAGGTGTCGACCGTCTCTTGCGGCAGCCAGTCGCCGGTCTCGTTGTAGGCCTTCTCGCCGGCGAGCACTTCCTTCCACGCGATCTTCTTGCCGTGCTTCGCCGCGGCCGCGTCCATCACCCGTTGCGCGGCCGGCCAGATGTCGACGCCGGTGCCGTCGCCCTCGATGAACGGGATGATCGGCTCGTCGGAAACGGTGAGGGCGCCGTCGGCTGCCATGGTGATCTTGTCGGCCATGGGCCGGAGCCTACGGACGATCAGGCAGCCGGGGCCAGCCCGAGGTTGGCGTAGATCTCGCGCGTCGCGGTCGAGCGGTTGAGTGTGTAGAAGTGCAGTCCCGGCGCGCCCTCGGCCATGAGGCCTTGGCACAGCTCGGTCGCCATCTCGACGCCGACGCGCCACACCGCGTCGGCGTCGTCGGCGACGGCTTCCACCCGGGCCACCACCTCGGCCGGCACCGCGCAGCCCGAGAGCTCGGCCATGCGCTGCGCCGACCGCAGGTTGGTGATGGGCATGATGCCCGGCAGCACCGGCTTGTCGACGCCCTCGCGGCGCAGGTCGTCCACCAGCCCGAGGTAGTCGTCGACGCGGAAGAAGAACTGCGTGATCGCGAAGTCCGCTCGCCGCAGCTTGGCCGCGAGGCGGGCCCGGTCGGCGGCGCGGTCGCCGTTCGAGCGCGGGTGCAGCTCGGGGTGGGCGGCGACGCCGATCGAGAACCCGCCGATGGCGTGGGCCAGCTCGACCAGCTCGTCGGCGAAGCGCAGCTCGGCCTCGGGCAGGTCGGGCTCGCTCACCGGGTCGCCGCCGAGCGCCAGCACGTTCTCGATGCCGGCCTTCCGGAAGTCGACGAGGATCTCGGCCAGCTCGAGGCGGGTGTGGGCGACGCAGGTGAGATGGGCCATCGGCGTCAGCGCAGTGGTCTTCAACATGCCGACGACCAGGTCGTACGTCCGCTGCCGGCTGGCGCGCCCGCCCCGGTACGTCACCGAGACGAACGACGGCTCGAGGGGCTCGAGCTCGCGGAGGGTGCGCACGAGCGTGGCCTGCTCGGTGTCGTTCTTCGGCGGGAAGAACTCGAACGAGTACGTCGGACCGGCAGCGAGCAGGTCGGCGATCCTGGCCATCGGCCGGTCAGGTTACGACGCCGCGACGGGCGGCCGCGACGCAATTGCGCAGCAGCATCGCCACCGTCGTGGGGCCGACCCCGCCGAGACGCGGCGTGATCCACCCGGCGACCTCGGCGCACGACTCGTCGACGTCGCTGATCAGTCGCTTGCCCTCCCATGTGATCCCGCCGCCGACCACCGCGGCGCCCGGCCGGATGTGCTCCGGCTGGATCATGTTGCCGACGCCCGCGGCCCCGATGACGATGTCGGCCTGGCGGGTGAAGTCGGCCCAGTTGGGGACGCCGGTGTGCACCACGGTGACGGCGGCGTTGGCGTGCGGCTGCTTCAACGAGAGCAGCATCGACAGCGGCCGGCCGAGCGTCACGCCGCGACCGACGACGACGACGTGCCGGCCCTCGACCGGCACGTCGTAGTGGGTGAGCATCGCCTGGATGCCCGCGGGGGTGCACGGCCGCGGCCCGTCGGCGCCCATGGCGAGCCGGCCGAGGTTCTCGGGGTGGAGGCCATCAGCGTCCTTGGCCGGATCGAGGGCGAACATCGCCTCGTTGAAGTCGAACCCTTTCGGAACGGGGTTCTGGATGAGATAGGCATGGATCGCCGGATCGGCGTTGCACCGCGCGACCGCGGCCATGAGCTCGGCCTGGGTCGCGTCGGCCGGGATGTCGATGTTGAACGACGCCATGCCGACGGACGCGCAGGCCTCGTGCTTCTTGCGGACGTAGCTGGCCGACGCCGGGTCGTCACCGACGAGGATCGTGCCGAGGCCGGGGATGACGCCGTCGGCCTTCAGCTTCTCGACGTCTTCCGCGACTTCGGCCAGCACCGCGTCGGCCACCGGCGCGCCGGCCATCACCACGGCGGCCATCAGTGGCGGAAGTGGCGCTCGCCGGTGAACACCAAGGCGATGCCGTGCTCGTCGGCCGCGGCGACGACCTCGTCGTCGCGCACCGATCCTCCGGGTTCGATCACCGCGCCCACGCCGGACGCCGCGCAAGCATCGAGGCCGTCGCGGAACGGGAAGAAGGCGTCGCTGGCGGCGGCGCCACCCTTGGCCCGGCCGGCAGCCTTCTCGGCGGCGATCCGCGCCGCGTCGACGCGGTTCTGCTGGCCGGCACCGATGCCGACGGCTTGACCGCCCCCGACCAGCACGATGCAGTTCGACTTCACGTGGCCGGCGATGCGCCACGACAGCTCGAGGTCGCGCCACTGCTCGTCGGTCGGCTGCGTCTTCGACACGACGCGCCACTCGGCGCGCGTCGTGATGAAGCGGTCGGGCTCCTGCACCAGCAGGCCGCCGTCGATGGTGCGCATGTCGAACCGCTCGGTGCCGGGCGCCCGCGCCTCGAGGACGCGCAGATTCTTCTTGGCCGCGAACACCTCCAGCGCGCCGGCCTCGTAGGACGGCGCCACGACGACCTCGGTGAACACCGGAGCCAACGCCTCGGCCAGGGCTCGGGGCACCTTGCGGTTGACGGCCACGATGCCGCCGAACGCCGACACCGGGTCGCACTCGTGGGCCATCGTGTACGCCGTCGTGATGTCGGCGTGCACCGCGACACCACATGGGTTGGCGTGCTTGATGATCGCGACCGCCGGCTCACCACCGACCCCACCGACGTCGTGCACCAGCCGCCAGGCCGCCTCGGTGTCGTACAGGTTGAGGTACGACAGCTCCTTGCCGCCGTGCTGCACCGCGGCGTCCCACCAACTCCGGGCGCCGACCCGTCGATAACGGGCGCCGACCTGGTGCGGGTTCTCGCCGTAGCGGAGGGACTGGGCCCGCTCCAGCGCGAGGTGGATGGTGGGCGGCAGCGTCTCGGGCTCGTCAGCGCGCCCGTCGAACCACCCGACGATGGCCGCGTCGTATGCCGCGGTGTGCGCGAACGCCGCCCGGGCCAGCCGGCGCCGCGTCTCGGCCGAGAGCGCGCCGCTGGCCCGCAGCTCTTCGAGCACCGGGCCGTAGTCGAAGGGGTTGGTGACCACGCCGACGTATGCGTGGTTCTTGGCCGCGGCCCGCACCATCGCCGGGCCGCCGATGTCGATCAGCTCGATCGACGGATCGGAGGCGAACGGATACAGGTTCACCACGACGAGGTCGATCGGCTCGATGCCGTGCTCGGCGAGGTCGGCCTGATGATCGGGCTTGTCGCGGTCGGCGAGGATGCCGCCGTGCACCTTCGGGTGCAGCGTCACGACCCGATGGCCCAGGATCGCCGGGAAGCCGGTGATGTCGGCGGTGTCGGTGACGGTGAGCCCGACGTCGCGCAGGACGGTGGCGGTGCCCCCGCTGGACAGCAGGTCCCAGCCGAGGTCGGCCAGCCCGCGGCCCAGGTCGACCACCCCGGCCTTGTCGTACACGGAGAGCAGGGCCCTAGGCATCGGCGTCGATCAGTCCCTTGATGGTGTCCGGATAGAGGCGGCGCTCCACGTCCTTGATGCGCTCGTGCAACTCGTCCGCGGTGTCGCCGGCACGGATCGTCACCGCCTCCTGGGCGAGGATCGGCCCGGCGTCGACGTCGGGCACGGCCAGGTGGATGGTGCATCCGGTGACCTTCACCCCGGCGGCCAGCGCGTCCTCCACCGCGTGCGCGCCCCGGAAGGACGGCAGCAGCGACGGGTGGGTGTTGAGCACCCGGTCCGGGAACGCGTCGAAGATCGGCTTCTCGAGGATCGTCATGAACCCCGCCATCGCGACCAGCTCGACGTCGTGGCGCTGCAGGGCGTCGACGACCTGGTGGGTGAACTCGACACGATCCTTCACCGCCTTGCGCTCGACCAGCTCGACCGGAACACCGGAGGCACCGGCGATCTCGACCGCCCGGCAGTCTCGGTCGACCACGACCGCCACGACCGGCAGGTCGGCCGCGAGGATGGCGTCGAGGATCGAGCCGCTCCCCGACGCGAGTACACCGATCCTCCGCACCGGAGTCGAAGTTACTAGAGCTTCCTGACCACCTCAGCCATCAGTTCGCCGGCCTCGGTGGGGTTGAGGCCGATCTTCACGCCGGCGTCGCGCAGTGCGTCCATCTTCCCCTGCGCGGTCCCCTTGCCACCCGACACGATGGCGCCGGCGTGGCCCATCTTCTTGCCGGGTGGCGCGGTCACCCCGGCGATGTACGACACCACCGGCTTGCGCATCTCGGCCTTGATGAACTCGGCCGCCTTCTCCTCCTCGGTCCCGCCGATCTCGCCGATCATGATCACGGCCTTGGTCGCCGGGTCGGCCTCGAACGCGGCCAGGCAATCGATGAACGTGGTGCCGGGCACCGGGTCGCCGCCGATGCCGACGCACGTGGTGACGCCGATGTCCTTCTGCTTCAGCTCGTAGAGCGCCTGGTAGGTCAGCGTGCCACTGCGGCTCACGATGCCGACCGGCCCGCCGGCCTTGGCGATCTCGCCGGCGGTGATGCCGATGTTGCACTCGCCCGGCGTGATGATGCCCGGGCAGTTGGGGCCGAGCAGCCGCACGTCGGGGAAGTCGCGGCGCAGGCGGTTGTAGAACCGGGCCTCGTCCTGCGCCGGCACGCCCTCGGTGATCACGACGATCAGCTCGACGCCCCCCTCGGCGGCGTCCATGACGGCCGACTCGACGCCCGGCGCCGGGATGAACACGCAGCTCACGTCGGCGCCGGTCTCCTTCACCGCGTCGGCGACGTTGGCGAAGATCGGGATGCCCTCGACGTCCTCGCCCGCCTTCTTGGGATTGGTGCCGGCGACGACCTGGGTGCCGTACGCCTTGTTGCGCAGCCCGTAGAACCGGCCTTGGCTCCCGGTCAGCCCCTGGTACACGACCTTGGTGTCCTTGTTCACGAAAATGCTCACTGCGCCAGCTCCACTGCGGTCTTGGCGGCTTCGAGCATGGTCGACTTCGAGATGAGCCGATCGGACTCGTGCTCCTTCAGGATCGCCCGGCCCTCGTCGGCGTTGGTGCCGTCGAGGCGGATCACGATCGGGCTCTTGATGTCGACCCGGCCGAGCGCCTGGACGATGCCGTTGGCGACTTCCTCGCCCTTGGTGATGCCGCCGAAGATGTTGATGAAGATCGACCGCACCTTGTCGTCGGTGTTGATGACTTCCAGCGCGTTGGCCATCACGTCGGCCGACGCCCCGCCGCCGATGTCGAGGAAGTTGGCCGGCTCGCCGCCCACCTGGTTGACGATGTCGCACGTGCTCATCGCCAAGCCGGCGCCGTTGGCGATGATGCCCACGGTGCCGTCGAGGCCGATGTACTGCAGTCCCTTGCTCCGGGCCAGCGCGTCGCGCGGGTCGAGCACTTCGAGGCCGCGGAACTTTTCCCACTCGGGGTGCCGGAACGACGCGTTGTCGTCGAGCGTCACCTTGGCGTCGAGCGCGTGCACCTTCCCCTCGGGCGTGAGGATGAGCGGGTTGATCTCGGCCAGGTCGCAGTCGCCGTCGACGTAGCAGGAGTAGAGCTGGAGGAGGATCGCGACCGCGCCCTCGGTGGCCTCGGGGTCGAGCCTCGCCGTCTGCACCCACTTGCGGGCCGCGTCCTCGCTCAGCCCGCCGACCGGGTCGATGGCGATGCGGGCCAGCGCGTCGGGGTTCTCCTCGGCGACCTGCTCGATCTCGACGCCGCCCTGCGCCGACAGCATGCCGAGGTGCTTCTTGGCCCCACGATCGAGCGTGAAGCTGGCGTAGTACTCCTTGGCGATGTCCGACGCGTGCTCGATCCAGAGCCGCTTCACGACGTGGCCCTTGATGTCGAGGCCGAGGATGGTGCCGGCGTGCTCGCGCACCTCGTCGGCGTTGGTCGCCAGCTTCACGCCACCGGCCTTGCCGCGCCCGCCGACCTGTACCTGCGCCTTGACGACGACCGGGTAGCCGACACGCTCGGCGACCGCCACCGCGGTCGGGACGTCGTCGGCGATGTCGCCGGCCGACACCGGGATGCCGAAGCGGGCGAAGTACTGCTTGCCCTGGTACTCGAAGAGATCCATGTCGTCAGTCGCGTCCCTCCAGGGCGTGCTGCAGCCACTCGGTGATCGAGGCCATCGTGGCCCCGGGGGTGAAGATCTCGGACACCCCGAGCTCCTTGAGCTTCACGATGTCGGCGTCGGGGATGATGCCGCCCCCGAACACCAGCACGTCGTCGGCGCCGCGATCGCGCAAGAGGTCGATCACGCGCGGGAACAGCGTCATGTGGGCGCCGGACAGCAGCGACAGCCCGACGGCGTCGGCGTCCTCCTGCACCACCGTCTCGGCAACCTGCTCCGGCGTCTGGTGGAGTCCGGTGTAGATCACCTCGAAGCCGGCGTCGCGCAGCGCCCGGGCGATCACCTTCACGCCGCGGTCGTGACCGTCGAGGCCGGGCTTGGCCATCACGACTCGAAAGCGGCGATCCACGGCTGCGCATACTAGGCAGGTGCCCCCGCACCCCATCCAGACGACGTGGGATGCCGACATCCTCGGGGGCGACCCGCTCGGCTGGCCGGGGTACCAACCACCCGACGAGGAGTCGGTCGTCACCGGGCGAACGGCGCACTACGCCTTCGCTGAGGGGCGTTTCGACGTGCGCGGCGGATCGATGGGCGCGGCCCACGGCGAGCGGGTGGTGCGGGCCTTCCGGCGGGCCATCGGCGAGCGGCTGCCGATGCTGGTCGTGGCGTCGTCGGGCGGCGCCCGGATGCAGGAGGGGATGGTCAGCCTGATCCAGATGGCCCGCACCGCGGCGGCCGCCGCCGACCACGCCGCGGCCGGTCTCCTGTCGCTCGCCATCTACCGGCAGCCGACCACCGGTGGCGTGTTCGCGTCGTACGCGTCGCTGGTGGACGTGCGGGCCGCCGAGCCGGGTGCGACCGTCGGCTTCGCCGGCCCGCGCGTCGTCGAGCTGACCCTCGGCCGCAAGCTGCCCGACGGCTCGCACACCGCCGAGTCCGCCTGGGCCGCCGGCCTCGTCGACACCCTGGTCGCACCACCCGACCACGCCACATGGGTCGACGCCGCGCTCGGCCTCCGCGCCCTCCCCCTCGCGCTCCCCCTCCCCGACCCCCACCCCGACCCCCACCGTTCTTTTCCGGAAGCGGGCACCGAAACGGTGCCGAATCGACGACATGTTGCGTGGGACGAGGTGCTCGCGGCCCGCGATCCGGGGCGGCCGACGGGGATCGACTGGGCGGCGCGGCTGTGCTCGTCGTGGACCGAGCTGCGCGGCGCCGATCCGACGGTGCGGGCCGGGCTGGCCACACTGGCGCGCGATGGTCGGCGGCTCGTCGTCGTCGCCCACGACCGCCACGCCGACGACGGCCGGACGAAGCCCGCGGGCTTCCGCCTGGCCCGCCGCGCAATCGCGCTGGCCGGTCGTGTCGGGCTCCCGCTCCTGACGCTCGTCGACACGCCCGGCGCCGACCCGGCGGCGGAGTCCGAGGCGGCCGGCGTGGCGTCCGAGATCGCGTCGACGCTGGCCGCGATGGCCGAGTTGCCGACGCCGTCGGTCAGCGTGTGCGTCGGCGAAGGTGGCAGTGGCGGCGCGCTGGCCATCGCCGCCGCCGACCGATTGCTGATGCAGGACCACGCGGTGTTCTCGGTGATCGGGCCCGAGGGCGCGGCGGCGATCCTCGAGCGCGACGTGCGCAAAGCGCCCGACCTGGCCGAGCGGCTGCGGCTCACGAGCCGCGACCTCGTCGAGATGGGGATCGCCGACGCCACCGTCGCCGAGGACGCGGACGCGATGGCCGGCGCGATCAGCGACGCTCTGGCGGCCGCGGAACCCGGCGACCGCCGGCGCCGTTTCGACACGGTGACCGAGAAGTGGTTGCAATAACGCCGTGGCCCGCCGACCGAAGCCGACCCCCGGCACGCTCGTGCTCGGCGGCGTCTTCGCCGTCGTGCTCGGCATCTGCGTGGTCGCGGCGGTGCTGCAACTCGCGCAGTCGCCGAAGGTCAAGACCAACCTGGGGCCGGCGACGTTCGTGATCGGCAACGCCAAGGGGTACGCCAAGCTCGCCGACGCCGACGGGCCGTTCGGCTTCCGCGACCCCCGCGGTGGCGACCGCGACCTGTGGCTGGTCCATCGGCCGGGCGACCAGTGGTTCGCGGTCGTGGCCCATCTCCCGAACGAGCCGAAGTGCCGCATCGACCTCGATCGGGCCACCAAGCAGCTGAAGGACTGCCACGGCCGGACCTACCGCGGCGACGAGCACGGGCTCGAGCACGCCGTCGTCTCGGTCGACGCCAAGGGCCGCCTGGTCGTGGAACCGGGCCAGACCGCACCCGACACCGACCAGCTCCCCTGACCCCGGCAGGGCTAGTCGAACAAGTCTGGCAGCGCGTCCTTCTGGATCTTGTCGGTGCCGGTGCGCGGCAGCTCGTCGACGAAGGCGACGCGCGTCGGCACCTTGTAGTCCGCCATCTGCTCCTTGGCCCACGCGATGAGCGCGTCCTCGGTGAGCGATGCACCCGGCCGCAACCGCACCACCGCAGCCGGCACCTCGCCCTTGCGGTCGTCGGGCAATCCGATCACCGCGGCTTCGGCGACGTCGGGGTGTCGCGCCAACTGCGTCTCGACCTCCACCGCGAACACCGAGTACCCGCCGTGCTTGATCACGTGCTTCATGCGGCCGGCCAACGTCATCAACCCGAACGGCCCGCGGCGGGCCAGGTCGCCGGTGCGGACCCAGCCCTCCTCAGTGAGCACCTCGTGGGACGCTTGGTCGTTGCCGTGGTACCCCTTCAGCGCGCCGCGGCTTTTCACCACGAGCTCGCCGACCTCGCCGACGCCGACCTCGTTGCCGGCCTCGTCGACCGCCTTCATCGAGTTCCCCGGCAGCGGCATCAGTGGCAGCGTGACGCGCGGCAGTGACACCCGGGTGGCCACCCCGCCGGCCAGCTCCACCATCCCGTAGCCGTCGACGAAGATCGCCTCGCCCAGGTCGACACCGACGAGCGGGAGCGTCACCGTCGCGCCCATGCGCTGGAACTTCTTGACCAGGTCGTCGGGCATGGCGTCGGCGCCCGACGCCCACATGCGGATCGAGCGCAGGTCGCGGTCGGCGGCGCCGGCCTCGTCCATCATCCGGTACATCGTCGGGACACCCACGAACGCGGTGGCCCGGCGCGACTCGATGGCATCGAGCGCGTCGGTGGGCCGGAAGGCGCGCAGCAGGTACACCGGGACGCCGCCGCACATCGCGGCGACGAGGATGGTGAAGCCGGCGATGTGGGCCACCGGCATGCCGGTGACGGCTTCGCGCGCCAGGCGCACCGGCAGCGCCGCCATGCGGGCGGAGGTGCCGACGAGCGCCTGATGCGTCAGGCGCGCGCCCTTCGGCAAGCCGGTGGTGCCGGACGTGTAGAAGATGCCGGCGACGTCGTCGGCGTGCGCGGTCATGGCGCGCTCGTCGCCAAGGCCCTCGTCGGCCAGGACGTCCGCACTGTCGGTGATCACCAATGCGGCACCCGAGTCGTCGACCACGTGCTCGATCTCGGCGGCGCGCATCTTGTCGTTCACCGGCACCGCGACCCCGCCGGCGCGGCAGGCCGCCTGGCACAGCAGGAAGAGGTCGTAGCCGTTGGGGACGTTCAGAACGACCCTGTCCCCGGGTTCGATCTTCGCGGCGATGCCGGCCGCCATCCGGTCGACTCGCTCGGCACCCTCGCGATACGACAGCCGGAGCCCCCGGTCGCCGGCCTCTTCCACCAACGGGTCGTCGCCGTGGATCGAGGCCAGCCGCTCGAGCAGCCGACCCAACGTCGGCTCGTCGCCGATCAGCATCCTGATCCGATCCATCGCGCCCATCGCCGTGATCATCGTCAATCGACGTCGACCGAGGCCACTTCGGGCCGCTGGCCCAAGGGGGCGAGGAGCGCAGTCGCGTCGGCGTGGCCCATCGTCTTCACCTGGGCGAAGATGGCGTCGCCGTCGTCGCGCTTGTGGAGGTTGACGCTGCGGACGTCGAGCCCGTCGATGTCCGACACCGCGGCCATCACCGGGCCGGGATCGGCGCCGGGCCGGAGGCGGATGGCGATCGTCGCGCTCACCCGCCCGATCCGCCGGCGGATCAGCCGGCGCGGGCCGCGGAGGCCGGCCAGGCTGACGAGCAGCGCCACCGTCGTCAGCGACGCCATCGCGTAGCCGCCGATGCCGACGGCCAGGCCGATCGCCGCGGTGACCCAGAGGCTCGCCGCGGTCGTCAGGCCGCGGATCGACAAGCCCTCCTTCACGATGGCGCCGGCACCGAGGAAGCCAATGCCGACGACGACCTGCGACGCGACGCGGGTGACGTCGATCTGGTAATCGCTCGCCTCCCGCGTGGTGAGGAAGGCGTTGAACCCCACGGTCGAGATGATCCCGAACAGCGTCGAGCCGAGCGCGACGGAGATGTGCGTGCGCAGGCCGGCCGGCTGATCCGAGATCTCGCGCTCGAGCCCGACGGCGCCGCCGAGCGCGACGGCCAGCGCCAGCCGGCCGGCGAGCTCGCCGTTGCCCAGGGTCGGATGCGGGATGGCTGCGATCGCGTCGATCACCGCCGGGGACTTACCCCTTCTTGAGGGGCGCCCACGCCAACAGCAACCGCTTCTCGCCGACGCCGGGGAACCGGACCACCGCCTCGGCCTTGTCGCCCTCGCCCATCACCTCGAGCACGACGCCCTCGCCCCACTTGCCGTGGACGACGTCATCCCCGGCATTGAGCCCCAGCTGCTCGCCACCGCTCGTGCGGGCCGGCGTGGCACTCCGGCCCCGCAGCGCGGCGTCGACGACGTCGGACCGGTGGCTCCCGCCGCCGAAGATGCGGCCGTCGGTGTCGGACGCGTACGAGGTGCGGGCCCGGTTGCGCCGCCATCCCGTCTCGACCTCGGCGAGCAACTGCGCCGGGATCTCCTTGAGGAACCGGCTCGGCGGGTTGTACTGCGTCGAGCCGAAGAGCATGCGGCTCCACGCGTGCGACAAGTAGAGCCGCTCGCGGGCGCGGGTGATGCCGACGTAGCAGAGTCGCCGCTCCTCCTCGAGCTCGTGCGGCTCGCCCAGGGAACGGAGGTGCGGGAAGACGCCGTCCTCGAGCCCGATCATGAACACCGCCGGGTACTCGAGGCCCTTGGCGGTGTGCAGCGTCATCAGCACGACCCGGCTGTCGTCGCCGTCGATCTCGTCGGCGTCGGCGACCAGGCTCACCGCTTCGAGGAACGCCTCGACCGCTTCGTACTCGCGCGCGTAGCCGACCAGCTCGGCCAGGTTCTCGAGGCGGCCCTGCGACTCGACGTCGTGGGCCGCTTCCAGCTCGGCGAGGTAGCCGGTGCGCGACAGCGCGGCCTCGAGGATGTCGGCCGGGCCGGCGGGATCCTCGGCGGCGAGCATCGCCCGCAAATCATCGAGCAGCTCGTTGAACGTCGCGATCCCGGCGAGCGCCTTGCCGCCGACGCCCGCCGACTCGGCGACGCGCAGCGCCTCGTGGAACGCCTGGCCACGGCGGTTGGCCCACCCGTCGAGCTTGGCGATCGACGTGTCACCGACGCCCCGCTTCGGCATGTTGACGACGCGCTTCAGCGACACCTCGTCCTGGGGGTTCACCACCGCCTTGAGGTACGCCAGCGCGTCCTTGACCTCGCGCCGGTCGTAGAACCGGGTGCCGCCGACGACCTTGTACGGGATCCCCATGCGCACGAGGTGCTCCTCGAGCACCCGGCTCTGCGCGTTGGTCCGGTAGAAGACGGCCATGTCGCCCCACCGGGCGTGGTCGTGGTCGTGCAGCCGGTTCATCTCGTGGGCGACGTAACGCGCCTCGTCGCCCTCGTCCTCGGCGTGGTACCGCTGGATCAGCTCGCCACCGATCTGCTCGGACCACAGCGCCTTGGGCTTGCGCATCTGGTTGTTCTCGATGACCGCGTTGGCGGCGTCGAGGATCGTCTGTGTCGACCGGTAGTTCTGCTCCAGCACGATCGTCGTGGCGTCGGGGAACGCCTCCTCGAACTCCAGGATGTTGCGGATGTCGGCGCCGCGGAACGCGTACACCGACTGGTCCTGGTCGCCGACGACGGCGACGTTCCGGTGCTTCTGGGCCAGCATGACGACGAGCTCGTTCTGGGCCCGGTTGGTGTCCTGGTACTCGTCGACCAGCACGTGCTTGAACCGCTCCTGGTAGTGCGCCAGCACGTCGGGCGCCGCCTGCAACAGGTTGACGGTGACCATGAGCAGGTCGTCGAAGTCCATGGCGCCGGCGGCCAGCAGGCGGCGCTGGTACTCGCGGTACACGTCGGCGATGCGGCGCTCGTAGATCGTGCGCGCCTTGCCGGCGTACACCTCGAAGTCGACGAGCTCGTTCTTCTCCTTGCTGATGACGGCGTGCACCGTGCGCGGCGGGAACTTCTTGGAGTCGATGTTGAGGTCGCGCAGCACGTACGTGGTGAGCCGCTCGGCGTCGGCCTGGTCGTAGATGGTGAAGCCGGACGGGTAGCCGAGCAGCTTGCCGTCGCGCCGCAGGATGCGGACGCACGCCGAGTGGAACGTCGACACCCACATCTTGCGGGCCACCGGCCCGACGAGCGCCTCGACGCGGCTCTTCATCTCGTCCGCGGCCTTGTTGGTGAACGTGATGGCGAGGATCTCGAACGGCGAGACACCGAGCTCGCGGATCAGGTACGCGACCCGGTGGGTGAGCACACGCGTCTTGCCCGAACCGGCGCCGGCGATGATCAGCAGCGGCCCGGCTTCGTGGATGACGGCCTCGCGCTGGACGGGGTTCAGCCCCTCCAGGAGGTAGTGGGTGTCGGCCGTCGGCATGGCCAGTCAACCCTACCGGCCGGGTCTGACAACGCCGGCCGACTCGGCGAGCATCGCGGCGAGGCGCGACTCGGCCCGGCCGTACTTCTTGCGGTAGCCGCCGTGGCGGTACGTCGCCGGGAACAGCTCGCCGACGGGGCAGCCCGTGGCCGAGAAGGCGACCTCGGCGTCGTACAGCTCGTCGACCAGCTGGACGAACAGCAGGGCGTCTCCCTGATTGCCGATCGGGTGCAGGCCCTCGATGGTCACGCCGTCCAGGCCGGCGAGCAGCGCGCCGAACTGCACCGGGTGGATCACGCGCAGGTGGGCCAGCAGCTCGTCGAGCCGGTCGCGCGACACCTCGCCCGCGAGTTCCACCAGCGACGGCCCGGGGTCGGCGGTGGCGCGGGTGCGGGCCCGGTAGTCGTCGCCGTCGATCCGGACGACCTCGAAGTGGGCGGCGATCGCCGCGATCTCCCGCCGGAACTCCTCCGCCGAGAACCGGCCCTCGCCGAGCTTGTCGGGCAGCGCGTTCGATGTCGCGGCGATCTTGGTCGCCGGGACGATCGACCGCAGGAACGTCACCGCCATCAACGTGTTGGCGACATCGTCGAGCTCGAACTCGTCGACGCACAGCAAGCGGTAGCCGGCGAACAACGACACCGCGTCCGCCATCCCCATGAAGCCGATCACCGCGGTGAGCTCCTCGAACGTGAGGTACGCCTTGGGCGGCGGCGCCGCGTGCCAGAGCGCGGCGAGGAGGTGGGTCTTGCCGACGCCGAACCCACCGTCGAGATAGCGCCCCGGCGGCGCGTCCGTGCCGGCGACGCTCCCCCGACGCCACGACCAGCGCCGGGCCGGCGGCGCGGCCGCCTCGATCAGCGCCGCCGCGAACCGCTCGACCGCGACCAGGGCGGCGCCCTGGCTCGGATGCCCCGGATCGGGCACGTAGGTCTCGAACCGCACCGCCGCGAACCGTTTCGGCGGATTGAACCGCGACGCCAGCTCCTCGGCGCGGAGCGCCGGAAACCGGTCGACCAGCCGACGCGTCAAACCGGTGGCTATTCCGGGTTCGACGCGAAAGATCGCGAGGGGGGAGTGGCGGGGCCGGTCACTCCCACTCGATGGTGCCCGGCGGCTTCGACGTGATGTCGAACGCGACGCGGTTCACGCCGGGGACCTCGTTGATCATGCGGGACGACATCCGTTCGAGCACGTCGTAGGGCAGCCGGGCCCAGTCGGCGGTCATCGCGTCGTCGGACGTCACCGCGCGGATCACGATCGGGTACGCGTACGTCCGCTCGTCACCCATGACGCCGACGGTGCGCACCGCCGGCAGCACCGCGAAGCTCTGCCACAGCTCACGGTAGAGGCCGGCCCGCTTGATCTCCTCGGTGACGATCGCGTCCGCGCTGCGCAGGATCTCGAGCCGGTCCGGCGTGACGGTGCCGACGATGCGCACCGCCAGCCCGGGCCCGGGGAACGGCTGCCGCCACACGATCTCCTCCGGCAGGCCGAGCTCCTCGCCCATCACGCGCACCTCGTCCTTGAACAGGTTGCGCAACGGCTCGACCAGCTCGAACTGCATGTCGTCGGGCAGCCCGCCGACGTTGTGGTGCGACTTGATCTTGGCGGCGTCCTTGGTGCCCGACTCGATGATGTCGGGGTACAGCGTGCCCTGCACCAGGAAGCGGGCGTCCTCGAAGTCGACCGCGGTCTCCTCGAACACCCGGATGAACGTCTCGCCGATGGCCTTGCGCTTCTGCTCCGGGTCGATTACGTCGTCGAGCGCGGCGAGGAAGCGGTCGGCCGCCTTCACGTGGACCAGATCGACGTTGAACTGCCGCCGGAACGTGTCCTCCACCTGGTCGGCCTCACCGGCCCGCATCAACCCGGTGTCGACGAACACGCATGTCAGTTGGTCACCGATGGCCTTGTGCACCAGCGCGGCCGCGACCGCGGAGTCGACGCCGCCCGACAGGCCGCAGATGACCTGCTCGCCGCCGACCTGGGCGCGGATGGCCTCGACCGACGTCTCGATGATCGAGACCATCGTCCAGCTCGGGCGGCAGCCGCACACGTCGTAGAGGAAGTGCTTGAGGATCTCCTGGCCGCGGTCGGTGTGCGCGACCTCCGGATGGAACTGCACCGCATAGAGGCGCCGGTCGGTGTCTTCGAGGGCGGCGATCGGCACCGCGCCGGTGCGGGCGGTGACGCGGAACCCCGAGGGCGCGGCCACGATCGAGTCGGCGTGGCTCATCCACACGTCCTGCGCCGTCGGGAGGCCGGAGAACAGCGGCGAGCCGGCGACGACGTCGAGCGCCGTCCTGCCGTACTCGCCCGACCCCGTGCGGGCGACCTCGCCGCCGAGCTGCTGCGCGACCAGCTGGGCCCCGTAACAGATGCCGAGCACCGGCACGCCGGTGTCGTAGATCGCGGTGTCGATGGATGGCGCGCCCTCGACGTGCACCGACGCCGGCCCGCCGCTGAAGATGATCCCGCGGGGCGTCTTCGCCAGCATCTCGGCGATCGGCATGTCCCGCGGCACGATCTCGCTGTAGACGTGGGCCTCGCGCACCCGCCGGGCGATGAGCTGGGCGTACTGCGCGCCGAAGTCGACGACCAGGACGGTGTCGAAGGGATCGGCGTCGGTCATGGGCCGAGATGCTCCCCGAACCATTCGAGGGCGCGCTGCCAGCCGTCGGCCGCCGCCTCGGGGTGGTAGCTCTCGCGGGCGTCGCAGTGGAAGCCGTGCTCGGCGCCCTCGTACAGCACCACCTCGGTGTCGAGCGGCGCCTCGAGCAGCTGGTCGCGCAACGTCTCGACGTCCTCGACCGGGATACCCTCGTCGGCCGATCCGAACAGGCCCAGCCACGGCGTCTGCAGCGACGGCGCCTGGTCGACCAGCGCCGGGAACTGCGGGAAGCGGGTCGTCACGATGCCGCCGCCGTAGAAGCCCACCGCCGCGCCCAGGCGGCGCTGCGCGGCGACGAGGAACGTCACCCGGCCGCCCATGCAGAAGCCCACGATCCCGATCTGCTCGTCGGCCCAGCCGGCCGCTCGCAGGTGCGCCAACGCGGCATCGACGTCCATCAGGAACTTGTCGTCGCTCAGCGTCTTGAAGTGCTCCATGACGGGACCGAAGTCGCCGTAGTCGACGCTGCCGCCGCCGCTGCGGTGGAAGACGTGCGGCGCCACCGCGTGGTAGCCGGCAGTCGCGAACCGGCGGGTGACGTCCTCGATGTGGGGGTTGACGCCGAACGCCTCCTGGATGACGACGACCGCGCCGCGGGCGTCGCCGTCCGGCCTCGCCTCGTACAGCGGCATCGGCCCGTCGGCGGTCGGGACCTCGATCGTGCTGTCGGTGACGGCCATGGCGGGGCGGGCTAGTGGCCCATGCCGATGCCCTGCGACCGCTGCAACTGCTTGCCCTCGGTCTGCAGCGCCGGCGCGACCATCACTTCGGCTTTCTGGAACTCCTTCACCGTCTGGTAGCCGCACGTCGCCATCGACGTCCGCAGCGCGCCGAACAGGTTGAGGCGGCCGTCGTTCTCGTGCGCCGGGCCGGTGAGGATCTCCCGGATGGAGCCGAGCGCGCCCACCTTGACCCGCGCGCCGCGCGGGAGGGTGGGATGGAAGGTGGCCATGCCCCAGTGGTAGCCGCGGCCGGGCGCCTCCTGCGCGGCGGCCAGCGGCGAGCCGATCATCACCGCGTCGGCACCGCACGCGATGGCCTTGGCGATGTCGCCGCCGCGGCTCATCCCGCCGTCGGCGATGACCTGCACGTACACGCCGGTCTCGTCGAGGTGACGCATGCGGGCACCGGCGGCGTCGGCGATGGCGGTGGCCTGCGGCACGCCGACACCGAGCACGCCGCGCGTCGTGCACGCGTTGCCGGGCCCGACGCCGACGAGCACGCCCGCGGCGCCGGTGCGCATCAGGTGCAGCGCCGCCTGGTAGCTGGCGCAGCCGCCGACGATCACCGGGATGTCGAACTCGCGGATGAACTTCTTGAGGTTGAGCGGCTCGACCGTCTTCGACACGTGCTCGGCGGAGACCACCGTGCCCTGGATGACGAACACGTCGAGCTCGGCCTCGAGGATGGCGGGCGCGAACATCTCGGTGCGCTGCGGCGTCAACGACGCCGCCGACGTGACACCGGCGTCCTTGATCTCCTTGATGCGCCGGGTGATCAGCTCGGACTTGATCGGCTCGGAGTAGATCTGCTGCATCCGGGCCGTGGCCTTCTCGGTGTCGAGCTTGCTGATCTCCTCGAACAGCGGTTCCGGATCCTCGTAGCGGGTCCACAGGCCCTCGAGGTTCAGCACCGCGAGCCCGCCGAGCCGGCCCACCTCGATCGCGGACGCCGGGCTGACGACGCCGTCCATGGCGGCCGCCATCAGTGGGAGATCGAAGCGGAACGCATCGATCTCCCACGAGATGTCGACGTCCTCGGGGTCCCTGGTCCGCCGGCTCGGCACGATGGCGATGTCGTCGAACGCGTAGGCGCGACGTCCCGACTTCCCGATTCCGATCTCGACTTCAGCCACCGCGACCCCTTACGAACGCCCGACCAAGACGGTCAGGATACCGTCCGCCCGTCGGGTACCCGGCGACCGCCCGGCGCTACGCGCCCGGTGCCGGCAGGCTCGAGTTGAACACGTCCTCGGCGATCTTCCAGGAGCCGTCGGACTGCCGCCGCCACACCTCGACGAACTTGCCCTCGTCCTGCTGCGGGTCGCCGCCCGGCACCGGGATCGTCATCGCGTACGTGCCCACCGCGACGCTCAGATCCGGGGTCTCGTGGACCGTCAGCAGCGTGAACGCCAACTGCGCCTCGGTGGCCACGAACTCCTTGACGTAGGCCTCGATGGCTGCCCGGGCCTGCTGGATCGGCGCGTTCGGCGGCATCAAGCGGGCGTTCTCCTCGTAGTGCTGGGCCACGCCGGCCGCATCACCGCCGTTGAACGCCTCGAGCCACTGCTTCTCGCCTGCTTCGACGTCCTTCTTGCTCATCGCGATACCCCTTCGGTTGCCGTGTGGCCACCCTAGGCACCCGGTCAAACGATTGACAGGGGTCGGGCCAACTCAAGCGAGGATCGGGCCCCGATGGGCCCACTCGACCAGCTCGGGGTCCACGCCGAGCTCGTCGACTCGCGCCGCGTACCGGCCCAGCCCCTCGCCGTCGATCAGGTCGCGCCACTGCCCACTCGTGCCCTTGTTGAAGAACTGGCGGTTCTCGAGCCAGAGCGTGTCGGCGGCGTTCGGCACCACGACGTCGGCGCGGGCGCGCATGCGGTCGAACGTCGCCGCCTCGACCAGCGCCGGCCACCGCGACTCGGCGACCTCGATCCCGAGCCGGGCCGCCAGACCGCGCATCTGGCCCTCGAGGTCCGCCTTCAGGTCGTCGTAGTGGAGCAGCACGACGTTGGGCCGGTCGCGGGCCGTCCAGAACGTGGCGAAGTGGTGCAGCGTGATGGCCAGGCTGTTGCCCCGGCCGTCGTCCTCGGCGTCGACCCATGCCCAGAACCGCCCGATCTCAGTTGCCTCCGGGACGGGCGGGCCGTCCGGGAAGAGTTCGGCCAGGTCGTCGTTGCCGACCACCCGCTCACGCGCCGCCAGCAGGACGCCGAGATCCATATTGGCCATGTGGTTGTCCATCGACAATGCGACGTCGCGCGGGTCGCGCCCGACACCGATGTACGTCACCCGATCGTCCCATGGCACGCCGTCGAGCGGCGTGTGCGTCTTGATGAATCGGCGATGCGTCTGCGCTTCGAGATCGGCGACCACACCGGCGAGGTCGCGCGTCACCATGTCGAGCCACGGCGAGATGCGGTCGAGCGGGCGGTCGAACTCCAGCGTCTGGAAGACGAGCAGCCCGCAGACCATCTGTGTCCACGTCGTCCCGCACTTTGCCGCGGTGCTGATCACGATGTCGCCGTCACGGAACGCGAACCCGTCCCACCGCCCGTTGTCCGAGACCACGTCGCGGTAGTGCACCACGCGGCTACGGCCTCAACGCCTTCAACACCTGCTTGGCCACCGCGGCGTTCATCTCGTACACCATGCTCCGGCGCGCGCCCTCGGCCCGCTGCACCAGCCCCTCGCTCGACTCGGCCAGCGCGTTGAGCCCGTTCACGACGGCCTTCCGAGTGGAGTCGGTGACGTCGTAGCCCATGCGGGTGAGACCCTTGACGACCTCGCTGCTGGCGACCGGGCCGGGCGCGGCGTTGGCGATCACGGTGAGCGCGTCCTTCGTCAGCTCGGACGCCTTCTCCACCGCTTCGGTGACGGTGAGGTGGCTGTCGGCGCCGTCGAGTGACGCCAACCAGCGGCGCACCTTGCGGACGATCTCGTCGTGCGTCTCGCCTTCGAAGCTGAGCGTCGGCATCGGGCGCTCAGGCTACCGGGGTCGTGTTCAGAGCGCCGGTGGGGCCGGCCCCGTTCGCCCGGTGAGCACGACGGTGAGGAGGTGGTGGAGGATGCGCGCCGTCGCGCCCCACACCACGTCCTCGCCGCCGGGTAGCTCGAAGAAGTAGACCGGCCGATCGGCCAGCGCGGCGACGTCCCACCGCTCCTCGCGGAACACGTCCGGCTGCCCCAGCTCCCGTAACGAGACGTCGAGGACCGCGTCCACCTCGTGCGGGTTCGGCACCAGCGTCGGGCGCCCGCCGAGCGTCCCGACGAACGGCGCCAGGACGAACCGGCTCGCGACGGTCGTGAGATGGTCGAGCTCGGCGACCACGTCGACCGACGACGGGTCGAGCCCGATCTCCTCGTGTGACTCGCGCAGCGCCGCGGCGCGGGGCGCCTCGCCGGCCATCGACTTGCCCCCCGGGAACGAGACCTCGCCCTGATGAGTCGGCAGGGTCGTGGTGCGGCGGGTGAAGATCACCCGGGCCTCACCGTCCTCCTCGAACAGCGGGATGAGCACCGCCGCCTGCCGGCTGTCGGGCAGCACCAGCTCCGGCGCCCGCGGCGGGCCCAAGCGGGCAAGGCCGGCGCGGACCGCGGCCAGGTCGATCGGCGCGGAC
>JAODBK010000059.1 GCA_025463925.1 Acidimicrobiales bacterium | reverse complement strand
GCCCGGCTCAGACGGGGCGCCCGGCCGCGGGCCGCCGGTCCGGGCCGCGGTTCGAGCCACGGGGCGCGGCGCGTGGCCAGCGCGTCCTGCTCGTCGACGACGTCGTGACGACCGGCGCCACCATGGGCGCCGCCGCCGATGCATTGCGCGTCGCCGGCGCGATCACGGTGATCGGGTTGGCCGGCGCGCGGACGCCGCTCAAGCCGACCGCGGTCAGGTCGATATGACCATGGATGGACACGGCGAATCCTGGGGGGCCGAGCGCAGTCTCGCGCGCCGTGCTGCGACGGTTGGCCGAGGCACCGTGGGTCCGACCCGACGCCGTCGCTCGCGGTCGCGCCAGGTTGGCCGAACCGCACTCACCGACCGCCGAGGAGCTCGCCGGGTCGATGATCGATCGGGCCGCCGCCGAGCGCGTGCACTGACCTTGGGCAGTAACCTCGACCATGGCCGTGTGCGGGTCTGTGGTTGCAAGTCGATGCCAGTCGCAGGCGAAACGACCCACGTAAGGCAACGTTTGGTTGCTGAGCATGGTGCGGCTTAGAGGTAAGTCCTGCCCTCGTCAGGTGCCGATCGGCGGCCCCGACCGGGAGAAGGGTCGAAGCGTGTCCATGAGGCGGTGCCGGGCGGTTCGCGCCGCCGCCATCGTCCCGGCGCGCCACGCCCTCGGCAGGCGAGTGTGGGGTCAAAGACCAGGTCAGCCGCACGCGGCCGGTCCATCTCTGTCGGGCGATCGGAAGGAACGCGCATGGACGTCACGATCCGTGGCCGCAACGTCGAGGTGTCCGATGCCCTCAAGGCGCAGGTCACCGAGAAGGTGCAGAAGCTCAGCCGCTTCCTCGACGGCATGGACCATGCCGACATCCATTTCGCCGAGGAGCGCAATCCGCGAATCGCCGAAAAGGACGTCTGTGAGGTGGTCATTTCCGGCCATGGACATCTGGTCAGGGCCAAGGCGTCGGCGGGTGACCCGTTCGCCGCGGTCGACCGGGTCGTGGACAAGCTGGAGCACCAGATCGAGAAGCTGAAGGGCAAGCTGATCGGACGATCTCATCCTCGGCGGCACGGATCGGTAAACTCGGTCAATCATGCAGAACCGGACGATGCCGGACCGGATGAGGAGGAACTGGTCAGTCGGACTGGCCCGGCCCGCATAGTCAAAACGAAGCAGTTCTCCATCAAACCGATGACACCGGAGGAAGCAGCCCTGCAGATGGACCTCCTCGGCCACGACTTCTACTTCTTCACCAACGCCGATACCGAGCAGGCCGCCGTGGTGTACCGCCGGAACGACGGCAACGTCGGCCTCATCGACGCAACGACCTGATCACAACCCTGTCGACAAACCCCGAGGGGACAGCGTGGCCGACGAGCACAGGATGGACGACGAGCCGATCAGGGTCCTGATCGCCGACGACCATGCGCTGTTCCGCCGTGGATTGAACATGGTGCTGGAGTCCGAGGAGGGCATCGAGGTCGTCGCCGAGGCCGAGGACGGCGAGGACGCCATCGCCAAGTCCGAGGAGTTCGCTCCGGACGTCGTGCTCATGGACGTGCGGATGCCGCGGGTGAGCGGGATCGAGGCGACCCGCACCATCCGCGACGTCATCCCCACCGCCAAGATCCTCATGCTCACCGTGAGCGACGAGGAGGACGACCTCTACGAGGCCATCAAGGCCGGCGCCAACGGGTACCTGCTCAAGGAGATCAGCATCGAGGAGGTGGCCGACGCCATCCGGGCGGTCGTCCAGGGCCAGAGCCTGATCTCGCCGTCGATGGCGTCGAAGCTGCTCACCGAGTTCAACACGCTGGTGAAGCGGGCCGAGGAGAAGCAGCAGTTCCCGGCGCCCCGGCTCACCGACCGGGAGCTCGAGGTGCTCAAGCTGGTCGCTCAGGGGATGAGCAACCGCGAGATCGCCGACGACCTCTACATCAGCGAGAACACGGTCAAGAACCACGTCCGCAACATCCTCGAGAAGCTGCACCTCCACTCGCGCATGGAAGCCGTGGTCTACGCGGTGCGCGAGAAGCTCCTCGACATCCGGTAGCGGTCAGCAGCCACTGCCGGGCGGGGCCGGGCCCGACCGCAGGTCCGCCAGGGTGAGCGACGGCCCCCGCGAGAGCACCGACACGCTGACCGAGCGCGACACCATCCGCATCGCCGCCCGGATCTCGCCGCGCACGACGAGCACCGCGGCCCGGCGCCCGACGATCAGCGAGAACGGAACCGGCCCGCGATCGCCGGCGGTGACGCCGGACGGGACCGATTCGTAGTCCACCGCATCGCTGGCCGAGCTGGCCTTGGTGCGATCGAGCCGGAGGTGCAGGCGCTCGACCTTGATGTCGGCGTCGCCGGTCGGCGAGTTGCTGTCGATGCGGAAGTCCACCGCCGGCAGGGCGACGCCGTCCGTGGCCAGCGTGCCGTCGACGCGGAAGCAGCTGTCACGCGACAGCAGCAGCGCGTCCTTGCCGCGATCGACCGATCCTTGGGCGTAGCCCGCCCCGTCCGGGCGGACGGTCCAGCCGCTCCCGTCGGGCGCGCCCAGCGGCCGCCACGGGGCGGTGGCCGATGGGTCGAGGACCGCACGAGCGACGTCGTCGCGCAGGTACACCGGGTCATGGCCCTGGTACACCAGCCGGAAGTCGTCCCGGACGAGGTCGGCGAACGGCGTGCCGCGCGCCGGTTCGTCACCGGTCTTCACGAAGGCGACCGGTCGCGATCGGGCGAGGTCAGCGCGGAACCAGCGCCAGGTGTGTGGCAGGACGTACTGCGGCCCCGTCGCCCCCAGGTAGATCTCGCCGACGAGGAAGCTCTTCCAGATGAACCGGCCGGCGGCGACGCGGTGGAGGTCGAGATACGCCGACGCCTCGATCGTCCAGGCCAACACCGGATCGTCGTCGCGCGACACCAGGTCGAGCACACCACGCGCCGACCGCACCGCGCCGCCTTGATTGTCGGCGCTCTCGCGCACCTCGGTGTGCACGCTGGTGAACCGGCTCGTCCGCTTCACCGCCTCGAGGACGCCGTGCGACCCGGAGAGGTAGATCGAACCGAGGATCGCGATGAGCGGCCAGGCCACCACGGTTCGGCGGACGCGCGGGTTCGCGGCCACGACGGGGCCGGCACGGCCGACCAGCACCGCGATCATCAGCGCGGTCGGCACCGCGTTGACGACGAAGTACTGCGAGCTGTAGCGCTGGTTGAGGATCTGCTCCAACCACGACGCCGCCAGCCAGCCGATCAGCCCGAGGTGCATCGCCCGTTGGCGGCGGCCGGCGCCGGGCCATGCCACCCACGTGAACGCGAGGAAGCCGACGATGGCGAGGAAGACCAGCGGGCGGTGCTGGTAGTAGCTGTAGGCCCGGTTCCATCCCAGCGCGAATTGGGACGCGAGGCTCCGCTGGGTGCCGATGTTCATCAGGTGGGCGTGGCCGTACCACGACGCCCAGTACGAGGCGAAGCTGCCCCGAAGGGCGTACCAGGCCGGCGCGATCGCGAACGACCCGACCGCGCCGGCGATGGCGGCCCGCTGGAGGGCGCGCCGCTCATGGTGCGCCACGCGAACGGAGACCATCGCCAGCAGTGCGAGGCCGACGGCCGCGGCCGCGAACGCCTCGGCCACGAGCGCCTGCACCACCACGCCGAGGATCGCGCCGACCGCGAGCGTCGAGGCGAGCCGGGCGCGAGGGTTGCGCCACAGCCGGTCCTCGAACGTCACGACCCACGCGATCGCGAGCAGGGCGACCGTCATGTTGCGGGCGTACAGGACGCCGGCGTAGTCGGCCGGTGACAGGGTGAGGTGCAGGTAGAGCGCGGCGCCCGTCGCCAGCGCCAGCGAGGCCGGCGCGCCCGTCCACCGGGCCGTTCGGGCGGCGGCGACCGCGCAGGCCAGCGCGGCGAGCGCGACGAAGGCCGACACGACGAGCCACATGCCGTCCGCACCGCCGAGGTGGCGGGCGACGTCGTACACGATCGGTTCGAGCGGCCCCTTGTTGTAGATGCCGTTGTCGTAGAACGTGCCGCCGAACCGATGGACCCGCTCGATGATGTCGCGCATGAACTGCGGGTCCACGTTCTGCACCCGCAGCTCGTTGCCGATGATCGGCACCACGCCGACGACCGTGAGCAGCGCGACCGTCAGCCACCGCACGCCGGCATCGATGCGTTGCCGGACGTCGTCACGCATCGACCGGGACCTCCACGCGGTGGGCGAGCCGCGCGTGCACCAGCGCGTCACCGCCGGCCGCGATCGCGATCACCAGCATCACCGAGAGCCGGCTGAGGGGTCCGGCGAGGTGGCGGTTCACTTCCAGCGCGTCACCGACGTAGGAGCAGTAGATGTCGACCAACACGACCAGCAACCCACCGAAGGCGAACACGATGGGGTGGAGCCGCGACGAGAAGATCGCCGCCGCGGCCAGGATGATCGCAGCCAGCAACAGCCACGTCATCAGGCCCATGGGCGTGCCGGGGCCGCCGAGCTGCCAGGGCAGCCGTCCCGGGAGCCGGTGATTGACGCCGTAGCCGTCGTAGGCCTGGTAGTCGTCGGCCAGGATGTTCCGCAGCTCCTTGCCGAGCAGGTGGTTCCAGTCGCGGGCGCGGACCACCAGCGAGATCGCCAGTCGCCGGCTGCCGGCGCCCTCGGCCCATCGGCGGTACCGCGCCAGGGATGGGTCGTTCACGAAGCGGCGGTCGTCGTCGAACGCGCTGTGGCCCCGCCGTTCGGCCAGCGAGTCGTCGAGTGGCATGCCGCCGGCGACGAACCACGCGCGGAGCGACGGGTTCGGCAGAATGCGCAGGCCCACGTTGTTGTCGAACGGGTACTGGTTGCGCTTCGTCACCTGCTGCGCCCGGTAGACGTACCCGCACGCGAGGAGCGCGATCACCGAGCCGACCAACAGCCGCCGGCGGGCGTCCGATGTGAGCGATCGCACGGTGAGGGCCAGCACCACGCTGGCCGGCACCAGGACCACCGCCACCGGCACCGCATGGGCGTCGCGCTCGAACAGCCACACGATGGTCCACGCCCAGGCCCACGTGACCCGGCGAGCAGTCGCCCCGAGCGCGACCCGCCCCCACATCGCGATCGCCATGATCCCGAGCGAGATGCCCAGCGACTCGCTGAGGATCTGGGTGTTCCAGAGGGCGAACCGCGCCTGGATCGCGACGAGGGCGAGGAGCACCGCGGCGACGTTGGCGATCACCCGGGTGCGGATCAACTGGTGGACGGTGACGCACAGGACCGCGAACGCCGCGCAGTACGCCGCCGTCTGACCGAGCACGATCAGGTGCGAGCTCCGGCCGAACAACCACACGAATGCCGGGTACACGATCGGGCGGGGCGACCAGTAGAACTTCGGCCGGAACGGAGAGAGGCGGGCCACCGCGTAGTACGTGTCGGTCCGGCCGGGGTTGAGCGCGTCCGGGAACTGCGGCCGGAAATGGGTGGTCCACGGCTGTCCGAGCAGCCGGACGCCGAACAGCGCGACCGCGACCGCGCTCGCGTAGAACGCGTACGACCGGCGCCCGGTGGCCCTCACGGCGAAGATTGTGCCTGCCGGTGGCGCTTCAGCACGAGGACACCGCCCTCGTCGAAGATCACGTCGAACTCAGGAGCGATCGAATCGAGGATGGCGCGGTCGGGCTGGTCGAGCGCCGCCGGCGCGACCATCACGTAGTCGACCGTGTCGGCTTCCGGCAGGCGTTGGCCCTCCTGGGTGTGCGTGCCCCAGTTCTGGGCGCGCCACGGGACCGGGAAGTCGTAGATCCGCGCTCGATGGTCGAGGTGGGTGCCCCACCCGTAGTACGACGAGACCGCGGCGTCGCGGGGGATCAGCCGCGATGCGGCGCGGATCGACGGGATCATCGGGCTGTGCAGGTCGCCGAGCAGGGCCGGGTGGCGGGCCCAGGTGGCCGGACCCCAGTACCACGAGGTGAAGGCCGAGCTGGCGACGACGACGCCGACCGCGGCGGCGCGCAGGGCCATCGGGCGGAAGTGGGCGATGCCGAAGATGGTCGCGGCCGCGAAGACCGCGATGATCGGCGCGGTGTAGTGGTACTGGAGCCGGTGCTGGTAATAGAAGGTGCTGACGACGTTGGCCGCGAGCGGCCCGACGGCCACCAGGGCCAGCGACGGTGACAGCAGTTGCAGCAACCCCAGCGGCGCGAGGAGCTGCCACGTGTACCACGGCCGGTTGTCCCTGCCGAGGTAGCCGAGCACCTCGCCCGGGTCGGTGAATGCGGTGCGGACGAAGCCGGTGGGTCCGCCGTACGGCACGCGCCACCCGTTCAGCGACCCGACCCCGTTGAGCTCGGGGAGCACCCACCACAGCGCGGTCGCGGCGTAGAGCATCGACATGCCGGAGGCGATCAGGCCGGCGCGCTTGTCGTACCGGAACGCGACCACCAGGCCGAGGGTGAACGTCGTCAGGACGACGTCCTCCTTGACCAGCAGCGTGAGCCCGATGCAGACGAGGAAGCCGGTCCAGTTCCGGCGGGTCATGAACCAGATCGCGAACAGCAGCAGCGGAACCTCGAAGACGTCGGGGTGGAACTGCTCGAGGTTCAGCCAGCCCAGGGCGGGGTTGAGCAGGAACGCCACGGTGAGGGCGGCGCCGAGCAGCTCGTCGCGCAACTTCTCCCGCGCGATCAGGAACACCGGGACGCCGGCCAGCCCCAACACGGCGGCCTGCACGATCAGCAGCGCGTGGGCTGACGGGAGCAGCCAGTAGAGCGGGACGAGGAACAGGAGGATGAACGAGGTGTGGTCGCCGAACAGCTGGCGGCCCATGAACGTGATGAACGGGCGCTTGAAGCGTGAGAGCAGCCAGAGGCCCTGGTCGTAGATGCCGAAGTCGAAGCCGAACGTGGCGTACGAGTCGTGCAGGTGGATGGTCCACGTCGCGAACAGGTAGACGTAGGTCGCCACCGCGACGGCCAGCACGATCCGCGCCGGGGTGCTGGGGACGGCCAACCGGTCGTCGGCGACGTCCCGCCATGACCACCAGCCGGCCCGCACAGGCGAGATTCTGGCCTGCCCGGCCGGGCCAAATGAGCCGGGGGCGCCGGTAAACTCAGCCGGACATGTCCGTATTCACCCGACTCCTACGCGCGGGCGAAGGCAAGAAGGTCCGCGCCCTCGAATCGCTGGTGCCCGACATCAACGCGCTCGAACCCGAGATGCAGGCGCTGTCGGACGATGCCCTGAAGCACAAGACGCTCGAGTTCCGCCAGCGGGTCGCCGAAGGCGTCGAGGCCGGCGAGGACGTCGACGATCTCCTCGACGACCTGCTGATCGAGGCGTTCGCGGTCGTCCGTGAGGCGGCCCGGCGGGTGATCGGCCAGCGGCACTACGACGTGCAGCTCATGGGCGGCGCCGCCCTGCACTTCGGCTGGATCGCCGAGATGAAGACCGGCGAGGGCAAGACGCTGGTGTCGACGCTGCCCGTCTACCTCAATGGCCTGGCCGGCCGGGGCGTCCACCTGATCACCGTCAACGACTACCTGGCCCGCCGCGACGCCGAGTGGATGGGCCGCATCTACCGCTGGCTCGGGCTCTCGGTCGGTCTCGTCATCCCCGACATCGACGATCCGGTGGTCAAGCGCGAGGCGTACGCGTGCGACGTCACCTACGGCACCAACAACGAGTTCGGCTTCGACTACCTGCGCGACAACATGGCGATGTCGCGGGCCGAGATGGTGCAGCGGGGTCACTCCTACGCCATCGTCGACGAGGTCGACTCGATCCTGATCGACGAGGCCCGCACGCCGCTGATCATCAGCGGACGAGTGGCCGACGCCGCCGCCCTCTATTACAAGATGGCCGGCGTCGTCCGGCAGCTCGTGCGCGACGTCGACTACGAGGTCGACGAGGAGAAGCGCACCGTCGTCCCCACCGAGGAGGGCATCGACAAGGTCGAGGCGGCGCTCGGCGTCGAGAACATCTACGACGAGCTGTCGGCCAACCACGTCCACCAGCTGCAGGCCGCGCTGAAGGCCAAGGAGCTGTTCAAGCGGGACGTCGACTACGTCGTGCAGCACGGCGAGGTGAAGATCGTCGACGAGTTCACCGGCCGCATCCTCGAAGGCCGGCGCTGGTCGGAGGGCCTGCATCAGGCGGTGGAGGCCAAGGAGCGGGTGCGGATCAAGGAGGAGAACCAGACCCTCGCCACGATCACGCTCCAGAACTACTTCCGCCTCTACGACAAGCTCTCGGGCATGACGGGCACCGCCGTCACCGAGGCGGCCGAGTTCGCGTCCACCTACGAGCTGTCGGTCGTGCCCATCCCGACCCACCGCCCGCTGGCCCGCCTCGACCAGGGCGACCTCATCTACAAGACCGAGATGGCCAAGTTCGAGGCCGTGGTCGCCGACCTGGCCGAGCGCTACGAGGCCGGTCAGCCGGTGCTCGTCGGCACGGTGTCGGTCGAGAAGTCCGAGCTGCTCTCCAGCCTCCTCCGCAAGCGGGGCATCCCGCACGAGGTGCTCAACGCCAAGCAGCACACCCGTGAGGCGGAGATCGTCACCCAGGCCGGTCGGCTGAACGCCGTCACCGTGGCCACCAACATGGCCGGCCGCGGCGTCGACATCCTCCTCGGCGGCAACCCCGAGGGGTTGGCCCTGAAGGACCTGCGGGCCGAGGGCGTGGACCCGGAGTCCGACGAGTGCAAG
>JAODBK010000051.1 GCA_025463925.1 Acidimicrobiales bacterium | reverse complement strand
TGGAACACTCAAGCCGGGGGCCGGTCGGCCGAGAGAAGCCGTAGAGCCGAAACTCGGAGGAGCTGCGGTGATTGACCTCGACGCGCTCACGACCGCGGCGGAAGCCCTCGAGCCGCTGCCCGCCAGTGCGACACGCCTCGCGGCGCTCGTCTGCAAGGAAGCGCCCGAGATCGACGAAGTCGTCGACGTCGTGCGCTTCGATCAAGCCCTGACCGCCGCGCTGCTCGCCAGTGCCAACTCCTCGTGGAGTGCGAGCCGGAGCCGCATCACTACGGTGCGGGACGCGGTGGTGCGCCTCGGATCCGGGCCGGTGTTGTCGCTCGCGATGGGCGCGGTGTTGCGGTCGCGCCTGCACAAGGCGTTGCCGGAGTACGGCCTCGGCGAGGGTGAACTGTGGGAGCACTCGGTGGCGGCGTCGCTCGCGGGTGAGTTGCTCACCCGTCGGGCCCCGAATCATCCACCGGCTGAGACCGCGACCGCGGCGCTGTTGCACGACGTCGGCAAGCTCGTGATGGCCCGCTTCCTCGACGAGCCGCTCCTCGAAGCGATGCAACTCGCGGCCGAGGAGGGCATCGGCCGTCGCCAGGCCGAACTCGATGTGCTCGGTGTCGATCATGCCGAACTGGGTGGGCTCATCGCCCAGACCTGGCGGTTGCCGCCGAGCCTGGTGCGCGGGATCGGCTACCACCACAACCCGGTACTTGGCGGCGAGCTCATCTGCTACGCCGTCCACCTCTGTGACGTGGTCGCGAAAGTCGTCGGCGCCGGACTTGAAGACAATCCCGACCTCGAGACCTACGCCGTGGCCGTGCAGGCACTCGGGCTGCACCCGGACGACATCGACGAGCTCTGCCGGCTGGTCGACGCCCGCTTCGTCGAAGTGACCCGCCGCTTCGGCTGAATCTCCGAACCCCTCACGGTGATCGAGTCACCGTGTGTGAAATTCTGCGCTTGAGTCGACCACGGAGAGTGCCGATCCCTTCGGCATGCTGGGAGACCATTGTGCAGTACGACCACGCCGCGGGGTTCGGCTGTTGGCCGGCGCCGCAGCGGTTGCCGTTTCCCTGACCCTCGGCGCGCCGGTGGCCGGCGCCGCCGCTGTGGCCGCGAGCAGCCCGCGCCACGTGCGGGCGTTCTCCACCGAATGGGACGCGCAGGGCCACCTTCGAGTGGTCCACTACCAGGCCGAGGTCACGAACGCACCGGCCGCCGGTGCGATGGCCGCCAGTTCGGCGCCCGGGGCATCAGTCGCCAGTACTGAGACCGACAGCGTGGTTCGCGCGCTCGGCGCGACCGACCCGATGCGCTCGCAGCAGTGGGCGCTCAACCAGGTGTCGTTCGAGGCGAGCTGGCCGCTCACCCGCGGCGGTGGCGTGATCGTCGCCGTCGTCGACACGGGCGTGCGCGGCGACCACGAAGACCTGGGCGCCACGGTGCTCCACGGGATCGACCTCGTGAACGCCGGCGGCGATGGCCGCACCGACGCCAACGGCCACGGCACCCACGTCGCCGGCATCATCGCCGCCGCGGCCAGCAACGGGCGGGGCATCGCCGGCGGCGCCCCCGGCGTGAAGATCCTCCCGGTGAGGGTGCTCGACGCCCAGGGGCAGGGATTTTCGTCGAACGTCGCCCAGGGGATCATCTGGGCGACTGACCACGGGGCCCGGGTCATCAACCTTTCGCTCGGTGGATCCACCGCGTCGCAAGGGACGCGCACGGCCATCCAGTACGCCAACTCGAAGGGGGCGATCGTGCTCGCCGCGGCGGGCAACGCCGGCGCGAACGGCAATGCCCCCATGTATCCGGGCGCCTTCCCGGAGGCGGTCGCCGTCGCGGCGGTCGACCAGCAGCTCGGCCACGCCAGCTTCTCGAACTCCGGTTCCTACGTCGACATCGCCGCCCCGGGCGTCGGGGTTCTCTCCACGTGGGGATCCTCGCCGACCGCGTACGCCTACGCCGACGGCACGTCGATGGCGACGCCGTACGCGTCGGCCGCGGCGGCGCTCGTGGCGTCGATCAACCCCGCCATCAGCGCGGCCGGCATCGCCAACGTCCTCGAGGCCAGCGCCCGCGACCTGGGTGCGCCGGGCACCGACCCCTACTTCGGCCACGGGCTCATCAACCCGCGCGACGCCGTGCTGCGTGCGCAGCCCAAACCGCCCGGCTACGGCACCAAAGGCAACGGCTACTGGGTCGTGACCGCCAACGGGCAGGTGCGGGGCTACGGGAAGGCCCACTTCTTCGGCGACCTGCGGGGCCGCGCGCCCGGGACGTCGATCGTGGCGTCAGCCTCGACGGCGAACGGTGGCGGCTACTGGCTCGCCGGGGCCGACGGGTCCGTCTATGCCTTCGGCAACGCCCACTTTTACGGGTCGATGAGCGGCCGGCACCTCAACGCCCCGATCGTCGGCATGAGCCCCAGCCCGACCGGCCGCGGCTACTTGCTGCTCGGCGCCGACGGCGGGATCTTCACCTTCGGTGACGCGAGCTTCCACGGTTCGACCGGCGCGATGAGACTCGCCGCTCCTGTCCTCGACATGACGATGACCCGATCGGGGCGCGGCTACTGGATGGTCGCGGCCGACGGCGGGGTCTTCACCTTCGGCGACGCGAAGTTCCGCGGCTCGACCGGCAATCTGCGGCTCGCGTCGCCGGTGGTCTCGATGACCGCCGGAACGCACGGGTACTGGCTCGTCGCCCGGGATGGGGGCATCTTCGCCTTCGGCGTGCCGTTCGTCGGCAGCCTGCCCGGCCTCGGTGTGGCGTCGACACCCTTCGGTGCGCGCATCCGGGCGCTCGGCGACGGCAAGGGCTACTACATCCTCGGTACCGACGGCGCCGTGTTCACGTTCGGCACCGCCAAGTTCTTCGGTGCGTCCCCCGCGTCGTGGGGCGCACCCGCCATCGACTTGATGCTCGCCCCGTAGACGCAGCGGCCCGCGCTGCTGACGCGGGCGTCGTCTGATCTCCGACCGTCCCCACCTTGCGACATTGAACGTCCCCCACGGGCATCCAATGTCACAAGGTCGTTCTCGGGTCGATGGCTTCCCCTACCGGGCATTAATTGACCCGAGAACCGCTCGTCGGTCAGCGATGTCCCGCGACATCGCGATCCTTCCCTGCCGCGAGAACCGCTAGCTCCCGCGGACGATGGCGGCTTGCCAGGGGCTTTCGGGCCAGCCGTCTTTGCGGCCCCGGCCTACGTGCACGCGGTGCAGGTAGGTCACGACGTCTTCGGGGTCGTGACC
>JAODBK010000108.1 GCA_025463925.1 Acidimicrobiales bacterium | reverse complement strand
GCTGGGCGGAGGCGTAGAGCTCGCGGGGGGAGTTGGCCGGCGCCAGCATGAGGTTGGTCTCGCAGGCGATCTCGTAGAGGCCGGCCATCGTGCGGGTCGCGAAGTACTCGGCGATCGGCGCCTCGATGGCGCGCAGCTCGTCGTCGGACGCGGTGTTGTGGTTGTACGCGGCCCAGTCGCGGCCGGTGAGCGCGCCGGCGCCGTCGATCCCGGCTTCGTCGACGAGCCGGCTGATGAGCTGGAGGTTCGGCACGCGGGCCTTGCCGCCGCGCAGCCCGAAGCTGACGTAGCCGTCGGCGCACGGCCAGATCTCGCGCGTGCGACCGATGGCGCCGCCGCTGCGCTTGCCGCGGAACGGCGCGCGAAGGTGGCGACCGGCGGCGCCCATCGACGCGATGAGGACGACCTCCTGCAGCGACAGGTCGACGTGCTGCGGCCGCCCGGACGCCAGGCCGGTCAATGCCGCGAACGCGATCTCGGGCCCGCCGTGCGCGACCGACGCCGGCTGGGCCGGCCGGACGGGTGCGCGGTCGGCGTCGCCGGTGGCGTACATGTTGCCGGTCGACGCCATCACGCCGAGGTCCGACGCCCGCCAGGTCGACCGGGGGCCATCGAGCCCGAACGGCGTGACGTCGACCCAGACGGCGTTCGGCGCCGCCGACCGGTCGACGTCGGGTGTCCCGGGCTCGTAGGGCGTGACGAGGACGATGTCGGCCGCCGCCAGCAGGGCCGGGAGCTCCGCCGCCTCCGCGCTCGCCTTGCCGGCGCCCCAGCCGGCGGCCCGCATCGGGTCGGCGTAGGCGGAGCCGATCACGGTGACGGCCGCGCCCAGCTCGGCGAGGACCCGCCCGGCGACCTGCACCGGCTCGGTGCCCAGCTCGACGACGGTGACGCCGTCGAGCAGGAGATCCCCCCTGACGCTCATGTCAGGGAAAGATACTCATCCGGCCGGCAGGACTTCCGGGGAGAGTTGGAGTATTTACTCCGGAGTAACCGTCCACGCAGGAGAGCGTCCCGTGCCGACCGCCCCCACCAGCACTCCCGTCGACCCGGCCGTCGTGGCCTGGGTGACCCAGCGTTTGCTGTTCGAGACGTGGCTCGGCCAGGTCCGGGCCGAGCAGCCGGGCGCCGAGGACGCGCCGATCGCCGCCTGACCTGACACGGGCGTCACCTCCGAAGTAGGAAAAGGGCGGCAACGCGGCGAACCAACGTTGGGACGCCTGGCCGCCGGGGGAGATCGTCGATGCCGCAACGCAAAGTGGTGATCCTCGCCATCGTGATGGCGCTGGTCGTCACCGCGTGCGGCACCCGGCTCAAGGACTCGGCGTTCGTCGCTGCCGGCCAGAAGGCCAACGGCACCGCCAACGGGTCGAGCAGCGACCAGAGCGTCGGCAGCGGCGACGCCGCCGGCACCGGGACCGGCACCGGCACGGGGACAGGAACCGGCACGGGGACAGGAACCGGCACGGGGACCGGCACCGGGACCGGAACGGGCACCGGCACGGGGACGAAGACCGGCACCAATCCCGCGGCCGCCGCCAACACCGCCAGCGACGTCGGCGTGACCGCCAGCTCGATCAAGATCGGCAACATCACCTCGATCGGCGGGTCGCTCGGCCCGAGCGCGTTCGGCGTGACGTTGAACGGCCTGCGGATCGCGGTGGCCGCCATCAACGACCAGGGCGGGATCAACGGCCGCAAGCTCGAGCTGGCCACGTGCGACGACGGGTCCGACGGCACCAAGTACCTGTCGTGCACGCAGCGCGAGATCCAGAACGACAAGGTCTTCGCCCTCATCGCCAACAACAGCGACGCGTCGGCCTCGGGCGCGAGCTACTCCGCCTCGAAGGGCGTTCCCGACCTCGGGTTCCCGCTCAACAACGGCTACTACAAGTACCCGACGATGTTCTCGATCTACGGCGTCGGCTACAAGCGCGACGGCAAGACGGTGGCGAACAACGGCAACCTCGAACAGCCGACCGGCATCTACCGCTACTTCAAGCAGAAGGCCGGCGTGTCGAAAGCGGCGGTCTTCTACTACGTCATCCCGGTGTCGAAGCAGACCGGCTGCTTCACCGAGGCCGGCCTCCTGAAGGAAGGCGTGCCGACGGTCTACGAGGGCGGCGGCGGCAACGGCAAGTGCTCGGGCGCCGGCGAGAACCCGGCGGCGCCGGCCTTCGACTCCGACGTCATCAACATGCGGTCGCAGGGCGTCGACACCGTCTTCGACGCGATGGACGTGTCGGCCAACCAGCGACTCTGCGAGGCCATGGACCGCCAGAACTTCTCGGTGAAGGCCAAGGTCTCGACCATCGAGGTGTGGGGCGAGGTGGTGAAGACGTTCCAGGCGCCGAAGTGCCGCAACTCGGTGTACATCGGCGGCAGCTCGTCGCCGTACAGCGACTCGTCCAACCCGATGGTCGCCAAGTTCCAGGCGGACAAGGCGAAGTACGGCGCCCGCTATCCGCAGCACCAGTGGACGCTCGAAGGCTGGGCCCTCGGCATGGAGTTCGCCGAGGGGGTGAAGTCGATGGGCGCCAACGTCACCCGCAAGGGGTTCATCGACTGGCTGAACGGGCTGAAGGATTACACGCTCAACGGGTTGTTCACGCCGCTCGACTGGAAACAGGTCGACTTCACGCAGCTGCGACACGACTGCAACGTCGTGGTGCAGTGGCAGGACGCGGTGAGCAACTACATCACGAAGGCCGGCACGAACAGCTGCGTCGAGGCGCCCTATGTCAGCGCGCCCGCGAGCGACGACGGCTCGTGACGCCGTCCGCTTGGCGCTGACGGGTACCGTCGCCGGGTGACCGGCGTCGCCGTCCGACTCGAGGGACTCACCCGGCGCTTCGGCGGCACGACCGCGGTCGACGGCGTGTCGTTCGACGTGCGGCCGGGTGAGGTCCTCGGGCTGCTGGGGCCGAACGGCGCCGGCAAGACGACGACGATGCGCATGCTCACCGGGTACCTGCGGCCGACCGCCGGCCGCGCCGTCGTCGGCGACGTCGTTGTGGCCGCCGATCCCGTGACGGCGAAGGCGAGCATCGGGTACATGCCCGAGTCGTCGCCGTTGCCGACCGACCTGTCGGTGTTCGGCTTCTTGAAGTACATGGCGCGGCTCCATCGCGTGCCGCGGGCCAAGCTGGCCGCGGCTGCCGGCAAGGCGATCGGCCAAGCCGGGCTGGCCGACGTGCGCGACCGGCGGATCGGCGACCTCTCCAAGGGCTACCGCCAGCGGGTGGCGCTGGCCCAGGCGCTGGTCCACGAGCCCGCGGTGCTGGTGCTCGACGAGCCGACCGCCGGGCTCGACCCCCGCCAGGTGAAGGAGACGCGCGACCTCATCGCCCGCCTCGGCCGCAGCCGCACCATCCTGCTGTCGAGCCATCTCCTGTCCGAGGTCACCCAGTTGTGCCGGCGCGTCGTGGTGCTCGACCAAGGCATGGTGCGGGCGTTCTCCGAAGTGGCCGCGCTGACCTCGGGTGGCGAGTCGCTGGAAGAGGCGTACCTCCGCCTGTTCCGTTGAGAGCCGCGCTCACCATCGCCCGCCGCGATCTGGCCGGCCTGTTCCTCACGCCGTTCGGGATCGGCGCCAGCGCCGGGTTCGTCGCGGTGTCGGGCGTCGCGCTGGTCATCGACCTCCGCGGCAACCAAGCGCGGCTCGACGGCTGGTTCGGGCCCCTGTTCTTCCTCGTCGGCCTGCTCGTCGCGCTGCTCACCATGCGGGCGTTCGCCGACGAGGAGCGGGCCGGCACCCTCGAGCTGCTGTTGACGGCCCCGGTGCGACCGGCGGAAGTCGTCGCCGGCAAGCTCATCGGGAGCGCGGCGTCGGCGCTGGCGATCATCGCGTGCACCGCGGTGTGCCCGTGGCTCGTCACGACGATGGCCCAGCCCGACGGCGGCCCGATCGTCACCGGGTACGTCGGCCTGGTGCTGGCGGTGGTGGCGTTCAGCGCGGTCGGCCTCGCCGTGTCGGCCGCGACCGGGAGCCCGCTCGTCGCGGCCGCCGGCACCGCGGCCGTGCTGCTCGGCGCGTGGTCGGTCGGGCTCCTCGCCGCCAGCCTCACCGGCCTGCCCAAGGTGCTCTGTGAGCAGATCGCGCCCGGGACGCACGTGGTGGGCTTCCTGCGCGGCACGTTGTCCCTCGACGACGTCGTGTACTTCCTCGGCATGGCCGCCGCCGGAGTCGTGGCCACCGGTCTCGTGCTGCGGAGCCGCCGGTGAGGCGCGTCATCGTCGCGGTGGTCGCGCTCGTCGTGCTGCTCGGCGCCAACGTCGTCGCGTATCGGAACGATCGGCAGATCGACCTGTCGGCCGGCAGCCGCTTCACCCTCTCGCCCGAGACGCGCTCGCTGGCGAAGGCGGTGCGGTCCGAGCTGAAGGTGACCGCGTTCGCCAGCCCGAAGGGAGGCGTGGCCACCGACGCGCGTTTTCTCCTGTCGCGCTACCACCAGGTCAACCGCCGCATCACGTTCTCGGTCGTCGACCCCGACGCCCACCCCACGCAGGCGGCGCGACTCGGGATCACGCAGTACGCCACGGTCGTGGCGACGTACCAGGGCCGTCGTGTCGACGCCGCCGACGTCGACGAGCTCGAGATCTCGACCGCGATCCTGCGACTCCTGCGCGGCAAGACGCGCAATGCGTGCTTCGTCACCGGCCATGGCGAGCCGTCGCTCGACGACACCTCACCGGACGGCATGTCGCAGCTCGCGGCCGCGTTGCGGCACAACGCGTACGAGCCCCGGGCCGTCGACCTCACCAAGGGCGACGTGCCGGCAGACTGCGCGTTCGTCGCGGTCGCCGGGCCCACCGACCCGCTGGTGCAACGCGAGGTCGACGCCATCAACGGGTACGCCAGCCGGGCCGGGCGGGTGTTCGTCATGGCCACGCCGGCGTCCAACGCCGACCCCAACCCGCTGCTCGCGCCGTGGGGTGTGCGGTTTGCCGGCGGACTGGTGATCGATCCTGATCGCAGCCAGAACCTCGACTTCGACAACGTGATCGCCGAGAGCTTCCCGTCGGCCAACCCGGTGACGCGCGGCGTGTCTCGCCTGCAACTGCCAGCTGGTGGGGGGCTGCTCGTCGACGCGCCGAAGGACCGTCCGGGGCTCACGGTGTCGCGTCTTGCCGAGAGCAGCGCGCGCGCCTTCGTCGAGACCCGGCCCGACATCGAGACCACCTTCGACGCGCTCGACATCCCCGGCCCGGTCCTGCTGGCGACGGCGTCGGACGACAGCCATGTCGAGCAGCAGGCGACCGGCGAGAAGATCGTGCGGTCGCGCGTGATCGCGGTGGGCGACGCCGCGTGGGCGACGAACCGCTATCTCGGCAACCTGAGCAACGCCCGCTTCTTGCTGAACGCGGTGAACTGGCTGGCCGAGGAGGAGCAGCTCGTGGCCACGACGTCGCGCCCGGCCAACGACCGGCCGCTCCCGCTCACGCCGGAGCGCCAGCGGCGGGTGCTGATCGTGTCCGTCGGTGTCGTGCCGAGCCTCATCGTCGCCGCGGGTGTCGCCGGGCTGTCCCTGCGCCGGCGCCGGCGCGGCCGCGGCGCGTGACCCGCCGCGTGACGCGCCGCGGGGCCGCCCTGGCCGCCGTGCTGGTGCTGGTGCCGGCAATGGCGTGTCAGTCCGGCAAGAAGGCAGCTCCGGCGGGGGAGCCCGTGCGCATCGTCGTCGCCGGCCCGGTCGGCGCGTACCGCGAGATCGCCATCGTCGCCGGGGCGGCGCGCGCCCTCATCCAGTCCGACGCCGCCGGACCGCTCGCGCCGTTGCTCGCGGCTCGTACCGTCCCCGCGGCCGAGCCGCTGGCGAGCTACGGGCTCGACCCGCCGCAGGCCCGCGTCGAGTACGCGACGACCACCGGCGATCGGATCCTGGTCGAGATCGGTCACACCGACTTCGACCATCACTTCGTGTACGTGGTCCGGCCTCCCGACCGTGCGACGGTCGACTTGGTGCCGACCAGCGTGCTGGCGCCGTTGCTCGCGCGCGTCGGGATCGCGTTGCCGTCGGCTTAGCCCGGCTCGCGCGCCTCGCGGATTGCCGGCCAGAGGGAATCGAGGTGCGGCTTGCGGACCCAGACGTCCCCGACGTCGTGCCCGCCGCGGTCGATGCACTCGCGCCCCGTGAACACCGCGACCGTCGCGTCGGGGACGAAGGCGCGGGCCATCGCAACCAGCGCGGTCGACATCAGGTCGACGCGCCCGCGGTCGTGGTCGGGATCCCGCAGGTCGATGAGCCGGTGGTCGAGGATCACGACGTCGGGATGGTGCTCGCGGATGAGATCGACGGCCGCGCCCGGGTCACCAGTCGTGGCGACGACCTCGAAGTCCGGTTGGAACTCCGCCGCGACCGTGAGCAGCCGGAGGATGTCCGGCTCGTCATCGACGCAGACGACGGTGAGTGGCTCGGTCCGCCGCATCTGCACACTCCCGCAGCGCAATCAACTGCCGCCACCGGGATCTGGAGCAACGGATACCACCCATGAACCTACACCTGCGGGCCCGCCCCCGCGCCGGTCAGCCGACGCCCAGGTACGAGCTGGTGAGGACCTCGCTGTCGGCCAGCTCGGCCGGCTCCCCGACGAACGCCACCCGGCCCTTGGCCATCAGGTAGCACACGTCGGCCAGCTGCAAGGCATAGGTGAGGTACTGCTCGACCAGCACGATCGTCAGCCCGTCGGCCCGGAGCCCGGCCACGATCCCGAACAGCTGCTCGACGATGCGGGGCGCGAGGCCCATCGAGATCTCGTCGAGGAGCAGGACCTTGGGCTCGGCCATGAGGGCGCGCGACAGCGCGAGCATCTGCTGCTCGCCGCCCGAGAGCGTGCCGGCCTGCTGCTGGAACCGCTCCTTCAACCGCGGGAACTGTGTGAGCGCGAAGTCGATGCGCCCGGCGCGCTGGTCGCTGTCGCCCGGGGTGGCGCGCGCCGCGATCGCCAGGTTCTCGCGCACGCTCAACGACGGGAAGACGCCGCGGCCCTCCGGCATCAGCGTGACGCCGGCGCGGGCGATCGCGTACGTCGACGTGCCGTTCACCCGCTCGCCGTCGAGCCGGACCCGCCCCCGCCACACCGGCAGCGTGCCGGAGATGGCCCGCAGCGTCGTGGTCTTGCCGGCGCCGTTGGGGCCGAGCAGCGCGACGACCGCGCCGGCCGGCACGGAGATGGAAAGGTCGTGGAGGATCTCGACCTTGCCGTAGCCGGCGGTGACGCGGTCAAGCTCGAGCCGAAGCGGCACCGCTCTCCTCCGGGGTCGAGGCGCCTTCGGCGCCGAGGTACGCAGCCCGCACGGCATCGTCGTTGCTGATCTCGTCGGGTGTCCCGACGGCGATGAGCCGGCCGAAGTCGATCACGTAGATCGTGTTCGACAGGGTCATCACGAGGTCGACGTCGTGCTCGATCAGCAGGATGCCGATGCCCGAGGCCGCCACGTCGACGAGGATCGCCTGCAACTCCTCGGTTTCGCGGCTGTCGAGGCCGCTGCCGGGCTCGTCGAGCAGCAGGATCGTCGGGTCGGTGCACAGCGCCCGGCCGAGCTCGACGAGGCGGAGCGCGCCGGTGGACAGGTCGCCCGCCATGGCATCGGCGACGCCGGCCAAGCCGACCCGCGCCAACGTGCGCTCGACCTTGTCGACGACGGCGGGGTCGTCTGGGTGGTGCAGCTGGAGGGCGCCCCGGAAGACGCCCTTGGGATTGGCCATCTCGGCCGCGACCTGGAGGTTCTCGAACACCGTCATGCCGGTGAAGATCTCGAGGCGCTGGAAGGTGCGGCCGATGCCCATGCGGGCCCGCACATGGGTCTCGACGTCGGTGATGTCGCGGCCGTCGAGCACCACCCGCCCGTGGGTCGGCGGCAGCATGCCGGTGAGGCAGTTGAACAGCGTGGTCTTGCCGGCGCCGTTCGGGCCGATCAGCGCGGTGATCTGGCCGGCGGGCGCGGTGAGCGAGACGCCGTCGACGGCGAGCAGCCCGCCGAACCGCATCGAGATGTCCTGGGCGGCGAGCTCGCGGGTCACGTCGACGACCCTTCGAGCACGCGGTCGGCGAACGGCGACGCGACGAGCCCGTCGGCCACCGCAGCACCGGCCGCCGCCGATGCTGGTGCCGGGTCCAGCGCCGACTCGGCGCGGGCCCGCTCGAACGCCCGCACCAGCCCGCGCGGCGTGCGGAGCCAACCGGTGGTACGGCTCAGCAACCCGACCAGCGAGGAGCCGGGCAGGTAGCCGATGAAGAGCGCGCCCAGGGCGATGATGAGCTGCGAGGACCCCGAGATGTTGATGAGCTTGTCCAGCAGCTCGAAGAGGATCGCGCCGAGGACCGCACCCCAGATCGACGACACCCCGGCGACGATGACGGCCACGAACCACAGCAGGCTCTGGAACACGTCGTAGCTCGTGACCGCGTTGAACACCCGCGCCTGCTCGGCCAGCAGGCAGCCCCCGATGCCGGCGATGAACGAGCTGGCGCCGAAGATGAACAGCTTGTACGCGCGGAGGTCGATCCCGACGGACTTCGCCGCCGTTTCGGAGTCGCGCATCGCGGCCAGCACCCGACCGAGGCGACCGCTCCGGAGGTTGCGGGCCAGCAGGAGCATCAGGCCGGCGACCACGAGCTCGAACCAGTAGAACGCCCACGGCCCGTCGAGCGACCAGCCGAACAGGCTCGGTCGCGTCGACCGGAGGCCCTGCGCACCGCCCGAGAGCGTGTAGCTCTGGAACACGAAGCTGTGCACCAGCAGCGCCAGCGCCAGCGTGGTGAGCCCGAGGAACAGCCCCTTGCGCTTGAGGGCGGGAAATCCGGCGAGCAGGCCGAGGAGCATCGCGGCCAGGCCGCCGAGGAGGATCGTGATCATGACCGGCAGCCCGAGCGAGCCGCCGGCGAGCCGGGCCGAGACGAACGCGCCGAAGCCCGCGATGGCCGCCTGGCCGAGCGTGATCTGGCCGCTGAAGCCGGTGACGCAGATGATCGACGTGAAGGTGACGGCCAGGCCGACGGTGATCTGCGCGTAGGGGAGGGTGATGTCGGAGACGAGGAACGGCATCGCGATGGCGGCGGCGGCGAACGCGACCGGGAGGCGCCACGACGAGCGCTGGGCGCGGCGGCTGCCGATGGCGCGCGACACCAGGCCACTGGTGGTGTTGCTGGCCGCGGTGCCGATCTCGTCGAGGTTGCGGTAGATGAGGAGGGCCGCGATGAGGATGACCGCGGAGAGGTTGGGCTTCAACGAGTTGAGGCCTTCGGCGATCCAGCCGCCGAAGTGGTGGTTGGTGAAGGGCACCTGGGCCAGATCGACCTTGGTGAGCACGCTCTGGGGGACGCCGAGCAGGAACACCCCGGCGGCGACCGCGACCGGCAAGCTGGTGAGGCGGGCGACGACCGCGACCGCGAACACCTCGAGCACGAGCAGGGTGAAGTGGTACGGGTCGAGGGGATGGCCCGAGGCCAGCAGGATGCCGGTCGCCCCGGCGAGGCCGCAGCCCATCGCCCAGGAGATGGTGCGGACGCGGTTGGCGTCGACACCGGCCAACTCGGCCAGCTCGGGCCGGTCGACGACGGCGCGGATCTCGGTGCCGAGATGGGTCTTGCGGAACATCAGCCAGACCGCAACGCACACGACCGTCGTGAAGGCGATGACGAACAGGTTGTCGACGCCGAGGTTGACCCCGCTCATGATCTTCACCGACCGGCCGCTGACGATCCGGGCGCCGGTGCGGGTGGTGCCCGTCCAGATCTTGAAGCCGAGGCCGAGGCACAGCTCGAAGACGCCGAGCGTCGCCACGAGCTTCTGCGTGGTCGATGCGCCCTTGCGGGCCAGCGGCCGGAAGACGACGCGCTCGAGGAGCACGCCGATGCCGGGCCCCACGAGCAGCAGCGCGATCGGCGCCGCGATCAGCGTCGGCCAGCCCCACTCCGACCGCATCTGCCAGAAGATGTACGCGCAGATCATGGCGATGCCGCCGTACGCGAAGTTGAAGATGCCGGTCGCCTTGTAGGTGAGCACGAGGCCCATGCCCGCCAGCGCGTAGATCGCGCCGGTGGCGATCCCGACGAGGACGAGTTGGAGCCAGATCACGCGCGGGTGCGCACGTCGGGTTGCCCCGGCTCGCAGAGGCGGCACGCCTTGAGGGCGCGGTCGCGCACGTCGTCGCCGGTGACCTGGCGGGCCTTGTCCTTGCCCTGGATCATCACGCAGTCGGGCCGGTGGAAGCTCTGCCCGACGGGGAGCGCCACGAGGATCCCGGCCTGCCCGTTGCGCTGGGCCGCGGTGGCCTCCGGCGGCTCGGTCATCGATTCAGGGGCCGGGGCGTCGCGCCGCGACAGGAGCACCGCGTGCAGCTCCTCGACCATGGCCTCGAGCCGGTCGAGGCGGCCGGAGTCGCGGCGGATGTCCTCGGTGCCGAGGAACACCGCGCCGATGCCGACGAGCGCGATGCCGCCGATCCCGCCGGAGATCAGATAGGGGAGCTGCTTGGCCACCAGCGCCTCGCGTGACACGCCGAGGTAGCCGACGACGATGAACACGATGCCGACGCCGGTGATGATCCAACCGGCATAGGGGCGCACCGCCTTGCCGACCCAGCGCCAGAAGAGCGCGGTGTCGGGAAGCTCGTCGTCCTGGGCCGCGGTGGCTCGCACCGCGTGTCGGGTCGGGATCGATTGGGCGGCCATGGGTGCGACTCCCTGGTCAGCGGTGGCGAGGCAGGCGGGCGGGCATGAAGAGGCGCGTGCCGAGGCAGAGCGCGACGAACGCGAAGGTGAACGCGAAGTACAGCCAGCCGAGTCGGTCGGCGACGTTGCGGCCGAAGGAGGCCTCGAGCGAGCCGAGCGTCCGGCCGCCGCTGCCGGTCGTCGCCTGCTTCGAGGTGGCGGCGCGGTTGCTGCCCGACGCCGCCGTGCCACCGGCCGCCGAGCCGGTGTCGGCGGCCGGCGTCGCCACCGAACCGCTGTTGTCGGGCAGGGCCACCGACCCGGCGCCGACGGGTGGCAGGTCCGGGATGGTCGGGAGCTCCGGCAGCAGCCCGCGCTGGGGGCTGGCCGAGGCGTCGGTGCACGCCGAACCGATGGTGGCGTTGAGGTAGAAGATGCCGCCGTTCGGCACCCGATTCGCGTCGGCGGTCTGGAAGAACTGCAAGCCGTCGGCTTCGCCCTTCCCGCACGCCGCCGCGAACGACTCCGAGCTCAAGGCCGCCGGCGGCGCCTTGCCGTCCGACGGCGCGGTGGCGTTGACGAGCCGCAGGCCGCTGCCGGTGGCCACGAACAGGTCGTGCAGCGCATTGTTGATGGCGTCGAGCACCGGCTTGCCCTGGTTGGCGCCCAACACCGTGATGCCGTTGTTGTCGATCACCGCCGGCTGGCCTCCGGCGGTCACGCCCGAGACGGTGACGGTGTTGTCGTGCACCGGCGGCGAGACGCCGTCCGTGCGGTACACCGAAGTGGTGGTGACCGAGTTGACGTGGATCTGCCCGCCGAGGAGGTCGACGCCGTTGGCGACCGACTGCGCGGTCGCGACCAGCAGCGCCGGCGTCTTCGGATCGGGGAAGCTCACCCGGCTGGTGGCCTGCATGCCGCCGACCGTCATCGAGTTGGAGTCGGCTGCGTCGGCCTGGACCTTGGCCGCGGCCAGCGGCCCGCCGGTCGCCAGCGCGACCGCCTTCCGGAAGGCGAGGACCGCGGCCGCGTTGGCGGCGCCCACGCCCTGCTTGGCGCCGCCGTTCTCGGCGGCCGCCGACGCGTAGACGCGGTCGGCGTGGGCGACGGCCGAGGTCGCGGTGATCGTGAGCGGTCCGCCCGCACCGATGGTCTGCGAGCCCGTCGACGACGCATCCGTCTTGCCGTCGGTGGTCGGCACGGTGACCGACAACGGATAGGCCGGCACGGGGCAGAGGCCGGGGATCTGGTTGACCCCGGGCACCTGGTTGCAGCCGATGCCGCCGAGCCCCGGCACCGTCGCGCCCGGGTAGTAGGTCGACGCCCGGCCGCTGCTGAGGTCGTTGCCGAACACGCTCAGCGCCTCGGGGAACCCGGTGTAGATCGGCTCGGCGGTCGCGGCGACGCCTCCGACCTTGTCGAACTGCTGGTGGATCGCGGCGGCCGCGGCGTAGCCGACGAACACGGTCGGCCGGTCGCTGACCGGGTCGGCGTGGGCGCCGGACGGCACGACGGCGGCCACCAGGCAGACGGCCGAGGTCGCGAAGCACAGGCGTCGCACCCACTGCACCATCGCGCTCATTGGCGCTCTCATCGGCTCACCTCCCCCGGGCCTCCCATTCGCGGACGCACGTCTCGCGGCTTCCCAGTCATTTCGACGGTTGCCGCTGGGCCTCCTGTCCCGTTCTCCGACACGTGTGTCAGGTTTCCCACCAGCCTAGGCCCGCCGGTTCGGGCACTCAGGCAAGGGTCGCTTCCCAGCGGCGGTGCAATGCTGCGAAGCGGGTGTCGGTCGAGAGCAGCTCGGCCTGCGAGCCCAGCTCGACGATCCGGCCGCCCTCGACGACCGCCACGCGGTCGGCCATCTCGATCGAGGACAGCCGGTGGGCGATGACGATCGCGGTCCGGTCCACCAGCAGCTGGCGCAGCGCCCGCTGGATCAGCCGCTCGCTGGGCAGGTCGAGCGCCGACGTGGCCTCGTCGAGGATCAGCACCCGCGGGTCGACCAGCCAGGCCCGGGCGAACGAGATCAGCTGGCGCTGGCCGCCCGAGAGGCGGGCGCCTCGCGTGTTGACGTCGGTGTCGTAGCCGTCGGGCAGCGCGGTGACGAAGGCGTGCGCGCCGACGGCCCACGCCGCGGCCTCGACCTCCGCCCGGGTCGCGTCCGGTCGGCCCATGGCGACGTTCTCGTGGATCGTGCCGGCGAACAGGAACGCTTCCTGGGGCACGACCGCGATGGCCTTCCGGAGCGACGACGGCGCGAGCAACCGGAGATCGTGGCCGTCGAGGGTGACGGCGCCGTCGGACGGGTCGTAGAACCGGGCCACCAGCTTGGCGATGGTCGACTTGCCGGCGCCGGTCGCGCCGACGAGCGCGAGGGTCTCGCCGGCGCCGATGGTGAGCTCGACGTCGCGCAGCACCAGCTCGCCGGCGCGGTAGCGGAACGACACGCGCGCCAAGTGGATCTCGGCCCCGCCGCGGCCCGGCTCCGGCGGCGGCAGGTGGTCGGCGCCCGCCCGCTCGGGGACGCTCGACTCGGTGGCCAGCACCGACGCGATCTTCTCGAGCCCGGCATTGGCCGCCTGCAGCGAGTTGTAGAACTGCGACAGCTCCTGCAGCGGGTCGAAGAACTGCCTGACGTAGAGGATGAACGCCGTCAGTGTCCCGACCGACGTGGCGCCGTCGATGACGCGGAGCCCGCCGACCACCAGCACCAGCGCGATCGCGAGCTGCCCGAGGAAGTCGATGCCCGGGCCGTAGACGCTCATGAGGAGCACGGTCTGGTTGTTGGCCGCGAGGTTCTGGTCGTTGATGTCGTCGAACTGGGCCTGGTTGATGGGCTCGCGTGTGAAGGCCTGCACCACCCGGATCCCGGTGAGGGTCTCGGCCAGGTGGATGATGACGAGCGCGATCTTCTCCCGCACCGCGCGGTAGGCGCGCTCGGAGCGACGCTTGAACACCCATGTCGCGAGGAGCAGCACCGGGATCACCGCCATCACGACCAGCGCGAGCAGCGGGTCGAGCACGACCAGCAGCACGCCGATGCCGACGAACAGCATGAGGTTGGAGACGAGGGTGAGCGCGGCCTGCGAGAACAGCTCGTACACCGCCTCGACGTCCGACGTCGCCCGGCTGATCACCCGACCGCTCTTCTGCCGCTCGAACCAGTCGAGCGAGAGGCCCTGCATGTGCCGCCACAGCCGCATGCGCAGGTCGTAGCTGGACCGCTCGGCGACTTCGCCGGCGATCCGCTGCGCGATCCGCTGGCATCCGAAGTCGACCGCGATGGCGACGAGCAGCACCGCGACGCACTTCATCAGCGTGCCCGAGTGCCGCGGCGTCACCCCGTGGTCGATGCCGAGCTTGACGAGCACCGGCACCGACAGCACCGCGAGCGTCGACCCGACGACCGCGACCGCGCCGACCGCGAGCCGGCCGCGGTACGGGCGGAGGGTGTCGGAGAGCAGCTGCTTGCGCAGGGCGCGCAGTGCCGGGTCGGACCCGGGCTCGACCTCGTCGACGTCGACCGCGGGCTCGTCGACCGCCCCGAGCCCGCGCCCCGGCTTCTTGCGCGGGTTCGGGCTCACGAGATCTCCTCGACGGCGGCCAGCTCGTCGAGCTCGAGCTCGGCGGCCAGCACCCGGCGGTAGCTCGGATTCGTCGCGAGGAGGCCCGAGTGCGTGCCCGTCGCGATGACGCGACCGTCCTCCAGGAGGAAGACCCGGTCGGCCATGGACACCGTCGACGCCCGGTGCGCGATCAGGAAGGTCGTCCGGCCGTGGCGCAGCGTCCGCAGGTTGGCCTCGATCTCGGCCTCGGTGCGGACGTCGACCGACGACAGCGGATCGTCGAGCACGAGGATCCGCGGCCGGCACAGCAGCGCCCGAGCCAGCGCGAGGCGCTGCCGCTGGCCGCCCGACAGGGAGAACCCCTGCTCGCCGACGCGCGTCTGGTACCCGTCGGGGAGCGCCCGGATGAAGGTGTCGGCACCGGCCGCGACCGCGGCCCGCACGATCTCGTCCTCGTCGGCGTCGGGCGTGCCGAACGCGATGTTCTCGCGCACCGTCGCGCTGAAGAGCACCGGCTCGTCGAACACCACGCCGATCTGGCCGCGAAGGGACGGGAGCGCCACCGTCCGGATGTCGATGCCGTCGACCAGCAGCCGGCCCTCGTCCGGGTCGATGAAGCGGGGGAGCAGCGCGGCGACGGTGGACTTGCCCGACCCGCTCATGCCGACCAGCGCGACGGTCTCACCGGGCTGGACGGTGAGCGAGACGTCGACCAGCGCCGGCGCGCTCGCGCCCGGGTAGGTGAAGCTCACCCGCTCGAACGTCACCTCGCCCTGGATGGGCGGCATCGGCCGGGCGTCGGCGATGTCGGCGATCGTGGGTTGGGTGTCGAGGATCTCGAACACCCGGTGCCCGCTGGCCGCGGCCTGCTGGCCCATGGCGAGCATCCACCCGACGTAGCGCAGCGGCACGATGATGCTGTACAGCCAGCCGGTGAACGCGACCAGGCCCCCGACGGTGAGGCGGCCATGGATCACCTCGAGCCCGCCGACCCCGAGCACGACGGCGATGACCAGGTTGCTGATCGCGGCGAGCGCGGGGATCGAGAAGGCGCGCAGTTCGACCGCCTCCATGTTGACGGAGAGGAGCCCGGCGCTGGCCTCGTCGAGCCGGCGGATGGCGCGGTCCTCGCGCCCGAACGCCTTGAGGATGCGGACGCCGGCGGCCGACTCCTCGACCACGCTGGCGACCTCGCCCACCGCCTCGCGCGACCGGACGAACACGTTCTCGATGCCGTGCACGAACCGCACCGCGACCATCGCGAACGGCACGACGAGCGCGAGGGTGACACCGGCCAGCAGCGGGTCGGTGGCGATGGTGACGACGGCCACGCCGACGAACAGCGCGCCGACGAAGCCGAGGAAGACCACGGCGTACGCGAGGAAGTTGCGGATGGCGGTGAGGTCGCTCGTCGCCCGGGCCAGCAACTGGCCGCTCTCCCATTGCTCGTGGAACGACACGGGAAGTCCCTGGAGGTGCGCGAAGAGCCGGCCTCGCAGGTCGGTCTCGATCCGCACCGACGTGACGCCGGACAGGTTGCGGCGGAGGAAGTTGCACACGCCGCGGATCAGGCTGATGCCGACGACGGCGAGGCCGTACCGCCACACCTTGCTCGTGTCGTGGTGCCGGATGGCGTCGTCGATGGCGTTCTTCGTCAGCAGCGGGACGGAGAGGACGACGAACAACACGACGACCGACAGCACCCCGGTCATGATGAGTGGGGCGCGGTAATCGCGGCAGAGGCCGAGCACCCGGCGCATCGACCCCCCCTTCATTTCCTGACTCTAGCGTCAGCTACGTTTTGGGCTCATGGCCAATCCCCGCGCGTTCCGCTTCGGGGCCCAGATCTCCAGCACACCGCCGAACCAGCCCGACTGGGTCACCACCGCTCGCAAGGTCGAGGAGCTCGGCTACTCGACGCTGTTCGTTCCCGACCACTTCGACGACCAGCTCGCGCCGCTGCCGGCGATGACCGCGGCGGCGATGGCGACGTCGACCTTGCGGGTCGGGAGCCTCGTCTTCGACAACGACTACAAGCACCCGCTGGTGCTGGCCAAGGAGTGCGCGACGCTCGACGTCCTCTCCGGCGGCCGGCTCGAGCTCGGGCTCGGCGCCGGGTGGATGACCACCGACTACGAGCAATCGGGCATCCCGCTCGACTCGCCCGGCGTGCGCATCGATCGCTTCGAGGAGGGACTGGCGATCGTCAAGGGCCTCCTGCGGAACACGCCGTTCTCGTTCGCCGGCGAGCACTACACGATCGAGAACCACACCGGGACGCCGAAGCCGGTGCAGCCGCACGTGCCGATCCTCATCGGCGGCGGCGGCCCGAGGGTGCTGGCGATCGCCGGGCGCGAGGCCGACATCGCCAGCGTCAACTTCAACCTGAAGTCGGGCAAGGTCGACGCCGACGTGCTGGCGAGCGGGACCGCCGATGCCACCCACCACCGCATCGAGGTCATCCGCAAGGCGGCCGGCGACCGCTTCGAGGACATCGAGCTGTCGATCACCGTCTTCTTCGCCATGATCACCGAAGACCGCGTCGCGATCGCCGAGGGCATGGCGCCCGGCTTCGGTCTGACCGCCGAGCAGGCGCTCGGGATCCCGCACTTCCTCATCGGCACCGTCGACGAGATCTGCGACGACCTCGTCCGCCGGCGCGAGGAGTTCGGCTTCTCCTACGTGATGTTCAGCGGCGGCAGCTGGGAGGCCATGGCGCCGGTCGTCGCCCGCCTCGCCGGGACCTAGCGTTCGTCGTCGTCCCAGATGCCGAGGCGCCGCCAGATCGGGCGGGTCAGCGGCGTCACCAGCCCCAGCTCGACGCACAGCCGGCGGACCTTGGCGACCGCGTCCTTCAGTCCTTGACGGGCTTCGGGAGTGCTGAAGGCCTCCTTCACCACCGGCTTGGGGATGCGGTACGTCGCGATCATCTGCGACGACGGCTCGAGCATGGCGCCCGACATGACGCCGAGCAGGAGCGGCACCCGCACCGACAGGCGGAACCGGCGGATGCGGCCGAGCTGGGGCACGCGGCGCTTCAGTTCCATCCGGGCGAAGCTGAGGTGCCGCGCCTCCTCGGTGACGTGGATGCGCATGATGCGCTCGAACAGCGGATGGACCTCGCGATCGCTCCGGAGGGTCTGCCGCTGGAAGTGGTCGATCGGGTCCTCACCGCCGAGCACGAACAGGAAGAAGAGCTCGGGGAAACGCCGGCCGAAGCGCACCACCTGGTGGGTGCCGATCTTCATCCACCACGGCAGGCCGGGCGGATCGAGCTGCGTGCGGTTCACGAACTCCTGGAACATCAACGAGTGCTGGGCCTCCTCGATGACCTCGTGGTACAGGTACCGGAACTCGGGTGAGCCGTTCGGCAGCGTCATCGCGTATTCGAGCAGCCCGCGCTTGAGGACGCTCTCGAACTGCAACCCGGTCTTCATCGCGGTGGCGATCCCGTGCAGCCCGATGCGGCTGCGCACCTCGGCCGGCTGGTGCCGGTACCAGTCGGTGCTGGCCAGCGGGTCGGAAGGCGAGACCTCCCATCGCGGGTCGTCGGGATCGATGGCGTGCTCGGGCGCGTCCCAGTCGACGTCGACGTACGCGTCGAAGTGCTTGCCGGGCGTGATCGACTGTCGCGAGAGGCGGCCGAGCATGGCGGTGAACGCCTCGTCGTCGGCGGTTGCCGCGACCTGCTCTTCGTCGAGGGTCAGGCTCATGAGTCCTCCTGGGGGATCATCAGGCGGGCGATGTCCTTGAAGGCGTCGAGCACGGCGCGCGTGAGCGCCGGGTCGTCGCCGGTGATGCGGCGGAGCGCGAGACCGTCGAGGAGCGCGAACGCCAGCGCCGGCGCGACGAAGTGCGTCCCCGTGAGCTGCCCGTCGGGCGGCGGGAAGAGCTCGGCGAACGTGGCCGCCACCGTGGCGGTGAACCGGTCGCAGACCTGCCGGTATCGCGGCCGGAGCTCGGCGTCGGTGCGTGACGCGACCGCCAGCTCGAGCCAGGCGACGAACGGCGGTCCCTGGAAGATCTCCCACAGCAGGTCGATCGACGCCGCCGCTCGGTCCGCGCCCTTCGGCAGCCGCTGCATGGCGGCCACGAAGTCGGTGTGGCGGCGCGCGAACACGTGCTCGACCGCCGCCGTCACCAGGTCGGCCTTGGTGGGAAAGTGGTGCAACAGCGCGCCGCGCGACACCGCGGCCCGGGCCGCCACCTCGATCGTCGTGGTGCGGGCGTAGCCGAGGTCGGACAGGCACTCGACCGTGGCGTCGAGGACCCGGGCCCGCATCGACGCGGTCCGTTCGGCCTGGCTGCGCCGGACTCGGGTGGCCGCGGTCGCGTTCGGCGTCACCGTCCCGGTTGTCGCGGCCGCACGCATCCGTCGAGCCAACCACGGTCGCCAGAAACCGTCAACCCTGACGGTTTGTGTCATTGGCCACACTGACCCACCCGGGCTCGGCAGAATCCGGGCATGGAGTCCGGCGAATTTCGGGGCACGATCGGGCGCTACCACTGGGAGTCGGAGCCGTGGTGGCCGGACGAGCCCAGGGCGCCGGAGGGCGCGCCCAACGTGCTGCTCGTGCTGCTCGACGACGTGGGCTTCGCGCAGCTGGGCTGCTTCGGGTCCGACATCGACACGCCGGCATTCGACCGGCTCGCGGCCAACGGACTCCGGTACGCCAACTTCCACACCACCGCGCTGTGCTCGCCGACGCGGGCGTGCGTCCTCACCGGCCGGAACCACCACACGTGCGGGATGGGCCGAGTCATCGACCTGGCGACCGGGTTCCCGGGCTACGACGCGCGGATCCCTCGGTCGTGCGGGTTCCTGCCGGCGATGCTGACTCCGCACGGCTACGCCGCGTACGCGGTCGGCAAGTGGCACCTCACGCCGGAGGACGAGGAGCACATGGGCGCCCGTCGCGATCGCTGGCCGCTCGGTCGCGGCTTCGAGCGCTTCTACGGCTTCTTCCCCGGCGAGACCCACCAGTTCGCGCCCGAGCTGATCTCCGACAGCCACCACGTCGCGCCGCCGGCCCGGTTCGACGAGGGCTACCACCTCAGTGAGGACCTCGCCGACCGTGCCATCGAGTTCATCGAGGACCTGCGCAACGTCGAGGTCGACAAGCCGTGGCTGCTGTACCTCGCCACCGGCGCGTGCCACTCGCCGCACCAGGCGCCGGCGGCGTGGGTCGAGCGCTACCGCGGCCGGTTCGACCGCGGCTGGGACGAGTGGCGCGTCGACGCCCTCGCCCGCCAGCAGGCGACCGGCCTCCTGCCGGCGCACACCGAGCTCTCACCCCGACCGGACTGGGTGCCGGCCTGGGACTCGCTCGCGGCCGAGGAGCGCCGCGTGTTCGCCCGCTACATGGAGGCGTTCGCCGGCTTCCTCTCCCACGTCGACGCGCAGATCGGGCGGGTCATCGATCGGCTCGACGCCATGGGCGACCTCGACGACACGTTGGTGCTGGTGATGTCCGACAACGGCGCGTCGTCCGAGGGCGGGCCGGTGGGGTCGCTCAACGACGGGCGGGTGTGGAACGGCCTGCCGCGCACCGTCGAGGAGGCGGCCGAGCGCATCGACGAGATCGGCGGCCCGCGGATCCACAACAACTACCCGTGGGGTTGGACGGTGGCCGGCAACACGCCGTTCCGCCGCTGGAAGCGCGAGACCCACGAGGGCGGGGTCGCCGACCCGCTCATCGTGCACTGGCCGCGCGGCATCCCGGCGCGCGGCGAGACGCGCCGGCAGTACGTGCACGCGGTCGACGTGGTGCCGACGGTGCTCGAGGTCGCGGGCATCGAGTTCCCGGCGACGATCGGCGGCGTCGACCAGCGACCGCTCGAAGGCGTGAGCTTCGCGTACTCGTTCGCCGACGCCGACGCGGCCGAACGGCACACCACGCAGTACTACGAGATGTTCGGCTGCCGGGCGATCTACCACGATGGGTGGAAAGCGGTCGTGTACCACGACATCCAGAGCGACGAGCCCGGGCTCGACAAGGCCGGGTGGGAGCTCTACGACCTGCGCGCCGACCCGTCGGAGTGCCACGACCTGGCCGCCACCGACCCGGACCGGGTCGACCGGCTGGTGGCGCGCTGGTGGGAGGAAGCGGAGCGCCACCAGGTCCTGCCGATCGACAACCGACCGTTCTCCGACTTCGTCCTCGGTCGCCGGCCCGGCGTCGCGCCGCGCGACCGGTACGTGTACTGGCCGTACCGGGCGCCGGTGCCCGAGAGCGTCGCCGTCAACGCCAAGAACCGCCCGCACACCGTCAGCGCGTTCGTCACCGTCCCGGAAGGCCTCGACGTCGTCGAGGGCGTGCTCATCGTGCAGGGCTCGGTGCTCGGCGGGTGGTCGTTCCATCTCCTGGCCGGCGGCCGGCTCTGCTACGTGCACAACCTCGCCGGTTGGCGCGAATACCGCGTCGACGCCACGATCCCGCCGCTGTCACCGGGCGACCACGTGCTGGCGGTCCGGTTCGCACCGCCGCGCGCCGAGCTGCTGGTCGACGGCACCGTCGTCGGCGCCGGCGACATCAAGCGCACCCTGTGGAGCCGGCTGTCGCTGACCGGCGCGGGGGTCACCGTCGGCTACGCGACCGAGTTCCCGCCCGCCGACCGCGACTACCGCGGTCCGTTTCGGTTCACCGGCGGCCTCGACCGTGTCGAGGTCGACGTGTCGGGCGACGCGTTCGTCGACGCCGACGCCGAAGCCACCGACTCCATCGCGATGCAATGATCCCCTCGGGTTTTGCCTCCCGCCACCGGCCGAATCGGCCGGTGGCGGGAGGTAGAAGCCGGGGCGCGGCCGATGCGGCGGCCAAGTTCGTGGAACGGGAGCTCGACGACGCGGTAGGTCAGGCCGGATATCGCGATCGTGACCGCGAGCCACGTCGCCAGCGTCCAGACGGGGTGATGGCGGAACTGCGGCACCGAGCCGTACACCAGCGGGTGCAACAGGTAGAGCGAGTAGCTCACGGTGCCGAGCCAGAGGAGCGGCTGCGGCACGCGGGCCTTGCGCACCAGCAAGGCCGCGCCGAAGACGAGGTACGCGCCGACGAGCGTCGCCGCCTCGGTCGTCCAATGGGCGATGCCCGGCACGACACCGACGGGGTGGGGATCGATCTGGGCGTGGCAGACCAGGATCACCGTGGCGATGCCGCCGAGGTAGGCGATGAGCGCGGTCGCACCGGGGACCTTGCCGCGCACCCACGACGACAGCACCGAGCCGACGAACATCGTCATGAACAGCAGGGACGCGAACCACAGCGTCTCGGCCCGGTTCACCAGGAACGGCCGGAACACCAGGCCGGCCCACAGCGCCAGCGCGATCCAAAGTCCGGCCACTGGCACCGGCCGACGGTGGAGCCGGGTGAGGAACAGCGCCGAGGCGAACCCGTAGAACACCATCTCGTACGCCAGCGTCCACGTCGACCCGATGAGTGACGGGGTGTGCAGGAACTGCTGCACCATCGTGAAGTTCAGGATCGTGCCGCGCAGCGGGTGCGCATTGTGCGCGATGTCGAACCAGTAGCGCCCGAACCAGAAATGGAGCGCGAGACCGGCGGTCACGGCGACCCAGTACATCGGGAAGAGGCGGAAGAAGCGGCCGATCCAGAACCGGGCCAGCGAGCCGTAGCGCTCGATCGAGCCCGGGATGATGAAGCCGCTGACGAGGAAGAAGACGACCATCCCGCACTCGCCCAGCCGGAACACCGTCTCCGACCAGTGGAAGTAGCTGGGCCACAGGAGCTCGGACCCGTGCTGGACCAGCACTGCCAACGCCGCCACCCCGCGCAAGCCGTCCAGGAACTCCATCCGCCCCTCGGCCCGAGCGACCATCGGTTACGAGCTTGCCAGGGCGCGGGCGTTGCGGATGGCAAGGGCGACGATCGTGAGGGTCGGGCCGTAGCCGGTGCTGGTGACGAAGCCGGAGGAGTCGGCGACCATCAGGTTGGGGACGTCGTGGAAGCGGCCCCAGGGGTCGAGCACCGACGTCGACGGGTCGGTGCCCATGCGGACGGTGCCGACCACGTGCTTCGAGTTGGGGATCGGCGAGAGGTAGCCCCCGTACGGCCCGTCCGGCACCGGCGAGGTGGCCACCATCGTCTGCGTCGCGCCCATGTCCTCGAGGACCGCGGCCAAGGTCGGTGCGTAGTGACGGGAGGCGGCCAGCTCCATGGCATGGGATCGGTACGTCATGCGCATCGCGGGGAAGCCGCGGATGTCGCGAACCGTCGGGTCGAGGTCGATGCGGTTGGTCGGCTGCGGCAGGTCCTCGCCCTGCATGGTGAAGCCCCACATGTGGTCGCGCATGGGCGACTCGCGCATCATCTCCTTGTGCCGGCGGCCCCACGGGTAGGTGCGCGACTCCATCACCGGCGCGCCGGGCCCGCAGTGCTCGACCATGCCGCCTCGCAGCCAAGGCAGGCCGGCGGCGGCCGCGGCGGCGCGCGACGCATCGTCGCCGATCAGATGGTCGTCGTGCATGTGGGTGACCGCGCGGCCGCGGTGGGGATGGGTCCGGAACAGCATGATGCCCATGACCATCGTCTGGAAGTGGCACATGAGGTGCCGCCCGATGAGCGGGTGCTCGAAGCCGCTGAGGAGCAGCAGGCGCGGCGTCTCGACCGCGCCGCCGGCGAGGACGACGGCGCGCGTCGCCGTCTCCGTCCGGGTGACGCCGTCGCGGTCGACGTATTCGACGCCGGTCGCCCGGCCGTTGGTGACCAGCACGCGGGAGACGAACGTCTCGGGCCGCAGTTCGCACCGGCCGGTGAGCAACGCCCGCTGCAGCGGTGCGACCGGATCGCCCTTGGCGTGGATGGGGCACCCGTAGTACGCGCAGAACCCGCAGTTGTTGCACGCCGGTCGCCCGTCGTAGGGAACACTGTTGGCGCCGGTCGGGCCGGGATACGGGTGCAGCCCGAGCTTCTCGGCCGAGGCCGTCGACCGCACCGCGCCGTACATCGGCGCGCCCGGCGGCATCGGGTACGGCCCCGACCGCCACGCTGCGAACGGGTTGGCGTCGGCATCACCGGCGACGCCGACGATGCGCTCGGCGTCGGCGTAGAACGGCTCCATCTCGTCGTAGTCGACGGGCCAGTCCTCGACGGCGGCGCCGTCGACCGGCCCGAGGTCCGACCGCATCCGGAAGTCGGCCGCCAGGAAGCGCGGCAACTTGCCGTCGGCGTGGACGCCGCCACCGCCGACCGTCGACGGCAGGTTGTTGGCCTCGCCGATGTGCTCGCGGTCACCGCGGTCCTCGCCGGCGCGGAACGTGCGCGGCTCGAGCCAGGGGTCGGGCCCGAGGAAGTGGCGGCTGATGAACTTCAGCTCGTCGTTGGAGTAGTCGGTGAGCAACCGGGTCGGGTCGGCGAGGTCGATGAGGTGGTTGCGGCCCTTCTCGAAGATGAGCACGGACCACCCGGCGGCGGTGAGCACCTCGGCGACCGTCGACCCGCCCGGCCCCGAGCCGACGACGATCGCGTCGAAGTCCTGGTCGGCGATCACGGGCCCGACACCTCGGCGTCGGTGTAGCCCCGCGGCTGCACGTCGCCCTCGAACCCCGAGTTGGCCCAGCCGACGAGTCCGCGGTTGCCGCCGTAGGCCGGCGCGCCGTACATGCCCTCGCACGCGTGCTGGTGGACCAGCATCAGGAAGTCGCGGTCGGCGCGGAGCCGCCGCTTCTGCTCGTCCTCGTCGACGCGCCCGAAGTCGGCGCCGAGCGCGGCGACCCCATCGCGGTACCGCTGCTGCCAGCCGACGGTCGGGCCGTTGAGCTCGCGCTCGGGCCGGCCGAGGGAGCCCTCGATGCGGGTGCGCCAGGCCAGCTCGTCGAGCGGCGTGAGCGGGTGGAACTCCGAGCGGCGCGGATGCACCGCCCAGATGCGCGGTGGGTCGAAGCTGAACGCGCCCAGCAACGTGTCGATGTAGTCGGCGACCGCGGCGTCGGTCGCGCCGGGTTGGTCGTCGGCCGGGATCAACCGCTCGCACACCGCAACGACGACCGCGTACTCGTCAGGCGTGAAGAAGGCCGGCACTAGCGGCCGGTGAAGCGGGGATCGCGCTTCTCCTTGAATGCCGCCATGCCCTCGGCCAGGTCGCCGCTCGTGGTCGCCAGCGACTGGTACGCCGCCTCGAGCTCGAGCGACGTCGCCAGGTCGGTGTCGAACGACCGGTTGAGGAGTTGCTTCGACAGGCCGAGCGACCGGGTCGGCCCGGCGGCCAACCGGGCGGCCAGCGCCCGACCGTCGGTCCACACCGCGTCGGCGTTGGCGACGCACCGGTAGGCGAGGCCCATGTCGACCGCCTCCTGGCCGGCGGCGCCCTCGCCGAGCAGCACCATGGCCTTGGCGCGCGGCAACCCGACCAGGCGCGGCAGGAGGTAGGCGCCGCCGGCGTCCACGACCAGGCCCCACTTGGCGAACGACCACAGGAAGCGGGTGCGCTCGTGCACGACGACGAAGTCGCACGCCAGGGCCAGGTGGGCGCCGGGCCCGACCGCCACCCCGTTGACCGCGGCCACCGTCGGCTTGTCGAGCTCCCAAAGCTCGCGGATCAGCGACTGCACGCCGACCCGCAGCGCTTCGCTGGTCGACCGCGTCTCGAAGCCCTCGCCGCCGGCGCGCGACACCGTGGACGCGCCGAGGTCCATGCCCGCGCAGAACGCGTCGCCCACGCCGGTGATCAGGACCGCCCGGACGTCCGCGTCGGCGCGGCAATCGCGTACCGCGGCGACCAGCGCGTCACGCATCTCGATCGACAACGCGTTCTTGGCCTCGGGCCGGTCGAGGGTGAGCACCGCGACGTGATCGTCGCCGACCTCGACTCGCAGTTGGGTGGTCACGTCACGCCTTGTTGGTGAGGATGTTGACCACGCTGACGCCGGAGCCGCGCCCGCCGACGTTGTGCTGCAGCGCGAACCCGTTGCGCATCTCGACCTGGCGATCCTCGGCCTGGCCCCGCAGTTGCCACCAGCACTCGGTGAGCTGCGCGACTCCGGTGGCACCGATCGGGTGCCCCTTGGCCAGCAGCCCTCCGGACGTGTTCACGGGGATGCGCCCACCGATCGCCGTCTCGCCCTCGATCGAGAGCACGCCGCCCTTGCCCTTGTCGCAGAACCCGAGGTCCTCGATGTCGAGGATCTCGGTGATGGTGAAGCAGTCGTGCACCTCGGCCATGTCGATCTCCGACGGGCCGACACCGGCCATCGCGTAGGCGCGCTCGGCGGCGAGCGTCGTCGCCGGCAGCCCCACGAACGTCGACTTCTCGTGGAGGTACGGGTGGTCGGTGGCGACGCCGAAGCCGGCGACGTACACCGGCTTGTCGGTGAACTCGCCGGCCCGCTCGGCGTTGACGAGCAGCACCGCGGCCGCGCCGTCGGTCTGTGGGCAGCAGTCGAGGAGGTGGAGCGGATGGCACACCGGCGGCGCCTTCAGCACCTGCTCGACGGTGACCTCGTCCTGGAAGTGGGCGTACGGGTCGAGCTTGCCGTTGTGGTGGTTCTTGACGGCGACGCTGGCGAGCATCTCGCGCGTGGTGCCGAACTCGTGCATGTGGCGGGTGGCGAACGGCGCGAACAGCACCGGCGCCGACTCGCCGCGCGTGTAGATCGGGTGGCCGGCGGCGGCGCGGGCCAGCAGGCCTTCCTCGGTGGACTTGTCGCGCATCTTCTCGACGCCGATGACGAGCACGACGTCGTGCACGCCGCTGGCGACGACCATGGCGCCGATGCGGAACGCGTCCGAACCGGATGGGCATGCGTTCTCGACGCGCGTGCACGGGATGCCGGAGAGGCCGATCGCCGAGGGCACGGTGTTGCCGCCGATGCCTTCCTGGCCCCACAACGTGCCCCGTTGGGTGGCGACGATCGCGGCGTCGATCTGCCGCGGCTCGAAGCCCTTGTCGACGCTTTCGAGCGCGGCGCGGAACGCGCCGGCCGCCATCTGCTCGTAGCTCTGGTCGAACAGCTCGCCGAACTTGACGAGCCCGGCGCCGACCACCGCGACCCTGTTCCAACTCACGACCCGGCCTCCGAACGCTTGACCTTGTAGCCGTACACCGGGACACCGCGCTCGTGCGCGTACTTCCGCAGCACCAGCTCGACCGGATCACCGATCGCCAATTCGGTCGCGTCCTCGGCGATGCCCTGCAGCATGAGGCGCGCCCCGTCGTCGAGATCGGCCACCACCAGGGGGAGGGGCGCCACGAACGGCGCCGGCATGGTGTGGTTCACCACGAAGGTGTGCACGGTGCCGCGACGGGCCAGCGCGGTGGTCTCGAGCTTCGACCCACCGCAGCCGGTGCACGTCGGGTGAATCGACGGCGGCGTCGACACCACGCCGCAGTCGACGCAGCGCGCGCCCAGCAGCCCGAGCAATTCCTCGGCCCCGCGCACGAACTGCGCGCTGCCGGGAGGCACGGCCATGGCGACCGTCTCGCCGCTCGGCACCAGGTCGCCCCGGGCCCGCAGCACCTCGGCGTAGGACGCCGGCCGGCCGGCCGCGGTGATCGCCGCTTCGGCCTCGACCGCGCCCGGCACCGCCCGTTCGACGTCGATCGCGACGGCCGTGGTGCGGCCGCCGCCCATCGCGACGACGTTGACCCGCCCGGGCGCGGCC
>JAODBK010000118.1 GCA_025463925.1 Acidimicrobiales bacterium | reverse complement strand
CGCAAAGCAATTGCAGATTTGACTCTGCATTCTTGCCCCCGTTGATGAGGGCAACGATATGATCATAAGCCGGTCGAAGCTTCCCGTAGATTTTGAGTGTACAATCTCCACAGCGACCTTCGAACTTGTCGAAGATGCGGATTTTGACGCGGGGCGGGATAGCAGTGTCATCGTTCGCTCCGATCCATTCCTTGTCGATTGCACGGCTCATGCTGCCCTCGCCTGCGCCAACTCGTCGGGGGCGACACCAAGAAGCTTTGCGATAACCTCCATGATCAGCGTCTTGCTGCGCTGAAAGTCTGCGGCGCCCATGGCGCGGCGCGATTGGCTCTTGGCGGTGAAGCGGGTAACGGTCGGGCCGGCAACGATCACGACGGAAAACTCATCGATCGGACGGATGAACGCAGCAACGCGCTGCGCTTCCGCCTTTGAGTTACAGGTGATCGTCTGGCTGTCGCTGTAGCCGGCGCGGATCAGTGCCCACTTGCGAAGGTGCTCCTCAGAGGGGAACCGCTCCGCAAGATTGTCCGGCAGATTCATCCAGGCTTCGCGCAGCCAGCCGAACTCATGGTTATGGCTCGACTGGCTGCGCTCCTGGTGCTGCACCATGACGTAGCGTTCGTTGTGCTCAAAGAACTTCTCGGCGCGCTGCGGCTGGAGCGGCACCATCGTGGCGCCGTTCCATTTAAAAGGCATTGGGGGGAAAGACTGCATGGCGCACCTCAGAACGGTTCGTCTGGAGCCGCAGAGCCACCCTGAGGCTTGTCCAGCATGGTAAGAGTGCTGCCGTAGCCGTTCAGGACAACCTCTGTGCTGTACTTCTCGACGCCGGCCTGGTCGGTCCATTTGCGGGTCTGCAACGATCCCTCAAGATAGACCTTCGAACCCTTCTTGAGGTATTGGCCGGCTACCTTGGCGAGGCCTTCATTCCAAATGACGACGCGATGCCATTCGGTTTTCTCCTTGCGTTCGCCTGTTTCCTTGTCCCGCCAGGATTCCGACGTAGCGATGCGGAGATTGACAACGAGGGCGCCATTCTGCGTTCGCTTCTCTTCAGGATCAGCACCAAGATTGCCGATCAGGATGACCTTATTGACAGATCCGCTCATGCCGCCACCTTCAATGTTCCGAGACCGCGAATGCGTTCAACGGTCTGCGCTAGTTCGGTATTAAATTGATCGACTGCGTCGGACATGGTCTTGATGTAGACCTCGTCCCGATACAGCCGCTTCTTGAATAAAGGCAGCTTCGGCCAGTAGCAGGCGATGTCCCACCATTCGCGCTCAGCGATACACATGCAGCCCTGAACCTGAGCCTTATGTTCGGGCGGGGCCTCGTCTTTCAGCAGTAGCTCGATCATGAGATGCGGGAGTTTGGTCTTGATTTCCAAGCCACCATCGGTCCCGATCAGACTGTCCGGGCTTGCGCCTTTGGGGCCGTTGACGATGAAGCCAATTCGCTGGGGATCTGCATCCGTCATGAACGAGTACAGGTCGCGCGCTTCGTCCTCCATGACCTTGCCGCGCTCCATGTGAGCGTTGCTGAACGATTCCATCGGCTCGCCAGTGAGGATTTCACCGGCCAGTTTCATCATGTAGGTTTTCCGGGTCAGACTATCGCCGCCGCTCTTCCCCTTCGCCATGACAGTATGAAACTCGCTGGCGGTAGGGATGCCGGCGCGGGCCTTGAACCATTCGGGAGAGCCCTGCTCGCAATCAATGATCTGCATGGCGCTAGCCTCCCTTCGCCATAAGAAGTTTCACCGCGGAATCAAACTTCGCGGCAGGGAGATCAGCCAACTTCTCGACCTTGTAGTATTTTAGGAACCGCGCCTTATCAGCTCCCTTGCTCTCGATCATCTCGACAAGCTCGCCAACCTGATCAATCGTGATGACCTCCGGCTTGCCGTCCGCATTGGCCCCGTCGTCATCGATAGTCGCCGCGAGCCCAAGAGCCGCCTTAAGCGTCATCCGCTGCAGATAGGTCAGCGTGGACCCGATAGCCTGGATGCTGTTCTTATTGCCGCTATCGTCCCGGCCGGCGCAGAGGGTATTTTCCTCGAAATGGCCTTCGCGATGGGAGACGATGCAAGTCACCGTGACCGGCTCGTTGACCGGAGATGCAGTGCGAAACCGATATGAAAGACCATACTTCGCCAAGATCGGGCTGACGGTCTTAGCCACCTCGCCAAGATCCTCGTAACGGTAGTTGGTGCGGCCCTTCTGCGACGTGAAGTCTACAGTCCGGTTTTTGCTGATGTTCGGAATCTCAGCCTTTGCCGACGCCATCGCCTCGTCAAATGCCTTCCGCGCCTGGTTAGCCTGCCAGCGCTCCTGCAAGCCCATAAGCTTTTCGAGGACCGCAATATCTGCGTTCTGCTGGATCGCCTTATCCAGCATATCCATAGGCGTCATGATTGACGGCGAGAGATATTCCGCTTTGGTAGCTAATGCCTGTTCCATGATTATGCTCCTTTGCTATGATTAAGCGACGTGGCGATTTTCTTTCTTTAACTGCCGAAGCAGCTTGCCTTCCAAGAGTGACAGCAACTCATTCCGGCGAACGCTGTAGGGCTTCTCCAGCGCTACCAAGGCCCTCAAATGGGCGATCTGATGCGGCAGTGAGAGCCGCTTGATGCGTGACGTGATGAGGTGGATGGGCGTCGGATTCATGCTCGAAGCCCCTGAGTGATCGCGGACACGTCCGCGACAAGGGCCTTGTTCCAGAGCAGCATATTTTCAATCTTGCGCACGGCATGCATGCAGGTGGTGTGATCGCGCTTCCCGAAGCTGCGGCTGATTTCAGGAAGTGATTTCAGCGTCAAATGACGGCACAGATACATCGCAATCTGACGCGGCATGACGATATCGGCCGTCCGGCGCTGCGAAACGAGATCGACGCCAGTTACCTTATAATGCCGGCACACTGCACGCTTCACGTCATTAATCAGGACCGCCTTGGCGTCGCCCCATAGCTCAATGAACGCTGCGCTTGGCTCCCGCACGATCGGCGGAGGCGGCAATACGGGGAGGAAGCGATCCTTGTAGGTTTTTGGCGCATACTCGTAATGCAGCCGGCGAAGCTTCAACAGCAGTGCGCGCGATGACATCGCATCCCTCACGCGCTTTTCGACCTCGTATGGACGTTTCTCAATCGGAGCCTGGAATGCGACGTTCATTTTCTTCCCCGTAAGAATGCCCAAGCGAATGCCCAGGCGATTTGGATTTTAAGAATCAGCTTTTCCCCTAGAGCCTTCAGTGCTCGCATTCGGTCCCCTCCTCAGGGAGTGCAATCGCTGTTCATCGATTTGGTTTTCTTGTTCAACGCGATTACAAAATGCTTCGTAATTTGCCCTGATATTCTCGTAAAATGCGGCTCGCGGCTCTCTGGCCGCCTCATAATTTTTAATGAAACGTCGAAGCCATCCAGGTGAGACACCGACCGATCGGGCCACCAAGTCATAGGCCGCCATGAGCGATCCGCTTTTCCGCGCCGCGCCGTTGACCAACTCCGTCGCGCGCATCCTGGTCAGGTCTGTTACTTGTGCCGTGGTAATCATTGGCGATTTTCCGACATTCTTTGTACTCACTTGGACAATCCCTTCTGTCATGGTTGGACCATGAAAAAGGCACTCAACGATAATTTCGAACTACCCTTTACCAAGATCGGCCTGCACGCCCTCTTGGTCTTAAATCGATTACGAAATGATCTTCAGATAAGCGACGTAGGCGAAAAGCCCGAGGGCGGAAGCGGCACTACAGATGAAGACCGCGAAGTAGAGAAGGCACGCTATGTCGAGCAGCGTTTGAAAGACTTCGCTGCGTTCGAGAAACGTGCGAACGGGAAGTAAATACGAATTGCTGGGTGCGTATTTGCCCAGCGTCAGAGAGCCGGGAGATTGCTTGTCGCCCCCGAGGATTTCCCGGCTCGTCATGACATCCTCCAGGCATTGACAAAGGCCCGGCAAGACCGGCCAAATCGCGCTTTCAACGAGGGGAGATTCTGATGGCTGAAGTTGTTGCCGGACTGAATGTCGGAGTAATTCGATTGGGCGGTACCGACGTTCAAATGGCCCCCGTCGGCATACCCATTACCTACTTCGAGCATTCGCCCAGTTTGTCCCACCTGAATGGGATAATCGGAATTACGCTCACTGTAGGAGCCGTTGTTCCCGATGGAGATACGACCCGAACTATTGCCAGCGTAGTTACTGTTCTGAAATGCAACATTACTGCTGCTGAGGGTTTGATAGGGGCTCTGCAAGGAGCCCTCCTGCTTACGCGACCAGTTGAAAAGCCTGAGGGACCGGCGAACTGAGTGGGTCATGCGCCTTGCTCCGCTGGCGCCGGGCTCTG
>JAODBK010000088.1 GCA_025463925.1 Acidimicrobiales bacterium | reverse complement strand
CGAGTCCCGGCGGCTGGCGGCGCGCGACCGTGCCCGCGGTGCACCGGGCTGCACGAGGCCGGCCAACGTCGACACGCCCAGGCCGGCCCAGATCGCGGCGACGAGATTGGCACCGAGGAGGAAGCCCCCGGTCGCCAGGACGAACGGCGTGCGCACGGTCGTCGATCCACCCTTGATGACGAGGAACATCACCCCGGCGGCGTTGGTGAGGAAGATGGCGCCGAGCCCGACCGGCCGGGCCCATCCGTCGCGCCGTCGCGCCAACGACCCGGTGGCTCCGACCGCCGCCAGCACGAGCGCCACCGGCCCGAGGTCCTTGAGGAGGACGAGGGGGTACCGGACGAGCCGGGTGCCACCGGACGACTTGGCCTTCGCCCGGCCGGCGGTGAGGCCGGACTGCACGCCGCCAGTGAGGAAGCCGAAGTCCTTCATCCGGAACAGCTCGATCAGCCGTCCGGGACTGTTGGCGTCGCCCCAGCTCACGAGCGGGTGCGAGCTGGCGCGCAGCATCGCGAAGAGCCACACCACGACGATCGTGCCCCCGAAGCCGACCACCGCCCACACCAGCTGGCGGACGCGGGGCGGCGTCCGCCCGGCGAGCAGCAGGATGGCGATGCCCGGCACGCACAGCGCGACCACCTGGTACGACAGGCCGGTGGCGAGCCCGCCCAGCACCCCGATGGCGATCAGCCGCGGCGTACCGCCGCGCGCCTCGAAGTCCAACGCCAACAGGATGAGCACCGCGATCACCAGCTCGGTGGCGGCGTACGGCTTGGCATAGCCGGCGTAGAACCAGAACGACTGCCCGGCGGCGAGGGTGGCGGCCGCGGCCAGCGCGCCGGGACGACCGCCGCCGAGGCGCCGAGCGATCATGAACGTGACGACGACGGCGCCGCTCGCGCACACCATGCTGAACAGGCCGAGTCGCAAGGTGAGCGAGCCGATCGGCTCGACGATCGTGAACAGCTTGGCCAGCACGACGTAGGCCGGGTACCCGGGAGCGTGCAGGATGCCGACGTCGCGGACGCCGGCGACCGACTCGGCGCCGTCACCGAACGGCAACCGGCTCGAGAGCGTGATGGCGAACATGACCGCGCTGCCGATCGCGGTCGCGAGGAGCCACGGCGCGTCGCCCGCGAGGAGGCGGGGACGGGGGGCCACGGCCGGCGTCGCCGGGCCGCGGGCGGCGGTCGTGGTCAGTGCGGCACCGCCTGGGGACCGGCGTCGACGCGCGTCGCGGTGATGAGGCGCACACCGTTGACGTTCTCGCTGTAGCCGACCACGTGCACCGGCGTGCCGGGCGTGATGCCGTCCAGCTTGGACGTGACGCCGTTGACGGCAGCCGACTTGGCCTCGACCAGCACGAAGCCGTTCGGGAGCGGGCCGAGCACGACGCCGAGCATGCCCGACACCGGCTCCACCGCGCCGGCATTGCCGAAGATGTCGAATGGAACGGCGCCCGCCGGAGCCGCCTTCGGCAGCGTGGGTGGGGTGAACACCGTCGATGCCGTCGCGGTGCCGGGCGCGGCGGTGTCGCCGGTGGCGGTCGTCGCGGTCGTGCCGCTCGACGTCGAGGTCGACGCCTTCGAGGATGCCGCGTGCTTGCTGCCCGAGCCGCCGCTGCAGGCCGTCCCCGCAGTTGCCAGAACGATCAGCAGCGCGGCCAGCCGCCGGCTCACTTCGCCGCCGCCGTGGTCGACGTGCGGTCCTTGCGCGGCGAGCGACTCTTGTTCGGATTCGTCGTCGACGGTGACGGCGCATCCGCGACCACCGACACCGCGCGGTACGACGTCACCCCGTCGACCGTCGACGCGATGGCGACGACCGTCACCATGTTGGGGCGCTTGAGCTGATCGAGCGAGTGGAACCCGCCGGTGATCGGTGTGTCGCCGACGACGACGAGCACGACGCCCTGCGGCGACTTCGGCACCTCGATGGCGAGCACGCGGGTCCGGGTGTCGACCGCCAGGATCGCGCCCTTGAACGTGACGGACCCGGCCGGCGGTGGGGTGGTCGCCGCCGGTGCGGTGGAGGCGGTCGTCGCGGCACCGACTCCGGTGGTCGTCGTCGTGGACGCCGTCGACGCGGTCGTCGCCGGCCGGCTCGCGCTCGAGCGTTTGCCGCCCGACGAGCAGGCAGCCGTCGCGGCGAGTACGGCGACGAACAAGAGGAGGAGAAGTTGACGGGGGTGCACTGCGGGCCTTTCCGCTCGACGGATCGGTCGGCAGGATCCTAGCGGCGCCCGGCTGGCGTTCGGACGCGGCGGGGACGCCCGCATGCTTGGTTGACGAACGCCCCGGACGCGAAGGAGGCGCCCCGTGCGGGGCGCCTCCTTCAACTGCTCGGTGTTGGTCTGGCTAGGCCAGGCCGTCCACGTTGACGGTGGTGGCCGCGGCGGTGTCCGCCGAGGCGTTGGTGATGGTTGCCTGGAAGCCACCCATACCGGTGCCGGCGGTGTACATGCCGGCGAGGTTCAGGTCGTTCCCCTGCCCGGCATCCACGT
>JAODBK010000074.1 GCA_025463925.1 Acidimicrobiales bacterium | reverse complement strand
GGTTTACAACCCGAAGGCATTCATCCCCCACGCGGCGTTGCTGCGTCAGGCTTTCGCCCATTGCGCAAGATTCCCTACTGCTGCCTCCCGTAGGAGTCTGGGCCGTGTCTCAGTCCCAGTGTGGCTGGTCGTCCTCTCAGACCAGCTAGCCGTCGTAGCCTTGGTAGGCCGTTACCCCACCAACAAGCTGATAGCCCGCGAGTCCCTCCCGGAGCGGAATCCATTTCCTCGTCAGGTCATGCGGCCCGACGAGGACATCCGGTATTAGCACCGGTTTCCCGGTGTTATCCCGGTCTCCGGGGCAGGTTACTCACGTGTTACTCACCCGTTCGCCACTCGGTCTTCCACAGTATTGCTACTGCATGGACCTCGTTCGACTTGCATGTATTAAGCACGCCGCCAGCGTTCGTCCTGAGCCAGGATCAAACTCTCCATCGAGACCTTCGGCCTGGCGGCCGAAAATCGGAGAGCCGGCTTCGGGCTACTGAACCCTCCACCGACTGGCACCAAGACAGACTGTGTTGTCCGTTCTCTCAGTGCTTTTGACTTTTGACGACCGGTCACCCGGCCGCCCGCACTGGCTTTTGGCTTGTCTCTATTCCGTTTTCAAGGAGCGACCGGCCCGAGGGACACACTTCTCCCAGAGGGAGACGTCCATGTCGCTCGCGCAACGGGATTGTGCGCTTGGGGCGAGGGTTACCCGGGAACCGGGCACTTCCTCGCGACTCGGAGCCGACCGGCTCCTGAGCAGCGGTTCAGTGTAGCTACCGCCAGGTAGGCCGTCAACCGACCGGGGCGACCGCCAACGCGTACTCCCGCTGGCCCCGCCTGAGCAGGATCCAACGCCCGTGCAGCAGGTCGGATTCCCCGATCGGGCGATCCTCGGCCAGGCGCGCGTTGTTGACGTAGACCGCGCCCTGGGCGAGCTGCCGGCGGCCGTCGCCGCGCGACTTCACCAGGCCGGCCTCGACGACCAGATCCAGCACGGTCTGGCCACCAACCGGGATGCGCACGGTGGGCACCTCACCGGCCAGGGTCTCGAGGGCCGCCGGCGAGAGACGGCTGGGGTCGCCCCCGAAGAGGACCGCTGATGCCTCTCGGGCCGCCTCGGCCTGCTCGCTCCCGTGGACCAGCGCGGTGAGCTCGAAGGCGAGGGCCCGCTGGCCGATGCGCCGCTCGGGCGCCGCCGCGGTCTCGGCGTCGAGCTGCGCGATCGCGTCGAGGTCGAGAAGGGTGAACAGCTTGAGGAAGTGGCCGACATCGGCGTCGGGAACGTTCATCCAGTACTGGTAGAAGCGGTAGGGGCTGGTGCGCTCGGCGCCCAGCCACACGTTGCCCTCCTCGCTCTTGCCGAACTTGCGGCCGTCGGAGCGGGTGATCAGGGGCCACGTCAGCCCGTGCACGTGCTCGCCGGTGCGCCGCCTGATCAGCTCGATCCCGGCGGTGATGTTGCCCCACTGGTCGGATCCGCCGATCTGCAGCTGGCACGCCTCGCGCCCGTGGAGCACCAGGTAGTCGTTGGCCTGCAGCAGCATGTAACTGAACTCGGTGTAGGAGATCCCCTCGTCGCTCTGCATCCGGGCCTTCACCGACTCCTTGGCCACCATCTGGTTGACGGTGAAGTGCTTGCCGACGTCGCGGAGGAAGTCGAGCAGCGGCACATCGCGTGTCCACGCCAGGTTGTCGACGAGCTGCCACTCGGCCTCGTGCCCCAGGACGGCGCCGATCTGCGCCTTGATCGCGGCGAGGTTGGCGCTGAGGGTGTCGTCGTCGAGGAGGTTGCGCTCCGACGACCGGCCACTCGGGTCGCCGATCATCCCGGTGGCGCCGCCGGCCAGCGCGATCGCACGGTGCCCGGCGTCCTGGAACCGCTTCAGCACCACCAGGCCGATCAGGTTGCCGATGTGCAGGCTGTCGGCCGTCGGGTCGCACCCGTAGTAGAGCGTGATCGGTCCCTCGGCGAGCCGCGCCGCCAGCGCCTCACGGTCGGTCGCGTCGTGGATCAGGCCGCGCTGTTGGAGCTCGTCGAGGAGGTCGGGCGGCACGCGGGCACGGTACCCGACCCTCGCTGCCGCTCGACGCGGCTTCTTGTCACCGTTCCGGCTCCGAATCGGTGGCGTCTTCCGCAAATGGACGGGTCAGGTGGGGCGGGACAGGCCGACCGCTCCCGGCACGGTGAAGCGCCAGAGCAGGGCGTCACCCGCACCTTCGCGCAGGCCGACGCGCGTCGTGACGCCGGGCTCGTCGGGCGCCGGGGTGCCGTCGTCGACGATCGTGACGCCCCGGTCGGCCCGAACCAGGTCGGCACCGTCGTGATCGCGGGTGAGCCCGAAGGCCTGGCCGATCCGACCGGGGCCGGCGCACAGCTCGGCGTCGCGCCGGGCCTTCGGCCGTCGCGCCCGCATGATCTCGAGTCCGCGCAGTGGCGTGAGGCCCCGAAGCAGCACGGCCGTCGGCGTGTCGCCCGGCCCGCAGACCGCGTTCGCGCAGAAATGCATCCCGTAGGTGAAGTACACGTAGAGCAATCCGGGCCGGCCGAACATCGTGGCGTTGCGCGCCGTGGGTCCGCGGTAGGAGTGGCTGCCGGGGTCCTCGGCGCCGGCGTACGCCTCGACCTCGACGATGCGCGCCGCCACCGGTCCAGCCACGAGCACCTTGTTCAGCAGGCGCGGCGCCACGTCGCGCGCGTCGGCGTCGTAGAAGGCCCGCGGGACGCGGCGCGTCACGCCGCGGGATTCGGGAGCCGCGCCGCGTCGGCCGAGAGCCGCTCGCGGAAACGCTTTACTTGCTGGGCCACCGCGGCCGGGCCGGCGCCACCCGGCGTGGTTCGACGGGTGACGGCGACGCCGGGCTCGAGCAGCGCGACCGCCGCCGCGCCCAGCGCCGGGTGGGCCTCCACCAGCTCGGCCAGGGACACATGGCGCTCGCGGGCGTCGCGCACCAGGGCACCGACCACGGCGTGCGCCTCACGGAACGGCATGCCCTGCGCCACGAGGTGCTCGGCCAGATCCACCGCGGCCGACTCGGGCGTGTCGGCGAAGGTGGCCATGCGGTCGGTGTCGAACGTGGCCGACGCCAACATGCCGGCGACGGCCGACAGCCCGAGGCGCGTTTGGTCGACGGCGTCGAACAACGGCTCCTTGTCCTCCTGCAGGTCCCGGTTGTACGCGAGGGGAAGCCCCTTGAGGGTCGCCAGCAAGCCGGTGAGGTGGCCGATCAGCCGTCCCGCCTTGCCGCGTGCCAGCTCGGCGATGTCGGGGTTCTTCTTCTGCGGGAGCATGGAGGAACCGGTTGCGTGGGCGTCGTCGAGGTGGACGAACCCGAACTCGTCGCTCGACCAGATCGCGATCTCCTCACCGATGCGGCTCAGGTGCACGCCGAGCAACGCCAGCGCGAAGAGCGCCTCGGCGACGAAGTCGCGGTCGCTCACCGCGTCGAGCGAGTTCTCGAAGCGGGCCGCGAAGCCGAGATCGGCGGCGACGCCGTCGGGGTCCAGCGGCAGCGACGAGCCGGCGAGAGCGCCGGCGCCGAGGGGCGACACGTCGGCTCGGCGCACCGCGTCGAGTATCCGGTCGATGTCGCGCGCCAGCGCCCAACCGTGGGCCAGAAGGTGGTGTGCGAGCAGCACCGGCTGCGCCCGCTGCAGATGGGTGTACCCGGGGAGGTACGCATCCTCGGCTTCGACCGCGCGCTGCAACAGCACGCGCTGAAGCGTGAGCACGCCGCCGGCCAGGTCGGTGAGCGTGCGCTTCACGAAGAGCCGGAGGTCGGTGGCGATCTGGTCGTTGCGACTGCGACCGGTGTGCATCTTGGCGCCGGCCGCCCCAGCCAACTCGGTGACCCGTCGCTCGACGGCCGTGTGCACGTCCTCGTCCTCGGGCGCGAACTTGAAGACGCCGTCGGCCAACTCCTCCTCCGCCCGGTTGAGCGCGGTGATCACGAGCGCGACCTCCTCGGTGGTGAGGATCCCGGCGCGGCCCAACCCGCGGACGTGGGCGCGCGAGCCGGCGATGTCGTCGGGTGCGAGCCGGACGTCGAACGAGATGCTGGCGGTGTACGCCATCAGCTCCTCGGAGGGACCGTCAGCGAAGCGGCCCTGCCACAGCGTCACGTCGGCTCGCGGCCCGGCCCCTGCCGGGCCGACCACTCCTTCTCGCGGCCCGGCCCCTGCCGGGCCGACCACGTTGCTTCGCGGCCCGGCCCCTGCCGGGCCGACCATGTCTCGACGCTCAGGCCCCAGAGACGGACGAAGCCGGCCGAGTCCTCGTGATTGAACGAGTCGGCGTCGTCGTACGTCGCGAGCCCGTAGTCGTAGAGGCTGTCGGGGCTGCGGCGGCCGGTGACCGTGCACGAGTTCGGCTCGAGGCGGAGCCGCACCTCGCCGGTGACGTGCTGCTGGCTGGTGTCGACGAACGCGTCGAGCGCCTGCTTGAGCGGCGAGAACCACAGGCCGTCGTAGACCAGCTCGGCGTAGCGCGGCTCGAGCCGCGCCTTCTCTCGGGCGAGGTCGCGCTCCAGCGTGATCGACTCCAGGTCGCTGTGCGCGAGGATCAGCGCCAGGCTGGCCGGGCACTCGTACGTCTCGCGACTCTTGATGCCCACGCGCCGGTTCTCGACCATGTCGAGCCGGCCCCAACCGTAGGAGCCGACGGCGCGCCCGACGGTCTCGATCACGTCGACCAAGCCGAGGGCCCGGCCGTCGACCGACACCGGCACGCCGTGCTCGAATCCGATCACCAGGTCGCGCGGTTCGGTCGCGCCGGGTCGCGTCAACGACCACACGCCGGGCGGCGGTACCGCCCACGGGTCCTCCATCTCGCCGCACTCGATCGCCCGGCCCCAGAGGTTGTCGTCGATCGAGTACACCTTCTCCTTCGTCGCGGTGATCGGGATGCCGTGGTCGTAGGCATAGAGGATCGACTGCTCCCGCGTCATCCCCCACGAGCGCACCGGCGCCAGCACCTCGAGCGAGGGGTCGAGGGCGCGGGTCGAAACCTCGAAGCGGACCTGGTCGTTGCCCTTGCCGGTGCATCCGTGCGCGACCGCGTCGGCACCGTGCTCGTGCGCCGCCTGCACCAGGTGCTTGACGATCAACGGCCGCGACAGCGCCGACACCAGCGGGTACCGGCCCTCGTACAACGCGTTGGCCTTGAGGGCCGGCACGCAGTACTCGCCCGCGAACTCCTCGCGGGCATCGACGACCGCGGCTTCGACGGCCCCGGCAGCTTTCGCCCGCTCGACGATCGCAGCCTGGTCGATCGAGCCGCCGTCCTGGCCGACATCGACCGCCAGCGCGATCACCTCGACGTGCTGCTGCTCGATGAGCCAGCGAACCGCGACGGACGTGTCCAGCCCACCGCTGTACGCGAGCACGACTCGCTTCGCCACCATGCGTCCCTTCTACAGGCCGGCCAGGGCCGACAGCTTGCGGGCGACCGTCCGGGCCTCGGCCCGCTCGGACACCAGCACGAACAGGGTGTCATCGCCCGCGACCGTCCCGAGCACGCCGCCCAAACCGGAGCGGTCGAGCGCCGACGCCACGACGTGGGCCGAACCCGGCGGGGTGCGCAGGACGACGATGTTGCCGGAGTGGGCGACCTCGACGACCCACTCGGAGAACGCCCGCTTGAGGATCTCCTCGGGGGCGATGCGGTCCTTCGGCTGCTCGGGAATCGCGTAGACGGTCTCGCCGCCGGGGACGCGGACCTTGACGGCGCCGAGCTCCTCCAGGTCACGCGACACCGTGGCCTGGGTCGCCAGCACCCCGTCGGCCGCGAGCAGCTCGACGAGCTGCCCCTGGCTCGTCACCCCGTGGTTCTCGAGCATGCGGGCGATCCGGTGCTGCCGCTGCGTCTTGGCCAACCTCACGCGCCACCCGCCCGTTCGAGCAGCCAGACCAGCAAGCCGCGCTGCGCGTGCATGCGATTCTCGGCGAGCTGCCAGATGCGGCTCTGCGGACCGTCGCAGACCGACGCCGCGACCTCCTCGCCCCGATGCGCCGGCAGGCAGTGCAGGAACACCGCGTCGTCGGCGGCGCGGGCCATCAACGCGTCGTCGATCGTGAAGCCCTCGAACTCGAGCTTGCGGGCCGCGGCTTCCGCCTCTTGGCCCATCGACGCCCACACGTCGGCGTAGATCACATCCGCACCGTCGGCCGCCTCCTCCGGGCGGTGGGTCACGAGCATCTCGGCGCCGGCGCCGCGCACCCGGTCGACGTCGTGGGCCGTCGGGGCGCGCCCGGGCGGGGTGGCGATACGCAGGGCCATCCCCACCGCGGCGGCGCCGAGCGCCAGCGACCGGGCGACGTTGTTGAAGTCGCCGATGTACGCGACGGTCCGGCCGTCGAATGACCCGAACTGCTGGCGGATGGTGAGGAGGTCGGCCAGGGCCTGGCACGGGTGCTCGTGATCGGACAGGAGGTTGACGACCGGGACGCTCGCCGCGGCCGCCAGTCGTTCGACCTTGTCGTGCTGGAACACTCGAGCCCCAATGGCGGCGTGGTAACAGGACAGTGTGCGGGCAATGTCCTCCGCGCTCTCGCGCACGTCGATGGCGACCTCGTCGGCGCGGATCGACACCGGATGGCCACCGAGCTGCACCACCGCGAGCTCCATCGAGCTCCGCGTGCGGGCCGACGGCTTCTCGAACACCAGCGCCATGCCCCGGCCGGCAAGCACCCGCGGCGGATCGCGGCGCTCGGCGGCGTCCAGCACGTCGGTGAGCTCGGCCGGGGAGAGGTCGTCGATCTCGAGGAAGTGGCGGAGCGCCGTCACGCGCCCGCCTCGGCCAGCGCGCCGGCGAACCGGCCGACCGCATCGTCGATCTCGTCGTCGGTGACCAGCAGTGACGGCGCGAACCGGATGGCGTCGTCGTTCACCGGGTTGACGACCAAGCCGCGCTGGAGGGCCGCGGCCGCGATCGCCTTCGCCGACCCGGCCGGCACCGTCGCCGCCAACAGGAGCCCGAGCCCGCGCACCTGGCCCACGTCCGGGAGCGCCCCCAGGGCCTTCCGGAGCCGGGCGCCGGCGGCTTCGGCGCGCGCCGGCACGTCCTCGGCCTGCATCACTGCGAGGACGGCCCGCGCCGCGGCCGCGGCGAGCGGCTGGCCCCCAAACGTCGTGGCGTGATCGCCGGGCTCGAACGCGGCGGCCACGTCGCGGCGCGCCCAGCACGCGCCGATGGGCACGCCGTTGCCCAGTGCCTTCGCCATGGTGACGACATCGGGCGTGACGCCGAAATGCTGGAAGCCGAACCACCGGCCGGTGCGGCCGAGGCCGGTCTGCACCTCGTCGACGATCATCAGCACACCCCGCTCGTCGCACAACCGGCGGACGGCCTGGAAGTACTCGGCGGTCGCGGGGATCACGCCACCTTCGCCCTGCACGGGTTCGAGCAACACCGCCGCGACGACGGCGGGGTCGATGGCGTGGTCGAGGGCGTCGACGTCCGACCAGGCCACGTGCCGGAACCCTTCGGGGAGCGGCTGGAAGGGCTCGTGCTTCTGCGGCTGGCCGGTCGCGTGCAGGGTCGCCAGCGTCCGGCCGTGGAACGACCCGTACGCGCTGACGACCGCGTACCTCCCGTGGCCGCCCCACTTGCGGGCCAGCTTGATCGCGCACTCGTTGGCCTCGGCGCCGGAGTTGCAGAAGAACACCTGACCGCCGCCACCGACGAGATGGTCGAGGGTCTCGGCGACCTCGGGCGCGACCGTCGTACCGTAGAGGTTCGACACGTGCAAGAGGGTGCGGGCCTGTTCGCAGACGGCATCGGCGACCACGGGGTGCGCGTGCCCCAGCGCCGTCACCGCCAGCCCACCGAGGAAGTCGAGGTACTCGTTGCCGGCGTCGTCCCACAACCGGCTGCCGGCGCCGCGAACGAACGTCACCGGCGGCGGAGGGTAGGTGTTCATGAGGTGATCCCTGGTCATGGCCCGACCATGGTGCCGACACCCTCGTCGGTGAACACCTCGAGCAGCAGCGCGTGCGGGACCCGGCCGTCGAGGATGTGGGCGTGGCCGACCCCCTTGCGGACCGCGCGCAGGCACGACGCCACCTTCGGGATCATCCCCTCGGCGATCGCGCCCGTGCCCAGCAGCGCGTCGAGCTCGTCGGCGGTGAGCGTGCTGATGGTCGTGGCCGGGTCGGCGGCGTCGCGCCGGATGCCCTCGACGTTGGTGAGGTACACCAGCTTCTCGGCCAGCAAGGCTTCGGCGATGGCGCCGGCCACGGTGTCGGCGTTGATGTTGTAGGCCTGCCCGAGAGCGTCGGTGCCGATGGTGGCGACGACCGGGATGAGGTCCTCGTTCAGCAACCGCTCGAGGATGGCCGGGTTGACGGCGTCGACGTCACCGACGAAACCGTGTTCGGGCGAGTGCGCGCTCGCGGTGATGAGCTGCGCGTCCTCGCCCGACAGCCCGACGGCCAGCGCGCCGTGGCGGTTGACGGCGGCGACGATCTCGCGGTTCACCTTGCCGACCAGCACCATGCGGGCGATGTCGAGCGTCTCGGCGTCGGTGACCCGCAGCCCGTCGCGGAACTCCGTCGTCTTGCCGAGCCGGGTCAGGAGGTCGCCGATCTGCGGTCCGCCGCCGTGGACGACCACCGGCTGGAGGCCGACCGAGCGCATGAGCACGACGTCGGACGCGAAGAGGGCCAGCTCGTCGTCGCCGGCCATGGCGTTGCCGCCGTACTTCACGACGACGACCTTGTCGTGGAACCGCCGGATCCACGGGAGCGCCTCGACGAGGATCGCCGCCTTCTCCCCCGCCCGCTCGTTGGTTGCCGATGTGGTGGAGGTCACGAGGTGCCCATGTTCTCGTCGATGTACGCGTGGGTCAGGTCGTTGGTGATCACGAGACCGTGGCCGTCGCCGATGCCGAGGTCGGCGGTGAGATGGAGGCGCCGGGCCGCCATCACGTCCTTCAGCGCGGCGGCGTCGTGATCGCACGCGACACCGTCGCGGGCAACGGTGATGGTCCCATAGGTGACGCTCACGGTGTCGGCGTCGAACGCCACCCCGGCTGAGCCCAGCTCGCTGACGACCCGGCCCCAGTAGGGGTCCTGCCCGTACCACGAGCACTTGCACAGCTCGCTCTCGGCGATCTTCCGGGCGGCGATCGCGGCCTCGCCGTCCGACGCCGCGCCGGTGACCGTGACGGTGACGACCTTGGTCGCACCTTCGGCGTCCTCGGCCATTGCCTCGGCCAGCTCGCGGCACGCTTGGGCGAGGGCCACGTCGATGCCGGCGGCCGCGACCATGCCAGTCGACAGGACGATCACGGTGTCGTTGGTCGACGTGCACCCGTCGACGGTGAGTCGGTGGAACGACCCCTCGACCGCGAGCCGGAGATCGTCGGGGTGGACGACGGCGTCGGTGGTGAGCACCGCGAGCATGGTCGCCATGTTCGGCGCCAGCATCGCCGCGCCCTTCGCCATCCCACCGACCGTGAAGCCGGCCCCGCGCACGACGACCTCCTTGCGGCGGGTGTCGGTCGTCATGATGGCGGTCGCCGCCGACTGCCCGCCGTCGGCGGCCAGCGCCGCGACGAGCGGGGCGACGCCGGACTCGATCGGCGCCATCGGAAGCGGGATCCCGATCAGGCCGGTCGAACAGACGAGCACCTCTTCAGGGCGGCAACCCAGCTCGCCCGCGACCAACGCGCACATCCGCTCGGCATCCCCGCGGCCGGGGGCGCCGGTGGCGGCGTTCGCATTCCCGCTGTTGAGGACGACGGCGACGGCCCGGCCGCCGGTCGACGCCAGGTGCGCCCGGCTGACCTGCACCGGCGCGGCCGTCGCCTTGTTCGTGGTGAAGACCGCCAACGCGTCCACCGGCTGGCGATCGGCCGACGCGACGAGTGCCAGGTCGGGCGCGCCCGACGCCTTGATGCCGCACGCCACGCCGGCGGCGTCGAATCCGGGGACCGCGGTGACACTCACGGATACACCCCGACCGCGCTGAGGCCGGTGGTCTCCGGCAGATCCAGCAGGATGTTGGCGCACTGGAGTGCCTGGCCCGATGCGCCCTTGACGAGGTTGTCGATGGCGCACAACGCGATCACCCAGCCGGTGCGCTCGTCGAACCGAGCGGTGAGGTGCGCGGTGTTCGATCCGAGCGTCGCCTTGGTCGACGGGGAGGCGGTGCCCACGACGACGAACGGCTCGCCCGCGTAGGAATCGGCCAGGACACCGATGACGTCGGCGGTGCTCGTCGTCCGTGCCGGCCGGGCGTAACAGGTGGCGAGGACCCCGCGCGTCATCGGGGCCAGGTGCGGCGTGAACAACACCTGCAGTCCGGTCGCCTGCTCGATCTCGGGGGTGTGCCGGTGATCGAGGAGACCGTACGCGGTGAAGTCCTCGTTGACGGTGCCGTAGTGCGACGTGTGCTTGAGGGCGCGGCCCGCGCCGGACACGCCGGACGCCGCGTCGACGATGACACCGGCCGGCTCGATCACCCCGGCCCGGGCGAGCGGCGCCAGCGCCAACGCCGAGGCCGTGGGATAGCAACCCGGCGCCGCGACCGCCTCCGCCTTGACCACGTCGTCGCGAAACAGCTCGGGCAGGCCGTACGCGAACCGATCGAGCAGGTCTGGCGAACCATGGGCTTCGCGGTACCACCGCGGGTACATCCCGGCGTCGTGCAGGCGGAAGTCGGCCGCCAGGTCCACGACCTTGACACCGGCGGCCAGCGCGCCGCCCGCGAGCTGCTGCGACTCGCCGTGCGGCAGCGCGAAGAAGACCAGGTCGAGACCGGCGAGCCGCGCCGGGTCGTACCGCTCGAACACCAGGCCCGGGTAGGCCGCGGCCAGGCTCGGGTACAGCTCGGCGACCGCGGTGCCCGCATGGGTGTCGGCGGTCGCCCAGGCGACGTCGACCGACGGATGGCCGGCGCAGAGCCGCAGCAGCTCGGCGCCCGCGTAGCCGGACGCCCCGACGATGCCGATGGTGGCCACGGGGGCAACTATACAGGAATGTGCATACTCATGCGACAGGATCGAAAAAGGATCGGGCAGGACGTCCACCCAGAAAGTTGGTCGGTGGTGTCGATCAAGCGCGGTTCCGTTCGTCGGGGTGGTGAACTGACACGACGAGGAGGACCACATGCGATACCTGCTGATGATCTGTGCCGACGAGAGCGGCTTTGCCGCGGTGAGCCCCGCCGAGGCGGAGGCGGAGATGGCCGCGTACATGCAGTTCGGTGAAGACATGACCAAGCGAGGCGTGCTCCAGGGCGGCGAGCGGCTGCGGCCGACGACCGACGCGACGACGGTGCAGGTCCGTGACGGCGAGGTGCTCACCTCGGATGGCCCGTTCGCCGAGACCAAGGAGCAGCTCGGCGGTTACTACGTGGTCGAGGCCAAGGACCTCGACGAGGCCATCGAGATCGCGGCGAAGATCCCGGGCGCGCGTCACGGGTCGATCGAGGTGCGGCCGATCTGGGACATGTAGCCGACGACGTCGAGGCCGCAGTCGCCGGCGCCTTCCGGGCGGAATGGGGACAGGTCGTCGCGACCCTGATCCGGGTGACCGGCGACTGGGACCTCGCCGAGGAGTGTGCGCAGGACGCGTTCACGCTGGCGCTCGAGCGCTGGCGTCGCGACGGCATCCCGCGCAATCCGGGGGCGTGGCTCACCACCGCGGCGCGACACCGCGCCATCGACCGGCTGCGCCGCGCCGCCACCGGGGCGGCCAAGTTGCAGGAGGTTGCGGTGATGTCGTCCGATGACCACTGGCCCGACGTCCAGGACGACGGCATCGGCGACGACCGCCTCCGCCTCATCTTCACGTGCTGCCATCCCGCGCTCGCGCTGGACGCGCAGGTCGCGCTGACCCTGCGCACCCTCGCCGGCCTCACGACCGCCGAGATCGCGCGCGCCTTCCTCGTGCCGGAGCCGACGATGGCGCAACGGCTGGTGCGGGCCAAGCGCAAGATCCGCAACGCCGCCATCCCCTACCGCGTCCCGCCCGGCCATCTGTTGCCCGAGCGCACCGGCGCGGTGCTGGCGGTGGTGTACCTCTTGTTCAACGAGGGGTACTCGGCCACCGCGGGCGCCGAACTGGTACGGACGATCCTGTGCGACGAGGCGATCCGGCTGGCCCGCCTGATCGGGCAGCTCATGCCGGTCGAGCCGGAAGCCCTCGGGTTGCTGGCGCTGCTGCTCCTGCAGGACTCCCGTCGCGACACCCGCACCGACGCCGGTGGTGAGCTGGTCCTGCTGGACGACCAGGACCGCTCGCGATGGGACCGGGCCGCCATCGACGAAGGGGTGGCGGTGCTCGACGCGGCGTTGCGGCGCGGTCGGCCGGGCCCGTACCAGGTGCAGGCGGCGATCGCGGCGTGCCACGCCCGCGCCGCCGAGGCGGGCGCGACCGATTGGGCCGAGATCGCCGGGCTGTACCGCGAGCTCGGGCGAATGGTGAATTCGCCGGTGGTCGAGCTGAACCGGGCGGTCGCGGTGGCCATGGCCGACGGTCCGGCCGCCGGGCTGGAGCTGGTCGACGGGCTGACGGCGTCGGGCTCGCTCGCCGGGTACCACCTCCTGCCCGCGGCCCGCGCCGACCTCCTTCGCCGGCTCGATCGCGGCGCCGAAGCGGCGGCGGCGTACCGCGAGGCGCTGGCCCTCACGACGTCGGACGCCGAACGCCGCTACCTCGCGAAGCGTCTGGCCGAGGTCACCGCATGACGGAGTGAACCGGACTGGGCGCTCGGGCGTCTAATGGAGGGGATGCCCGATGATCCGGCCGAGGAGCTCACGATGTTGTGCGAACGCCTGCACCCTCGGCTCGTCGGGACGTTGACACTCCACTGCGGCGACCCCGACGTGGCGTCGGAGATCGCGCAAGAGGCCCTGGCTCGCGCGTGGGAACGGTGGGATCGCGTGCGCGCGTCGGAGTCCCCGGAAGCGTGGGTCTTCCGCGTCGCCTTCAACCTGACCGCCAGCCGCTTCCGCCGCCGGCGACGCGAGCGGGCCGCGATGGACCGCATCACCAGCCGGCGCCCGCCGGCCCACCGCACCGACGCCATCGACGCGCTCGCGGTCCGCACGGCCGTGCGGGCGTTGCCACCTCGACAGCGAGCGGCGCTCGTCCTTCGGTACTTCGCGGATCTCACGGTCGACGACACCGCGATGGCGATGCGGTGCGCACCAGGGACGGTGAAGTCGCTCACGTCGAAGGCGATCGGCGCCCTCCGGGACGAGCTGGCGGTGGACCTGGAGGAGGTCGTCGGCCATGCCTGAGATCCGCGACCTCCTCGACGCGGCGGTCGGAGCCGCGACACCGGTCGACATCGACGCCATTCGCCACCGGGCCCGCCAGCGGCGGGCCCGCCGGCGCCTGTTCCAGACCGGCGTGGTGTTCACGGCCGTGATCGCGTTGACCGCCGGGCTGCTGGCGCACAACCTGGCCGGCGACACCAGCCGCGAGCCGGTCGCGGCCGGGCCCGGGAAGATCACGAGTGGGCCAGTGCTCCCGTTCTGGTCGCTCTTGTCGACCGGTGCACCGGCGTTCCCATCCGGCGCACTGGTCAGCGACGTCGCCAAGTGGAACGGTCGCTGGTACGCCGGTGGCTCGATGTTCAGCCCGGCGGTGACCGTCGGGCTCGAACCCGTCGTCTGGTCGTCGGCCGACGGCACGGCTTGGCAGCGGGCCTGGGACCTCGGCCGCGTGAATCTCGGGAGCGCGACCACGGTGCGGTTCGTGGCAACCGACGCCGCGCTGTTGCTGTTCGAGGTCGGCACGCCCGGTACCCGGCTCTGGCGGACGACCGACGGCACCCATTGGAGTCAAGTGGGATTGCCGTGGGAGGACGGCGTGCTCGCCGACCTCGCGTCCGGCAACGGGCACTACCTCGCCGCGGTCCTCGGCAAGGGGCCGCCGGACCAACTCTGGTCCTCGACCGACGCGGTGTCGTGGACGGCGATCGCGTTCGACGGTGGGCCGCACCGCTTCGACGCGGTGGCGATCACTCCGGACGGGCTGCTCGCCGGCGGTGCCGACAACCCGGCCATCGGCCGGCCGACCGTCTGGTCCTCGCGGAGCGGGACGGGTTGGAAGGCGACGGCCCTCACGCCGGACCCCGGCGAGGTCACGGCGCTGGGGCAGCGCGGGTCGCGCTCCCTCGCCGCAGTCACCAGCTACCGGGTTGCGAACGGACAGACCCAGGACGCCGGCGCGAGCCTCTGGTACTCCTCCGGTGCCGCATGGTCGCGAGCGTCGGTGATCGGCTCCGCACCGAGCCACGCGACCACCATCGCGAGCCTGCCCTCGGGTGTCGTGGCCCTCCAGGCGACCGGTGACGCGCTCGCCGTCTCGACCGACGGGGTGTCGTGGGTCGGGGGCGCCGTTCCATCGGGCGTGGACATGATCAGCGCGATCGCCGTCGAGGACGACGCCGTCTACGTGTTGGCCCAGAGCTCGATCGGCACCGACGCATGGCGGCTCTCCCTCGTACCGCCGTCACCGATGACGACGGTGCCGCCACCCGACGCGCCGGTCTGCCGCACCGAGCAGCTGTCCGTCACGATGGCCGGGATCAACGCCGTCGGCGGCGGGCAGTGGAGTGCCGCCTACTGGGTGACGAACCCGTCGCCGACGGCGTGCCGGCTGCCAGGCAGCATCACCGTCGACCTGCTCGCCGCGTCCGGCACCCGCCTCAGAATGCTGGTGCACCAGCAGCCCGCGGGGCACGACGTCGTCCTCCGGGCCGGTCCGGCCAAGCCGGGCAACCCGCCGCCGGCCGGGACGACCGCCTACTTCGACGTGTTCTTCACCATGCGCGACATGCCCGGCGGTGGCGGCGATTGCCCGACACCACTCGTCGAGCCGGCCGCCATCCGCGTCACCTTCGGCACCACGGTCGGGCCGGTCCGAATCGACGGGCAGGGCATCGCGTACTGCCGGGACGCGGTGTCCGTCGACGGACCGGCCGCGATCAGCTGAAGGGTCAGGCGCGCAAGGTCGCCGGGTGGCGTTGCTCGACCGCGTCGATGCACTGCTGGCGGATGGCCGCGACCTCGGCGTCGGTGAGGGTCCGGTCGGGCGCGCAGAACCGCAGGCGGTAGGCCAGGCTCCGGCGGCCATCCCCGACTTGCGGTCCTCGGAACACGTCGAAGAGCCAGACGTCCACCAGCAGGTCTCCCGCGGCATCCCGCAGCGTCCGCTCGACCGCGGCCGCCGGTTCGGTGTCGTCGACCACGAACGCCAAGTCGACGTCGCTCGACGGGAACCGGCTGACGACGCGGGCGGCCGGGTCGCGACGCGGGACGCCGGACAACAGCACCCCGAGGTCGAGGTCGATCCAGCCGGCCCGACCGGTGAGGTCGTGCGCCGACAGCGCGTCGGGGGCGACCTCGCCGACGACGCCGACGACGGCGCCGTCAGGCGCGATCAGCCGCACGGTCCTGGTCGGGTGCAGGCCGGGCTCGTCGCGGCTCGCGCGCCACGCCACGTCATCGATGCGCAGCGCGCCGAGGAGGGTGCGGACGACGTCGGCGGCGGCCCGCCCGTCGCCACCCTCGCCGTACAGGATCGCCGCCAGACGCTCCCGCTCGTCGGGCAGCACCTGGCCGGCCGGCGGGGGTCCGTAGACGTGGCCGATCTCGAACAGCGGCACGTCGATCACCCGATGGCTGACGTTGGTCACCACCGCCCGCAGGAGACCGGGCAGCAGGGACGTGCGCAGGACCGACTCCTCGCGCGCCAGCGGGTCCTCGGCCTCGATCACCTCGCCCGGCGCCTCGGGCAACCCGGCGCGGGCGTGGTCGCCCGGGCCCAGCAACATCGGCCCGATCGCCTCGGTGAGCCCTTCGCCGACCAGCACGTCGCGCACCCGGCGCCGGTCGTGTTGGTACGCCGTGAGCTGGCCGACCTGCGGGCTGCGCGGCACGGAGCGGGCGATGCGCTCGTACCCGTGGTGGCGCGCCACCTCCTCGATCACGTCGACCTCGCGCTCGGCGTCGGGCCGGAACGTCGGGACCGTCACGTCGAGGATGCCGTCGGCGACCGGCTCGGCCGAGAAGCCGATGGGCCCGAGGTACGCGCGGACCTCGTCGCTGGTGAGGTCGGTGCCGAGCATGGCGTTCACCCGCGCCACCCGCACCGGCACACGCGACGGCACCGGCGGCTCGCCGGCCACCGCGCGATGGCCTTGCGCCAGCCCGAGCAGCTCGGCGACGCGGTCGCGGGCGCGCTCGATGCCGGCCGGATCGACGCCGCGCTCGAAGCGGGCCGAAGCCTCGCTCCGCAGGCCGAGCCGCTTCGACGTGCGCGCGATCGCCATCCGCTCGAAGTGCGCCGCTTCGAGCAGGACCGTGCTGGTGCCGTCGGAGATCTCCGACGAAGCGCCGCCCATGATCCCGCCGATGCCGACCGGCGTCCCCTCGGCGTCGCAGATCAGGCAGTCGGGCTGCGGCCCCTCCCCCAGGCGGCGCTCGACGCCGTCGAGCGTCGCCAACGTCTCACCCTTCCGCGCCGCCCGCACCAGGAGGCCGCGACCGGGGAGCCGATCGAGATCGTATGGATGGGTGGGCTGGCCGAGCTCGAGCATCACGTAGTTCGACGCGTCGACGACGTTGTTGATCGGCCGCATCCCGGCCCGCGTCAGCCGCCGGGCGATCCACTCCGGCGAAGGCCCGACCGCGACACCGGGGATGATCGTCGCCCCGAAGCGGTCGCAGAGATCGGGGGACTCGATGACGATCGTCGCGGTGCCGCCGGCGTCGGTGGCCGTGACCTTCGGCGCGGGAATCGAGAAGGGCAGTCCCAGCTTGGCCGCGGCGTCGCGCGCCACGCCCGCGATCGACATCGCGTCCGGCCGGTTGGTCTCGATGGCGAGGTCGTACACGACATCGGACTCGATCCCCATCGCCGCCGCGAACGGTCGGCCGACCTCGGCCGCCATCGCACCCGGCAGGACCATGATGCCGGCGTGGTCGTCGCCGAGCGCCAACTCGCGCGACGAGCAGATCATCCCGTTCGAGGTGACGCCCTTCATCTTGCGCCGCCCGATCTGGAAGTCGGCGCCGGGCAATGTCGTGCCCACGGTCGCCAGCGGCACCACGTCGCCGACGTCGAAGTTCCACGCGCCGCACACCACCTCGACCGGCTCCGGCGCGCCGGCGTCGACGACGACGCGCCGGATCTTGTCGGCGCCGGCGATGGCCGCGATCTCGACGACCCGGCCCACGACCACGCCGTCGAGGCCCTCGCCGACGCGCGTCATCCCCTCGACGACCATGCCCAGGTTGTCGAACACCTCGCCCAGCTCGACCGGATCGAGGTCGAACGGCGCGAAGTCGCGGAGCCAGGAGAGCGGGACGAGCACGAATGATTCCTAGAACTGGGTCGCGAAGCGGAGGTCGTTGTCGGCCATGACGCGCATGTCGGAGATGGAGTGCCGGATCTGCGCGAGCCGGTCGATGCCGAAGCCGAAGGCGAACCCGGACCACTCCTCTGGGTCGATGCCCACCGCCTCGAACACGTTTGGGTGCACCATGCCGCACCCCCCCAACTCGATCCATCCGGTGCCCGAGCACGTGCGGCACCCGGTGCCGTGGCAGATCACGCAGGTGACCTCGTACTCGGCCGACGGCTCGGTGAACGGGAACGACGCCGGCCGCAGCCGCGAGTGGATGTCGGGGCCGAAGTACGCGTTGGTGAACTCCTCGATCGTGCCGGCCAGGTCGCCGAAGGTGATGCCGCGGTCGATGACCAGGCCTTCGATCTGGTGGAACGCCGGGGTGTGCCGGGCGTCCGGCGTGTCCTTGCGGTAGCAGCGCCCCGGCATGATCGAGTAGATGGGCGGCCGCTGCGCCTCCATCACCCGCACCTGCACCGGCGAGGTGTGGGGCCGGATCAGCACCGTTCCGGGCTCACCCAGCTTCAGGTACAGCGAGTCGAAGCCGCTGCGCGCCGGGTGGGCCGGCGGGATGTTCAGCGCCTCGAAGTTGTACCAGTCGGTCTCGACCTCAGGACCCTCGGCGACGGTGAAGCCCATGCCGATGAAGACGTCCTCCAGCTCGTCGCGGGTCTGGGTGACGAGGTGGAGCTGGCCGCGGCGGCGCGCCGCCCGGCCGACGCCCGGCACGCGCACCGCCTCCGTCAGGTCGATCCGATCGGCGGCGATGCCGGCGGACCGATCGCCCTCCTCGAGCACGGCTCGCCGCGCCGCGACCGCGCCCGTGAGCGCGGACCGCAACTCGTTGATCTCGCGGCCGCGCTCCTTCCGGGCCTCGGGCGCCAGCTCGCCCAGCCGGGTGTTCATCGCGGCGATGGCCGACTTCTTGCCGAGCAGGTCGTTCTCGACGGCGCGCAGCTCCTCGAGGGTGGCCGCGGACGCGATGCGCCGCCGGGCAGCGTCGAGGTCGGAGTCGTCAACCATGGATGTCTTCGAATGCGGTGAGGGGGAGGGTGAAGCGGAACGTGGAGCCCGAGCCCGGCTGCGACTCGGCCACCAGCTTGCCGCCGTGGGCCTCCACCAGGCCACGGGATATCCAGAGGCCGAGGCCCGAGCCGGTGGGTTTGGTCTCCGCCCGGCGGAAGAACTTGGTGAAGATCCGCGGGATGTCGTGGGTGGGGATGCCGTCGCCCTTGTCGGTGACGTCCACCTCGACGACGGCCCGGTCGTCCCCGTCGCTGCCGACCTCGCCGGCGACCACCATCCCCTTGGGACTGGCGTACTTGGCGGCGTTCTCGACGAGGTTGGTGAGCACCTGCTCCACCTTGTCGGGGTCGGCGTAGACGTTCGGGAAGTCGTCGGCGAACGACACCGCCACGTCGAGGTCGGCGTACTCGAGCCCCACCTTCTCGATCACCGTGGCCGTCACCTCGCGGAGGTCGACCATCTGGCGGCGCAACACCAACCGGCCGGTCTCCAAGCGGCTGATGTCGAGCAGCTCGGTGACGAGCCGGGTGACGCGGTCGGCGTCGTGGTGCACCTGCTCGAGCATCATGCGCTTCTGGTCGTCGGCCAGCCGGTCCCACCGGTTCAGCAACAGGCTCGTGTAGCCCTTGACCGATGTGAGCGGCGACCGCAGCTCGTGGCTCACCGTCGACACCACCTCGATACCCGTCGCGGCGAGCTTCGCCCGGCGGGCCGAGCCCCGCACCACGAGGACCGCGCCGGTGAGGCCGCCGGCCCGGTCGCGCTGGTACCGACCGGTGACGTTGGCCCGGACCTCGCCGCCCTTCGCGTCACGGATCCGGATCTCCTGCTCGGGGATGCGGGTCACCGACGGCAGCGCGGTCGACCGGTGCCAGCCACCGTCGAGCAGCGGCTTGCCGTCCCGGCCCCGCGGGGCCAACGTCTCCTCGATCGGGCGGCCGACCAGGTCGGCGACCGCGAATCCGCTGAGCTCGGCGGCCGCGGTGTTGGCCTCGGTGATGCGGCGCTCGGCGTCGAGACAGAGAACGGCATCGGGCAGCGCGTCCATGGGTGTGGTCATGCGCGACGCTGCCGGGCGGCTTCGAAGGTGAAGATCGCGGCCGCCATGCCGACGTTGAGGGACTCGGCCCGCCCGGCCATCGGGATGCTCAGGGTGCCGTCGAGGTGCGTCGCCAGGCCGTCGGGAAGGCCCTGGGCCTCGTTGCCGAGCACGAACGCGACCGGCCCGGTGAGGTCGGCATCGTCGTACGGCTGTCCGCCTCGGGTCACTGCGCCCAGCCTGCGCACGCCCCACGCGCCGATGCGCTCCAGCACCTCCACGGGTTGCCCTCCAGCCACCACCGGGACGTGGAACACCGCTCCGGCCGACGCCCGTACGGCCTTGGGGTTGAACATGTCGACGCAGCCGTCGCAGCACACTAGTCCGCCGGCCCCCGCGGCCTCGGTGCTGCGGAGGACGGTGCCGAGGTTGCCGGGATCGCGGACGTCGACGCACACGACCAGCAGCGAGGCCCCGGCCAGGTCGTCGAGCACCGCCTCGGGCTGGGCCACGATCGCGATCACCGGTTGGGGCGACGTGGTGCCGGCGACCTTCTCCAGCACACCGGGGGCGAGGTCGAACACCCGGTGGCCCATGGCCGCGGCCCGCGACACGACGGGCTCCGAGGCGCCGGCACCGACGAACACCGCCTCGACCCGGGCACCGGCGTCGAGCGCCTCGTCCAGCACGTTGGCGCCTTCGACGACGAACACGCCCTCGGCGTCGCGGGCCGAGCGGCGGGCGACCAGCTTCCGCAGCCGTTGGACCTTCTGGTGGCGGAGCCCGAGGCCGTCCACGCGTCCGGTCACGCCATCAGGACGCTTCGCGGGCCTCCCCGGCCACCTTCACCAGTGCCGCGAACGCCGCCGGCTCCTGGACCGCGAGGTCGGCGAGGATCTTGCGGTCGACCTCGATGCCCGCGGTCCGCAGCCCGGCGATGAACCGGCTGTAGCTCACGCCGTTCAGGCGGCACGCGGCATTGATGCGCGTGATCCAGAGCTGACGGAAGTCGCCCTTGCGATCCTTGCGGTCGCGGTAGGCGTACTGGAGCGAATGGTTGATCTGCTCGTTGGCGGACTTGAACGAGCGGGACTTGTTGCCGTAGTAGCCCTTTGCCTGCTCGAGGACCGCGCGGTGGTGCTTTCGACCGTGGACGGCGCGCTTGACCCTGGCCATCGGGGTGCTCCTTTCGCGTAGGCGGGACTAGAGACCGAGGAGACGACGGACGCGGGCCTCGTCGCCGGGGTGCACGACTTCTTCGCGCTTGAGCCGCCGGGTGCGCTTCGACGGCTTCTTCTCGAGGATGTGGTTCATGAAGGCGTGCCGACGGGTCAGCTTGCCGGAGCCGGTGACCTTGAATCGCTTCTTGGCCCCCCGGTGGGTCTTCATCTTGGGCATCTCAGCTGCTCTCCTCCGTCGCGGCGGGCGGCGTTGCCTCGCCGGGCGTCTCGTGCATCTCGTGCGTCTCGGGCGCGTCTCCCGGACCGTCCTTCGCATGGGCCTTGGCCCGCTTGTCCGGCGCGAGCACCATGATCATGTTGCGGCCGTCGAGCTTGGGGTGGGCCTCGATCTTGGCCAGGGGCTGCAGCTGGTCGGCGATCCGGTCGAGGATCTTCTTGCCCAGCTCGGGATGCGCCATCTCCCGGCCACGGAACATGATCGTGATCTTCACCTTGTGGCCCTGGTCGAGGAACTCACCGACCTTGCGGGTCTTGGTGTCGAAGTCGCCGCCGCCGATCTTGGGGCGGTACTTCATCTCCTTGATGGCCACGTTCGTCGTCTTGCGCCGCGACTCCTTGGCCTTCTGCGCCGTCTCGTACTTGAACTTGCCGTAATCCATGATCCGGCAGACGGGCGGATTGGCCTGGGGTGCCACCTCGACCAGGTCCATCTCGAGCTCACGGGCGATGTGCAGCGCCTCGGGCAGCGGCTTGATGCCGATCTGCTCCCCCTCGGGGGAGACGAGGCGCACTTCCCGGGCCCGGATGCGATCGTTGATCCTGGGCTCGTTGGTGGCAGGGGCTGCGGCTATCGGGCATCACTCCTTGAACGCGAAAAAGGCGGACGTGGAAAGCAACGTCCGCCCGTGGCGGTCATTCGACCCGACGCACTCCGAGTGGCCGGGTGGGGGCCGAGACCCCGCTTTCCCTCAGTTGTCAGTTGCGTAGGGTAGCAGCCATGGGAACGATCTGGACCCCTGGCGGGGAGCGGCCGGTCGAGCGAGCGGCCGACCAACCGGAGCGCGCCGGAGGTCCGGACGACGAACGGGAGCCGACGCCCGAGGAGTTCGAGGCCGAGCTGGCCGAGGTCCAACGGCAGCTGGCCGAGACGCCGGCGCGCGTCGTCATCACCAATCACTGTGTCGGCCTGTTCAACCTGGCCGCGCTGCATCTCAATCAGGCCGAGCCCAACTTCGTGGAGGCCCAACTCGCCATCGATGCGCTGGCGGCCGTGGTCGAGGCCCTCGGCGATCGACTGGGCGACGACGCGGTGGTGCTCGCCGACGCGCTGGCGCAGATCCGGCTGGCGTTCGTCCAGGTCAAGGCCGGTCCGCCACCGGGCTGACCGCCGTCGCCTCCCACCGGCCCAGATGGCCGGCGACGACGTCGAAGTGCACCGCGGCACCCACGTCGATCCTCCGGGATCCGTCCACGATCGCGGTGCAGTGGAAGAAGTGGTCGGCCCCATCCCCGCCGCGGATGGTGCCGAACCCCCTGGCCTCGTCGAACTCGAGGACCGTGCCCGTCAACCCGGGGACCCGCCGAGCTCGTCGATCCGCGCGAACGCGGCGTTCCTGGTCACGAGCCCAAGGTATCCGTCGATCACACGTGAGAACCGAGCGCCAACGCCGGCCGCGGCGCCGCCGGCAGCGCGGCCCGACCGAGGACGGCGGCGATCTCGCCCGGCGGGCTGGGCCTGCCGTAGAAGAACCCCTGGGCCAGCTCGCACCCGATCATGCGCAACCGCGTCACCTGGTCGGCGTGCTCGACGCCCTCGGCGAGAGTCTGGAGGTCGAGGGCCGCGGCAAGGTCGACGATCGCGTGTGCGAGGGCGGCGTCTCCCCGCGCGACGGCGACGTCGTCGATGAACGACTTGTCGATCTTCAAGATGTCGACCGGGAAGCGGCGGAGGTACGCCAGTGACGAGTACCCGGTGCCGAAGTCGTCGAGCGCGAGCCGCACGCCGAGGTTCTTGAGCGCGTGCAGCCGTTGACCGGTGAGCTCGGTGTCGCGGACGAACACGGTCTCGGTGATCTCGAGCACCACCGCGGACGGCGGGAGCCCGTGGCGGCTCAGCGCGCTCGCGACCGCGGCCGCGTGACCTGGCTGGAGCAGCTCGCCGGCCGAGACGTTGACGCTGACGTAGAGGTCGGGGTCGGCGATCCCCTCGTCCCGCCACGCCGCGAGTTGCCGGCACGCCTCGTCGAGCACCCATTTCCCGAGCGGGATGATCAGACCGCTCTCCTCGGCCGCGCCGACGAACTGGTCGGGCGCCAGCAACCCACGCGTGGGATGGTCCCAACGCACGAGCGCCTCGACCCCGACGGGCCGGCCGTCCTCCAGGTCGACGATGGGCTGGTAGTGCAGGCAGAGACCGCCGGTGTCGATCGCGTGGTTGAGCTGGCCGTCGAACCCGCGGCGATCGATGAGCGCCTGGTACATCTCGTCCTCGAACACGACGGAGCCACCCTTGCCCGACGCCTTGGCGCGGTACATGGCGACGTCGGCGTTGCGCAGCAGCTCTCCGGCCTCGGTGTCGCCGCTGGCGATGGCGATGCCGACGCTCGCGCCGACGATGACGTCCTCGGTTCCGGCACGGATCGGCGTTTGCAGCGCGTCGAGGACCCGCCGGGCCGCGGCCACCGCCTCGATGTCGCTGCCGACGTCTTCGAGCACCACCGCGAACTCGTCACCGCCGAGCCGGGCCGCGGTGTCGGTGGTTCGCACGCATTCGGCCAGGCGGCGCGCGACCTCGACGAGGAGCTCGTCGCCGGCGGTGTGGCCCAGGCCGTCGTTCACCAGCTTGAAGTCGTCGATGTCGATGAACAGCACGCTCACCGTCACGTCGGTCCGGCTGGCGCGCGCGATCGCGTGCTCGAGCCGGTCGACGAACAGCGCTCGGTTCGGCAACCCGGTGAGCGGGTCGTGCAACGCCTGGTGGGTGGCCTCGTCGACCGCTCGGTGCAAGGCGTCCACTGTCCGGGCGTCGTTGATCGCCAGACTCGCTTGCTCGGCGAACACCTCGAGCGTCTCCTGCTCCACCTTGCTGTAGTGCCGTTCAGGCCGGTAGGAGCCCACGACGAGGCTCCCGACGGGTACGCCCTCCTCCCGGATCGGCGCACCCATGGCCGTCTTCAGGCCGGCCTCCGCGATCGGCGGTAGGGCGGTGGCGTTGCGGGGGTAGTCGGTCCACACCACCAGGCCGTTCTCGACCATCGCCGCCCCCCCGATCCCCTCACCGACGGCCGACCGCCGGATGGCCGCGATCTGCTGGGCGTCCATGCCGACGGTGGAGCGCAACGCCTGCATCGAGGGGTCGTTGGGATCGAGCAGCCGCAGGCCGACGACCTCGTCACCGAGCAACTCGTGCGTTCCTTGCGCGATGGCGTCGAGCACGTCTTGCAGCGGGGCGCGGCGGGCGATGGCCCGCTGGATGAGCGCCAGGCGCTCCAGCATCATCTGTCGTCGCAACGAGCCCACGGTGAGGCCCAGCACCCGCGCCATCGCCACGAGCAGGCCGGCTTCGCTGCGGGCGAACGGCTCCTCACCGAGGCGGGCGACCATGAGCCGGCTCGGCGTCGGGTCGCTGAACGACGCGCGCAGCACACTCCAGTGACCCAGGTCGCCGATCACCGCCGTCGGCTCTTCCGACATGGCGACCGCGACGAGCGACTCCGCCGGCTCGTACCCGGCCGGGAACCCGACCGATGCGACGAGTTGCCCGTGCCGCACGAGCGCGCCGACTTCGGCTTCCAGCGCTTCCGCGGCCCGTTCGACGGCCGCCTCGAGCGCGGCCTGCTCGTCGCTGGTGGCCGCGACCGCCGCAAGGAACTCCGCCAGCTGCTGCGCCGCCCAACTCTCGCTGAACATGCTCGTCACCCGAAGGCCAAGACCACCAGGGTCTGGTTGTGGAACCCGCGCACCCCGTGGGTGCGCGCGATCTCCCCGTACGTGTAGAAGCCGGCGACCGGAGCACCGCGCGCGTGCCGCGCGATCCGCTCGACCTCCACCGCGAGGCCCATGTCGCCCAGGACCCCGCGGCGAGCGATGCAGTCGAAGGCGACGAACGCCAGCGGTGGCTGGCCGCCGAGATTCTCGAGTGCCTCGGCACATGCCTCGTCGGTCGCGGCCAGCACCGAATCGGCGTCGCCTTCCATGAACCACGCCAGGCCGCCTTGCGGCACCTCGGCGATGCAGCCGAGTGAGCGGTCGGCGAAGTTGGCCCCGCCGATGAAGCGCACCTCCTCACCACTCCGCCGGATGAGCCCCAATGGGTGGGTGATGGCGAAATGGGTGAACGCCGCCGGGTCCTCGCGCGCCTCGGCGGGTGCGCCGAGCCGGCTGAGGTAGACGTCGAGCGCCGGCTCGTCGTCCAGGGTGTAGACGCGACTGTTCTCGCTGCGCGTGACGAGCATCGGCTCGCCGACATGTCGCCACCCGTGCCGCATGCCGATGCCGATCGGCCCGTCGGACGCGATGGCCGCACCCACGATGGCGTTCGTCAGCACGTGCCCGTTGTGGAACTGGTACGTCGCCTCCATCTTGAGGCCGTCGCCGGCACAGCCGCCGACCAGCGGCACGCCGGCGCCGACGACGCGGTACGCGCCGCGCACGACTTCCTGCTGGTCACCGCTGAGGCCGTCGCTCAAGAGGAGGAGCACTTTGTGCGGATGGTCCTCGACCGCGGCGAAGCACGAGGCCACGTCCGCGCTCGCATCTCGGAGCCGATCCGTCACGTCGGCCGCCGACGCAGTGGCGACCGACAGACCCGGCCCACCGAGCGCCATGACGACGACGCTGGCATCGCCGGGACCGTCGGCGGCGATCTCACCCGCGGTCGTGCACCCGATCATGGGGATCCCGGGTGCGGCGTCCTCGATGCCGGCGAGCAACTGCTGCCGCTCGTAGGTCTCGGCCGCGAAGACGATGAGCAACTTGCCATCGGACTGCTCGAGCGCGGCACCTGCCGCCTCCGCACCCGCGGCCCGGGGGTCCAGCTGGGTCGATCTGCCGAACCCGATCCAGCGACAGCTTGCTCGCGGTGGCGCGATCGGTGCGGCCGCGGTCCGGGTCGGGTTCATGTCCCTTGCATCGGCATCTGCGGGCCGGAAATGAGGGCCGAAAGCGGTCGACATCGCCCGCCGGCCCCGCCCCAGGTCGGCGGGCAGGCGTCAGTGGACGATCTTGGCGATCGGGAGCTCGATGATGTCGGACGCGCCCGCGTCCTTGAGCGCCGGGATCAACACGTTGATCTCCGCCTTGGGCACGACGGTCTCGACCGCGAACCCGCTCTCGCCCGACAGCTCGCTGACCGTCGGCGACTTCATCGAGGGCAGGATGGCCAGCACCGCGGCCAGGTCGTCGGCCGCCACGTTGAGCTTGACCAGCACCTTGCCGCGCGCCTCGAGCGTGCCCGAGAGCAACGTGTGGATCTGGTGCATGGCGTGGCGCTTGGCCGCGTCGCCGTGGGCCGCCGGGTTGGCGATCAACTCGGTGTAGCTCACCAGCATGGTGTCGATCACCCGGAGGCCGGCGGCCCGCAGCGCCCGACCGGTCTCGGTGATCTCGACGACGGCGTCGGCGACGTCGGGCACCTTGGCCTCGGTGGCGCCGTGGCTGACGCTCACCTCGGCGTCGATGCCGTGCTTCTCGAAGTAGCGGCGGGTGAGGCCGACATACTCGGTGGAGACCCGCACGCCGGACGGCAGCTCGCTGGCGTCCTGCCAGGGTGAGTCGGCCGACACCGCCAGCACCACCTTGATCGGCCGGGCCGTCGCCTTGGAGTAGTGCAGCTCACCGAGCGACACCACGTCGGCGCCGGTCTCCTCGATCCAGTCCCGGCCGGTGATGCCGAGGTCGAAGAGGCCGTCGGCCACGTAGACCGGGATCTCCTGGGGCCGCAGGATCTTCACCGACAGGACGCGCGGGTCGGCGATGGTGCCGTTGTAGTCGACGTCGGACGACCGGGTGACGCCGAGGTCGGCCGCCTCGAACAGGTCGAGCGTGGCCCGCTCCAGCGAGCCCTTGGGGAGGACGAGTCGCAGCACGGTTACGGCTTCGGGAGCTGCGCCTTGGGCAGTTGCCGCAGGAGGTCGACCATCTCGATGGCCGTCATCGCCGCTTCGAACCCCTTGTTGCGCGCGTCCGGCTCGTCGCCGGCGCGGGCCATCGCCTGGTCGAGGTCGTCGGTCGTGAGCACGCCAAACACGACCGGCACGCCGGTGTCGAGCTGGGCCCGCATGATCCCTGCGGCGCACTCCCCCGCGACGTAGTCGAAGTGCGGCGTGTCGCCGCGGATCACCGCGCCCAGGCAGATGACGGCGTCGAACTCGCCCGAGCCCGCGAGCCGCTTCGCCACCAGGGGCAGCTCGAACGCGCCCGGCACCCACACCTCGGCGATGGACCCCTCGTCGACGCCGTGGTCGCCGAGCGCGCCGCGAGCGCCGGTGAGGAGGCGGCCGGTGACGTGGTCGTTGAAGCGCCCGGACGCGATCGCGATGCGCATGCCGCGGCCGTCGACGTCGCCCTGGTACCGGTAGCCCTCGGCAGTCATCAGAGCACGTCGTCCAAGCCCTCGAGCAGATGGCCCATGCGGTCCTTCTTGGTCCGCAGGTAGTGGATGTTCTCGGGGTTCGGCGCCACCTGCAGCGACACCCGCTCGACGATCTCGAGGCCGAACCCGTCGAGGCCACCGTACTTGGCGGGGTTGTTGGTGAGCAGGCGCATTGTCGTGATCCCGAGATCGGTGAGGATCTGCGCGCCGATGCCGTACTCGCGGCTGTCGACGGGCAGCCCGAGCTCCAGGTTGGCGTCGACGGTGTCGCGGCCCTGGTCCTGCAACGTGTACGCCCGCAGCTTGTGGGCGATGCCGATGCCCCGACCCTCGTGGCCGCGGAGGTAGACGACGACGCCGAGCCCGGCCTCGGCGACCGCCTTCATCGCGGCGTGGAGCTGCGGTCCGCAGTCGCACCGCAACGAGTTGAAGACGTCGCCGGTGAGACACTCGCTGTGCATCCGCACGAGCACGCTCTCCTCACCCGAGGGCGCGCCCCGCACGAAGGCCAGGTGCTGGTCCTGGTTCAGCATGGACTCGTACGCGTAACAGGTGAAGTCGCCCCACTCCGTCGGGATCCGGGCCTCGGCGATGCGACGTACGAGCTTCTCGCTCTGGCGGCGGTACTTGATGAGCTCGGCGATCGAGATGACGAGCAGGCCCTCGCGCTCGGCGAACGACTGCAGCTCGGGGAGCCGCGCCATGTCGGTCTTCTTGGCGTCGACGACCTCACACAGCACGCCGGCCGGGTAGAGGCCGGCCATGCGGGCCAGGTCGACCGCGGCCTCGGTGTGGCCGGCCCGCTTGAGGACGCCACCCTCGGCGTAGCGCAGCGGGAAGATGTGGCCGGGGCGGGCCAGGTCGCCGGGGCGGGTGTCGGGGTCGATGAGCGCCTGGATCGTGGCGGCGCGGTCGTAGGCCGAGATGCCGGTGGTGGTGCCGTGCCGGTAGTCGACCGACACCGTGAACGCGGTGCGCTGGCTCTCCGTGTTGGCGGTGACCATCAGCGGGAGGTCGAGCTCCTCGAGGCGGTCGGCCATCATCGGGACGCAGATCAGGCCCGACGTGTGCTGGAGGAAGAACGCGATCTTCTCGGGCGTCGCCGCCTCGGCCGCCATGATGAGGTCACCCTCGTTCTCGCGGTCCTCGTCGTCGACGACGACGACGATCTCGCCCCGCCCGATGGCGGCGACGGCTTCTTCGATCGGGGCCAATGCCATGGCTACATCCTGCCTTGTAGGAGCCGCTCGACGTATTTGGCGAGCATGTCGACCTCCACGTTCACGGTGTCGCCGGGCTGCTTCCGCCCGAGTGTGGTGACGTCGGCGGTGTGCGGGATCACAGCCACGGTGAAGCCGTCGTCCAGCGCCGCAACCACGGTGAGGCTGCACCCGTCGACCGTGATCGAGCCCTTCTCGACGACGTAGCGGGTGAGCGCGGTGGGGATCCGCACCCGCAGCTCGGGCGCCGGGCTGACGATCTCGCCGACGGCGTCGACGTGGCCCTGCACGAGGTGGCCGCCGAGCCGGTCGGCCAGCCGGACCGGGCGCTCGAAGTTCACCGGATCGCCGTCGCGCAGGGCGCCGAGGTTGGTACGGCGCAGCGACTCGTCCACGATGTCGGCGGTCCAGGTGTCCTCGTTGACGTCCACCACGGTGAGGCAGCAGCCGTTGACGGCGATCGAGTCGCCGATCTTGCTGTCCTCGACGACGAGGCGCGCGCCGAACGTGAACCGGTTGCCGTCGCGTCTCACCACCCGGCCGAGCTCCTCCACGATCCCGGTGAACATGGCTAGGACGTCACGTCGATTCGCACGTCGTCGCCCAGTTGCGTGACCGACCCGACGCGGCCGCGCCACACGTCGGCCATCGTCGGCGCACCGGGACCGGCGAACAGCGGGCGACCGTCGTCTCCGCCGAGGAACGCCGGGGCCAGGTAGACGACGTAACGGTCGACGAGGCCGGCCCGGTGGAAGGCACCGGCGACGGTGGCGCCGCCCTCGACGAGCAGGCTCATCACGTCGCGCGTCCCGAGCTCGTCGAGCACGGCTTCGAGCGGTCCGTCGACCTCGACACAGGGCTGCACCTTCGCGCCGGCCGGCGCTCGCCCGAGGACGACCCGCAACGGTTGGCGCGCCGCGTCGACGTGGCGAACCGTCAGCTCGGGGTCGTCGGCCTTCACCGTCCCGGCGCCGACGAGGACGGCGTCGTGCTCGGCCCGCAACCGGTGGGCGTCGCGGCGGGCGGCCTCGCCCGTGATCCAACGGCTCGACCCGTCCGGTGCCGCGGTGCGCCCGTCGAGCGTCGCCGCCAACTTGAGGGTGACGAACGGCCGGCCGGTCGTGCGATGGATGAGGTACGGCGCCAGCTGCCTCCGGATCGCGTCCGCCTCAGGACCGAGCTCGACGTCGATGCCGGCGGCCCGCAGCGAGGCGATGCCCCGGCCGGCGGCGTGCGGATCGGGGTCCTCGATGCCCACCACCACTCGACGGACGCCGGCGCCGATGAGCGCGGCGGCGCACGGCTCCCCGTGACCGGGCAACGCGCAGGGTTCGAGGGTGACGTAGGCCGTGGCGCCGTGCGCGGCGTCGCCGGCGGCGGCGAGGGCCACCGCTTCGGCGTGCCGGCCGGGCCTCGGTTCGGTCGCGCCCTCGAAGCCGCCCGGTTCGATCACGCAGCCGACCCACGGCCGCGGCGACACCCCGGCAGCCCGGGCTCGTTCGGCGATCTCGACGGCCCGACGCATGGCGTCGTTGTCGGCCACCGGCCCAGGGTACCGGTCTAGAACGCGTTCCAGAATCGGATCAATGCTGCGTCGGCTCGTCGGCCAGGAGGGCCAGCGCGTGCGGCAGCGCGTCGAGCACGGCGTCGAGGCACTCGACCGCGCCCGCCGGGGAACCGGGCGTGTTCAGCACAATGCAGCGGGCGAGGGTGCCAGCCGTCCCACGCGACAGGCGGCCCTTGTCCGGGTTGGTCAGGCGCATGGCCTCGGCCAGGCCGGCGGCTTCGCGGTCGATCACCGCGCGCGTCCCTTCCGGCGTGAGGTCGCGGGGCGCGAAGCCGGTGCCCCCGGTGGTGACGATGAGGCCGGTGAAGCCGCCGGCGAGGTCGCGGATGGCGGTGGCGACGCTCTCGACGCCATCCTCGACCGTGGCGCGGTGCGTGACCGTCCATCCGGCCGCGGTGAGCCGCTCGACGAGGGCCTCGCCGCTGGTGTCCAGGCGCGTGCCGTGGATCACCCCGTCAGAGACGGTGAGGACCTTGGCGTCGAGCTTCACGCGAAGGTCACTCGTCGACCGCGTCGCGGATGCGGCGGGCCGCGGCGCGCGGGTCTTCGGCGCCGAAGATGGCGTTGCCGGCGACGAAGGTGTCGGCACCATTGAGCGCCGCGACCGGGCCGGTGCGCTCGTCGATGCCGCCGTCCACCTCGACCGAGACGCGCAGGCCGCGCTCGGCGATGGCGGCGCGCGTCTGCGCCAGCTTCGGCATCACCTCGGCCATGAACTTCTGGCCGCCGAACCCCGGGAACACCGTCATCACCAGCACCAGGTCGAGCTCGGGGAGCCAGCGCTCGTAGGCCTCGAACGGGGTGTCCGGGTTGACCGCCAGGCCGACGTCGAGGCCGAGCTTCCGCATCTCCGCGAACAGCTCGGCGGTGCCATCCACCTCGATGTGCACCGACACGCCGTTGGCGCCCGCCTTGGCGAAAGCCTCGAGGAAGTCACCGGGGTTCGTCATCATCAGGTGGCAGTCGAGGTAGAGGTCGGTGTGCCGGCGAATCGCCGCGACCACCGGCGGACCGATCGTGAGGTTCGGCACGAAGTGTCCGTCCATCACGTCGACGTGCAGCAGGTCGGCCTCGGGGGCGACGCGATCGATCGACGCCGCCAGCTCCGCGAAGTCGGCCGACAGGATCGACGGGGCGATGCGAGTCACCAGATCCACCCTATGGGCGCCGGAGCCGCAGGACGTACATCCCGTCGGTGTCGGCGGCCTGCGGGAGCAGGAGCGCGCCCCGCCCGAGCGGGTGCCACAGCGCACCCGGCGGCGGCTCGGCCACCAGATCCCGATGGACCTCCGCCAGCCACCGGTCGACGTCGACGGTCTCGGCCCCGGTCATCGTGCACACCGAGTAGACGAGATGGCCGCCGCGCCGCAGCAACGGGACGGCAGCATCGAGGAGCCGGCGCTGCAACGCCGACAGCTCGTCGACGTCGGTGGGCTGCACGTGCCAGCGGGCGTCGGGCCGGCGGCGGAGCACCCCGAGCCCCGAGCACGGCGCGTCCACCAGCACCCGATCGAACGACTCCCGTGCGAACGGCGGCGCAGTGCCGTCGGCCGCGACGACCATGGTCGAGTCGGTGACGCCGGTCGTCGCCGCGTTGCCCGCGACCAGCCGGGCCCGCCCGATCCGCGCGTCGGCCGCGACCACGGCCGCGTGGTGCGCGATCGCGGTCGCCTTTCCGCCGGGGCCGGCACACAGGTCGAGTACCCGCTCCCCCGCCGCCGCTCCCACCAGATCGGCAACCCACTGCGACGCCAGGTCCTGGACATAGCCGTCGTCGCGACGATGAACCGGGGGCGCGGTGTTCATGGTGGCGAGCGCGCCGGCCGCGTCCTCGGCGCCGAGATCGGCCTGGAGGCGGTCGATGATCCATCGCGGGTAGCTCGCCGTGACCGGCGGCCGATCGGGCGACGCCGCGACCTTGCGCAGCACCGCGTTCACCAGGCCGCGGGCTCGCTGCGGCACCAGGTCGACCGACGTCGACACTGCGGCGTGCGGCGGGGTTCGCAACACGAGCAACTGGTACGCGCCGAGTCGCAGCGCGTTGCGAACTGCCGGCTCGACCGGCGCGCCGGCGCGCAGGAACCGGTCGATGGCCCAGTCGAGGAGGCCGCGCAACCGGGTGGCGCCGTACACCAGCTCGGTGACGAAGGCGCGATCGCGCGCTGAGAGTCGCGAGCGCGCCAGCATCGGAGGGAGCACCAAGTTGGCATACGCCCCGTCGACGTCGATGCGGAGCATGGCGTCGAGCGCGACCGCGCGCGCGTCGGTCATCAGGTGCCCAACGCGTCGCCCGGCTGCCACCGGGACCCGCGGGCCCAGTCGGCCGCCGGCATGGCGGCCCGGCCCTCGGGCTGCACGACGTCGGGGAGCAGCCGACCGTCGGCGACGTGGGCCCGGTGGATCTTCAGCCGCCGGCCGTGGTGGGTCGTCCAGGCGCCGCCCACGCGCACGATGCGGTCGAGGTCCTCCGCCGGCCGGGACCAGTCGAGCTCGAGCTCGGCCGGGTCGATCTTGGCGGCGTACGTCGGCTCACCTCGTTGCGGCTCGGGATCCCCGAGGCCGGCGGCCAACGAGTCGACCAGCATCCGGGTGCCGACGGCGACCAGGCGGTCGCGCAGCTCGCCCGCGGTCTCGGCGGGCGCGATCGCGACCCGCTCGCAGCGGTAGACCCCACCGGTGTCGAGCCCTTCCTCGACGGCCATGAGACAGACGCCGGTCTCGTCGTCGCCGGCGAGGAGCGCCCGCTCCACCGGCGCCGCCCCCCGCCAACGCGGGAGGAGCGAGAAGTGCAGGTTCACCATCGGGAGCTGCGCGAGCACGTGGGGCTTGATGATCCGGCCGAAGGCCACGACGACACCCAGCTCGGCCGGAGGGTCGAGGGCGAGGACGTCGTCGACGCGGTCGGTGACCGTGAGACCCAGCTCCGTCGCCGCCGCCTTCACCGGGCTGGGCGAGAGGGCCGTTCCGCGACCGCGGCGCTTGTCCGGTTGCGACACGACCAGCGCCACGTCGTGGCCGTGCTCGACGAGGGCGCGCAGCGGCGGCACCGCGGCGTCGGGCGAGCCGAAGAAGGCGAGGCGCGTGGCGCGTCCCTACAGCAGGTGCGACCGGTCGAGCCGGTCAGCGTCGAGGCCCATGGTGCGCTCCCGCCACGCCCGCATGGCGACCTTGCGCTGGACCTTGTCCAGCCGCTCCAACAGCAGCACCCCGTCGAGGTGGTCGAGCTCGTGTTGGAAGAGGCGGCCCATGAGCTCGTCGGCCTCGATCGAGACCTCGTTGCCGTCGAGGTCGAGCCCGGTGAGGTGCACCTCCTTCGGCCGCACGATCTCGAAGCTCAGGCCGGGGACCGAGAGGCAACCCTCGTCGTAGACCCACTCACCACGGCTCTCGGTGATGACCGGGTTGACGATCGTGTGGGGGCCGTCGCCGTCGGGCACCTCGTACACGAACATCCGCTTCTGCACGCCGACCTGCGGTGCCGCCAGGCCGACGCCCGGAGCATCGTGCATGGTCACGATCATGTCGTCGGCCAGCCTGGCCAGCCGCCCGTCGATGTCGGTGACGTCGGCGGCGCGCTCCTTGAGCACGGGGTCGCCGAAGATCCGGATCTGATAGGGCGCCATTGCAGTCGTCGATGGTAGCGGCGCCACTCTCCGTTCTCCGACGACGTTCAGAGACGGAGGGGGTCGACCTCGACGCGGAGGCGGCCCGGCGGCCGGGTGACCGATGCCAGCGCGTCGCACAGCGTCTGGTGGTCGGGCGCGCGGACGAGCCAACGGCCGTCGGCCGGGCCGAGCAGCTCGACGTCGACGCGGCCGCGCAGCTGGTCGACGTAGCGGTCGGCCGACGCGCCGGAGACGGCGGCCAGGGCGGTCGCCGGCGGGAAGCGCAGCGCCCGGCGACCG